>JAHBWG010000179.1 GCA_019637095.1 Sandaracinaceae bacterium | reverse complement strand
GTTCTTACGCGGCCCCTTACTCACGCCGCGGATCGTAGGGCGGCGGGGTGGCCCCGTGCTATCCTGATCGCGCCCTCGAGGCGGATGGAAGGATCCGTGAGCGCACCCGTTCCGGCAGAAGTGGAGGAGGTCGACCCGCTCGTCGGGCGCGTGGTCGAGGGCCGCTTCCAGGTGGTCCGCAAGATCGCCGCCGGCGGCATGGGGGTGGTGTACGAGGCGACGCAGGTGCCGCTCGGGCGGCGCGTGGCGCTGAAGGTCCTCGAGGTCACCAAGACGCCGGCGACCGACGCCTCGTTCAAGGAGCGCTTCTTCCTCGAGGCGAGCGCCGCGGCGCGGCTCGCGCACCCGAACACGATCGTCGTCCACGACTACGGCAGCACCGCGGACGGGCTGTGCTTCATCGCGATGGAGTACCTCGACGGCGGAACGCTCTCGAGCCGGCTGAAGGCGTCGGGGCCGCTCGCGCCGCAGGAGGCGATCCACGTCGGCCTCCAGATCGCGAGCTCGCTGCGCGAGGCGCACCAGCAGGGTCTGGTCCACCGCGACCTGAAGCCCGGCAACGTGATGTTCGCGCCGCGCGGCGGCGACCCGCTGTTCGTGAAGGTGCTCGACTTCGGGCTCGTGAAGGTGCTCGACCAGGGCAAGGACGCGCTCCAGCTCACGCAGAGCGGCGTGATGATGGGCAGCCCGCGGTACATGGCGCCCGAGCAGGTGAAGGCGCAGTCGACCGACGCGCGCACCGACATCTACTCGTTCGGCGCGGTGCTCTACCACGCGCTCACCGGCGCGCCGCCGTTCCACGCGGGCAGCGCCTTCGAGGCGATGCAGCACCACGTCTACACGCCGGCGCCTCCGCTGCGGCAGGCGTGGCCGAGCTGTCCGGCCGGTCCGATGCTCGAGGCGGTCGTCGCGCGCTGCCTCGCGAAGGAGCCGTCCGCGCGCTTCCAGAGCATGGACGAGCTGATGAACGCGCTGCGCGATGCGGCGGCGGAGGCGGGCGGCGGGCTGTCCGGCGTCGGCTCGTACCTCGGCCGGCCGACGTCGGCGTCCGGCTCCGGCCCCGACAGCGGGCCGTACGCGCCGCCCGCGTTCGGCGAGAGCCCGTCGAGCCCCTCGAACCCGGGCAGCGGGCCGATCGCGCAGAGCGGGATCGTCGCGCGCACCGACGCGACGGGCACCGGCCGCGTCAAGACGGTCCGCTTCGACGCGCCGGCCGAGCCGCCGGTCGCGCCGAGCGTCGTCGCCGCGCCGTCGCGCGGAGGCGGCGGCGTCGGGCTCGTGGTCGCCGGCGCCGCGCTCGCGCTGCTCTGCGCCGGCGCGCTCGTCGCGGCGATCGTCATCCTGCTGCCCGCTGCCGACGGCGCCTCGCCCGCCCACGCGGCCGGGCCGCCGCCGGAGCCAGCCCCTGCGATCCCCGCCCCCGCGCCGACGCCCGCGCCCGCTCCCGCGCCGACGCAGGCGACGCAGGCGCCGGCTCCGGCGCGCCCCGTCGTGACGGACGCCCCCGCGCTCCACCTCGAGACCGACCCCACCGGCGCGACGGTGCGCCGCGACGGGAGCGACCTCGGCGACACGCCGCTCGACCTGCGCATCCCGCGCGGCGAGCGCTGGACGATCGAGATCTCCCGCGAGGGCTACCTGACGAGGCAAGTCACGTTGCAGGGTGGCCAGCCGCGCCTGACGGTCCACCTCGAGCCCGTCGCCGAGGAGGCGCCCGAGGCGCGCCCCACCGTCCGCCGCCCCACGGCCCCGCCGGCCCCCGTGCCGTTGCCGCAGGTGCGCCCGTTCGCGCCGATCCAGCCGGCGCCGACGCCGCCTCCGCGCCGCACCGGCCCGACGCCCGATCTCGACGATCCCTGGGCACGGTGAGGGGTGCGGTGAGGCGCGCTCACCTCGCGTCGCGCGAGCACGACGAGCCCGCGCGAGCGCCTGGGCTGGCCTGATCCGCGTCGCCGGATCGCCGCTGCCGGTCGCCGCGGGTCCCGCCTCCGGCTTTACGGTTCGCTTACGCGTCCGCCGCCAAGGTCGGCGCTCGGGGGGCGGTCCCTCGACCGTTCGGGACCACGGAGCGTCGCGCGCGGGGCGCGGCGGGAGGGCCTCGTGCGCGAGCTGCGCGCGACGGTCGCGGTGCGCCGAGCGGAAGGAGTCGGACGATGTCGAAGAGGGTCGCGCGGTTCTGGAACAAGGGGGGCGTCGGGATCGCCATCGCGGCGCTCGCGCTCGCGGTCGGCGGGGTGGTGCTGCTCGAGGCGCCTGGGCACGCGGTGCCGTCGCCAGGCGGCGGCGGCGGCCCGTTCGCCGGCGCCGACGACGCGCGCCCCATCGCCCCGGCGAGCGGCACGCGCGCCAGCCTCTCGGGCCCCTCGCTCGACGGTCACTTCGCGCTCGCCGAGGGCGCCGTGCTCGCCGCGGGCACGCGCCGCGTCCTGGCCGAGCTCCGCTTCAACGCGAGCACCGACGCCCGCCCGTCCGACGCGCGGCAGCCCGTCGCGCTCGCGCTCGTGATGGACATCTCGGGCTCGATGAGCGGCGACAAGATCGTGCAGGCGCGCACCGCGGTGCAGCAGATGATCGAGCGCATGCACGGCGACGATCACGTCGCGGTGATCCTCTACGACCACGAGGTGCAGGTCCTGCAGCCGCTCGCCCGCGTCGGCGCGGTGCGCCGGGAGCTCGTCTCGCGCCTCTCGTACGTGGACGCGCGCGGCGGCACGGTGATCCCGCCCGCGCTCGAGGCGGGCGCGCAGGCGCTCGAGCAGGCGCCACCGCACCTCGTGCGGCGCGTGGTGCTGCTCTCCGATGGGCAGGACGGCTCGGGGGTGCCGCTCCCGGTGCTCGCGGAGAACCTGCGCGGGCGCGCGGGCCGCGGGATCGCCGCGAGCGCGCTGGGCATCGGCGCGGACTACGACGAGCGCTTCATGACCACGGTGGCCGACGCGGGCCGCGGCAACTACGCGTTCATGGCGGGCGGTGCGCCGCTCGCGGCGTTCCTGCGCCGCGAGCTCGACGAGGCCGCGCAGACCGTGGTCGACGGGCTCGCCGCCACCGTGACGCTCCCGAGCGGCTGGCGGCTGCGCCACGCGCACGGGGCCGAGGCGGACGGCCGCGCCGGCACGATCACGCTGGCCTTCGGGCCCCTCGCGGCGGGCGACACGCGCCGCGCCGTGCTCGACCTCGAGGTCGACGCGGGCGCGCCGGGCGAGCTCGGCGCGCTGGCCGCGAGCGCGCGCTACCGGACCGTCGCCGACCGGCGCGATCACCGCGTCGAGAGCGACCGCATCGCGGTGCGCGCCGTCGCGACCGAGGCGGAGATCGCCGCCTCGCGGGACGAGTCGATCTACGGCGAGACCTGGGCGACCGTCGTCGACGCGGCGCAGGCCGAGGCGGTCGAGGCGTGGCGGCGCGGCGACGTCACGACCGCGCGCCAGATCTCGCAGGGCAATGCGCAGCAGCTGCGCGCGGTCGCGGCGGCCGCGCCCGCCGCGGCGCCGCGGATGACGTCGCAGATCGCCGAGCTCGAGACCGATCAGCGCAACTTCGATCTGCTCGCGCCGACCTCCGAGGCGGGCCGCGCGTACGGGCTGGGCTCGAACGCGGCGCGCCACGCGCGCGCGCGGCGCTGAGGGGAGGCCGACGATGGCGCGCTTCCTCACCGTGACGCTCGTCGGCGCCGGCCTCGCCGGGCTCCCGGCGCTGCTCTCGCACGGCCTCGCCGGTGGCCTCGGCGCCATCGCCGTCGGCGTCGCGCTCGCCACGGTCCTCGGCGGTCGGCCGAGCGCGGCGACGGTCGCCGCGGGCGCGGCGGGCGCGCTCGCC
>JAHBWG010000178.1 GCA_019637095.1 Sandaracinaceae bacterium | reverse complement strand
CTGGGATCGCTGCCGCGCGACGCTGCCGCCCGAGCTCCACGACGCGTTCGCGCGCCACCCCGATCGCGCCGCGCTCGGCGGCGCGGTCGCGCCTGTGCCGGAGCGGCCGGCCGCGCCGCCGCGCGCGGAGCTCGAGCGCATCCTCGAGCTCGCCGGCGATGTGGCGCGCGCGCGCGATCCGGCGCGAATCCTCGAGCTGGCGATGGACGCGTCGATCGAGCTGCTGCGCGCCGAGCGAGGCTTCGTGCTGCTCGTCGCCGACGGCGAGCTCGAGGTCGCCGTCGCGCGGAACATCGACCGCGAGCACCTCGCGCGCTCGGGCGACAAGTTCAGCCGGTCGATCGCCGAGCGCGTGATCGCCGAGGGCGAGGTCGTGCTCAGCGAGGAGGCGCGGCAGGACGAGCGCTTCCGCGGGCAGCGCTCGATCCACGCGATGCGCCTGCGCTCGGTGCTCTGCGTCCCGGTGCGCGGCCCCGAGGGCGTGCTCGGCGCGCTCTACGTCGACAACCGCTTCGAGGCCGGTCGCTTCGGCGAGGACGACGCGCGCCTGCTCGCCGGGTTCGCGGACCACGTCGCGATCGCGCTGACCAACGCGCGCCTGACCGCGGCGCTCGAGCAGGAGCGCGCGCACATCGCCGCGCGGCTCGACCGGGCGACGCTCGAGGTCGAGCGCCTCAGCCGCCGCGTCGTGTCCGAGCCAGGCGACTTCTTCGGGATGATCGGGCGCGCGCCGGCGATGCGCGCGCTCTTCGCGACGCTCGAGCGCGTCGCCGCCTCCTCGATCACGGCGCTGATCCAGGGCGAGAGCGGGAGCGGCAAGGAGCGCGTCGCGCGCGCGATCCACGACGCGAGCCCGCGGCGCGATCGCCCCTTCGTCGCGATCAATTGCGGCGCGATCCCGGGCTCGCTCCTCGAGTCGGAGCTCTTCGGTCACGTGCGCGGCGCGTTCACCGGCGCCGAGCGGGATCGCGAGGGCGTGCTCGTGTCGGCGGGCGAGGGGACGCTCTTCCTCGACGAGGTCGGCGAGATGCCCGAGGCGATGCAGGTGAAGCTCCTGCGGGCGCTCGAGGCGCGCGAGGTCCGGCCGGTCGGCGCGCGCGACGCGCGCCCGCTCGAGGCGCGGATCGTGGCCGCGACGAACCGCGACCTCGCGCGCGAGGTGGAGGCCGGGCGCTTCCGCGAGGATCTCTACTTCCGGCTCGCCGTGGTCGTGCTCGAGGTGCCGCCGCTGCGCGCGCGGCGCGAGGACATCCCGTTCCTCGCGCGGGCGATCGCGCGCGGGCTCGAGCCGCCGATGACGCTCGCGCGCGAGGCTCTCGAGCGCCTCCTCGCGCACGACTGGCCAGGCAACGTGCGCGAGCTCGACAACGCGCTGCGCGCGGCGTCGGTGTTCGCGGCGGGGCGCCGCATCGAGGCGGCCGATCTGCGGCTCGCGCCGCCGCGCGCAGAGGAGCGCGCGCCCGCCGACGACGAGGCGCGGATCCGCCGCGCGCTCGACGAGCACGGCGGCAACGTCAGCGCCGTCTCGCGCGCGCTCTCGATCCCGCGGATGACGCTCTACCGACGCCTCCACGCGTACGGCCTGCGTTGAGTCGCCGAGGGTGCTACGCGCCCTCCCGCGCTGCGGCGAGACCCATCACGGGGCGATGGAGCTCATCAGTCGGCCGACGGCCATCGCGGCGCGACGGCCTGGTCTCGATGGCGCGGGCGCTCGATGGATCGACGGCCTCCGAGGGTCGCTCACGCCGCGCCGGACGCGCAGGCCTCACCGCAGCGTCGGCATGCTCCCGCGCAGGCCGCGCAGAACGAGTGGTGCGCGGCGTGGACGAAGTGCGCGGGCAAGCCCCGCGTGACGCTCACTCGCGCGGCGCGAGCGCCGAGAGATCCACGCGCGCTGCCGGCGGCGCCTGCGCGTGGCACGCGTTGCACGCGGCGAGCGTCTCGGCGTAGCGCGCGCGCGCGGCGTCGAGGGAGCCCTCCTCCGCGGTGAGGGCCAGCGCCGCCGAGGTCTCGTGCAGGGTCCGATCGAGCTCGGCGAACCTCGGCCCGAACCGCTCGGCGTCTACCTCGTGCACGTCCTGATCGTCGCACGCGACCGCGATGGCGCGCGCGTGCCGGGCCGCGCGCGCGCCGTCGTCTTGCGCGAGCGCGTCGCGCAGCTCGCCCATCTCCCCGAACAGCGCGCGCATGAGCGGCCCGAGCGAGGAGGGATCGGAGTGGTCGTGGCCGTGGTGGCCGTGGTGGTGGCCGTGCGGCCGCTCGGCCTGCGCGGGCCGTGCGCCCGGATCCGAGCCGCAGGCGACGAGCAGCCACGACAGCGCGACGAACGGAGCCGACCTCGCCGACAGCTTCGATCTCATGACGCGCACGCTTAGCACGCCGATCTCCCTCACGGGTGCTGGCTGCGCCGCTCGGTCGTTTGCTGCCTCGATCCGAGCCCTCTCGCGCGCGGCGGTTGACCCCGCGCGGAGGCCGGCGCATGGACCGAGGGTGCTCGACGCCGCTTCGCTCGCGACGCTCGGCTTCACGCGGATCGAGCGCGTGCTCAGCCCCGAGCGCGCGGCGGCCTGGCTCGACGAGGTGCTCCGCCGCATGCGCGAGGACCCGGCCCGCTACGTCGTCGAGTGCCGCGCGGGCGCGCACGTCGACGCGGTGCGAGCGCTCGACCTCGCGCGTCCTTCGACCTGGCCGTGTGCGCGGCTCACCTACCACGCCGAGGGCAGCCGGCCGCTCGAGGACGTCTCGTTGCGCCTCGCGGCCGCCGTCCGCGCGGCGGTCGGCGGCGCCGATCGCGTCTTGCGCGAAGAGGTGGGCGAGCACGTCGTGCTCAACCTGGATCCCGGCGGCGCGCTCGGGGACGGATCGAGCCTGCACTGGGACGAGCCGCGCGCCGACGCCACGCTCGCGCGCCTGCGCCTCGGGCTGATCGTGCTCTTGCCGCTGACCGACGCGCCGGAAGGGAGCGGCGGCACGCGCGTCGCGATCGGTTCGCACCGGGTGACGGCGCGACGCTTGGCGCGCGCTGCCGCCGAGGGTGTGGATCTGGGCGATCCGCGCGTGCGCGACGAGGTGCTCGCGGCGAGCGGCGAGGTCGTCGAGCTGACCGCGGCGGCCGGTGACGCGCTCCTGATCCACCCGCTCGCGCTGCACGGCCCGGGCGTCGCGCGGGCGCCGACGGCGCGCGCGCTCGTGACCGCCAACGTCTTCTTGCGCGACGGATATCGGCACGAGCGATCGAGCGCGACGCGCTCGCCCGTCGAGCGCGCGCTCGACGGCGCGCTCCCGGACGCCCTCGACGAGGCGCCGCGCGCGCCCGACGCGGGGAGCGTGCTCCTGGACCGGCTCGGGGGCGGCCGCGCCCTCGACGCGCTCGCGCTCGCGGGCGCGCTCGCGGCCTCGCCCGCCTCGCCCGCGCGCGAGCTCGCGGCGATGTTCGCGCGGGCGCTCGTCGGCGAGCCCGAGGCGGCGTTCGCGAGCGCGCGCGCGTGCGTCGAGCGGGGCGCGTTCGGGCCCGTGCTGATCGAGGCGCTCGGCTCCGCGGTCGATCGACCGGACCTCGCGGGCACGCACCCGGCCGCGCTCGTCGACGAGGAGGCCATCCGGGCGGCCACCGAGCCGGTGCGGATGCGGGCCGACCTCACGCTCAAGACGATCGTGCATCAGCCGCCCGAGGCGGTGCTCGCGGCGCTCGACGCCCTCGCCGAGGCAGAGCCCGGCTCGCCGCATCCGCGCTGCTATCGGGGCGAGCTGCGGCTCTGGCTCGGCGCCTACGAGGCGGCGCGCGCGGACTTCGAGGAGGCGGCAGAGGTCGCGCGGACGCGCTGGGCGTCCATCGGCCTCGCGGCCGCGCTGACCTTCCTCGGCGAGCGCGAGGCGGCGCGCGCGGCGTTCGCCGATTGCGAGGGCTTCCCGCCGCTCGCCGCCGCGACGCTCCACCCCTACCTCGGCCACGCGCACCGCGTCGCCGGCGCGCTCGGGCCCGCGCGCGTCGAGCTCGAGCGCTCCGTCGCGGCGCGCCCGA
>JAHBWG010000177.1 GCA_019637095.1 Sandaracinaceae bacterium | reverse complement strand
GAATTTAAGCAGCTACCGGGACAACCCCTCGTGCTCCAGTTCGAGCGACAGGAAGCGCTGCCCGAGGCCGAAGGAGTGAGGTGAGAGCGTGCTGAATTCGAATCTCCCGGGCCCGAAGTTCGTCCAGCTCATGCAGCCCGTGCTGATCGCACTCCGAGAGCTCGGCGGCTCCGCGCGCCCCGCCGAGGTCGCCGACCACGTGGCCGAGGCCCTCGGAATCACCGAGGAGGAGCGAGCCGAGCTCATCCCGAGTGGCGCGCCGCGCTTCGATCACCTCGTCGCCTGGTCTCGCTTCTACCTCGCGAAGGCGGGCTACATCGACTCGTCTCGGCGCGGCGTCTGGACGCTGACGGACCGCGGACGCGCCGCCGGCCCGCTCGACCACGAGGCCGCACTTCGGCTCTTCCGGCAGATCCACTCCGGCTTCAAGTCCGAGGACGACGAGAGCACCGTCGACGACGCGACCCCGCCGGAGCCTGACGCCGAAGTGCCGTCGTCCGCCGATCATCGTGGCGAGGTCATCACGCTGCTCCAGGCGCTCCCGCCGGCTGGGTTCGAGCGCTTCTGTCAGCGCCTGCTTCGAGAGGCGGGGTTCCAGGAGGTGACGGTGACCGGCAGGCCCGGCGATGGTGGCATCGACGGGATCGGCGTCCTCGAGATCAACGCCCTCGTGAGCTTCAAGGTGCTCTTCCAGTGCAAGCGCTACGCGAGCCCGATCTCGACGTCCCATGTGCGCGACTTCCGCGGCGCCATGATGGGCCGCGCTGACAAGGGCATCATCCTCACGACGTCCACCTTCACCCCCGACGCCCGGCGCGAAGCGGTCCGCGACGGCGCGCCCCCGATCGAGCTCGTGGACGGTGACAAGCTGGTGCGGATGCTGGAGGACCTCGAGCTCGGCCTCGTGCCGGTACAGTCCTACCGCGTCGACCGCGGCTTCTTCGACGACTTCACGGAGTGACGCCGGTGGCCGGCCCGCCAAAGCCGCTCAAGCGCGAGTACGTCCTCGAGGCCCTCGAGTCGGTGGACAAGCGCGCCGTGTTGGTGGGGGGTCAGGC
The DNA here is from genome assembly GCA_019637095.1 of Sandaracinaceae bacterium. Classification (GTDB taxonomy): domain Bacteria; phylum Myxococcota_A; class Polyangia; order Polyangiales; family Sandaracinaceae; genus JACKEC01. The sequence goes on along the minus strand of JAHBWG010000177.1, from coordinate 3,105 downwards.
CGTCGCGTGGTGGGCCGAGTACTACGGCGTGCGCGGGCGGCTGCCTGCGATCGACGACCCGACGGCCATGTACATCAGCAAGGACGCCGACTTCGCCGCGCGGTCGCTGGACCCTCGCAAGCTGCGTCCGGTCGTGAAGGAGGTAGCGGCGCGGCTGCACGGCGCCCCGCACTTCAAGTTCCCGTTCACCTCCCTCGTGGCGGCGTCCGTGACCTTCACCGACGATGAGGGCGAAGAGCGGACGGTGGAGTTCCTGAAGGGCGTGCACGGGATCCGCGGGCGGGACCGCGTCCTCGACGAGGCCGTCGGCTTCGAGGCCACCGCCGATCTCCCCTCCTTCTACGTCATGCACCCGGTGATGCTGCTCGAGAGCCGGGCGGCGAACGTGGTCGAGCTCGACGGCTATCAGACCGAGACGGCCATCCTGCAGGCGCGCATCGCGCGTGACGTGCTCCGGGAGTGGCACCTGGACCAGCTCGCCGACGGCTGGGAGGAGGCCCGGCAGGGGATCGAGCGAACCCTCAAGCTCGCGGAGCACGAACGGGGCGTGACGATCGCGGCGAAGCACGACGTGGACGTCCTCGCCGCGGTCCCGTCCGATCACCAGGCGCTGCCACTGCGGTTCCTGGAGAAGCGCCTCGAGCCCTGCCGGGAGAAGGTCGCCGCCGCTATCGCGGCAGCCCGAGCTTCTTGATCGGGCGGTAGAGGTGGACCACCGACACCGCGAAGGTGTTCGCGCGGTTCATCTCGGCCCAGGTGGCCTCGCCGGCCGCGACGGTGCGACGGTCCTTCTCGCGGAGCTTCTCCTTCCGCGCGAAGACCTCGCGATCGGCGGTCGTCAGCCTCTTGGCCACGGAGGGACTGTAGCTCTACGAGAGGCTCGAGGCGAGGTCTAAGGGGGCGCACCACCTCGCCCGTGCGTCGCTCGCTCCGACGACTCGGCCTCGCCGGGCCAGGCCGAGTACGCAAGCCGCGGCAGCGCCCTCACGAAAGCCTGTCCTCGAGCGGTTGAATACCGCCGCAGGAGGCCGAGTCGGAGCGAGGGTCGTTGTTATAACGCGCACTGCGCATGAGGCCGGAGCCCCCGAGATCGCGCAGACTGCCTGAGGTCCCACGCGCCCGGCGCCCTCGGGGAGCTTGCCGGTTTCTCGCGTAGGCGTCCCCGTCCGGCGTAGGACGCCGGTCGGAGACAGCGCCGGCGCGGGGCCGGGCGAAGAGGTCGGCGGGCGGTGTTAGTAGCACCGTTCTCCCGCCTCGCTCCGCGGTCTTGCCCTGACAAGAAACACGAGAAGCTGCATACGAATCGTCATCCCGCGATCGACGTCAAGTCTTGGGCGCAGCGGCTGCCCTCGTGCGAGGCGGTTCGCCCGGCGCAGCGCGTGTCGTGCGAGGCGCGAGCCGCGAGCCGGGTCGGTCGTACACCGTCGTCGGCCACGGCAGGCGAGCCCGCGGGATCGAGGGCCCGCTCGCGCCCGCAGAGAGGACGACGCGGTCGCCGAAGGCGTGCGCTTCTGCCGCGCGGTCGCCGCGCTCGACGACGCGCTCGACGAGCGCACGATGGTGATCCTGCCCTCGGGGCCAGCTCCGCACGGCGTGAAGCTGGCGCGTCGGCGACGGCGGTGCCGGGCGTGTCGGTCTCGGCGACTTGCCCGCCGACGTGCTGCGCGGGGAGGTCGCGACGGGTGCGGACTTCGACGCCTACCCTCAGGCGCGGGAGGCGGGCCCGCCCTCGCCGCCCTCCGGGTCGAGGTCGACGATCCAGTCGGCGGCGACGATCACGTCGGGCTCGTCGGGCACGGTGCGCAACGACGAGCCGCGCGGACCGATGAGCGCGTGTGGGCGCGGCGGCACGCGAGACCTCCTGTCCGGTGCCCGCGCGAGCGGACGGCTACGCACGTCGGCGTCCCGAGGACACGCTGCTGTACGCGCTCGTGCGCGAGCACTGGCCGCGGTTCCTCGAGCGCGCCGAGGAGCAAGGCGGCTTGCCGCGCTTCGTCGTGCGCGACTTCGACGAGTACCTGCGCTGCGGCCGGCTCGAGCACGGCGTCGTGCGGCTCGCGTGCCGCCGGTGCGGTCACGAGCTGCTCGTCCGGTTCGCGTGCAAGCGGCGCGGCTTCTGCCCCTCGTGCCTGGGCCGCCGCATGTCCGATGTCGCCGCCCACCTCGTGGACGAGGTGCTGCCCGATGTGCCGATTCGGCAGTGGGTGTGCTCGCTGCCCTGGGCGCTGCGCTACCTGCTGGCCTATGACCGGCGACTGTGCGCCGCCGCCCTCGCCGCCTTCGTTGGCGCGGTGACGCGCTCGCTGCGCTGGCGCGCGACGCGTCAGCTCGGGTTACGCAGTGTCGAGGACGCCTTCGTGGGCGCCGTCACTTTCATCCAGCGCAGTGACAGCGCGCTGCGTCTGAACGTCCCCGCTCGTATGGCTTGCCATGCGAGCCATGAACATCGCCACACCCTCGCGCTCGACGGCGTGTACGTCCGCGACCTCGAGGGCGCGCTCGTGTTCCACGCGCTGCCCCCGCCGAGCGGCGACGAGGTGGCCGACGTCGCGGCCCGGGCCCACGCCGCGCTCCTCGGCGTGCTCGAGCGCCACGGCCGCTCGCTCGAGTTCACGAACAGACCGACTCGCTCCTCGACGAGCAGCCGGTGCTCGCCTCGTGCTACGCCGCGGCCGCTGCGGTTCAGTTCGGCCCCTTAGTTCGGGGCTTTGGTGGCTTCTTCGGCGGTCCGGCCGTCTCTGCGGACTCGCGCAGACGGTAGGAGTTGCCCTCGACGTGGATCCGCGATCACACCCAAGCTCGAAGCCAGCCTTGTCCACCGTCGATTCGCGTCGTACTCTGATGACGAGCCCGGAACGGCATGTGGGCGCGAAGAGGGAGGGTACTGGCGTGGCGAGATCGCTGAGGTTAGCAACCATAGTTAGCATGTTCCTTGTGGGGGGCTAACCGCTTGCTCTCAGGCACATCTGCCGAGAGTCGAGGGGGAGCGGTATAGCTGCACCTGTCAGTGGACACGCTGTCAACCGGGCGCATGCCGCCGGCTGGACGTGACGACCGGTCGCTGCTTGGAAGCGGGCCCGCTTCTCGACTGCACGACCCTTCCCC
>JAHBWG010000176.1 GCA_019637095.1 Sandaracinaceae bacterium | reverse complement strand
TCCGCGTTCCCGTCCCCGTCCCCGTACCCGTACCCGTACCCGTACCCGTACCCGTACCCGTACCCGTACCCGTACCCGTACCCGTCCGCGTACCCGTACCCGTCCGCGTCCGCGTCCGCGTCCCCGTACCCGTCCCCCCCGCGATCCGTTAGCGTGCGCCGCGATGCCCCACGAGCACCCCGTCCAGATCTACTACGAGGACACCGACCACTCCGGCGTCGTCTACCACGCGAACTACCTCAAGTACTTCGAGCGCGCGCGCGAGCACATGCTCGGCACCGCGGAGCTGCGGCGCCTGTGGGAGGAGGATGGGATCGGCTTCGTCGTCTACAAGGCGCAGCTCGCGTACAAGAAGGGCGCCGTCTTCGGCGACACCATCGTGATCAGCACCCACGCCGAGGAGTCGAGCCCCTACCGCGCCACGTTCCACCAGCGCGCCCTGCGCGGCGAGGAGCTCCTCGTCGACGGCAAGGTCGAGCTCGTCTGCGTCGACCGCGAGGGCCAGCTCGCCGAGCTCCCTCCGAGCGCCCGCCGCGCCATGACCGCCCCGGCTTGACGGGCCCCGAAAGCTGCGCTCCCCTTCCCGGCCCTGGGATGCGCTTCGACGACGTCGTCATCGCCTCGCTCGCGACCGTGCACGCGCCGCATCGCGTGCCCACACGCGAGCTCGAGGCCCGCCTCCCGCTCCCGCGCCTGGGCCTCTTGCCCGGCACGCTCGAGGCGCTGAGCGGCATCCGCGCGCGCCGCTTCTTCGACGCGGACACCGCGCCGAGCGACGCAGCCACCGAGGCGGCCCGCCTCGCGCTCGACGGCTTCGAGCCGAGCCGCGTCGGCATCCTCATCAACACCAGCGTCTGCCGCGACTTCGTCGAGCCCTCGACCGCGTGCCTCGTGCACGGCAACCTCGGCCTCGCGCCCGAGTGCTCGAGCTTCGATCTCTCGAACGCGTGCCTCGGCTTCCTCGACGGGATGACCCTCGCGGCGCGCCTGCTCGAGCGCGGCGACGTCGACTACGCGCTCGTCGTCGACGGGGAGAGCTCGCGCTACGTCGTCGAGCGCACCGTCGAGCGCCTCTGCGCGAGCGACGCCTCGCCGCAGACCCTGCGCGACAACCTCGCGACCCTCACCCTCGGCTCGGGCGCCGCCGCCGCGGTGCTGACGCGGCGCGAGCTCGCGCCCGAGGGCCACCGCTTCGTCGGGATCGTCCGGCGCTCGGCGACCGAGCACAACCACCTCTGCCGCGGCCAGAACGACTGGATGCGCACCGACGCGACGGGCCTGCTCCACGCCGGCGTCGAGCTCGGCCAGAAGACGTGGGCGGTCGCACAGGACGAGCTGTCCTGGACGCCAGGCGCCCTCGACCACGCCGTCATGCACCAGGTCTCGAAGGTCCACACCGAGGCGATCGCGAAGGCGCTCGGGATCCCGCTCGAGCGCGTGCCGGTGATCTACCCCGAGCACGGCAACGTCGGGCCCGCGTCGGTCCCGATGACGCTCGCGGAGGCCGCGCGCGAGGGGCGCGTGAGGCGCGGCGACCGCGTGGGGCTGCTCGGCATCGGCTCGGGCCTGAACTGCGCGATGGCCGAGGTGATCTGGTGAGGCCGGTCCCGCGACACCTCTACCCGTTCGACGCGAAGCGCCTGGACCTCGACGGGCTCTCGATGAGCTACCTCGACGAGGGCGCCGGCCCGCCCGTCGTCATGGTGCACGGCAACCCGACCTGGTCGTTCTACTACCGCCGCCTCGTGCGCGCGCTCTCGCCCTCGCACCGCTGCATCGTGCCGGACCACATCGGCATGGGCCTGAGCGACAAGCCCGACGACGCCCGCTACCCGTACACGCTCGCGCGGCGCGTCGAGGACTTCGGGCGGCTGCTCGACCACGTCGCGCTCGATCGGCCGCTGCACCTCGTCGTGCACGACTGGGGCGGGATGATCGGCATGGCGTGGGCGGTCCGTCACCCGGAGCGCGTCGCGTCGCTCGTGATCATGAACACCGCGGCGTTCCCGCTCCCGAAGGAGCGCGCCTTCCACCTGCCGCTCCGCCTCACGCGCACGCCCGTCGGCGGCGTGCTCGTGCGGCACCTCAACGCCTTCGCCGTCGCGGCGACGCGCCTCTGCGTCACGCGGCGGCCGCTCCCCGAGGAGGTGCGCGACGCGTACCTCGCGCCGTACGACGCGCCCGCGACGCGCATCGCGACGCTGCGCTTCGTCGAGGACATCCCCCTCTCACCCGCCGACGCGGGCTACGCGATCGTCGAGGCCACGCGCGACGGGCTCGCGCGCCTGGCGGACAAGCCCGCCCTGATCCTCTGGGGCGAGCGCGACTTCGTGTTCGATCGCCCCTTCCTCGACGAGTGGCGCCGGCACCTGCCCGGCGCGCGCGTCGTGCGCTTCCCGACCTCCGGCCACTACGTGCTCGAGGACGCGCACGAGGAGATCGTCCCGCTCGTCCGAGACTTCGTCGGGGAAGATCCGCCGCGGTCCGAAGCGTATCCGGAGCCATGAGCGGCACCGTACGCGTCGCCGACACGCTCGCCGACGCCGGGCCGCGCGATCTCGTCCACGTCGACGGCAAGGGCCGCGTGCGCAGCCGCGCGCGCGCGCAGGCGCTCACCGTCGGGTACTGGGGGCTCGTCTCGACCCTCGTCGGGATCGAGGCGTACCTCGGCTACGCGCTGCTCGGCTGGCCCGGCCTCTCGATCGCCGCGGCGCTCGGCGGCTGGGTCGGCTGGGTCTTCACGCGCGTCGGACACCTCAAGGGCGGCGTGCGCAGCCTCGTCTCGAGCGACCTCGAGGGCGCCGAGGCGCACTTCGAGCGCGTGGCGCACGCGCGCCTCGTGCCGCGGCACCTGAAGGCGCGCGCGCTCGCCGGCCTCGCCGGGGTCGCGCGGGTGCGAGGCGACGACGCGCTCGCGCTCGAGCGCATCCGCCGCGCGATCGCGCTGTCGCGCCGCCCGAAGGCCGCGCTCGCGCAGACGGCGCGCCACCACGAGGCGCAGCTGCTCGCGCGGCTCGATCGCCACGAGGAGGCGCGCGCGGTCCTCGAAGAGATCGGCGAGCCGGCGCCGGGCGAGTACGTGCGCCTGAGCCACCACACGACCGAGCTCTACCTCGCGTTCCGCGCCGGCCGCCACGCGCTCTCGGACGACGCGCTCCACGAGCGCGCGAGCTTCGCGCTGCCGATCACCGCCGCCGCGCCGCTCCTGGCGCTGCTCGGCTGGGCGTTCTCCGAGCGCGGCGACGACGAGATGGCCGAGCTCCTCGTCGGGGAGGCGCGCGACCGCCACCCGGGCGAGCTCCTGAGCGGCCCGATGCCCGACCTCGATCGCTGGATGCGCGAGGGCGCGCGCGTCGCGCTCGAGGACGAAGCCGACGAAGCCGAGGCACACGTCGAGCGCGCCCGAGCGCCGCGCGCCGAGCGCCACGGAGCCTGAGCGCTCGCGCGGCGCACGAGGGGTGGACGCGCGCGCGCGCGTTCGCCATCCTCGCGCTTCGGCCCGCGAGAGCCCGGAGGTGAAGGTGGACGTTGGACGCGAGAAGGCGCGGAAGCTGCTGACCGAGGCGGAGTTCCGGATCTACGAGGCGAGCGCGACGGGGCGGGTCGACGACCACGGCGCCGCGCGGCTCGGCCAGCTGATCACCGCGGCGCGACGCCTGCGCGACAAGTACGGCCGCACGGCCTCGCAGCAGCGCGCGGAGGCGCGCGGCAAGCGCGACCCGAAGAACCAGCGCGTCGCGCAGGGCGACGACAACACGCGCCTCAAGCAAGAGATCTTCGCCAGCGTGCTCGAGCGGCTCGAGGCGGCGCGCGCGCGCGCCCAGGACCGGCCCGACCCGAACGCCCCGGCCCCGAGCCGCCGCGCGATCAAGGCCCAGAAGCGCGCGACCGGCGCCGCGGCGAAGAAGACCGCGGCGAAGAAGGTCGCCAAGAAGAAGGTCGCCAAGAAGCGCGTGGCGAAGAAGAAGGCCGCCGCGAAGAAGGCGGTGACCAAGAAGACGCTCGCCAAGCCGACGGCCGCGAAGAAGCGGGTCGTGAAGAAGAAGGCGAGGAAGAAGGCCGCGGCGAAGAAGGTCAGCGCCCTCGCGCACGACGCGAAGAAGCCGGTCGGCGCGAAGAAGGCTCAGAAGCCGCGCGTCGCGGCCCAGAAGGCTCACCTCGCCCACGGCGCCGCGCGCGGCCGCCGCAACCAGGCGCGCAAGGACGCGCGCTGATCCAGGGACGATCCT
>JAHBWG010000175.1 GCA_019637095.1 Sandaracinaceae bacterium | reverse complement strand
TGCCCCACCTTCGTCAGTGCGTCACGACGGGATCAGGCGAGTCGTTACGATCAGCCGCACCGTGAAGGGTGACGAGACGGCGCCACGCGCGGAGCGCTCACGCCGCGCCGGCCGCGGCTCGGGAGCGCGACCTCGCGCGTCCGCGCGACGAGGGCGGCAGGCAAGAGTGGGATCCGCCGCTCGAGCGTGGCGGACGGGACGGCGCCCACCCAGTGCGAGAGGGTCCCGCGCCGCGCGCTCTCCCAGGTCATCTCGGCCGGCTCGACGACGGAGAGCTCCAGCCGGACCGCGCGCGCCGCGAACGTGCCCCCGTCGTCGCGCGTGAAGCGCGCGACCGTGAAGCGGCTCACGCGCTGGAAGTCGTGCTGGTGCACGAGCTCGAGCGCGCGCGCGTCGTCGCCGAGCGTGTCGCACCCGAGGTCCACGTCCACGCGGCTCGGATCCGCCCGGCGGCGGTAGTCGCGCGCGAGGCGCGCCCGCATCGCACGCTCGCCCTGCGGGTTGTGTGCGCAGCTCGCCACGGGCTCGTCGCGCAGAGGCGGCGCGGCCCTCGTCATCGTAGCGGTGAAGGCAGCGGTTCTCGGGAGCCGGCTCGGGCGCGACCGGCGCGGGCTCCGCGCACGCGGCGACCTCGGTGACCTCGCGCTCGACCGGCGCCGCCGCGCCGCAGGGCGACGGCGAATCCCCACGTCCATCCCCGCGTCGACGGATTCCTAGCATGGGCGGGCTCCTGTCGAGCCGAGCACGCCGTGGGCGCGGCGGCGCGCAGGCGCGGCGTGTAGAGTACGCGCCATGACGGTGCCCGATGCGCCCTCGTCGGAGCGGGCTCTGGCGACGACCTGGGTGGCCGACCTCATCGCCACGCCGGACGCCATCGACGGGCGCGCGACGCTCCGGCCCTCCGAGAAGCCGCGACTGGCGCCGGGCGACACGCTCGACGAGCGGGAGCTGCCCCTCATCGCGATGTCGGGCGAGGCGTCGGAGTACGAGCTACGGGGCACGCTCGGCCGCGGGGGCATGGCGGTCGTGGAGCGCGCGTGGCAGCGCTCGCTCGGCCGCGAGGTCGCGATCAAGCGCGCGTCGGGCCCGAGGCTCTCCGCGCACCCGGCGATGGTGCGTGAGGCACGCGTCGTCGGCGGGCTCGAGCACCCCAACATCGTCCCTGTCCACGAGCTCGGGCGCGACGAGGACGGGCACCCCGTCATCGTCATGAAGCGCGTGTCTGGCGAGAGCTGGCAGACGCTGCTCCGCGATGCCGAGCATCGCTCGTGGGGCGATGGAGACCGGCTCGCGCGCAACCTCGACATCCTGCGGCAGGTCTGCCGCGCGATCGAGCTCGCGCACGACCGCGGGTGGCTGCACCGCGACCTGAAGACCGAGAACGTCATGATCGGCGAGTTCGGCGAGGTCTACGTGCTCGATTGGGGGATCGCCGTCCCGCTGGAGCTCGCCGAGCTCGGCGAGGCCACGTTCGCGGGGACGCCCGCGTACATGGCGCCCGAGATGGCCGCCAACGCGCGGCTCACGGAGCGCACCGACGTCTTCCTGATCGGCGGGATTCTGCACGAGGTCTTGACGGGCGAGTCGCTCCACGAGGCCGGCTCGCTGCGAGAGATCCTCGACTCCGCGCTCACCCCGCGGGCGCGCCGCTATGGGGCGCACGTCCCCCCGGAGCTCGCGGCGATCGCGGCGCGGGCGACCGCGTACCACGCCGAGGATCGCTTCGCGACCGTCGCGTCGCTGCGCCGCGCGCTCGAGGATTTCGCCGTGCACCGAGACGCCCTCGCGCTCGCCGAGCGCGCGTGGGCGCGGCTCGACGACATCGACGCCGGCGCGGCGCAGGACCCGCGCGCCGAGCGGCTCGAGGCGCGCGCCGGCTTTCGTCAGTCGCTGTCGCTCTGGGTGCGGAACGAGCGGGCGCAAGCCGGATTGGATCGTTGCCTGCTCGGCCTCGTCGAGCAGGAGCTCGAGGACGAGAACCCCGCCGCTGCGGCGCTCTGGGCCGCGGAGCGCTCGACGCCCGATCCTTCGCTCGACGTACGCATCGCCGCGAAGGCTGCGGAGCTCGCCGAGCGCGCGCGCGAGCTCGAGGCGCTCCGCGGCTACGCCCGCGATCGCGACGTCCGCGTGTCGGCCGACTCGCGGCGGCGCCGCGCAAAGGGATTCGCCGTGCTGCTCGCAGCCGTCGGCGCCGCGAGCGGCTCCGCGCTCCGCGCCGGATGGTTCGAGCTCGGCTACCTCGAGCTCGGCGGACTGCAGACGCTGGTCGCGACGAGCGCGGCCGCCGCCGCGCTCTGGCGCTATCGCGAGCAGAACCTGTTGAGCCGCTGGCTCGCGAACGTGATGGTCGTGGCTGCGTGGACACCGCTCCCGGTCATGCTCGCGACGTGGCGCCTCGGGCTGCCCGCGGAGACCTCGCTGGCGATCGACGCGCTCGTGAAGGCCGGCGGCGCCGTCACGCTCGGCGCGACGGTGCAGCGCGTCTTCTACGCGGCCGCCGCGATCAACGTCACGACGGCGGCAGCCCTGCTCGCGTTCCCGGCGACGTATCCGCTGGAGATCGCGGTCGCCGGGATCGCGATCGCGCTGTTCGTGGTCGGCGGCGACCTCGTGCCCGCCGCCCTCGCGGCGCCACCGATGGACGCGGCGGGCGACGAGCACCCCTCCGGCCGCTCTCGCGCGCCTCGGTGACGCACGCGGTGCAGACGGGGCGCGCGCGTTCACGACGCGAGCGCGTGGATCGATCGCGCGCGCCGGCTCGAGTCCGTCGGAGGCGGGAGCCCTCCGCCCGTGAGCCCGACGAGGATGTGGATCGCGGCGCCCAGATCGAGCGCGAGCCGCACGTCGACGCCGAAGAGCGCCCGGCCATCGTAGGCCCGGCCGTCGCACGAGACGTCGAGGCCGAAGATCCCCAAGAGCGCCTCGACGCGGACACCCAGCCGCCCCCCGACGCTCAGCTCCCGAGGCCCCCAGCCGACGAACGCGGTCGCGACCGGCCCGACCGCCAGCCACTCGAACTGGTAGTCGACGCCCACCGTCACGAGGCCGTGCCCCACGAGCCCGAGCTGACCGCCCGCGTTGATCAAGGCCCCACCCTCGATCGTCATGCCCCAGCCCTCGCGCGGCGCGGGCTCGTCGACGCTCCAGATCGGCAGGTTGACTCCGCCGACGAGCTCGAAGGAGACGCCGACCTCGGCGAGCTCCGGGAACGCCACGAAGCCCGCCGAGGCGCGCGCGGACGCCACCGGGAGCCCCGCGTGCTGAGCCATCGCCGGCACCGGCGCGCCGAGCGAGAGGATCACCGCGAGCGTCGTGAACGCAAGCGCCGGAGGTGCAGCCCACGCGCGTCGGTCATGCGTCGTGCTCGTCACGTCGATCCCCAGGGCAGCTCTACCATACCGGGGCAGGCCGCGCGCAGCCTCGGGAGGTGACGGCGCAGCGCACCGAGAATGACGAGATGACGAGGATCGTCCCCTCACGCCCCCGCGAGGTGCTCGGCGAGGAGCGCGTTCACTCGGCTCGCTTGCTGGACCGGCGCCGCGTGGCCCGCGGCGGCGAGCTCGACGTAGCGCGCCCCAGCGATGCCTTCGGCGAGGGCGCGACCGAAGCGCGGGCGCGTGACGCGATCCTCGGAGCCGCTCACGACGAGGACGGGCCGCGACGCGAGCTCGGCGAGTCGCGGGCTCGCGTCGTAGCGCGCGAGCGCGCGGAGCTGCTTCATCGCCACCGGCGGCACCGCGTGGAGGGCGCGCCCGAACGCCGCCTCGAGCGCGGCGGCGTGCGCCTCGCGATCACCGGCGAGGACCTCGCGCGAAGAGACGAGCTCGAGGAACGCCATCCGCCGCGACCGCACGGTCCCGATCTTCCCACGCAGGCCGAGCCACACGATGTCGGGCGTCATCGCGGTCGCGTCCTTGCCGCGCGCGACGGTGCACAAGAGCGCGAGGCTCGCGACCCGCGTCGGCGCGGCGAGCGCGAGGGCCTGCGCGATCACGCCGCCCATCGAGTGGCCGACGACGTGCGCGCGCTCGATCCCGAGCGCGTCCATCAGCGCGCGCGCGTCACCGGCCATCCGCTCGATCGACAGCGCGCCCACGAGCGGCGTGCCGCCGATCCCGCGGTTGTCGAACGTCACGACGCGGCACCGATCCGCGAGCGCCTCGACCTGCGGCCGCCAGCCGCAGCCGGCGATGCCGACCCCCTGGATCAGCAGCACCGCAGGGCCTCGGCCCACCTCCTCGTACGCGAGCGTCGTTCCGTCCTCGAGCGTGACCGCCGGCATCGGGCAGGGCGTTGGGGCCAGTCCGCGCGCCGGTCCAGCGCCCCGAAGCGGGCGCTCGAAGAGAATGACGA
>JAHBWG010000174.1 GCA_019637095.1 Sandaracinaceae bacterium | reverse complement strand
GCTACCTCGCCTTGCTCAGGCTGCCGTCCGATCCCTCGACGTGGCTGAGTGTCGGCCCTGACGCGCTCGTCCTCAGAAGGTGCATGTACTGGTGCTCCCTTCGCGAGGCTCCCGCCAACATGAACGAGCGCTCCACGACCATCCACGTTCCGATCAGCCAGGTCCTCGATCCCGGTGAGCTCGGGCGCCTCGTCGCCGCCGCGGCTCGTGAGGAGGCTCTGTGAGCCCGGATGACGTCTACTCGGTCGCCGAGGAGATCGACTACAAGGTCGTCAAGAGCTACCTGCGGTCGCGCGGGTGGACGGGAGCGAACACGCCGCGCGATGACGTCGCGGTGTTTCGGCGCGATGGAGCCGAGGTCGTACTCCCGCTGGACCGGACCTTGACGGACTACGTGCCGGCGATGGTGATGCTCGCGCGACGGGTCGCGGCGGCGGAGGACCGTGGCGTGGAGGCGGTGCTGAGCGATCTCACGGCCGCGCGCGCGGATCGCCACCGCGCAGCCCTCGTGGGACCCGACACGCTCGGACTGGACGCGGTCGCGAGAACCGTCGATGGACTGACTCGGGTGTTCCTTGCGGCCGCGTGCAGTGCGGTGAGCCCTCGGTCGTTCCACCCGCGTATGACGCTCGCGGAGGCGGAGGCGTTCCTCGGCGCAACGCGATTCACGGCCATCGAGCGGGGCAGCGTCGTCCTCGTGGTCGACACTCCCACTGAGGTGAGCGACACGCGCAACGGCTTCGGCCGGCACGTCTCGGAGACGCTGCTGCGCTCGTTGTCGCACCTGTCGATGGCATTGCGCGCAGATGTGCCGCAACGCGTCCTCGAGCCGACGCCAACAGACCCCATCGTCAGTGCGAACCTGTGCGAAGCCGTCCTGAGGATGGTCCCTCAAGACGAAGCCGCAGATCTGAGATTCGAGGTCGCGTGGTCGGCGGCAGTCCCGTCGGAGGGAGGAGCTCCGACCGCCGTGGCCTTCGACCGAGAGATGTACGAAGGGCTAGAGTCGTTGGCCACAGCACTCCGACCATCCGCGCGGACCCAGGCGATGCCCTTCATTGGGTGGGTCTCCGAGCTTCGCGGCGCTCCGGGGCCGTGGGGTATGGAGGGACCCGTCGTCATCACCGTCGTCCTGGAAGGCGGCTCCATGCTGCGCGCGACGGCCGACCTCGACGCGTCGGACTACGCAGTCGCCGCTGTCGCACATGTGAGCGCGGCGCCCGTCCACTTCATCGCAGAGCTCCACCGCATCCGCCGCGGCCACCAGCTTCGGGCGATCCGAAACCTCGACATCTGGCACCCTGACGAAGAACCCGAGGCGCCCACCAGCCCGCCGCTCTCTCGCACCGGTTCGGAGTAGCGCGTAGCGGCTGCGCGGCGCGCACGACGGTTCCACTGCTTCCCGAACGCTCGGACGAAGTCTGCGATCGAAAGTCTGCCGATGCTGCGCCAGCAGCGCGCGCGCGAAGAGGGCGAGCCCCACCTCTGCCTCGCGGACTACGTCGCGCCCGCCGGCGATCACGTCGGCGCGTTCGCGGTCACCGCCGGCCTCGGCGTCGCCGAGCTCGTGCGCGAGCTCGAGGCGGCGCACGACGACTACTCCGCCTTGATCGTGAAGGCCCTCGCCGACCGGCTCGCCGAGTCGTTCGCCGAGCTCCTGCACCTGCGCGTCCGCCGCGCGTGGTACGCGCCGGACGAGGACCTCACCAACGAAGACCTCGTGCGCGAGCGCTACCGCGGCATCCGTCCTGCGCTCGGCTACCCCGCGTGCCCCGACCACACCGACAAGCGCCCGCTCTTCTCGCTGCTCGGCGCGTACGACGTCGGCATGGGCCTGACCGAGACGCTCGCGATGACCCCGGCCGCGAGCGTCAGCGGGCTCTACCTCGCGCACCCCGAGGCCCGGTACTTCTCGGTCGGCAAGATCGGCAAGGACCAGGTCGAGCGCTACGCCGCCCGCCGCGGCGTCCCCGTCGAGGTCGTCGAGAAGGCCCTGGGCAGCGTGCTCGGCTACTGACGCGGCTCGCGCGGGCGCGCGCACCGGAGCGCTCGCCGAGGTGGGAGGATCCTGTCCTCTGGGGAGGACAGATTTCGCGCCTCGGGATCCGGCTACGAGGACAGTAGGGTTGTGCATGTTCCAGCTATACGGGTCGCCTCGTCCTTGCAGGGGCTCGCGGCCGGATCCGAGGGGACCGAGGCGGGCGGCGGGAGGGTGCGATGAAGCGAGCGTGGGCGGTCGGGGCGTTGGGCTTGGGCTGGGCGTGCAGCGCAGAGCCGGCAGGGCTCACGGAGGTCTCCGAGACGGGGCCGCGCGCGGCGCAGGCCGAGGCGGTCGTGGCGGAGGTAGCCGCGGCGGAGGCGCAGCCGGCGGCCGAGGGCGAGGCGCGGCGGCGCTTCGGTCAGCTCCCGATGCGTTACGAGCGCAACGACGGGCAGCACGACGCCCGCGCCCACTACGTCGCACGGCAAGGCGCGTTGACGCTCTTCGCGACGGACGAGGGCCCCGTGCTCTCGCTGCGGGTGCCCGAGGCGCCGCAGGCGGGCGAGGCCCCCGACGGCGCGCTCGGGCCGGTGCGGCCGGGGCTGGGCGCCGAAGCGGATGGCCCGGCGGAGCGGCGCGAGCCGCCGCCCTCGCGGCTGGTGGGGCTGCGCATCGCGCTCGAGGGGGCGCGGGCCGGGGCGCCGATCGAGGCGGGCGAGCCCCTGGTCACGCGGTCGAACTACTTCCTCGGCGACGACCCGAGCGCGTGGCGGACGGACATCCCGAACTACGGCTCGCTGCGCTACCGGGAGCTGGCGCCGGGCGTAGACCTGGTGCTGCGCGGCTCTCTGGAGGGTCGGATCGAGTACGACTTCGTGGTGGCGCCGGGGACCTCGCCGGAGCTGTCGGTGCGGTTCGAGGGCGCGGAGCGGGTGACGCTCGGCGAGGGCGGCACGCTCGAGGTGCACGCCGGCGGAGCGGTGCTCGAGCAGCCCCCGCCCGTGCTCTACCAGGAGGTCGGCGGGCGGCGCGTGCCGGTCGAGGGCGGCTACCGCGTCGTCGGGCTCGACCGGGTGCGCTTCGAGGTCGGCGAGTACGACCGGAGCCTGCCGCTGGTGATCGACCCGGTGCTCGTCTACGGGACCTACCTCGGCGGCTCGGGTTTCGATCGCGGCTGGGGCATCGCCGTCGACGGGGCCGGCGCCGCGTACGTCACGGGCTACACCACCTCCACCGACTTCCCGACCCTGAGCCCCGCCCAGGGCGCGCTCGCCGGGGGCGGGGACGCCTTCGTGGCGAAGCTGAACGCAACGGGGACCGGGCTCGTCTACGCCACCTACCTCGGCGGCGGCTCGAACACCGAAGAGGCCTTGGGCATCGCGGTCGACGGGGCCGGCGCCGCGTACGTCACGGGCTACACCTTCTCCACCAACTTCCCGACCCTGAGCCCCGCCCAGGCCGCGAACGCCGGGGGCGGGGACGCCTTCGTGACGAAGCTGAGCGCGGCGGGCGCGCTCGCCTACTCCACCTACCTCGGCGGCTCGGGCACCGATTACGGCTATGGCATCGCCGTCGACGGGGCCGGCGCCGCGTACGTCACGGGCTACACCACCTCCACCAACTTCCCGACCCTGAGCCCCGCCCAGGCCGCGAACGCCGGCGGCGCGGACGCCTTCGTGACGAAGCTGAGCGCGGCGGGCGCGCTCGCCTACTCCACCTACCTCGGCGGCTCGAACACCGATGTCGGCCGGGGCATCGCGGTCGACGGGGCCGGCGCCGCGTACGTCACGGGCGAGACCTTCTCCAGCAACTTCCCGACCCTGAGCCCCGCCCAGGCCGCGAACGCCGGCGGCGGGGACGCCTTCGTGACGAAGCTGAGCGCGGCGGGCGCGCTCGCCTACTCCACCTACCTCGGCGGCTCGAGCTCCGATTACGGCTGGGGCATCGCGGTCGACGGGGCCGGCGCCGCGTACGTCACGGGCTACACCGGGTCCAGCAACTTCCCGACCCTGAGCCCCGCCCAGGCCGCGAACGCCGGCGGCTGGGACGCCTTCGTGACGAAGCTGAGCGCGGCGGGCGCGCTCGCCTACTCCACCTACCTCGGCGGCTCGGGCTCCGATTTCGGCCGGGGCATCGCGGTCGACGGGGCCGGCGCCGCGTACGTCACGGGCGAGACCTCCTCGATCGACTTCCCGGCCACGGCGGGGGCCTTCCGCACCACGACCGCGGGCGGCGGCGACGCCTTCGTGGCCAAGCTCGGCCCGGACGGCGCCGCCAACGGCACGGTGTGCACGGCGGACAGCGAGTGCGCGAGCGGCTTCTGCACGGATGGGCGCTGCTGCAACGTGCGCTGCGGTGGGGGCACGAGCGACTGCCAGGCGTGCAGCGTCGCGGCCGGCGCGGCCGCGAACGGCACCTGCGGTCCGACGAGCGGCAACGCGTGCACCGACACGCTCGCGTGCACGGTGAGCACGACCTGCAGCTCCGGGACGTGCGGCGGCGGCAGTTCGCCGTGCTTCTCGTCGACGACGTGCTCGGAGGCGGGCGGCGGCGACTACACGTGCAGCGCCTGCCCGGCGGGGACCTTCTCGGCGGATGGCACCGGGCGGACCGCGTGCACCGCATGCGCGGCCGGCACGTGGTCGTCGGCCGGCGCGACGAGCTGCACCGCGTTCACCGTGTGCGCGCCGGGCACCTACGTCTCCTCGGCCGGCAGCGCGACGAGCGACCGGCAGTGCACCGCGTGCGCGGCCGGCACCTACTCGACCGTGAACAACGCGACCTCGTGCACCGCCTGGAGCAACTGCGCGGCGGGGACGTACGTGTCGACGGCCGGCACCTCGACCAATGACCGCGCCTGCACGAGCTGCGCGGCGGGGAGCTACACCAGCACGGCGAACCAGACGTCGTGCAGCGCGTGGACGAGCTGCGCCGCGGGCACGTACGTCTCTACCGCGGGCAGCGCGACGAACGATCGCACTTGCACGAGCTGCGCGGCGGGGAGCTACACGAGCACGGCGAACCAGACGTCGTGCAGCGCGTGGACGAGTTGTGCGGCGGGCACC
>JAHBWG010000173.1 GCA_019637095.1 Sandaracinaceae bacterium | reverse complement strand
CCGAGCTCGGTCTCGGGGTCGTCGAGCGCGTTAGCGAAGCTCGGCAGCGCGGCGCCGAGCGTCAGCGCGGTGAAGCCGTGGTCGACGAGCGAGCTCGTCTCGTCCATCGCCGAGCCGTAGCGGCTGGTGCGTCGCGCGACGCCGAGCGGCTCGTAGTCCACCTCGCGCGCGGTGCCGTTCGGGTCGATGAGCCGCCAGGGCGCGAGGAGGTGGTAGTCGACGTCGGCGGTGGAGGTGTTGCCGAGCCGCCCGCCAGTGCGCGCGCGGGCGCGTCGTGGTAACCCGCGCGGTCATGGACGCCGAGAAGGACAACGGCCAGAGCCAGGCGCCCGGCGCCGGCCCGCTCTCCGTCGTGCGCGACGGGCAGATCCACCGCGTGCGCCCGCTCGATCGCGGCGCGCTGCCGCCGATCGCGGAGGCGCGCCCCGAGGCGATCCGCGCGGCGGTCGAGCGCGCGCGCGCCGCGCAGGACGCGTGGAGGACGCGCTCGTTCGACGAGCGCGCGCGCGCCCTCGAGGCGGCGGCGCGCGCGATGCTGGAGCGGCGCAACGAGGTGATGGCGCTCGTCGAGCGCGAGGGCGGCAAGCTCCCGGTCGACGCGATGTTCACCGAGGCGCTCGGCCCGCTCGACGCGGTGAGCGGGTGGAAGCGCGTGGCCAAGCCGGCGATGCGCCAGCGCGTGCGGCTCAACCCGCTCGCGTTCCCGAAGAAGAAGGCGCGCATCGAGCTCGTGCCGCGCGGCGTCATCGGGATCATCGCGCCGTGGAACTTCCCCGTCTCGGGGCTCTACCGGTCGGTGATCCCGGCGCTGATGACGGGCAACGGGGTCGTGCTCAAGCCGAGCGAGCACACCGCGGAGTCGAGCGCGTGGCTCGCGAAGGTGCTCGCCGAGCACCTGCCGGAGGGGCTGATCGAGGTGGTGCAGGGCGGCGGCGCGGTCGGCGCGGCCCTGCTCGAGAGCGGGATCGACGCGTGCGTGTTCACCGGCTCGTGCGCGACCGGCGCGAAGGTGCGCGTGCGGTGCGCGGAGCTGGGCATTCCGTCGAGCGTCGAGATGGGCGGCAACGACGCGGCGATCGTCCTCGCCGACTGCGACCTCGATCGCACCGTCGCGGGCCTGACCCACTGGGCGCTGCAGAACGCCGGGCAGTCGTGCGGCGCGATCGAGATCGCGTACGTCGACGCCCGCATCGCGGATCGGCTCGTGCGGCGGCTCGGCGACGCGTGGGCGAAGCTGCGCGTCGGGCAGGGGGACTTCGCGGAGGTCGAGGTGAACCCGCTGACGACGGAGCGGCAGCTCGCGATCGTCGAGGCGCACGTCGCCGACGCGCTCGCGAAGGGCGCGAAGCTCGTGACCGGCGGCCGCCGGGTGGAGCCCGGCCTGTTCTACGCGCCGACCCTGCTCGACCACTGCACCGAGCGCATGGACGTGGTGCGCGAGGAGACGTTCGGCCCGGTGCTCGCGATCGTGCGTGTGGACGGCGCGGCTGACGCGATCCGGCGGACGAACGAGGGGCGCTACGGGCTGGGCGCGTCGATCTGGACGAGCGACCTCGCGCGCGCGGAGCGGCTCGCGGAGCGGCTCGACGTCGGCGTGGTCACCGTGAACAACCACTCGATGACGGGGGCGATCCCGGATCTGCCGTGGAGCGGGGTGCGCGCGACCGGGTTCGGGATCGCGAACAGCGCGCTGTCGCTCACGACGTTCTGCCGGCCCAAGACGCTGCTGCTCGACGCGAACGATGCGCCGGAGCCGTTCTGGATGCCGTTCGACGCGTCGACGTTCGAGCTCGGCGACTTGCTCGCGGACGCGCAGCTGATGCGGGTGGGGCGCGCGTGGAAGCTGCCCCTGCTGCTCGCGAAGCGCGCGCGGCGGATCAAGCAGTTCTTCCGGTGAAGGTCTGTCGATGAGTCGCTCGACCGCGCGCGGGCCGGGCCGGCGCGGGGTTGCGCGTTATCCTCCGGGCCGGATGCGCGAGACTCGGCTCGAGAGCGTGCTGTCGCTGCGCGGCGCGGGGCTGCCTGCGCCGGTCGCCGCGTACCTCGTCGCGCGCGTGGCCGACGCGATCGTGGAGCGGCCGCGCATCGTCTCGCTCGACGAGGTGCGCGTGCGCGAGGACGGCGCGGTGAAGCTCGCGCGCCGCGACGAGCCGCCGCGCTTCGACTACCGCGCGCCGGAGGTCGCTCACGGCGCGGCGGGCGACCCGCGGGCGGCGGTGTTCTCGCTCGGCGTCCTGCTCGTGCACGCGGCGCTCGGCCGCTCCCCGTTCGCGCGCGCGACCGACGTCGAGACGCGGCTCGCCGTCGGTGAAGCGGAGGTCCCGCGGCTGACCGGGCGCGCGGGCATGGCGTCGCCGCCGCTCGACGCGATCGTGGCGGCGGCGTGCGCCAAGGCGGCGGCGCGGCGCCTTCCGTCGCCGGGCGTACTGCGCGACGCGCTCGACGGCTACCTCGACGACGAGCTGCACGTCGTCGGGCCGGAGGTCCTCGCCGCGGCGGTGCGCGAGGCGATCGAGCGGGCGCCGAGCCACGATCGCGCGTCGCTGCCCGACTACGACGACGTCGAGCTCGACGCGGAGCCTCGCGCCGCGCGCGGGCCCAGGCTCGCGGAGCCCGCCCTCGACCAGGCGCTCGTGCGGCTCGGCGACCCGCTGCTCGGCGGCGCGGAGGCCGGCATCACCGAGGCGGCGCTGACCGGCGTGCGCGACTCGGGGCCCCGCATCGAGCGCTCGGCGGGCCTCGACATCGATGAACGCGTGATCGCGCGCGAGGAGCAGGCGCGCGCGGCGCGCACGCGCGCGCCCGCGGCGGCCGAGGCGTCCTCCGGGCCCAACTGGATCGCGCGCGTCGCCATCGCGCTCGTCGCCCTCGTCGCGCTCGCCGCCGTGTACCGTCTGGTCCTGCGCCCGCTCCTCTTCCCCTGAAGGAGCCGCGGCGCGCGGGCCCGCCCGATTGACCTTCTCGCGCGCGCCGGGCGCGCGGTATCCTCGCCCGCAGTGAATCGGAAGGCGATCCTCGCAGCCGTCGCGTGCGCCGTCGCCGGCCTCGTCATGCTCTTCCTGTACATGCAGGCGTTCGAGGAGCAGGCGTCCGGCGGTCCGGCCATCGAAGTGCTCGTCGCGACCCGCGACATCGGGCTCGGCACCGCCGTGACCGCCGACATGCTCGGGAGCCGGCACCTGCCGCAGAGCTACATCGAAGATCGGCACATCCCGCGCTCCGAGGCCAACCGCGTGATCGGCGTGCGCGTCACGAGCGGCGTCAAGGGCGGCGAGTCGCTGCTCTGGACCGACCTCGCGATCATGAGCGAGCAGCGCCGCGACCTGTCCGCCCTCGTGCAGGAGGGGCATCGCGCGATCACGATCCGCGCGGACGTGTCGGCGTCGTTCGGCGGCCTGCTGCGCCCCGGAGATCGCGTCGACGTGCTCCTGACCGTGGAGCGCGAGCCGAACCAGTTCGTGACGGTCGTGCTGTTCCAGGGCCGCCTCGTGCTCGCGTCCGGCCGCGACACCGGCGCCCCGCTGCGCCCGGGCGAGCGGCGCACGACGAACACGGGCACCGTCAACCAGGTCACGCTCAGCGTGACGCTCGAGCAGGCCGCCGCGCTCGCCCTCGCGCAGGAGCAAGGGCGCCTCACGCTCGTCCTGCGCAACCCCGACGACATCACCACCGTCGAGAACCCACGCGACACGACCACCCAAGACATCATGGGCGCCGAGGGGCGCCGCGAGCTCCAGCGCCGCGGCGGTCCTCGTCCCACGCAACCGAGCTTGCCCCAACGTGTTGAATGAACGCATCGGCATCCGCCTCGCCCTCGCCGGGGCGATCCTCCTCGCGTCGAGCGCCGCGCACGCGCAGCGCGAGCGCGACCTGACGATCGACGTCGGCGAGCAGACGACCCTCAGCTCCATCGGCGTCGAGCGCTACTCCGAGGGCGCGCCGAACGTCGTGCAGGTCCGCGTGACCGAGCGCGAGTTCATCATCGTCGCGCTGCGCGCCGGCCGCACCTCGCTCGTCCTGTTCTACGAAGGGGGGCGCGAGGTCCGCTACCGCATCACGGTGCGCGACCCCAACGCGACGGACGTGCGCCCGGGCTCGGTCGAGGCGCGCGAGATCATCCGGCTCGACCTCTACTTCGTCGAGCTCAACGAGAGCTACTCGCACCGCATCGGGCTCGGCTTCCCGGGCACGATCGGCGGGCCGCAGGTCGGCCGCGGGTCGATGACGTTCGACTTCATCGGTACCCCGATGGACCGGACGCCGCAGTTCACGCAAGCGAGCTTGCAGCTCGTCAACCAGGTGCTGCCGCGGCTCGACCTCGCGCAGCTCCAGGGCTGGGCGCGCCTGCGCCGCCAGGCGATGCTCGTGACCGCGAACGGCACGCAGGCGCGCTTCACCGGCGGCGGCGAGGTGAACCTCATCGTCACGGGCGGCTTCGGCGGCCAGCTCGTGACGATCAACTTCGGGACCGACCTGCGCATGACACCCCGCTTCGACGCGCAGAGCGGGCGCATCGAGGTCGCGATGGAGGCGGACCTCTCCGAGCTGACCGAGCCGCAGTCGGCGGGCGGGCCGCCCGGCCGCCGCCGCACGCAGATCGAGACGACCGCGAACCTCCAGCCCGGCCAGGCGATGATGATGAGCGGGCTCGTGAGCCGGTCCGAGCTCGAGTCGCAAGGCGGCTTGCCCGGGCTCAGCCAGATCCCGATCCTCGGCGTGCTCTTCGGCACGAACGAGCGGCGCGGCGAGTCGACGCAGAACGTCCTCTTCATCGTGCCGACCATCGTGCAAGCGGTGCCCCGCCAGCAGCGCAACTACATCCGCGAGGCGCTCGAGACCTACGAGCGCTTCCAGGGCTTCATCCACAACGTGGAGATGTTCGAGACCACGCCGCCGGGCTACGGGCAGCCGGGAGGGCAGGGGGCCGTCGCGCCGTCGGCGGCTCCGTCGAACTGAGCGCTCTATCCTTCTCGGCGAGGTGCTTGGGACAACGTGCTGACGATGACGATCGACATGGGAGGCGGCGCGGTCGAGACGCTGACCGTGCCCGAGGTCGGCCCGGTGGTCATCGGCCGCGACGCGGGGTGCCACGTCGTCCTGCCTTCTCCCGACGTCTCGCGCCGGCACCTCACGGTGGAGCAGTACGGCTACGCGTACCTCGTCACCGACGCGTCCGCGAACGGCACGATGATCGGCGAGAGCCTCTTGCACCGCGCGACCGTCGAGGCGCCGGGCGACGTCCCGATGCGCGTCGGTCCGTACGTGATCCGGCTCGCGCCGCTCGCGGTGCCCGTCGCGGCGCCCGTCTCCGCGCCGCGCGCCGCGCCGCCGCCTCCCGTCGGCTCGCCGGTCGCGCCGCCGCCGACGCCGGTCCGCCCGCGCTC
>JAHBWG010000172.1 GCA_019637095.1 Sandaracinaceae bacterium | reverse complement strand
GAGCGCGCGCAGCGGCAGCAGCGTGTCGTTGGTCACCTCGCCCGCCCAGACCAGGTCCCAGAGCGCGTCGAGCACCTCGGCCGGCATCCCGCCGACCGCGTCGGCGAGGTCGCGGAAGAACACCGCGCCGCGCGCCGCGAGGTGCGCGCGGATCGACGCCGCGAGCGGTCCGTCGACCGGCGCCGGCGGGCTCGCGAGCAGCGGGTAGTGCTCCGCGAGGTAGAGCGCCACGCGCCCGTCCTTGGGGCCGAGCGAACCGGCGCCGCGCCAGAGCACCTCGCCGCTCGCGCAGAGCTCGTCGAGATCGCGGCGGTCGTAGCCCGCGAGGCGCCGCGAGAGGACCTCGGCTTCCAGGCTCGACGCCGCGATCGGCGCGCCCTCGAGCCGCTCGATGACGGCCAGCACCGCGTCCGGGCTCGATCGCGGCGGCGCCCCGACGCCGTGCCATTCGATCGCGAAGCGCGCGAGCGCGACCGGCTCGACGGGCTCGACCTCGCGGCGCAGCGCCGCCAACGAGCGTTGCTTGATGCGGCGCAGGACCTCGACGTCGACCCACTCTCGCTCCTTCCCTCCGGGCAGCAGCTCGCCCTCGAGCACGCGCCCGCGGGCGGCGAGCCCCTCGAGCGTGGCGCGCGCGGCCGCGACGCCGAGGCCGAAGCGCGCGGCGAGCGCGCCCACGGTGAAGGGCCCGTGGGTGCGCGCGTAGCGGCCGACGAGATCGCCGAGCGGATCCTCGACCGGCTCGAGCAGCGCCTGCGGGACGCCCGGCGGCGGCACCACGCCGAGCCCGTCGCGGTAGCGCGCGACGTCCTCGACCGCGATGAAGCGCGCCTCGCCCGCGACGACCGACGCGAGCACCCGGCGCGCGCGGACGAGCGCGTCGATCCACGGCGACGGATCGCCCTCGCAGCGCAGCGCGAGCTCGTCCGCGCTCAGATCGCCGAGCGCGAGCAAGAGGTCGTGCACCCCGTCCGCGTCGGTGACGCGGTAGCCGGTCAATCGCAAGAGACGTTGCTCGACCTCGAGGATCGCGTCCGCGTCGAGGAGCTGGCGCAGCTCCGGCTCGCCGAGCAGCTCGCGCAGCTGCGCGTGGTCGAGCGAGAGCATCTGCGAGCGCCGCTCGGCGAGCGGGGCGTCGCCCTCGTACATGAAGCTCGCGACGTAGTTGAAGAGGAGCGCCGCCGCGAAGGGCGAGGGCGCGCGCGAGTCGAGCGCGCGCACGAGCACGCGGCGGCGCCGGACGTCGTCGAGCAGGGCGACGAGGCCCGGCATGTCGAACACGTCGCGCAGGCACTCGCGGTAGGTCTCGAGCACGACGGGGAAGTCGCGGAAGCGCGCGGCGACCGCGAGGAGCTGCGCGCTCTTGCGTCGCTGCGCCCAGAGCGGCGTGCGCTGGCCGGGGCGGCGCTTGGGGAGCAAGAGCGCGCGCGCCGCGTTCTCGCGGAAGCGCGCCGCGAAGAGGCTCGTCGACGCGAGCTGCTCGGTGACGAGGCGCTCGACCTCGTCGGGCTCGGGGAGGAAGGCGTCGAGGTCGGGCGGCGCGTCCGCGTCGGGCAGGCGGAAGACCATCCCGTCGTCGGACCACACCGCGTCCGGGTCGAGCCCGTGCTCGGCGGTCAGCCGCGCGCTCACCGCCGTGCTCCACGGCGCGTGCACGCGCGCGCCGAAGGGCGAGAGCACGCACACCACGTGGTCACCGACCTCGTCGACGAACCGCTCGATCACGATCGTGCGATCCGTCGGCACGCACCCGGCCGCCGCCTGCTGGTCCTCGAGGTAGCGCACGAGGTTGTCGGCCGCGCGCGCGTCGAGCCCGTGACGCGACGTCAGCCGCTCGATCGCCGCGGGCCGCGGGCTCGCCGCGAGCTCGCGCGCGAGCGCCCCGATCGCGCGCCCGAGCTCGAGCGGCCGCCCCGGGCGGTCGCCGTGCCAGAACGGCATCTTGCCCGGCTGGCCCGGCGCGGGCGTGACGTAGACCGCCTGGTGCGTGATCTCTTCGATCCGCCACGCGCTCGCGCCGAGCAGGAACACGTCGCCCTCGCGCGACTCGAAGACCATCTCCTCGTCGAGCTCGCCGACCCGCACCGGCTCGTCCTGCCCCGCGAGGAACACGCCGAAGAGCCCGCGATCCGGGATGGTGCCGCCGTTCGCGATCGCGACCATCGCCGCGCCGCGGCGCGCGTGGAGCGAGCCGGCGACGCGATCCCACGTGATCCGGGGGCGCAGCACGCCGAGCTCGTCGGACGGATAGCGGCCGCTGAGCATGTCGAGCACGCCGCTCAACGCGCGCTCGGGCAGCTCCGCGAAGCACGCCGCGCCGCGAACGATGGCGCCGAGCTCCTCCACCGTGATCGGGCCCTCGGCGACGATCGCGACGATCTGCTGCGCGAGCACGTCGAGCGGGTTCTTCTGGTAGTACGTCTCTTCGACGAGGCCCTCGGCGACGCGCTCGGTGACCGCGGCGCACGCGAGCAGGTCGCCGCGGAACTTCGGGAACACGACCGCGCGGCTCACCGCGCCGACGTGGTGGCCGGCGCGGCCGAACCGCTGGATCGCCGAGGCGACCGACGGGGGCGCCTCGATCTGGATCACCAGATCCACCGCCCCCATGTCGATGCCGAGCTCGAGCGAGCTCGTCGCGACGATCGCGGGCAGCTCGCCGCGCTTGAGCCGGTCCTCGATCTCCGCGCGCATCTCCTTCGCGATCGAGCCGTGGTGGGCGCGCGCGATCGGCGCGCCGGCGACCTCGTCGAGCGCTTGCGCGAGCCGCTCCGCGAGGCGGCGCGAGTTCACGAAGATCATCGTCGAGCGGTGCGCGCGCACGAGCTCGACGAGGCGCGGGTGGATCGAGGGCCAGATCGACGCGGGCGCCGCGGGCGCGGACGCGGGGCCGCTCGCGAGCTCCTCGGCGCGCGCGAGCTTGGCCATGTCCTCCACGGGCACCTCGACGGTGAGCTCGAAGCGCTTGTCGCGGCTCGCGTCGACGAGCGTGACCGGGCGCGGCGCCGGCGGCTCGCCGGGGCGCGCGTCGAAGCCGGCGAGCAGCCGCCCGACCTCGTCGAGCGGCCGCTGCGTCGCGCTCAGCCCGATGCGCTGGAGGCGCCGGCCCGCGACGCGCTCGAGCCGCTCGAGCGAGAGGAACAGGTGCGCGCCGCGCTTGGTCCCCACCATCGTGTGGATCTCGTCGACGATGACCGTGTCGACGCTCGCGAGCGTGCCGCGCGCGCGGGACGTCAACAGCAGGTACAGCGACTCGGGCGTCGTGATGAGGATCTCGGGCGGCTTGCGCCGCATCGCCTCGCGCTCGCGCGCCGGGGTGTCGCCCGAGCGCACGCCGACCGACGGCACGCGGTGCGACGTCCCCGCGCGCTCGGCGATCACGCGGATCCCGTTGAGCGGCGCGCGCAGGTTCCGCTCGACGTCGACGCCGAGCGCCTTGAGCGGCGAGACGTAGAGCACGCGCACCCCGTCGGCCTCGGGCGGCGGCCCGAACATCAGCCGATCGATGGCGACGAGGAACGCGCTCAGGGTCTTGCCGCTGCCCGTCGGCGCGAGCAGGAGCGTGGAGTCGCCGCGCGTGATCGGCGGCCAGCCCTTGGCCTGCGCGTCGGTCGGCGCCGCGAACGACGTCTCGAACCAGCGGCGCGTCGGCGCGCTGGCGAAGTCGAGGGGGTGGCTCATGAGAGCTCCGAGGATGGCACGAAGCGCGCGCTCGGCCGCGCGCGCGCCCGCGTGTAACCAGGTGAGGGTTTACAGCTCCGAGCGCGCTTCGCATAGTCGTCGTCCGTGCGGGGAGGGGCCTCGCGCGTCACGTGAGCGAGGACCGACCATGACGTGGAGTCTCGACAAGAGCAGCGCGGACTGGAGCCGCTGGCACCGGCTGACGCCGACCGAGCAGCGCAAGTGGGATTCTTTCCAGAACGCGGTCTCGCGCGGCTCGGATCCGCAGTCCGCGGCCTCGCTGCTCGGCGCGGCGGACTACAAGTGCCTCGCCGGCGACCAGTACCAGATCCGGCTGAGCCAGAAGAACCGAGCGACGTTCCGGGTCGATCGCGGGACGCAGACGGTGACGGTGCTCCAGGTCGGCGGGCACACGTAGCGAGCTCGCGCCGCGCGCGATCAGAAGCCGGGGTCGGTGACGATGGTCGGGCGCGTGCGGCGCCGCGCCGCGCCGCCCGAGCGCCCACCGCTCGACGCGGGCTGCGGCTCGACGACCGGCGCGGGGCGCGTCCCGCCGGCGCCCTCGGGCTCGAGGTGCACCGAGAGCTCGTCGGGCACCGAGAGGAGCACGCGGCGTCGCCACGGGCGATGACCGGGCAGGCGCACCTCGATCAGCGGGCTCGACGACCCCGGCGGCAGCGCGAGGTCGGGGCCGTCGACGCGGCGGCCGTCCACGAAGATCAGCGCGTTCTCGGGGACGCCGGTGAGGCGCAGGCGCGTGACGCCGTCCGCCTCGGGGCGCGGCGCCTCGAGCGGCGGCTCGACCTCGCCGCGCGGCGGGTCGAGCGCGACGGCGACCTCGTGCACCTCGGGCGCGGCGGGCGGCTCGTCGGGGAGCGGCGGCGGGAGCGCGACCGTGGACTCGGGCTCGGGCGCGGGCGGCAACGTCGTCGACGGCTCCTCGGACGTCGTCTCGTCGCCGCCGAGCGCGAAGACGGCGACCAGCGCGAGGAGCGCGAGCGCGGCGAGCGCGACGCCGGCGCCGATCCACTTGAGCGGCGGGCCGGACGTGGGCAGGGTGACGGGCGCGTCGATCGGGGTCGGTGACGGCTCGAACGCCGGCGGGGAGAACGCCGCGGGCGCGAGCTCCTCGCCCGAGGTGGTGTCCGCTTCGAGGGCCTCGGGCGGGAGGCTCGGCGGCTGCCACGACGCGAGCGCGTCGCCCGGGCGCGCGTCGTCGCTCGCGGCGCCGTCGGGCGCGCTCGAGTCGGGCGCGCTCGCGGCCTCTTCGCCCTCTTCCGCGGCCTCGTCGACCTCTTCGATCGCGTCCTCGATCGCCGCGGTCGCGGGAGCGTCGGCGTCCACGGGCGCCGCACGCGCCGCCGCGGGCGGTGGCAGCGGTCGAGCCGGCGGTCGCGGCGGTGGCGGCGGGGCGAGCGGCGCGCTCTCGACCGGCGCGGCGTCCTCGTCGCCGAACGGCTCCGAGAGCCGCTCGATCTCGGCCTCGGGCGCCTCGGTACGCGGCCACGGGGCGATCAGCGAGGGTCGCGTCGGCGCCTCGTGCGGCTCGTCCGTCGCCGCCTCCGCCACCTCGGTCGTCTTTCCGGGCGCCTCGAGCGCCCCGGCGCTCGGGCGCGTCGGCGCCTCGAACGCGCCGGGCGCCGGCGCCGGGACGCCGGGGGCGCGCGCCGGCTCCGCGACGGCGTCGGCGCTCGAAGCTTCGTGCGACCCAGCAAGAGGTGTTGCGGCCCGGAGCGCCGCGGGAGGGGGCGGCGCGGGCGGGTCGGCGAAGCCCTCGAGGGTCGCTGCAGGCCTCCGCTTCGCGGGGGGCGGCGCGGCGCCCGCGCCCTTCGGGCCGGCGTCGCG
>JAHBWG010000171.1 GCA_019637095.1 Sandaracinaceae bacterium | reverse complement strand
CCGGCCGGCGCCGAGGCGCCCGCGCCCCCATGGGCGGGACCGGCGGCGCGCCTCGCCGCCAGCACCGCGCCGAGGCCGAGCGCATGGATCGTGTGGGCCGCGCGGGTCGAGCCGCCCGAGAGCGCGAGCGCCGCCGCCGCGTTCGCGGCGCACGCCAGGGCCGCGCTCGCGAGCGGCGCCCTGCGCCCGGTCGAGCACGCCCACGCCGCGAACGGCGGCTGGCTGATCGCCGCGGTCCGCGTCGAGGGGCCGGACGCGGTGCTCGCCGAGCTCCCCGCGCACGTGCCGCCGCTCCGCGCGAGCGACGTCGCGCTCGAGCCGCCCGCCCCCCCGACCACCCCCACGACCGTCGGCCTCGCGCTCGCCTCCGCGCCCAGCGCGCCGTCGGCGGCGCAGCTCGCCGCGCTCGCGGGCGCGCGCCCGACCTTCGTGCTGCTCCGGCCCGCTCGTTGACGCTGGTTTTCGGCCATGCTAGCCCGGCCGCGTGTCGAAGAATGAACGCCCATTCAGCGAGGACGCCGCGGGTGGCAAGGGGCGCAAGTCGACCGACAAGCGGGAGCGCATCCTGCGCGCAGCGATCAAGGTGTTCGCGCGCAAGGGCTTCTACGACACGCGGGTGAGCGAGATCGCCAAGGCCGCGGGCGTCGCCGACGGCACGATCTACCTCTACTTCGAGAACAAGGACGCGGTCCTCATCTCGATCTTCGAGGACCGCATCACGAAGCTCCTCGGCGTGCTGCGCAAGGAGATCGACGACGCGCCGAGCTTCGAGGAGAAGCTGCGCGTGGTGGTCGAGCGCCAGCTCGGCCTGCTCGAGGGCCAGCGCGACCTCGCGGAGGTCGTGACGGTCAACCTCCGCCAGTCCTCGAAGCTGCTCAAGCAGTACGCGGCGCCGCTCTTCACCGAGTACCTCGAGCTGATCGCGTCGGTGGTCGTGCTCGGTCAGCGCGAGGGCATCGTCGACCCGGAGCTGAGCCCGCGCGTCGTCGCGACCGCACTCTGGGGCGCGCTCGACGGAATCGCGCTGACCTGGGCGCTCGGCGACAAGGCGAGCCGGCCGGAGGCGCTGCGGCGCGCCGCCTCGCAGATGGCGTCCGTGTTCCTCGACGGAGTGAGGGCGCGGCGTGCTTGACAGGCTCGGGTGCGGCTCCTACGTGTCGGCCGCGATCCCTTCTTGGGAGCGAGCGATCGCTCTCGTCTCACAGCTCGAGGAGGCAGCGTGAAGATCCTAGTCCCCGTGAAGCGGGTCGCCGACCCGGACAACGCCAACAAGATGAAGGTCTCGGCCGACGGATCGAGCGTCACGTCGGAGGGCCTCGAGTGGAAGATCAACCCGTTCGACGAGTACGCCGTCGAGGCGGCGCTGCGCCTCAACGAGAAGGGCGGCTCGGGCGACACGCTCGGTGACGTGATCGTCGTCTCGCTCGGACCGGCCGACGTGGCGACCACGCTGCGCCAGCCGCTCGCGATGGGCGCGACGCGCGGGATCCTGGTCGAGGCCGAGGACGCGACGCTCGACAGCGCCGCGGTCGCGCGCGCGCTCGCGAAGCTCGTGGAGAAGGAGTCGCCCGACCTCGTGCTCATGGGCAAGCAGGCGGTCGACGGAGACTCGAACACCGCCGGTCAGATGCTCGCCGAGCACCTCGGCTGGCCGATGGCGACGTTCGCGATGTCGCTCGAGGTCGTCGACGGCGGCAAGGCGCTGCGCGTCGGGCGCGAGGTCGACACGGGCGTGCTCACCCTCGAGGTGACGCTGCCCGCCGTCGTCACGGTCGACCTGCGCATCGTGACGCCGACGGCCGTGAAGAACGGCGTCACGCCGGCCGACCACGCCTACAACGAGGGCGCGCGCTACGCGTCGCTCAAGGGGATCATGCAGGCCAAGAAGAAGCCGATCGACCAGATCAAGCTGGCCGACCTCGGGGTCGAGGCCAAGCCCCTCGTGTCGTACGCGAAGTTCGAGATGCCGCCCGCGCGCTCGGGCGCGGTGACCTACGTGGAGAGCGTCGAGCAGCTCGTCGAGAAGCTCAAGACCGAGGCGAAGGTCCTCTGAGGCCGGACGGAAGGTAAGGAGAAAGCATCATGGCCGACATCCTCGTGGTGGGTGAGATCCTCGACGGCAGCTTCCGCAAGAGCTCCCTCTCCGCCGTTCGCTTCGCCGCCGAGGTGGCGAGCGCGACGGGCGGAGCCTTCGACATCCTCGTGGCCGGCGACGGCGCGGCGGGGGCCGCCGCCGAGGCGGCGAAGTACGGCGCGCGCAAGGTGCTCTCGGCGCAGATCGACGGCGGCTACGTCGCCGAGAAGGTCGCCGCGACCGTCGCGAAGGCCGCGCGTGACGGCGGCTACGCGATCGTGACCGCCACCGCGGGCACGACCGGCAAGGACCTCATGCCGCGCGTGGCCGCGAAGCTCGGCGCGGGCGTCGCGAGCGACATCGCGAGCGTCTCGGTCGACGGCGGCGCGATCACGTACCGGCGCCCGATGTACGCGGGCAACATCTTCGGGCACGCGCGCGTCGAGAGCGAGGTCGCGGTGGTCACCGTGCGCCAGAGCGAGTTCGAGCCGGCCGGCGAGGCCGGCGGCGCGAGCCCGATCGAGGCGGCCGAGGTCGTCGCGGATCCGGCGGCGGAGCGCGTGAAGTTCGTGAGCCTCGAGTCGCAGAAGTCCGAGCGGCCCGACCTCACCGAGGCGGACGTGGTCGTCGCGGGCGGCCGCGCGCTCAAGAGCGCGGAGAACTTCGGCAGCGTGCTCGAGCCGCTCGTGGACGCGCTCGGCGCCGCGATGGGCGCCTCGCGCGCGGCGTGCGACGCGGGCTACGTGCCGAACGACCTGCAGGTCGGCCAGACCGGCAAGGTCGTCGCGCCCAAGCTGTACGTCGCGGTCGGGATCAGCGGCGCGATCCAGCACCTCGCGGGCATGAAGGGCAGCAAGACGATCGTCGCGATCAACAAGGACAAGGAGGCGCCGATCGCGCAGGTCGCCGACTACTTCCTCGTCGCGGATCTGTTCGAGGCGGTGCCCGCGCTGACCGCCGCCGTGAAGAAGGCGAAGGCCTGAGACACCGAGCCCGCGGGCGGCGCGCGCGAGCGAGCCCCCGCGGGAGCGCTCGGCGCGCCGCGAGCGAGGCAGCCGCGCGCGAAACGTGATATCTCGCGCCGGTGACCACCGCTCGTCTTCGCTCGAGAGTGGCGCGGCTCGTCGCGATCGCGTCGGTGGCGACCGCGGCGTGGGCGAGCGACGCGCACGCGGACGGGCCCTACGAGGGGCAGTGGCGCGAGGGGCCGATGACGACGAACGTCTCGGTCACGAGCTGGGGCGCCGACTGCGGTCCGCGGCCGCAGTCGACGACGAGCGCGGGCGGCTCGACCTTCCGCGTCACGCAGTCGGGCGATCACCTCACGTTCCACCTGCGCCAGCAGCGCACGACACGGGATTGCTGGTCCGAGAACCGGCTCGTCCGGCGCGTGTCGTCGACGTTCCAGGCGGGGACGTGGCGGATCGTGTGCCGCACGCCGACGGACGACTCTCGCGCGGAGACCGGCCGCTACACCATCCAGGCGATGGGGCCCGACCGCCTGAGCTTCAGCGACGTGAGCGAGTACGACTGGCGGCTGAACCAGTCGAGCTGCCAAGCGCGCATCGAGTCGACGCAGTCGTTCACCCGCGTCTCGGGCACCAGCGCCCCGACGACGACGCAGACCGCCACGCCGACGACACCGCCGCCCGCGACGCCGCGCTGCACGCCCGGCGCGCCGGCGCGGGTGACGCTGCGGCCCGCGCACGCCGAGGTCCAGCCGGGCGCCTCGCAGTGCTTCACGACGAGCGTGCTCGACGCGGCGGGCTGTCCGGTGCGCGCTCGCCGGCCGACCGTGCGGCTCGCGAGCGGCGCGGCCGGGTCGCTGTCGGGGCTCTGCTACACCGCGCCGCAGGAGGCGACGAGCGCGCGGCTGATCGCGCAGAGCGGCGAGCTCAGCGCCGAGGCCGAGATCACCGTGCGGACGATGGACCTGTCGGATCTGATCGCGCGGCGCAGCGAGAGCCAGGCGGTGCCCGACGACGAGCTCGACGCGGTCAGCGAGACGGCGGCGCGGGTGTCGGCGCGCGACACCGACGCCGCCCCGGACTTGGTCTGGCCCGCCGTCGCGGTCGGCGCGGCGCTCCTGCTGGTGTTGTTCGGCGTCCTCGTGCTGCGGAGCCGGAGCCGGGCGAGCCCCGCGACGCGCGGGGATCTGCCGCGCCGGAGCCAGCGGCCTCCCGCGCCCGCGGACGCACCCGAGCGAGCGAGCGACCCCGCCGCGCCCGCGGGAGACGACATGATCTGCCCGCGCTGCCGGACGGGCTATCCACCGGGGACGGCGCGCTGCGCGAAGGACGATGTCGCGCTCGTCGCGTACCGCGAGTTCGTCGCGACGGACGGCGAGAACGTCTGCCCGACGTGCGGCAAGCGCTACCCGAAGACGACCAAGTTCTGCGGCGAGGACGGCGCGACGCTCGGGCCCTCGACCTGAACATTCCACCCAAGGGGCCCCGGGGGGTGGTGTCTACCCCGCGCCTCTCCGATCCCGAGCTTCTTGATCGGCGAAGCCTGCGAACGATATGCTCGCGCCCCAGCGGGAAAGCGCGAGCTTGCCAATGACGTCGGTACCCCGCTTCCTTCAAACCAGGGCCAAGCACGCATGAAGATCGTCTGCGACTCCTGTTCCGCCAAGTACTCGATCGCCGATGAGAAGGTCGCCGGTCGGGTCTTCAAGATCCGCTGCAAGAAGTGCGGCGCCGCGATCGTGGTCCGTGGCGACCAGCTCGACGCCGGCGGGCACGACGAGGCCGCGGGCGGCGCGGTCGACTACGGCGGCGACGCCGTGTGGCACATCGTCATCGAGGGGGACCAGCAGGGTCCGTTCTCGCCGGCGCAGATCGGCGAGATGCTCTCGGTCGGCACGATCGGCTGGGACGCCTTCGTGTGGCGCGAGGGCTTCGACGACTGGAAGGCCGCGCAGGACGTGGAGGAGCTCGTCAGCGCCGTCATGGGCGGCGGCGACGGGGGCCAGTCGGCGTCCGACGAGGGCGCCGCGATCGGCAGCGCCGAGATGGGCGCCGACCCGTTCGGCGCGCCGGCGGCGGAGCCGCCCGGCGGCGACCTGTTCGGCGGTCGCGATGACGGCGCGGACCTGTTCGGCGGCGGGCACGACGCCAGCCCGTTCGGCGGCGAGGACGACGACGACGTCGTCGCGTCGGCGCCGGCGGCGGCGAGCCCGCGCGTCTCCGCGGACCAGGCGCTGACCGGCGCCCGCAACGAGAACTCGGTGCTGTTCTCGCTCTCGAACCTGCAGGCCCTCGCGACCGGCTCGGGCGACGCGCCGTCGACGAGCAGCGCTGCGGCCGCGCCGAGCGCCGGGCCCCGCCCCGGCATGGCGGCGGGCGAGGGCTCCGGCCTCATCGACATCCGCGCGCTCGCGGCGGCGACCGGCGTGACGGGCGATGGCGGGCCGATCACCTCGGCCAGCAACGACAAGGTCGACGATCTGCTCTCCATCGGCGGTGGCGGCGCGGTCGGGATCGGCTCGAGCCTCGGCGCCCCGGTGCTCATCCCGGAGAAGCGCGAAGAGCGCTCGAACACCGGCCTCATCGTAGGGATCGCGGTCGCGGGCATCTCGGTCGTCGCGGCCGCGGCGGTCGTCGCGGTCGTGCTCCTCACCAGGGACGACACCCCGACCGCGGCGGCGGCGAGCGGCGCGCTCGGGCCCGTCCAGAGCGGCGTGACGACCGCGCCCGAGACGACGACCGCGGCAGCGCCGGCGCCCAGCGCCGAGCCGAGCCCGGCGC
>JAHBWG010000170.1 GCA_019637095.1 Sandaracinaceae bacterium | reverse complement strand
AGGCCCGACGCCTCCGCCGCGCGACCGGCACGGACAACAACGTCTCTCTCCCGCCACCCGGGTAGTATGTCGAAGCTTCCACCAGCCGACCGGTCCTGACGTCGAACGCCGCGCTGGTAGCGTGCAGCAAGTCGCCGACCGCCACCACCATCCGCTCGTCGCACAGGTAGTCGTCGCTCGAGAAGCCCTGCGTGCGCAGCACGACGTGCGCCCGGCCACGACGTACTGCGTCTCCGTCCCGAGCGGCGCGCGCAGGTCGACCGTACCTGCCGCGTGTTCACGCGGCATGCGTGAGGCAACGGCGACGGCGAGCATGTCTACTCGATGCGAGTGACGCTGAGTGTGAACCGAACGCCATTGCCGACTGCGAACTCACGCGAGCCTTCGACGGATGCGAGGTCGGCGGCGGTCACGATCAGCGAGCCAGCTCGATCCCATCCGCTGGCGGTGAGGTCCTGATCGAAGAACTGGAAATCGAGGACCGAAGTGGCGGCGATCGAAACGGAGTCGATGACCCCAACCCGAGGGCTACCGCTGCCTCGTTCTCTCGCGAGGTCGCGCACGAAGGTGTCGCGCGCCGCCGCGGTGGGCTCATAGATGGTCCGGCCGTCGAGGACGACGCGGAACGTGATATCGGGCCGGCCTCCGAACCCGTCCCAGGCCGTATTACGCGCGGGATTGGTTTGCGGGAAGACGACCCGGTCGACCGTGATCCGGTAGGGGACGACCTCGGTGAGCGTCTGGGCGCGGAGGTTCGATGGCACTCGGGTGAATCGCACGAAGATCGCCCGGGGGGGACCGTTCGCCCGGTAGAGTCGCTGTACGTCTCCCTGAGTCTGTGCGAAGAGCGCATCGGAGTCGGACGGCTCCAGACCGAGGGTGTCGATCTGGACGCTCACCTGCTGTTGCTGCGCCCAAGTCTCAATACCACCGGAGGCAGCGCCGAAAGAGGCCTCGAGGCCCGCCATCGTGCGCGTCGAGTTGCTGGAGAAGTGGGCTTCGATCATCCGGCCAACGAAGACGCCGGACACATAGTACGCTGCCCTCGCCGGAACTACGGCTGGCATCGGGATCGACTCGTTCACCTGGGTCAGCATGTCTAGCTGGTACGCGCGGAAGTATGCATGACGGCTGACATCCGCCGTGCTCACGCGGCCTGCGATCCCCCATGCGCCCGCGTTCGCGCGAAGCTCGGCCTCGGACTGTAGGGCCCGGAAAACGCGGCGGGTGTGCGCTACCGGAATCGTCTGTACGTGCGTCGGATCGGGCACGAGGGTGTTGGCCCCGCCCACCAGAGGCCGGAAGTCCACGTCGTAGAAGCGACCCACGTGCTCCGGGCCGACTCCGAGGGGCGCTCGCGCAAGGACGTCGTCGCGCGCGTAGAGCGCTTCCTGCGCTGCGGCCGCGTTGATACCTGCGGTGGCGGCGAGCGCCGAAGCCCACGCCAGCATGGTGGCTGGCCTCACCAGGTTCATCTCAGGCTCCCCCCGGCGCCTTCCGGCGCGCTCTCAGGTCCTCGGCGCGCTCTCAGGTCCTCGGCGGTGTGGGCGGGGCCTCGTCCGCGGCTTGCCGCTTCTACTCCGGCGGTTCGCAGATCTCGTTCCGCTCGAACTCCTCCGCAATCTCGCGGCGACCAGTCCGGCGAGTCGTGGCCCGACTTGGGGATTCGGCGAGAGTGCGAGAGTGCAGAGGACATCCCAGCCGGGAAGAAGGTACCTCTGGGCGGGCGTAGGGCGCAAGCGATGCGGTATCGTCGGGAATCGGGGGACCGCGGCCACCCGTGGGCTCAGCCAGGCCGAAGCTCCGGCGCCGAGCGGCCGCAGTCCTCCACGAACCCGGGTGCGGCTTGAGAATGACCACACTCCTGCCGAGGCGATATCATGAGTTCCCGAGCCGAGGCGAGGATGCTCAGCCGAACGCGAGCCGGAGCTGACCCCGAGGCTGGGACGTAGGTCTCTCGCGACGTCGGGGGGGTCACGCGCGCCAGCGATTCCTTCGTCGGCGAGCACGCGCGCGATATCAAGCGGCTTGGTCGCGAGCTCGACGATGCGCATGCGTCCGCCGCAGCCGTCGACAGGGCAGGCGGTGACGTCGACCGCGAACACACGGCGCAGGAGCCACGACCACGGATGGCGGGAGGGCGGCTCGGGCGGAGCGAGCGGCGCGACATCGGCGGGCGTGAAGAGCGGGAGCTGCGCGGGCGAGCTCGGGAGCGACGCGCGCGCGGACGATGCCCGCGTCGTCCTCGGCCATGTAGAGCAGCGCGGGCCCGGTCTCGAGGACGTCGAAGGCGCCGAGGCACGGGGTGCCCGAGGCGACGGAGACGGCGAGGTCGAGGGCGAGCCAGCTCTTGTGGTACTTGGGGGCGCCGCCGATGATGCCGACGGCGGCGCGGCTCCAGAGGCCGTCGACGAGCCAGCGTCGCGAGGGCTCTGGCGCACGCAGCTCGGCGATGCGCGCGACCGGGAGCGGCTCGACGGTGCTCACCGCGGAGCCGCGATCGTGATGCCCATCTGCTCGATCGCGGCCTCGACGATGTGTTCGTCGACGAAGTCCTGCTCGCGGCGGTGGGCCTCTCGCAAGGCGGCGCGGAGCAAGCGCGAGGCGACGCGGGGCAGGCCATGGCTGGCGCGAAAGAGCATCTCGCGCGCGGGGTCGCTGAGGAGCTTCTTCTTGGCACCGGCGGCCTCGAGGCCGTGCTCGAGCAACGCGAGGAAGGGGTCGCGCTCGAGCGGCTCGAGGTGCACGTGCACCGCGACCCGCATCGCGAGCGCGACGTGCTTCTGCATGCGCAGGTGGGCCAGGAGCGGGGGCATACCGACGAGCCACATCGGGAACAGGTCGCGGCTGTCGAAGGCGAAGTTGAGGAAGCCACCGAGGTCGGCGAGGAAGCGGTCCGAGAGGTGCTGCGCCTCGTCGACGACGATCACGGGCAAGATCCCTTGCTCGTCGACGAGGTGGGAGATCGCCTTCTTCAGGTCCGCCCAGAGCTGGCTGCGCCGGTGGCTCGGGCTGACGCCGAGCTCGAGGGCCATCGTCCGGTAGAGGTCGAGCGGGGCGACCGCCGTGTCGCACAAGTAGAGCACGCGGTGCTCGGGCCGCGGCGGCGCCCGGCACAGGTTGCGGATCGCCGAGGTCTTGCCGACGCCGGCGGCGCCGGTGAGCAGCCCGAGGCCCCCGTCGGTGAGCAGGGTCTCGAAGGCGTGCCCGAGTCGCTCGTAGCCGCGGGTCTGGCTGAAGTAGGTGGGCCCCTGGGCGTCCTTGGGCAGGGGGTGGCCGCGCAGGCCGAATCGCTTCTCGTACATATCACGTCTCCTTGTCATCGGTGTCGTCGTCGGCGCCCGCCGGGCGCGTGGCTCCGTAGTGCTCCTCGAGGAGCTGCCCGAGCGGATCAAGGCCACTCGGCTCCGCCTCGGGCGAGGGCTCGCCGCGCGGGCGGCGGCGCGGGCGCGACGCGTTCTTCACGCGGTCGAGCTCGGTCGTGTCGCAGAAGAAGCGGTCCTCGACGAAGACTCGCGGCCGCGCGCTGTCGTCACTCGGATCGAAGCGCAGCTCGATCTGCTGGCCGGTCAACGACCAGTGCACCTCGAGCAGCCGCCCTCGCCACTTCACCGTGCCGTCGTTGCGGACCTTGCGCCGCGCGCGGTGGAGGAAGACCTCGGCGAGGTGCTTGCCGGGCAGGTGCGGCCGCACGTGTTGCGCCTCCGCGAGCCAGTGCTCGAGCGGCGCGCGCTTCGTCGTGTCGTGCTCGCGCCGGTGGTACTCGCGCGACAGCCACGCCCAGTGGATCGCGTTGAGCTCGGCGATGGGCAGCGGCTCGTCGGGGCAGCTCGTCTTCGACCTCCTCGCGCCAGGTCCGGTGCCAGCGCTCGATCACGCCCTTGGCCGGGCCGTCGCCGACGCCCGCGTGCGAGAGCGCGATCGAGAGCTCGGCGCAGATCGCGCGCAGCGACCCGGCGACGTAGGCCGAGCCGTGGTCGACGTAGTAGCCGCGCGGTCGCCCGCTCGGCAGCATCGTCTCGTGCAGCCCGTGCTCCTGCGCCGCCGCGCCCTCGCTCAGCGCGATGAAGCTGTGCACGATGAAGCGCGTCGCCGAGTCGATCTGGCTCAGCAGGTAGACCTTGCGCAGCCGCCCGTGGGGCGCGAGCGCGCGAGCGCGGAGGTGCAGCGCGTCGCCGACCAGCTCTGGCTCGCCGTCGAGCGCCGCGCCGCCTCTGCGATCGACCCGATCGCACTGCACCTCGTCGGCGACGACGACGACGGCGACCTGCACCTCGAGCTGCTCGAAGCCGACCACGAGCGCACCGAGCGCGATCTCGGCGCCGACGTCCTCTGCGCCCTCGCCGAACGCCCGCGAACGCGCACCGAGCTACGCGCCCACCTCGGCGTCCGCAACGAGCGCCTCGGCTTCGTGCTCACCCAACTCGCCGACGACCGCCGCATCGAGCGACGCGACGGTCTGTGGAGCCTCGTTCCCGATTCCGCCCCTTAAGGGACCGGAACGCGGGAACGGGCTCGGCGGCGCGGCGCGAGCGGCCTGACTCGACTCCGTCGAAGTCGGCGTCGAACTCGTCGTCAGCGACGGCCGATGAACAGCGTGTGCGCGTAGCCGCGGCCGCGGCGCTTGCGGCGCCCCGTTATCCGCAGCGCGCCCTCGCCGCGCGTGACATACTGCCGCGAATGGAGCTCTCAGCCGAAGAGCGAGCCTGGGTCGAGCGTGACGCCGCGTTGCGACGCCGCGCGGCGCAGCTCGCCGAAGAGCTCGGCTTCGACGAGGACGACGTCTACCGGGCGCTGAGGCAGCTACGGCGAAGCCCCGCGGAGCGCCTCGCGCTCGGACTGCGACATGCACGACTCCGCCCTGAGCACCGCCGAGCGACGCTTCCTCGCTGAGCTCGACGCCCGCGGAGTCCGCTACCTCGTCGTCGGGATGAGCGCCGCGCTGCTGCAAGGCGCGCGCGGTTCGACCGAGGATGTCGACCTCTGGTTCGAGGACGTGACGGATCCCCGCCTCGCGGAGGCGGTCCGCGCCGCCGGTGGGATCTGGATCTCGGGCTCCTTCGGGATGGGACCACCGAGGATCGGCGGAGAGGAGCTCAGCGAGCGCTTCGACGTCGTCCTCCACATGAGCGGGCTGGAGGGGTTCGATCGAGAGTACGCCTCGCGGCATCACGAGGACGTCGACGGGCTGCGGCTGCCCGTCCTGCCGCTCGAGCGCATCCTCCATAGCAAGAGGACCGCCGCGCGCCCCAAGGATCTCGCGGCCATCCCAGCGATCGAGCTCGCCATCGCGCTGCTCGAGCGAGGTGACCCCGTCGAGGAGTGACTGCACCCGCTCGCCGCGACTCCTCGGCGGTCGCGTGGAGGTCGATCTCGATCCAGCGCGACGTGACGAGCTCGACGCCATTCCCGAGCGCGCCCGGCCCATCGAGCGTGCGCGCCGCGGAGCGCAGCGCCGTCCCCAGCGCCCGACCCCGATCGAGCCCGAAGCCGACGCCGAAGCCGAAGCCGACGCCAAAGCCGACGCGGCCGACCCCGCTTCGCCGCCGCCGACGCCGCCGGCGACGCCGACGCCGACGCCCCAGCGTTTCGGTCCAGAGCGAACGCGACACGCCGCCACCGCGCGCACGTCAGCCGAGCCGCTCGGCCGGCCCCCTCCCAACCCAAGAGAGGAGCGTCCGATCACGGCCGACCTGCGGCCCCACGGGACCCTCGTGGACGTCGGCGTGGGGGTTCGCGTCCCATCCCCGCGTCAGCGGCGCGCCGACTCGGCCGCCCGATTCGGCTCCCGCGACCGGCGCCCCCCCGTATCCCCGGTTCGTATGTCTCAGGCGCCGCGGAGCGTCACGCCGGTCGGCCCGCTCGCGATCGACGTCGGCTTCAACCTGCTCCAGCGCCC
>JAHBWG010000017.1 GCA_019637095.1 Sandaracinaceae bacterium | reverse complement strand
CGGGCGCTCGGCGCGGCGTGGGCCGACCAGCGCGCGGTCGAGCGTCACCGCGAGCGCTGGGCCGACGAGCGGCTCCGCGCCAGAGACCGCGCGGCCGAGCAAGAGTAGAGCGCGCGAAGAAATGGTCGCGCGCTTAGGAGGTGCTTCAGACGCGGTTCGTTCCTTACCCATGAGCCGGCACGACAACCCCCGGCAAAGAAAAGGAACGAACGCCATGAACACCTTCTCCAAGATCCTCTCGACCGTCTCGCTCGGCGCCGCCCTCTGCTTCGCCGGCCCGGTCGTCTCCTCCGTCTCCGCCCAGAGCCCGGGCGCGCGGGGCCCCGGCACCGCGCAGGCGCCCGACGGCGCGCGGCGCGGGCCGCCCCACGGCGCGCACGGCCGGCGCGGCCACATGCACCGCGGCCACGGCCAGCCGTTCGCCGAGCTGAACCTCACCGAGGCGCAGCGCACCGAGATGCGCGCCATCCACCAGCGCTCGCGGGAGGCGATGCAGAACGTGCTGACCCCCGAGCAGCGGGCGCGGATGCAGGAGCTGCGCACCACCCGAGCGCGCGAGCACCTCGACCGGCGGGTCGCGCACATGACGGAGCGGCTCTCGCTGACCCCGACCCAGGCGCAGCAGGTCCGCAACATCTTCTCGCAGGCGGACGCGCAGCGCCGGGCGATCTTCGAGCAGTCGCGCACGGACGAGACGAGCCCTCGCGAGGCGCTCGAGGCGCTCCGGACGCGGACGCAGGCGCAGCTCGACGCCGTGCTCTCGGCCGAGCAGCGCAGCGCGCTCGGTGAGCTGCGCAGCCAGCGCGGCGAGCGCGGGCAGCGCGGCCCGCGCGGCGGCGGCGAGGGCGGCGAGCGCGGGCCCCGCGGCCCCCGCGGCGCGCGCTGACCGACCCCACCGCGACCCCGAGGCGGCCGCTCCCCGAGCTCTCGGGGGGCGGCCGCCGCGCGTGAGCGGAAGAAGAAGACCCGCTACCTTGGTTGGAGGAGCGAGGCATGTGCGTGCGCAGTTTCTTTGGCGGCGATCGGGGGGCTCCGTAGGCTCGAGGACGATGGTGACCTCTGGCGCGATCCGAGCCGCCCTCGCGGCGATGGCGGCGACCGTGGCGACGTGCGGCGCGCCCGAGCCCTCGCCGACCCCGGCGGGCCGCGCCGGCGCCGAGCGCCCGCGCGAAGCGGCGCCCGCCGAGCCCGCGCGCGCCGACGCCGCGTTCGACCCGGACGTGGTGCGCCGCGATCCTTCGACCGCCGCCGGGCAGATCCTCGCGGCGCTCGACGCGGGCGAGCCGGAGCGCGCGGCCGCGCTCGCGACCGCGGCGCTCGCCGCGCCGAACGGCGAAGACGTCCACCGGCTGCGGTGGCTGAGCGCGCGCGCGAGCCAGGCCGCGGGCCGGCCGGGGCAAGCCTCCGCGACGCTCGCGCACGTGGCCGACTCGGAGCACGCGCTCGCCCCGTGGGCGCGGCTCTGGCGGGCGCGGCTCGCCATGGACTCGGACCCCGCGCGCGCGGCGGACGAGGTGGCGCCGCTCACCGCCCTCGAGTGGGCGGGGCGCGAGCCGGCGCGCGAGCTCCAAGCCGCGGCGCTCGTGGCCGCGGGCCGCGCCGAGGAGGCCGAGCCGCTCCTGCGCGCGCTGCTCGCCGCGGCGAGCCCGGACACGGCCGCGGCCGCCGTGGCGATGCCGCTCGCGGAGCTCCTCGCCGCGCGCGAGGAGGCGGCGGCGAAGGCGGAGGCGATCGCGCTCTGGCGCCGGGTCGCGACGCGGGCGCCGCTCTCGAGCGTGGCCCGCGAGGCCGAGGCGCGGGTCGCGGCGGTGCTGCCCGCGCTGCCGGCGAGCGAGCGTCGCCGCCTCGCGGATCCGAGCCCGGAGGACGGCTTCGCGCGGGCGAGCGCGCTCGCGGCCGCGGTGCAGTTCGCGGAGGCGGAGCAAGCGTTCGCCGACGTGGCCGCGCGCACGCGCGACGACGGGCTCGCGTGCCGCGCGCGGCTCGGCCAGGGCCGCGCGATCTACTTCCGCCGCCAGCGCCGCCGCGCCGCCGAGCTGCTCGTCCAGGTCGGCCGCGAGTGCGAGGCGGCCGAGGTGCGCGCGTGGGCCTACTACCTCGCGGGCCGCGGCTTCCGCTCGGCCGGCGAGGACGAGCTCGCGCTCGCGCAGTACGCGCGCCTCGAGGCGACGACGCCGGAGCACAGCCTCGCGGACGACGCGCGCTACCAGGCGGCGCTGATCGACGGCGAGCTCGGGCGCGAGGAGCGGATGGTCGAGAAGCTCACCGCCCTGCCCACCGACTACCCGGCGGGCGACATGCGCGGCCGAGCTCGCTTCATGCTCGCGTGGCGCGCGCGCCGCGCTGGAGATCTGCAAGGTTCGCTGACACACCTCACCGCCCTCGCGGCCGACGGCGCCGGCGAGGATCGCGAGGACCTCGCCGGGCGCGCGGAGTACTGGCGCGGGCGCGTGCTCGCCGAGCTCGGCCGCGGCGACGAGGCGACCGAGGCGTTCACCGCCGTCGTGCGCGACGCGCCGCTCTCGTACTTCGCGCAGCAGGCGCTCGCGCGGCTCGAGGCGACGGACGAGGCGAGCGCGACGGCCGCGCGGGCGCTCCTCGGCGCGCGCGGCGACGGCGCGATCCGCTTCCCGTGGCGCGCCGTGTTCGACAGCGACGCGTTCGCGCGCGCGATCGCGCTGCTGTCGGTCGGCGAGGTGAGCGACGCCGAGCGCGAGCTCGCGTGGCTCGAGGCGCGCGACGGCGACGACGAGCTGCGCTGGGTCCACGCCGCGCTCCTCGACCGCGCCGGCGAGCACTACCGCGCGGTGAACCTCACCCGGCGCCAGCTCCGCGACTTCATGCGCGAGCCGCCGGCGGGCGCGCACTTCGCGCGCTGGCGCATCGCGTTCCCCCGCGCGTACGCGGGCTTCATCGAGACGGCCGCCGCCGAGTCGCCCGTCCCCGCCGAGCTGATCTTCGCGATCGCGCGCGAGGAGTCGAGCTTCCACCCGGGCGTCGTCTCGACCGCGCAGGCCTACGGGCTGACGCAGCTCCTGGTGCCGACCGCGCGCCGGTTCGCGCGCCCGCTCGGGATCGCCGCGCCGACCGCCGTCACGCTGCGCGATCCCGCGATCAACGTGCGCGTCGGCGCCGCCTACATGGGCTGGCTCTGGCGCCGCTACGAGGGCAACCCGGTCGTGCTCCCGTCCGCCTACAACGCCGGCCAGGGCGCGACGGATCGGTGGCTGCGCGAGCGCCCGCAGCAGAGCCTCGACGAGTGGATCGAGGACATCCCCTACGACGAGACGCGCCGCTACACGCGCCGCGTGCTGCAGACGTGGGGCGTCTACACCTGGCTCGATCACGGCCGGCTCCCCGAGCTCGCCGCGCGCCTGCCCACGCGCTGACATGCCCACGCTGCGGGAGTGGCTGCGCGAGGAGCCGTTCGCGCTCGGGATGTCGAGCGGGTTCTTCGGGTTCTTCGCGCACACGGGCGTGCTCGGCGCGCTCGAGGAAGAAGGCTTGCTCCCGACACGTGTGGCCGGCTCGAGCGCGGGCGCGCTCGTCACCGGGCTGTGGGCGGCGGGCGTTTCGGCCGCCGCGCTCGGCCGCGAGCTCACCCGCCTCGAGCGCGCCGAGTTCTGGGATCCGGCGCCGGGCGCGGGGCTCTTGCGCGGCGAGCTCTTTCGCGCGCGGCTCGAGGCGCTCGCGCCGGTCGAAGACCTCGCCGACTGCCGCGTCCCCGTCGGGGTGAGCGTCTACGATCTCTTGCGCCGCCGCGTGCGCGTGCTCGACCGCGGGCCGCTCGCGCCGGCGCTCCACGCGAGCTGCGCGGTGCCGCTGATGTTCCACCCGGTGGTGCACGCGGGCGGCGTGCTCGTCGACGGCGGCGTGCGCGATCGGCCGGGCCTCGCCGGGCTCGCGGGCGCGCCGCGCGTCCTCTACCACCACCTCGCGTCGCGCTCGCCGTGGCGGCGACGCGGCTCGCCCGCGCTCGCGATCCCTTCGCGCCCGGGGCTCGTCGCGCTCGTGCTCGAGGACCTCCCCCGCGCCGGGCCGTTCCACCTCGACGCGGGGCGGCGCGCGATGGACGCGGCCTACCTCGCGACGCACGCCGCGCTCGACGCGCCGGTCGCCGGCGTCGTCAGCGTTCCCGCTCGAACGTCGCCTGCAGCTCGGCGAGCAGCTCCCTGGCCTTCTTCGACAGCTTCTGCGGCACGTCCACCGTCGCGACCGCGATGAGGTCGCCCCGCCCGCGCCCGTCGAGGCGCGGGACGCCCTGCCCGCGCACCACGAGGTGCTCGCCCGGCTGGATGCCCGCGGGCACCGTCACCTCGACCGGCTCGCTGCCCTCACCGAGCGTCGGGACGGGGAGCTTGCCGCCGAGCGCCGCCTGCGGGAACGACAGGCGCAGCTCGTAGATCAGGTGGACGCCGTCGCGCCGGAAGTGCGCGTGCGGCTCGATGTCGACGACGACGAAGAGGTGCCCCGGCGGCCCGCCGCGCTGGCCCGGCTGGCCCTGGCCGGCGAGGCGCAGGCTCTGCCCCTCGTCGATGCCGGCCGGGATCGTCACCTTCACGCGCCGCTCGATCAGCTCCTCGCCGCCGCCCTCGCAGGTGGAGCACGCGGCCTTGGGGACCCGACCGCGCCCGCGGCACGCCGGGCACGTCGAGGACAGCATGAACGCGCCGCGGCTGTAGGCGACCTGCCCGCGGCCCTGGCAGGTGCCGCAGGTGTCGAGCTCGCCGCCCTCGGCGCCCGTGCCCTGGCACGCGCTGCACGGCGCGGCGTAGCCCGCCTCGACCTCCTTCTGAGCGCCGAACGCCGCCTCTTCGAGGGTCAGCGTGACCTGGGCGCGCAGGTCGTCGCCGCGGACCGGCATGTCGACCCGGCGCCGGCCGCCGCCGCCGAACGGGCCCCCGAAGCCGCCGAAGCCGAACAGATCGCCGAAGATGTCGCCGAAGTGGCTGAAGATGTCCTCGACGTTGTTGAAGCCGGGGCCGCCACCCTGCGACAGGCCCGCGTGCCCGTAGCGGTCGTATATCCCGCGCTTGTCCGCGTCCGAGAGCACGCCGTACGCCTCGGAGACCTCCTTGAACTTGGCCTCCGCCTCGGGGTCGTCCGGGTTGCGGTCGGGGTGGTATTGCAGGGCGAGCTTGCGGTAGGCCTTCTTCAGCTCGGCCTCCCCGACGTCGCGCGCGACGCCCAGGACCTCGTAGTAGTCGCGCTTCGACATGGCGGCGGGCGCGCGCAAGATAGGTCTCGACGCCGATGGGTCAAGCCCAACCGACCAGCGCCTACGTGCACTTCCCCTGGTGCCTCGCGAAGTGCCCCTACTGCGACTTCGCCTCG
This sequence comes from Sandaracinaceae bacterium, assembly GCA_019637095.1. Classification (GTDB taxonomy): domain Bacteria; phylum Myxococcota_A; class Polyangia; order Polyangiales; family Sandaracinaceae; genus JACKEC01. The sequence continues at coordinate 109,757 of JAHBWG010000017.1, read as the reverse complement.
GCGGCGATCCGGCGCGCCGAGGTCCCGCACGACGCCTACGCCGACGCGGTGCTCGCGGAGCTGTCCGCCCGCGACCTCTCGGGGCGCGCGCTCGTCAGCGTGTTCTTCGGCGGCGGCACCCCGTCGCTCTGGGACCCGGCCGCGCTCGGCCGCGTGCTCGCCGCGGTCCGCGCGGCGTTCGGCTGCACGGATCCGATCGAGGTGACCGTCGAGTGCAACCCGACCTCGCTCGACGCGGACAAAGCGGCGCGCCTGCGCGAGGTCGGGGTGAACCGCCTCTCGATCGGCGTGCAGTCCCTCGACGACGCCCGCCTGCGCTTCCTCGGGCGCCTGCACGACGCGGCGGGCGCCCTGCGCGCGCTCGACGCGGTCGTCCCGGTGATGGAGCGCGTGAGCGCGGATCTGATGTTCGGGATGCCCGGCCAGCGCGCCGGCGACTTCGCCGAGGAGCTCGCGCGCGTGCTCGCGACCGGCGTCGAGCACGTGAGCGCGTACGCGCTCACCATCGAGCCCGACACGCAGTTCGGCGCGCTCCACCGCAAGGGACGGCTCGCGCTCGCGCCCGAGGACGACTTCGCCGACACGTTCGAGCGCGCGCGCGAGCAGCTCGCGGCGGCGGGCTTCTCCCACTACGAGGTGAGCAACCACGCGCGGCCGGGGCGCGAGTCGCAGCACAACCTCCACTACTGGCGCGGCGGCGACTACCTCGGCCTGGGCGCGGGCGCGGTCGGCGCGCTCGATGGCCTCCGCACCAAGAACGACCCGCGCCCCGAGCGCTACCTCGCCGCGCCCGCCGGCGCGGTGGTCTTCGAGGAGACGCTGTCGCCCGAGGACCGCGTGCGCGAGGCCTTGATGCTCGGCCTGCGCACCCGCGAGGGCGTCGCGCTCGACGCCGTGCGCGCGCGCACCGGCCTCGACCCGCGGGCGGGACGCGAGCGCGCGATCGCGCGGCGGATCGAGCGCGGCGACCTCCGGGTCGAGGGCGACGCGATGCGCGTCCCCGAGGCGCGCTGGCTCCACCTCGACGCGATCGTCACGGATCTGTTCTGAGCCCTCGAAGGTGCGCCGCTGCGCCCCCTTCCCCCACGGCGGCGAAGCCACCCGCGCCGAGGCTCGCCGTCGGCGCGATCGTCACCGATCTCTTCGGCGGCCGGCCGGATCGGCGATACTGCGCCGCGCATGGTGTTCGACCGCGTCGAGGTGAAGGGCCTCGTGAAGGTGTACGGGGCGACCCGCGCGCTCGGCGGCGTCGACGCGACGTTCCGCGCCGGGCAGGTGACGGTCATCGAGGGCCCGAACGGCTCGGGCAAGAGCACGCTCTTGAACATCCTCGCGCAGCTCGTGCGCCCGAGCCGCGGCGAGGTCCGCTACGGCGACACCGGCGTGCGCCGCGGGAGCGAGCTGCGCAGCGCGATCGGCATCCTCGCCCACGCCGCGATGACCTACCCCGATCTGTCGGCGCGCGAGAACCTCGCGCTCTTCGCGCGCCTCTACGAGATCGAGCACGCCGCGAAGGTGATCGACGGCCTCGTCGAGCGCTTCGAGATCGGCCGCTGGGGCGAGCGGCCGGCGCGCACCTACTCGCGGGGTCAGCTCCAGCGGCTCGCCCTCGCGCGCGCGCTCATGCACTCGCCGCAGCTCCTCTTGCTCGACGAGCCCTCGACCGGCCTCGACGTGCGCGGCGTCGAGCGCCTCGTCGTCACCGTCGAGGCGGAGCGCGAGCGCGGCGCGATCGTCGTCCTGATCACGCACGACCCCGAGCTCGCGGAGCGCCTCGCGGACAGCGTCCTGCCGCTCGACCGCGGGAAGGTCGCGCCGTCGTGAACCGCATGCTGCGCGGCACGTGGGCGATCCTCGAGAAGGAGCTCCGCGTCGAGATCCGTACGAAGGAGATCCTCGTGACCGCGGGCCTGTTCGGCCTGCTCGTCACCGTGCTCACGTCGCTCGCGTTCTTCCTCGACGACGCGACGGCGCGCCGGCTCGCGCCCGGCGTGCTCTGGGTCGGCGCCTCGTTCGCGGGCGTGCTCGCGATGGGCCGCTCGTGGGCGCGCGAGCGCGAGGCCGACGCGATCCGCGGCCTCTTGTTGGCGCCGGTCCCGCGCGCCGCGATCTACCTCGGCAAGATGCTCGGCACGTGGGTCTTCGTCATGGCGATCGACTTCGTGCTGCTGCCCGTCGTCGCGATCCTGTTCCGCGTCGAGCTCGGCGAAGAGCTGCTCTCGGCCGCGGTGATCCTCGTGCTCGGGATGACCGGCTACGTCGCGATGGGGACGCTCTTCGCGGCGATGAGCGTGCGCACGCGCGCGCGCGACCTGATGCTCTCGGTCGTGCTGTTCCCGCTGTCGTCGCCGGGCCTCGTCGCCGGCGTCGTCGCGACGCGCGAGGTGCTCGGCGGTGCGCCGCTCGGCGAGACGCTCGAGTGGCTGCGCATCCTGCTCGCGTTCGATCTGGTCGCGATCGTGTCGGGGCTCGTCCTGTTCGAGCCGCTCATGAGCGACTGAACGCGCTACGCTCGAGCGTTGGGGTTTCGGACGCCATGAGCGACGACGACGAGCTCTCGAGAGAGGAGGTCAAGGCGGTCGCACCGCAGGTGAGCCGGCGCGCGATGCTCGCGGCGCTCGCGGCGGGCGCGCTGTTCGGGCTCGGCCTCGCCGGCGCGAGCCTCGTGTTCGAGCACCGGATGCCGCGCCTTGGCCTGCGCTCGCTGCCCGACGCGGGCCCCGCCGAGCTGCCGGTCGAGCTCCCGACGGACGCCGGCCCCGAGGAGGCGCGCGCGCCCTGGCTCGACGAGTGATCCGCGGCGGATCAGCGGAAGCTCTCGAACGCCTGCACCGCGAGGGCGCTCGACCACGCGCGCTGGCCGTCGACGCGCAGGCGGATGAAGCCCTCGCCGTCGATCACCCACGTCTCGGGGTAGAGCCGCGTGCCGAACTTGCCGTTGACCACCGCGCGGTCCGGGTCGAGCAGGACGTTCAGCGGCGAGCCGTCCGGCACCGCCGAGCGGACCGTCTCCCAGTCGCGGTCGACGCTGATCGTCACCAGCTCGATGTCGCGGCGGCCCTGGAGGATCGTCGCCAGCTCGATCAGGCTCGGCATCTCCTCCATGCAGGGCTGGCAGGTCACCGTCCAGAAGTTCATCACGATCACGCGGCCGCGGTGCTCGGACAGGCGCCACGTCGAGCCGTCGCGCATCGGCAGCGCGAAGTCGGGCGCGGTGCGGTCGTTGCCCAGGTAGTGCTGCGGGAACGTCTCGCCGCGCGAGAACGCGGCGTATGCCTGCGGACCGATCAGCCCGCGCACGGGAGCTTGCCGCCGCGCCTGCTCGCCCCGCGCGAACGCGGTGGCGCCGACGGCGAGCAGCGGCGCCCCGATCGACAGCACGATCAGCCCGGCGATCCAGTCGGCACGGCGGCGCTTGTCCACGAGGCTGGTTCTACCGCACGGCGAGCGGATCGTCGACGGTCGGCGGACGCACGCGCGCGCCGCCCACCTCGAGGTAGACGCCCCGCTCGTCCTCGCCGAGCCGCTCCGCGAGCTGCATCGCGGCGTGCCGATCGAAGCGCGCGACGAGCCCTCGGACGTCGCAGTAGAGCGCGCCGTCCGGGCCCTGGCGCAAGGTCTCGGGGGCCAGCGGCGCGCGCGTGTCGTCCGAGAGGTGCAAGACGATCTGCGCCCCGTCCGCGTCGAGCGAGCGCACGAAGCGCGGCGGCCCCTCGAGCGCGACGAACGCCCAGTTGATGTCGTTCGAGAGGCACCAGCGGCCCGAGCCGTCGGGCGCGGGGAGGAGCCACGCGTCGAACGCCCGCGTCAACAGCGGGTGCGTGATCGGGTCCTCGCCGTCGAACCAGCGCCCCGCGTCGTCGCGACGGATGCGGGTCTCGCGGGTGCGGCCGGCGAGCACGGCGTTCGGATCGACCATGAGCCAGGTATAGCGCGCAGGGCGCCGGCTGGCGGCGAACGCCGTAAAGCGCCACGATCCCGCAAGGAAGGCGGGGGTGCACTGGCCACCGTGGTAGGTACCGAGCTCTGAGGTGACGCGCGCTCGACGCTGGAGACGGTGGCGCCTCTGGGCGCTGGTCGTCGGGTTGTTCGCCATCGCGATCCCGGCGTCGGCGGCGAGCCTCGTCCGCGCGCGCGGGAGCCGCGACCGCCTGCAGGCCCTCGCGCAGCACGCCATCCGCCGCGAGCTCGGCCTCGACGCGAGCATCGGCCGCATCCAGCTCCAGCTCGTCCCGTTCTCCCTCGTCGCGCGCGAGATCACCCTCGACGACCCGGTCTACGGGCGCACCGCCGAGGCCGAGGAGCTGCGCATCGCGCCGAGCTTCCGCGCGCTGCTCCGCGGCGGGCTCGACATCCAGACGATCACCATCCGGCGCGCGAACCTGCGGCTCGTCGTGCGCAACGGCGAGGTGCGCAACCTCCCCCGCGCCGGCGACGACGGGCCGAGCCAGCCGCGCCTGCCGTTCGAGGCGCTGCACGTCTTCGACTCCACGCTGACCGTCGACGCGCAGCCCCACGCGAGCGGACAGCTCCGCGACGTGGAGCTGCACCTCTGGTCCACCGCGAGCGGCTTCACCGTCGACGCGGACTGCCGCGACGGCTGGGTCGAGCACGCGCGCGGCCGCGAGGAGATCCAGCACGTGAGCGGCGTGGTGGACGTCGCGGGCGATCACCTGCGGGTCCCGCACCTGCGGCTGGCCGCGGGCGAGCTCGAGGTGTCGGTCGAGGAGGGGCGGCTGCCGCTGCCCTTCGAGGAGACGGGCTACGCGGGCCGCGTGACGGTGCGCTACGACCTCGCGCACCTCGCGCGCGCGCCCTTCCCCGACGACGTCACGCTGCCGCCGATCCGCGGGCGCGTCGCCGTCGACGCCCGCCTCTCGATGGAGGGCGAAGCCCAGATCGCGCGCGGCACCGTCGACCTCGAGGGCGCCGCGATCGAGCAGTTCGGCATCGGCGAGCGCACCCACCTCGAGCTGCGCGCGAGCGGCCGCGAGATCCAGCTCCTCGAGGGCAGCGTCGCGGAGCTGCCGCGCGGCGGCGGGCGCGTCGCGCTCGGCGGCGCGATCACGCTCGACCCGGAGCGCGGCTTCCCGGTCGACGTCACGGCGCGGCCGGACGGACTCAGCATGGCGCGCCTCATGCTGATGCTCGGCGTGACTCAGAACGGCATCGTCGAGTGGCTCTTCGACGGCGAGATGAACCTCGCGGGCACGCTCGACCCGCTCGCGCTCTCGGGCCCGATCCGGCTCGCGACGCGCGACTTCCAGGTGAGCCACGACCCGTGGCACGCGGCCCGCGTGCGCCGCGTGATCAGCATCCCGCGCGGCGACTTCACCGGCCGCTGGTCGATCCGCGAGGACGCGGTGCGGTTCGAGAACCTGGTCGGGACGCTGCCGCGCACCACCCTGCGCGGCAACGTGCTGCTCGGCTTCCACAACGAGTTCCGCGTCGAGGCGCGCGCGGAGGGGCTCGACCTGCGCGACATCACGCCGCTCGACCGCTGGGCGATCGAGGGCGTGGGCAGCGGGCGCTGCTCGATCGACAACACGTTCCAGGACCCGCACGTGACGGGCGAGGTGGCGCTCGCCGGGTTCGTGTTCGACGACTTCCGCCTCGGCGACGTGCACAGCGACAGCGTCCGGCTCGACCCCGACGGGCTCGGCGTGCGCTTCGGGATGGTGCACGCCGTCAAGGACGAGAGCCGCTACCGCGTCGAGGACCTCTACCTCGACTTCCACTCGGATCGCTTCGAGCTCACCGGCCTCTTGCACGCGGACGAGCTGCGCCTGCGCGACTTCTACCACGTGTTCGGGCTCGAAGAGGACGAGCGCTACCTCCCGTACCAGGGCGTCACGCGGGGGCAAGCGAGCTTGCACTATACGAACGGGTTCCCGGGCGACCGCCCGAGCGGGACGCTCGAGGTCGACATGAACCTCGACTTCCCGTCCGCGAACCTCGACGGCTACGCGTTCACCGACGGGCACCTCGTCGGGCGCTGGCGCTGGCTCGACTGGGACCGCGGCGCCGAGGGCGGCGAGCTCTCCATCGCGCACCTGTCGCTGCAGAAGGGCCGCGGCTCGATCACGCTCGACGGGCGCATGTCGCTCGGCGGGCGGCTCGACCTGCACGCGGTCGCGGATCGCCTCTCGCTCGCCGAGCTCGAGGGCCTCGGCGACCGCGTCCCCGGCCTCGCCGGCGTCGGGACGGTCGTCGGCCACGTCGGCGGCACGTTCGAGGTCATGCGCGCGCACTTCGACGTCGGCGTCACCAACGTCACCTACGACGGCCGCCCGCTGGGCGACGGCCGCTTCTACGTGCGCCTGACGGACAGCGAGGACCCGTGGGTCGCCGAGGCCCTCGACTGGGACGCGGCGGCGCTCGCGGGCGCGGAGTGCGGCCAGGCGCGCGACGGGCTCGCGCGCGCGAGCTGGCCCGCGGACCCGCCGCTGCGCACCGTCGACGGGCCGCGCGCGCGGCTGAGCCGGCCGATGGCGTTCACGATCTGCGGCCGCGGCCTCGACGATCACCTCGTCGTCGACCTCGCGGTCGGGCGCAGCGAGGCGCTGCCGATCCGCGGCGTGCTGCGCCTCGACGCGCTCGCGCTGCGCCCGCTGCTGCCGAGCACGCCGGACGGTACCCCGCTCGACGGATCGCTCAGCGGCGTGCTCGCGTTCGTCGACGGCGGCCTGCGCCGGCCCGAGACCCTCGAGGGCCACGCGCGCCTCGACGACGTGCGCGTCGCGCAGGGCGACATCGAGATCCGCAGCCACCGCGAGGTCAGCCTCGCCTTCAAGGACGGCGTGCTGGCGATCGAGCGCGCGCGCTTCCGAGCGCCGAGCTCGCGCATCGGCGTCCAGGGCTGGGCCTCGCTCGAGGAGGGCCTCGCGCTGCGCGTCAACGGCGACGTCGACCTCGGCGTCGTCTCGCGGCTCACGCGCTCGGTGAGCGAGGCGAGCGGCAGCGTGGTCGGCCGCTTCTCCGTGACCGGCCCGCTCGCGGCCCCCGAGCTCTACGGGCAAGCGGAGGTCCGCGGCGGCCGCTTCCGGTTCGCCTCGTTCGAGCCGGTGGTCGATCGGCTCGCCGGCACCATCCGCTTCAGCCAGCGCTCGATCCTCTTCGAGGGCTTCGGCGCCGACGTCGCGGGCGGGCGCGTCGAGCTCGTGTCGGGCAGCGCGGAGCTGCGCGGGGCGGGGCTCGATCGCTACGCGTTCGACCTGCGCGCGACGGGCCTCGACTACGACTTCGGCGACGGCATCGAGGCGAGCTTCGGCGGCCGGGCCGAGCTCACGTGGAGCCGCGGCGACCGCCTGCCCGCGCTGCGCGGCGAGATGCGCGTCGACCGCTTCGAGTACTCGCGCCCGATCGAGCTGCGCAGCCTCGGCGACGTCGCCGCCTCGTTCGTGCGCGGCGCCTTCCGCACCGAGCGCACGCGCGTCGCGCGCTACGACCCAGAGCAAGACCTCGTCGCGCTCGATCTGCGCGTCGTGCAGCGCGCGCCCTTCCGCATCGCCAACAACCTGATCAACGCCGACGTCCGCATCCGCACGCAGGACCAGCCCTTCCGCATCGTCGGCACCGACCAGCGCTTCGGCGTGCTCGGCGCGATGGAGATCCGCCGCGGGCAGCTCTTCTTCCAGAACAACGAGTTCGTCGTGCGCACGGGCACCATCGACTTCACCGACGAGCAGCGCATCACCCCGCACCTGCACGTCATCGCGGTCACGGAGGTCCGGCGCGCGAGCGACCTGAGCGCGCCGAGCTTCCGCATCACGCTCACCCTCGACGGCACGCCGCCCAACGACCTCACGCTCGCGACGCGCTCCGAGCCCGAGCTCTCGCGGGAGGACGTCCTGACCCTGCTCGCGATCGGCATGACCCGCGCCGAGCTCAACCAGCTCCAGCAGGGCGAGGGCCTCGCCACGAGCGCCGCGCTCGACGCGCTCACGCGCGTGACCGGCGTCGACCGCGAGGTCCGCCGCACGATCGGCATCGACGAGTTCGGCGTGGTCACCGGCTACAGCCTGCGCACCGGCCGCAGCGAGCCGCGCATCTCCGTCGGCACCCGCATCGCCGAGCGCGTGAGGCTGAGCGCCACCACCGGCGTCGGCGAGGCGCGCGAGTTCCGCGGCGCCGTCGACCTCACCATCGACGACAACCAGCGCGTCGGCGTGAGCTACGACAACTACAACTACGACGGCACCAGCTCCTTCGGGAACCTCGGCGTCGACTGGGTCTACCACCTCGAGTTCGAGTGAGGCGACAACTCGGCGACGGGACGGCGCTCCTTGGGTAACCTCGGCGCCGACTGCGGCGATCACCGAACAGCACCCGTGGAGCCCGCCCCCTCGGGCTCGCGCTGGCCGCGCTCGCGCTCGGCGCGGGCGTGGCCGGAGCGCAGGTCCCCGCCACGCTCGCGGGCCGGCGCGTGGTCGAGGTGCGCGTCGAGGGTGAGCTCGGCGCGGCCGACGCGGACACCGGCGTCGCGCCGGGGGCGACGCTGTCGCGCGCGCTCGTGCGCCGCGCGACCGAGCAGCTCCTCTCGACCGGACGCTGGGCGGACGCGCAGATCGACGTCGAGGTCGTGGACGGAGGCGTCGCGCTGATCGTGCGGGTCGTGCCGCGCGTGCTCGTCGGGCGGATCGACATCGACGGCAACGAGGCGCTCTCCGACGACGACGTGCGCGCCGCGATCGTGCTCGGGCCGGACGGGGAGATCGACGTCGCGGAGCTGCGCCGCATCGCCGACGCGGTGAGCGAGCAGTACGCGGAGCGCGGCTACGTCGACGCGCTCGTGCGGGTGGCGCTGCGCGACACGGACGACCCCTCGCGCAAGATCCTGCGCGTGCGCGTCGAGGAGCGCGAGCCGCTGCGCGTGGCGCGCTACGAGCACCTCGAGGACGCGCCGCCGAGCGACGTGGACCTGCCCGGCGCGCTCGGCCTCTCGGTGGGCGACGTGGTCGACCGTACCCGCCTGGGCGACGGCCTCAACGAGCTGCGCAGCCGCCTGCGCCGCGCGGGGTTCCTCGAGGCGCGAGCCGATCCGCCGGAGATCCGGCGCGAAGACGCCGGGGCGGTGCTCTCGGTGCGCCTGCGCGCGGGCCCGCGCTACACGGTGCGCATCGTCGGGCACGAGCCGCTCCAGCGCACGACGGTCGAGGAGGCGCTCGAGACCGAGCAGCACCGGCTCGGGCGGCGCACGCTCGAGGCGCTGCGCGAGCGCGCGGTCGCGCTCTACCAGCGACACGGCTACCGCGACGCGCGCGTCACGCTCGCGCGCTTCCGCGGCGAGGCGCCCGACACCGCGATCCTCGAGGTGCAGATCGAGCCCGGTCCGCGCCTCGACGTCGTCGGCACCTCGTTCCCGGGCGCGAGCCACTTCACCGCCGACTACCTGCGCTCGCAGGTGGTGAGCGTGCTCGAGGAGGAGCTGCCCGACAACCGCCTCTTCGCGCCGGTCGACTCCGACCTCGCCGATCGCATCGGCCTGGGCGGGCAGAGCGAGATGCCGCCCGAGCGGCGCGGCGCGCCGCGTCCGCTCGAGGTCGACCCGAGCCGGGTGTTCTACCCGCCGCTCTACGAGCGCGCGCGAGAGCACCTGCGCGAGCTCTACGAGCAGGCGGGCTTCCTCGGCGCGCGGATCGGCGAGGTGCGGCTCGAGCCCGCGGGCCGCGGGCGCGCGGTGGTGGTCCTGCCCGTCTACGAGGGCCCGCGTACGCTGCTCTTCGACGTCACGCTGCGCGGCAACCGCGCGCTCGGCGCGCGCGAGCTCATCGCCGAGACCAGCCTGCGGCGCGGCGACCCCTTCTCGCACCTCGCGCTCGAGGAGTCGCTGCGGCGCATGACCGACCTCTACCGCGAGCGCGGCTACCTCTACGCGCGCATCGACGCGGACGTGCGCTTCAGCGCAGACCGCGAGCGCGCGGAGGTCGTGGTCGACGTCGTCGAGCGCTTCGAGGTGCGCTTCGGCGAGATCGCGATCGAGGGTCAGGAGCGCACGAGCGTGGACGTCATCCGCGCGGCATTGCGCATGCGCGAGGGCGAGCTGTTCCGCCCCTCCGCCGTGCGCGCATCGCAAGACGCCTTGATGGCGCTCGGCGTCTTCACGAGCGTCACGATCAGCCCCCGCGATCCCGATCTCGCCGAGCGGGTGAAGCCGGTCGTCGTCACGGTCCACGAGCGACAGCCGCAGTTCCTCGACTTCCAGCTCGGCATCTCGACCGGCCAGGGTCTCCGCTCGGCGTTCGAGTACGGCTACCGCAACCTCCTCGGCTACGCGCTCGGCTTCACGTTCCGCGCCGAGATCGGCTTCCAGTTCTTCTTCCAGGACGCCGAGCTCGAGCGGAACATCAGCGGGCTCTCGGTCCTCGACCGCCTCGAGCGACGGATCACCGCGAGCCTCGCGCTGCCGCAGGTCGCCGGGCTCCCGAACGTGCGCGGCACCCTCGACCTCGTGCACCTGCGCGACAACCAGCGCGCGTTCGGGCTCGACAAGAACGCGGTGTCGCTCGCGTTCACCTGGCGGCCCGACCCGCGCGTGTCGCTCACGTGGTCGGCTCAGATCGAGCACAACGGCGTCTCGCTCTTCGGCGGCCAGACGATCGAGCAGATCCTGATGGAGGCGATGGGCAACCCGCAGATCGTCCGGCTGCTGCGCGTGCCGGAGGGCAACTCCGCGGTCGTGTCGAGCCGCATCGGCGCGACGATCGAGCAGCGCGACAGCTCCTTCGTGCCGACGCGCGGCTGGTACGCGGCGGCGGGCGTCGAGTGGGCGCGCTCGGTCGCGAGCGAGGCGATCGGCGACCGCCCCGCGCCGCTCATGCACATGCTGCGGATCACCGGCACCCTCAACGGCTACGTCCCGATCGACGACGTCGTGATCGCGATCCAAGGCCGCCTCGGCGGCATCGTCCCGCTCGAGGACGGCCAGAGCACCTTCGCCAACCGCCAGTTCTTCCTCGGCGGCGTCGACTCGCTGCGCGGGTTCAACCAGGACCAGCTCCAGCCGCAGGACCTCGCGCCGGTCCTCGATCCCGAGACGGCGCAGATCCTCCGCGGCAGCGAGATCTTCTATCTCGTGCGCGCCGAGGTGCGCTTCCCGATCTACTCCGCTTTCCACGGCGCGGTCTTCACCGACCTCGGCAACCACTGGGCGGACCCGGCCTCGATCACGCTCGACGGCGACTTCGTGCGCCCGACCGCCGGCGCGGGCCTGCGCATCGTCACGCCGGTCGGCCCGCTCGCGATCGACGTCGGCTTCAACCTCATGCCGCGGCCGTGGCTGAACGAGCCGATCGCCGCGTTCCACTTCTCGCTCGGCGTGTTCTGAGGGCTGCGCCGCGTGCGAGCACCCCTCGAGGATTCAACGCCATCGCGCCGCTGAAGAGGCGCAGACGAGCTGCGTGCGATCGACGCTCGCGATCGCGAGCGCGGGTCGTAGGAGCCGAAGTGTCGGAGGCGCGCGACGTCGAAGTCGGCGCGCTCGTCGTCAGCGACGGCCGATGAACAGCGTGTGCGCGTAGCCGCGGCCGCGGCGCTTGCGGCGCCCCGTCCGCGCGGCGACGCGGACGCACTCCGCGCGGAAGCCGACGCGCTGCATCCGCTCGAGGAACCGCTCGTCCTCGCCGGCCGACCACACGATCAGCATCCCGCCGGGTCCGATCGAGCGGAAGAGCTCCGAGAGCCCCTCCTTCGCGTAGAGCCACCAGTTGCCGGCCACCGTCATCGGGATCGGCCCGTTGTCGACGTCCAGGAGAATGGCGTCGTACTTCTGCTCGCGGCGCTTGATGAGCTCCGTCACGTCCTCGACGATCACGCGGACGCGTGGGTCCTCGATCGGGTGATTGGCGAGCGGCCCGAGCGGCCCGCGGTGCCACTCCACGATCGCCTCCATCAGCTCGGCGCAGACCACCTCGGCGTGCGGCGGCAGCCTGTCGAGCGCCGCGCGGAGCGTGTAGCCCATCCCGAGCCCACCGATGAGCACGCGAGGCTGCTCGACCCGCCCCACGTGATGGCAGGCGATCTTCGCCATCATCTCCTCGGACCCGTGCGTCCGGCTGGGCATCAGGACCTGCCCATCCGTATAGATCGCGTAGCCCGTCCCATCACGGATGAGCTGAATCTCGCCATCGTCCGGCGTGACTGCGGTGCCGAGGACCTCGCGCGGAATCACGGCGCGCACCGTAGCTTCCCCGAGCCCCCGCGGCGAACCGAGACGGAGCCGACGGGGCTCACGCACCGGGAGGGCTCTCACCCGCGACCTAGCCTCGTCGGGGACGCAGATCCCGTCGAGGGTCCCGCCCGGCAGCGTCACGCTGATGCAGCGGTTGCCGCGTTCGGCTGGGCGTTCGAGCAGGTCGATGGTCTCGTCGCGTCCTCCTCCGTGGGTGCGGGGGCCGAACGCACGGCGCGCCGCTCACACCACGATCGCGTCGCCACCGGACGCGTCGGCCTCGCCCGGCGCGAGCACGTCGACGCGGCGCCGCCGGAACGCCGGGTCGCGCGCGATGCGGGCGACGAGCGGGGTGAACACGCGCTCCTCGATCGCGCGGCGCAGGGGGCGCGCGCCGCGGCTCGGGTGCCAGCCGAGCGCGGCGAGCCGATCGCGCGCCGCCTCCGAGACGACGCGCGTCATGCGAGAGTCGACTTGCCTCCCCATCGCGTCGGTGAGGCGGCCCTCGCCGAGCACCCCGAGCAGGAGGTCGAACACCTCCGGGTGCGCCTTCTCGATCTCGTCGAGCAGCACGAGCGAGAGCGGCTGGTCGTGGACGCGCTGCGCGAGGCTCGTCACGCCGCGGCCGACCTGGCGCAGGCGCTCGATCGCGCCCGGCGCGCCGTACTCCGCCATGTCGACGCGCGTAATCCGCTCGGCGTCGCCGAAGAGGACGCGCGCGAGCTGGTTGGCGAGCTCGGTCTTGCCGACGCCGGTCGGCCCGGCGAAGAGCAGGTTGCCGATCGGGCGCTCGGGGTCGGTCAGCCCCGCCTCGAGCCGGGCGAGCACCTCCGCCGCCTTGGCGCACGCGGCGTCTTGTCCGATCACCCCCTCGCGCAAGCGCGCGGCGAGCTCCGCCACCGTCGCGCTGCGCTCGTCGGCGACGAGGTCGAGCGGGAGGCGACGCGCGCGGCGTACCAGCGCGACGCCTCGAGCGGGTCGATGCGGCCCTTGGGCGACTGCCCGGCGAGCCCGTCGAGGAAGCGGAAGCCCTTGCCCGGGAAGCGCTCGCGCCGCGAGTACGTCCCGAGGTGGCGCACACCGCGCCGCGCCGCGCGGCCATGAGCTCGGCCGGAGTGCACTCCGCGATCATCCTCGAGCTCCTCGATCAGCGCGAGGCAGCGCCGCTGCCACTCGCCGAGGTAGATCGTGCCCGCGATGATGCGATCCGCCGAGGTGCCCCAGAGCCGGCGCGGCGCGGCGCGGCGGTCGCGAAGTAGGCGCCACAGGCGGCGCGCGAGCCGTCGCCCGAACGTCGTCTTGCGCGTCCCCGGCGGGCCGACGAGCAGCACCGAGGGCGCACAGCGCGGGTACCACGACGCAGTTCGCTCGACCTCCACCGCAGCGTGCGCTCGGACACGCCAGCACGCGCCGCGAGCTCGCGCGCGGTCAGACCGCCGCTCCACACGGAGTACAGCTGCAAGTACCTGCGCAGCGACGTCGCGTCCGGCGCGTGCGCTTCGACCCGCCGGAGCGCCCCGGCGAGACCGCGCTCCTCGAGGTGGAGGACTACCGGACGGAGCAGGTCATCGAGTAGCGCGCGCAGCGCTTCGCGCCGCGTTCCACTCCTCGCTCGGCGTGCTCTGAGTTGCCCCTCAACGCTCGGGCTCGGGCGCCTCGATCGTCGAGCGCACGCGCCACAGCGAGTCGAGGAACCACCCGCGCTCGTCCTCGAGCTCGAGCTCGATGGCGAAGCCCGTGCCCGCCGCGAGCCGCGCGACATCGCTGCGCAGGTACTTGTAGCTGTACTCCGTGTGGAGCGGCTCCCACGCGTCGAACGCGAACGACAGCTCGAGCGCCGCGATCGAGACGAGCTGCGGCTCGAGGCTCACGAGGTAGCTCTCCATCGCGCCGCTGAAGACGTTGTAGGTGCCGAAGTGGCGGAAGCGCGAGACGTCGAAGTCGGCGCCGAGCTCGCGGTTGATCCGGTGCAGCAGGTTCAGGTTGAACGCCGCGGTCACGCCCGCGCGGTCGTTGTAGGCCGCGAGCAGGACCTCGATGTCCTTCTTGAGATCGAACCCGACGAGCACGTGGTCGCGCGGGCGCAGCGCGCTCCAGAGCTTGCGCAAGAACGCGTTGGCGGCGACGCGGCCGAAGTTGCCGATGTTCGAGCCGAGGAACAGCACGAGGTTCGCGCGCTCGCCCGCCGCGCGCGCGAGGTGGTGCACGCCGTCGGTGTACTCCGCGACGAGCCCCTCGACGCGCACGTCCGGCATCGACGCGCGCACCTTCTCGACGAGCTCGCGCATCGCGCCCTCGGAGATGTCGATCGGCACGTACACGAAGTCCGCGCCCGCGCGCCGCAGCGCCTCGAGCACGATCATCGTCTTCTTGCCGTCGCCCGCGCCGAGGTCGACGAGGTTGAGCGGCGCCCCGAGCGCGGGCGCGACGATCGCGTCGGCGTGCCGCGTCAGGATCGCCTCCTCGCACGCCGTCGGGTAGTACTCCGGCAGCGCCATCAGGCCGATCCGCGATGCGCGCGCCCGACGCGAGGCATAGAGGGGGCAACCTCGGCCTGCTACTGTCACGTCGATGGACCTCGACACCGCTCGGTTGCGGGAGGCCGTGATGGCGTCGGACGCCCGGCACGCGGGCTACGTCCAGGAGGCACGGGGCTTCCTCGCCGCTCACCGCATGGCGTCGGAGGAAGGCCAGGGCGGCTCGATCCGGGCTGCGAGCCTCCGCAAGTCTTCTCTCTTCAGGCGCGAATACCTGGTCCTCTGCGTAGACGATGAAGTAGTCGCCGCGCGCGGCGTCGACGGGTTCGTCGCGGATCGGAGCGGCGTCGGGTACGGCCACCGCCCCGCCGCGGTGTTCATCCCAGCTTCGGCTCGTGGTCGTCGAACGACCGCCTTCCGTGCGATGTTGGAGCACGAGTTCGTCCACGTGAACCAGTGCTTGCTCGGCCGGTCGTTCGCCGAAGACGGTGCGGACCCCGCTACGGAGTATCGCACGCGCCTGACGAACGAGTTTGAGGCGTATGCCTTGCAGCACCTGGCATGGCCTCACCTAGTGCCGGAGCCGCGGCTGTCGCCCGTGCAGAACGCCATGGTGCAAGCGCAGGAAGCGGCGATCACGGCGATGCTCGGCAGCCTGGCGGCGATGGAGGACGGGGAGCAACACGCATTCCGCACGCTGACGACTCTCCGTCCGACAGCCCTCGATGTGCTCACCGGGCTCGGCGTGGTCCGCGACGAGGTGGAGTGGTTGCTCCGCCGCGTGCAGCCGGTCGCGCAGCAGATCGCAAGCGAAGTGCTGGCCGAGAAGGCTCCGAACGCCGCGCCTCGTGTCCTCGCAGCCGTCGAACGGTGGGCGCGCGACGCACCATGACAGCGACTCGGCGTACACGTCGGGGACGTCGATCCCCGTGCTCGACAAGGTGCCCGAGACGAAGGAGGAGGTCCGAAAGCGTCTCCTGGTGCGCGTCGCGTGGGCGGTGCTCGCGGTGGCGACGATCGCGTTCGGTGTATGGCTCTACGTCTTCATCTCGCACCGGATGGAGGTCACCGCCGCGCTCGAGCGGGCGAGCGACGACGGGCGCGTGGCGTCGGCGCGCGCGGCGCTCGCGCTGCTCGAGGGCGACGAGGGCACCGAGGCGCGCGCGATGGCTTTGCGGCTGCGCGCGATGTTGGTGCTCGCGGGCGAGGACGAGGACGCCGCCGCGATCGAGGCGGCGCTCGCCGCGCTGCCTGCCGACGACTACGACGTCGCGCGCGAGGTCGGCGTCGCGCGCACGTACCTCGCGCTCGCGCGCGGCGACCTCTCCGCGGCGATGGAGACCGCGTCGGCGATCGTGGCGACCCACGGCGATCACAAGGCCGAGGCGCTGCGCGCGCGCGCGCTCGCGGCGTGGGCGGTCGGCAACGTGGAGATCGCTTCGCTCGCCGCGCAGCACGCGGCCGACGAGCGCCCCGAGGCGCCGCGCCACGCGGCGCTCTACGCGGAGCTGCTGGCCCGCTCGGACGAGCACGACCGCGCGATCGCGCGGCTCGATGCGCTTCCCCAAGCCCACCGGAACGCGGGGACTCAGATCGCGCGCGCGCGCATCATGGACCGGCACGCGCCGCGATCGGCGAGCTCGCCGAGCTCGCGCAGGGCGTCCTCGACGACGACGACGCGACCGACCACGAGCAGGCGTGGGCGCGCCTGCTCCTCGCGCGCGCCGCGGCGGCACGCGGGGATCGCGTCACCGCGCGCGAGCACCTCGACCGGGCGGCGGCCGTCGCGCCGCCGGGCGACGAACTCTTCACGATGACGCTCACCGAGGCGGCGCTCCGCATGGGCGCGAAGGCGACCGGGAGGCGACGCGAGCGGACAAACGCGTCCGTCCTGCGGCGCTGGGGTAGTCGATCGCGGGACACAACGTGTGCGATGCTCCGCGTCATGACCAAGTACAGGATCGTCCGTTCGGACGGAAGCGTCGTGGAGACCGAGTACGTGTGGCCGAGCGGCACTCCGGCACCCGGCGAGAAGGTCACCGTGACGTACACCATCAAAGAACTGAAGGACGACGACACCTTGATCATCACGCCGGTCGCGGGTTCGCTGGGCCCGCTGCCGCCGGGAAGCAAGGGCTCGCTCGGCTAGTCCCGCGAGAACTACTCCGCGGCGTCGGATGCAGCCGGCAGCGCGGGGACGATGATCGCCGCGACTGCCGCACGTAGTGTCGTGTCTTCCACGTGCGCGTACCGCTGCGTCGTCGTCAGGGTCGCATGCCCGAGCAGCGTCGCGACGACGTTGATCGGCGTCCCTTCGCGCACGAGCCGCGTCGCGAAATCGTGACGGAGATCGTGCAGGTGAAGGTTCGCGATGCGCCGCCCTCGCGGTCTCCGCGAACAAGATCGAGAGCGCGTGCCGCCTCCACGGCGCGCCCTTGTTGTGCAGCACGTGCGCCTCCGGCGCCGCGCCCTCGCGGAGAGGTTCGAGCACCGCGTGCAGCGCGTCGTTGATCGGGATGCGGCGCACGCGGTTCGCCTTCGTCTTCGTCAGCACGATGACACGCGCGTCGAGATCGACGTGCGACCACCGGAGCGACATCATCTCGGCGCGCCGTATCTCCGAGAGGCAGGCGACGAAGATCGCCGTGCGCAGTCGGGCTCGGCGGCGGCGAGGAGCTTCTTCTCCTCGTCGCGCGAGAGGTAGCGAACGCGGCTGGGCGGCTCCTTCGCGAGCTTCACGCGGCGCAGCGTCGCCGCACTCACGCGGGATCCACCCCAATCGCTCGCGAGCCCGATGAAGTGCTTGAACGTGGCGAAGTGGCGATTGATCGTGCCGGGCGTGCGGGCCGCCTTGGCCCGCTCGGTCTTGAAGCGTTCGAGGTGGAACGGGTGATCGCGTCGAGCGCCACGTCGCCGACCGACGCAACGATCGCGTTCGCGTGGTCGCGCCGATCGTCGGCACTCGCGGCGCGGTTCGCGTCCGCCCACTTCAGGTACTCGTCGAACGCCTCGCGGAGCTTCTTCGACGGCGCGCGATCGCGCTCGAACGTCCCCGTCAGCAGCGCACTCACGAGTTCACGTGCGCGCTCCTTCGCGGCGGCGGCGCTCATCCCCGCGGCGAAGTGCTACTTGTGTCGATCGGGCTCGCTGGTCTTCGGATCGATGAAGCGCAGGTCGAAGTGAAAGCCGCCTGCCTCCACGAAGTCGCACAGGAGCAACGCGTCCTGCCCCGACTTGACGGGAAGTGTCCGAGGAGCGAGGAGAATTGCACGGCGATGTTGCCGAGCGTGCCTCCCTACGACCAGCAGATCGCCGACACCTCGGTCGCGTGCGCGGCGAGCGCGATCGGCTGCTCCTCGCCGAGCTTCTCGACGAAGACCTTCTTGGCGTCAGCGCCCTCCTCGTTCTCCCACTGGCACCGCCAAAGCTCGACGGTGACGCCGTTCAGACGCCGCGCCACGAACATCGTGTCACCTGACCTCGCGGCAATCTCGCGGGGACTGGTGAACGCGTCAAGCGGATCGCGCGTCGCGCGAGACGGCTTCGCGGCGCCTCGCGTACGATGCCGCGGTGCCCAGCCCATCCGTTCGCGTCCTCGACTCGGCGGCCCAGACCGGGCGGGCGCTCGTCCGCGACCTCAACGGGGCGCGTCGAGTGTCCATCGCGGTCGCGTTCGCGAAGCCGAGCGCGTGGCAGGCGATCGATCTTCGTGCGTGGTGCAGCGGTGAGCGCTCGCTCCGGCTCGTCGTCGGCACCGACTTCGAGATCACCGATCTGGACGTGCTCCGCGACCTCGGGGCGAGGCCCAACGCCGAGTGCAAGGTGATGCATCGCGCGCCCGCTTCCACGGCCGCGTTCCACCCGAAGCTGTACCTGATCGAGCGCGAGGAATCCGTCGTCGCGTTCATCGGCTCCTCGAACCTCACCCTCGGCGGGCTCCGCGCGAACGTTTAGGCGAACGTTCGGATCGAGGGACCGCCCGACGCGGAGCCGATCGTCGAGGCGCGCCGCGCATTCGACGGCTACTTCGGACACGAGCTTGCGACCGAACTCTCGCCCGCCTTCGCCGCACGCTACGACGAGCTACGTGCGCTTCGCCTCCGTTCCGCGGTCGCCGCGTACGACACGGAGGCCGACGCCCGCGAGCACCTGCGCGTTGCCGAGAATCTGCTCCTCGGGGAGTACCGCGCGCGCGTGGCGAACCGCCGGTGGCTCCTTGTGACGACGCCCGCGAACTACGCGGTGTGCATGAGGACGGGCACGTGGGGGCGACAGAACGAGCGCGAGGCGCGAGCGTATGCGCCGGGCGACGTGTTCTTCATGCACGTCACCGGGCGCAGCGAGGTCGTCGCGATGGGCATGTTCACGGGCGAGCCGTACCACGACGAGAGCCCGCTGTGGCGCGAGATGGACGACCGCGGCGCGTTCCCGTGGCGCATCGGTTCGTGCCGCTGGGCGAGCTTCGCGTCGGCATTCCGACACGCGCGACGCTAGAGCCGCTGCGACCGGGAGCACCGAAGAACTGGTTTCACGGCTTCATCCAGCAGAGCCATTCGCTCGAACCGACCGACTTCGACACGATCCGCGCCGCGTTCGAGGCCGCTGTCCGCGCGGACCACGGCATGAAGCGAGGCGAGGCCGTCGTCGCGCGGTGAGCCAGCGGCGGGCGGAGTGACCATCGGGCTCGCGTCAGCCGAGCCCTCGGTTCTCGAACCGGAGCAGCATGCCGGGGTGATTGAACGCAGCCTTTCGGCGCCCCTTCGGAGGGTTGATCGCGGTGATCTTGCCGGCGCGCTCCAGGCCGCCGAGCACGCCGCGGCACTTTACGAGCGGCGTGGCGACGAGCACGTGCTCCTCGATCGCATCCACGCTCACCTCCCGCCCCGCGAAGTGCGTGGTGAGGTGCTCGGCGAGCCACTCCGGCGTGCAGCGCGAGAACATGATCGCCTGGTCGGGGGAACGCGCGTCGGAGAACGAGAAGTACCCACCCGACGTGTCCACGTCGTTCATGGCGGACTTCATTTTCTCCAGCCCGAGGCGGTCGTTCGTGCAGAAGAAGAGCCAGTACAGCAGCGTGTCGTCGGCGCCGTGCATCGCGAAGCGCCAGACGTATCTCGCGCCCGCGCGTTCACGAAGCGCTCGCTCGTACTCGTGCGCGAGCACCTTCGCGCGCTCGCCCTGTGGCACCGTCAGCGCGCGCTTCCAGTCGTCGCTTCCGAAGGCGTCCGAGACCGCTCCGTGGATCTCGGCCTTCTTCAAGAAGCGCGTCATGCCCTCGGCGTGGATGTACGTGAACACCTCGCAGCGTGGCTGCACGAGCACGCGCGCGATGAGCGGCATTGGCACGTCCGAGTAGCCGAATTGGTCGAGGAAGACGAGCGCAGGACCGAACTCGCCGCCGCGCTTCGCATAGGCGTCGAGGGTCGCCGCGAGATGGGTCGCGCAGTCCCCGAGGATCGGCGGTCGGATGTCGATCTGGTTCGAGGTGGCGGCTGCTCCGGTTCGCAGTCGCTCGACGACACGGCAGAGGTGGGCGTGCCGATCCTTGTCCGCCTCGATGAACGCAAGCCGGACTGGCACGCGGAACTGCGCGCGGTGTTGGAGAGCGATCTGGATCGCGATGGCCGGGCTGCCCGGCTCGCCCTTCGTGTACTCGCCGGGGCCGGCGAACCCGTCGAGGAAGAGCACGCGCTTCGCTCTCTTGATGCTCGCGAGGATCGGGAACCACGCGGACAGGTAGGCCCGTAGGATGGCGTGCTTCGCCGCGGTGTGCGGCTCGTACGGCCAGATGACCGGCAGCTTGTCCCCCATTTCGCGTTCACTCCTCGGCGGTCGCGTCGTCGATCACCGTCAGGCGCGACGGCCGGCGAGGGGCGGGACGCGGGACGGGCAGCGGCTGCGGGAACTGATTGTACGTCCGCCCGTCGAGCTTCCGGCCGGTCTTGCTCTTCTGGACGCCGCCCCACTGCTTGAAGAAGAACGGCACATCCTGTTCGCGGCACTGGCGATGGATCGAGCGCACCCATGGCTTCTCCATCGGTCGGGCGCGGGGGCCGCTCTCTCCGCCGACGATCACCCAATGGATGCCGGAGAGGTCGAGCTCGCCGACATCTTCAAGCAGCGGCTCGATCGAGAGGAACCGGACGGCGGCGGGTGTGTCGCGAAGCTCGGTGATCCGAGGCAGGCCGTACTTCCGATCCTCCACGCTCACACCGAGCCAGATCTGCGGGAGCCGAACGAGATGCGGCGGCAGGGCGGCCACGAGGTCGCGCATCCGCTCGCCGCGCTTCGTGAGCACCTGATAGCTGTGCCAGTCTGCGCGCCGCATCGTCTCGAACACGCGCTGGACGAACTCGGCCGGCACGCCGTCCTGGAAGAGGTCGCTCATCGAGTTCACGAAGATGCGGCGCGGCCGACGCCACCCGAGGGGCTCGTCGAGCTTCTCCGGCACGAGGCGCAGATCGAAGCCCTGGCCGTACGGATGGTTCGGGATCCCACGCCAGCGCTCTGCGAACGTCTCGGCGTAGCAGTGCTTGCAGCCGGGGCTGACCTTCACGCAGCCCCGGACGGGGTTCCACGTGGCATCGGTCCACTCGATCGCGCTGCCGTCGCTCATGGGCTACCCGTGTAGACGGCGCCGGGCGGCGTGGACTGACGCGTGTTCGCCGCACAGTCCCGACCGAGCGGTCCGACGCGGGCGGTCATCGAGGCTCCTCGCGCTTCGACGGGTCGTCATCGGGGAACTGCTCGCGCAGCGTGCGCATTGTCGCGATCCACGTGTTCGCCTGCGCCTCGTTCAGCGCAGCGTGTCCATGCACAGTCTGGTTTCGCACGCCAGCCAGTTCCGCTAGCGCCTTCATCTGGGACTTCGTGAACGCGCCGGTTCCATCGAGGATTCGCGCGGCATCGCGAAACGAGATCGGACGGCTGGCGATCACATGATCCGACGCCGCGCTGCGCAACGTCTGCTCCAAGAGGGCGTACTCTTGCAGGAAGGCCGCCAGGATGTGCGCCGGATCAGCCGCACGATCGCCAACCTCGATCCCGTGAAACTCTCGGAAGAGATCGATCGCGACGGCTGCGTACGCATCCACCTTTTCGCGCTCGACCGTCAGCCCGAGGCCGTCGTGGTAGATCGAGTTGCGAACGCGGTGGTAGTACTCGATCATGTCCACGGCAACGCGAGCAAGCCGGTCGGGCGGGGCGTACTTCTCAAACGCGTCGAGCAGTTTCCCGAAGTTCTCGAAGGCCTCGTCGATCTCCTTCCGCGAGATGGCGAGCCCGTTGATGCGCCGTGGCAGCGCCAGGTAAGTCTTGATCCCTTGCTCGACTGCGTTGTCGATCAGGATGAGCGCGATGCGACGGTGGGCGTCACTATCCGGTCGCCGAAGTAGATCGAGACCAAAACCGAGGATCTCGGTCGGGCCACTCGACCAGACGCCACGCTTCGCCGTCGTCATCGTCCAACTTCGCGTTTGCGCGCCGCGATCCGCCCGAGCGTCACCACGAGATCCACGACGGCGATGCTGATCCTAGTCGATCCCCTCGTCAACGGTCGTCCCCATGCTCCCGCCGATCGCCGGCTGCGCGATCTCCGACGTGCCACGCTCGGCGTCTGCGCGATGACCCCCGAGAGGCCCGAGCACAGACTAGCCTAGCGGCGCCGCTCGCCCGCCAGCAGCGCGAGCAGATCCGCCTCCGCGATCAGGCGCCGCCGGCCCGGCTTGACGAGCGGAGGCGGCCCGCTCAGCCAGGACCGCCTCGAGCTGCACGGCGACGGCCGCGTGCGCCTGCGCTTCAAGGCCGCGTGGAAGGACGGCACCCACGCCGTCCTGCTCGACCCGCTGGACTTCATCGCGCGGCTCTGCGCGCTCGTGCCGCCGCCGAGGTTCCACATGGTGCGTTACCACGGCGTCCTCGCCGCCCACTCGTCCGCGCGCGCGGAGGTGGTCCTCGGTCGCGAGCCTCCGAGCCCGCCCGCGCAGCTCCCGCTCTTCATGCCCGCCGACGTCGCGCCGCTCGCGCCGCCCGAACCGCCGTCGCGCCATCCGTGGGCGTGGCTCCTGCGCCGTGTCTTCGCGGTCGACGTGACCCTCTGCCCCGTCGACGGATGCGGCGGACGCATGCGCATCGTCGAGCTCGCGACCAAGCCGCGCGACATCGCGCGCGTGCTCGCCGACGAGGGCGTCGCTGGCGCGCGCGACCCGCCCCGACGTCGTGACAGACCCACGTCCCCGCCTCGGGGTCAGCTCCGGCTGGCGTTCAAGGAGGCGATCGCCGTCACGCGCGCGGCGGCGCCGCAACACAGGGCAGGGCGAGGCTGTGCGCTCGACGGGTCGACGACGCTGCCGATCACGGTCGCCGTCGAGCCGTTCGACCTCATGGACATCGGCCGCGTGATCGTCGAGGCTCGGCCCGCTCGCGATCGACGTCGGCTTCAGCCTCATGCCGCGGCCGTGGCTGAACGAGCCGCTCGCGGCGTTCCACTCCTCGCTCGGCGTGCTCTGAGTTGCCCTTCAACGCTCGGGCTCGGGCGCCTCGATCGTCGAGCGCACGCGCCACAGCGAGTCGAGGAACCACCCGCGCTCGTCCTCGAGCTCGAGCTCGATGGCGAAGCCCGTGCCCGCGGCGAGCCGCGCGACGTCGCTGCGCAGGTACTTGTAGCTGTACTCCGTGTGGAGCGGCTCCCACGCGTCGAACGCGAACGACAGCTCGAGCGCCGCGATCGAGACGAGCTGCGGCTCGAGGCTCACGAGGTAGCTCTCCATCGCGCCGCTGAAGACGTTGTAGGTGCCGAAGTGGCGGAAGCGCGAGACGTCGAAGTCGGCGCCGAGCTCGCGGTTGATCCGGTGCAGCAGGTTCAGGTTGAACGCCGCGGTCACGCCCGCGCGGTCGTTGTAGGCCGCGAGCAGGACCTCGATGTCCTTCTTGAGATCGAACCCGACGAGCACGTGGTCGCGCGGGCGCAGCGCGCTCCAGAGCTTGCGCAAGAACGCGTTGGCGGCGACGCGGCCGAAGTTGCCGATGTTCGAGCCGAGGAACAGCACGAGGTTCGCGCGCTCGCCCGCCGCGCGCGCGAGGTGGTGCACGCCGTCGGTGTACTCCGCGACGAGCCCCTCGACGCGCACGTCCGGCATCGACGCGCGCACCTTCTCGACGAGCTCGCGCATCGCGCCCTCGGAGATGTCGATCGGCACGTACACGAAGTCCGCGCCCGCGCGCCGCAGCGCCTCGAGCACGATCATCGTCTTCTTGCCGTCGCCCGCGCCGAGGTCGACGAGGTTGAGCGGCGCCCCGAGCGCGGGCGCGACGATCGCGTCGGCGTGCCGCGTCAGGATCGCCTCCTCGCACGCCGTCGGGTAGTACTCCGGCAGCGCCATGATGCGGCGGAAGTACGCGCTGCCCGCGTCGTCGTAGAAGTACTTCGAGGAGAGCCGCTTGGGCTTCTCGGAGAGCCCGACGAGCACGTCGTAGGCGAAGTCGCGGCGCGGATCGTGGAGCTGCTTCACGATCTCCGGGCCGAGGACGGTGTAGCCCCGAGACGTCACCCGGGGTCGATAGAGCCTCGCGATTGACAGTGCAACCGCCGCTCGTAGACTCCGCCGCATGTCGCACCCGGACTTCCTCCTCGACAAGCGCGTGATCGAGCGAAACCTCGCGAAGGGCATCCTGACCCGCGCGGACCTCGAGAAGCACCTCACCAAGCTCCCGGACGTGGAGCACAACGCCGAGGTCTGCGCGCCGCCGGCCGCCGAGCCTCGCGCCTCCGAAGACGAGTGACGCGACGATGAGCGAGCCGAGCCCCATCCCGCCGATCGACTTCACGACGTTCGTGCTCTCCCTCAGCGCGGCGTGCATGACGCACCTCGGCGAGGTCGAGGGCGACGGGGCCGAGGTGAACCTCCCGATGGCGCAGCAGACGATCGAGATCCTCGAGATGCTCGAGGCGCGCACGGCGGGCAACCTCACCGGAGAGGAGGAGCGGATCCTCGGGCAGGTCCTCGCGGACCTCGCGGCCGCGTACGCGGCCAAGTCCGGCGGCGAGTAGGCTATCCTCTCGCGCCATGAGCAAGCTGACGCTTCGGCTCGAGGCCTACGAGAGAGACGCGAGACAGCTCATCGCCGCGGCGCAGTCGCTCGCGGACGAGCGCGGCAACTCCGAGGTCGAGCCGCTCCACATCCTCTACCGGCTCGTCGAGGGCACCGAGTCGGTGCAGGAGGCCATCCGGCGCGCGGGCGTCGATCCGACCGACGTGCTCGTCGAGGCGGAGGCCGAGGTCCGCAAGCTCCCGCGCAGCGGCGGCTCCGTCTCGTACCTGTCGCCGCGCACGCTCGACCTGCTCACGCGCGCGGACGGCGAGGCCTCGCGCGATCGGAGCAAGGTCACGGTGGCGCACCTGCTCGTGGCCGCCGCGCAGGAGACGAGCGGCCCCGTGCGCGACGTGCTGCGGGCGGTCGGGCTGAGCGCGCCGATCCTGCGCGCCGCGGCGCAGAGCGGCGCGTCGTGGTCGGGCGGCGCGAGCGCGGGCAAGGGCGCGAGCGCCGCCGAGCCCCAGGGCGACCCGCTCGAGCTCTACGGGCGCGACCTCACGCGGCTCGCGACGCAGGGCGCGTTCGACCCGGTCGTCGGCCGCGACGCGGAGCTGCGCCGCATCCTCCAAGTGCTCGCGCGCCGGCACGAGAACAACCCGCTCCTCGTCGGCGAGGCGGGCGTCGGGCGGACGGCGATCGTGAACGGCCTCGCGATGCGCATGGCCAAGGGCGACGTGCCCAAGATGCTCCAGAGCCGCCGCCTCGTCGCGCTCGAGCTCGGCTCGCTCGTCGCGGGCGCGAAGCTGCGCGGCCAGCTCGAGGAGCGCATGCGCGCCCTGCTCGACGCGGTGCGCGACTCGGCGGGCGAGGTGATCCTCGCGATCCCGGACCTCGCGGGGCTCGTCGACGACCGCGGCGCCGGCGGCGCGGCCGACCTCTTCAGCGTCGCGCTCTCGCGCGGCGAGGTGCGCGCGATCGCGATCGCGACCACCGACGGGATGCGCAAGGCGTTCGACGACAAGCCGAGCTTCTCGCGCCGCTTCGTGCCGATCCCCGTCGAGCCGCCCACCCTCGACGAGGCGATCGCCGTGCTGCGCGGCGTGGTGCACCGCTTCGAGGTCGATCACGGCGTGCGCATCACCGACCCGGCGCTCGTGGCGGCGGTGAACTTCGCGCGGCGCTACGTACCGAGCACGCAGCTGCCCAAGAGCGCGATCGATCTCATCGACGAGGCCGCCGCGCGGGTGCGCGTCGAGATGGAGAGCGTGCCCGCCGCGCTCGACGCGCTCGAGCGCAGGCTCGAGCGGCTGCGCCTCGAGGCGGCGAGCCTCGAGGACGACACGGACGCCGACTCGATCGACGCGCGCGCGAGGATCGAGGCGGAGATCCAGGAGCTCGCGCCGCGCGTCGAGGAGAGCCGCGCGCGCTGGAGCGCGGCGCTCGCGCGCACGGGCGAGGTCCGCCGCTTCAAGGAGGAGCTCGTCGCCGCGCAGCGCGAGTACGAGCAGGCGCGCGCGGCCGAGGATCACGGCAAGGCTGGCGAGCTGCGCTTCGGCACGATCCCGCTGCTCGAGAAGCAGCTCGAGGAGGCCGAGGCCAGGGCGGGACACGCCACGCGCGACGACGAGGCGCTGGTGCGCGACCGCGTGGTGGAGGCCGACGTCGCCGACGTGGTGGCCGCGACGACCGGCGTCCCGGTGCAGCGCATGCTCGAGGGCGAGGCGGAGAAGCTCCTCAAGATGGAGGAGCGCCTCGGCGAGCGCGTGATCGGCCAGAGCGCCGCGGTCGTCGCGGTGAGCAAGGCGGTCCGCCGCGGCCGCGTGGGCTTGCGCGATCCGCGCCGCCCGATCGGCAGCTTCCTCTTCCTCGGGCCGACCGGCGTCGGCAAGACCGAGCTCGCGAAGGCGCTCGCCGAGTTCCTGTTCGACGACGAGCACTCGCTCACGCGCCTCGACATGAGCGAGTTCATGGAGAAGCACATGGTCGCGCGGCTGCTCGGCTCGCCGCCCGGCTACGTCGACAGCGACGAGGGCGGCTTCCTCACCGAGGCGGTGCGCCAGCGCCCGTACAGCGTCGTGCTCTTCGACGAGATGGAGAAGGCGCACCCGGACGTCTTCAACATCCTCTTGCAGGTGCTCGACGACGGCCGGCTCACCGACAGCCGCGGCCGGCTCGCGCACTTCGCCGACACCGTCGTCATCATGACCTCCAACGTGGGCGGCCACGTGATCCTCGGGCACGAGGGCACGAACGAGGAGCTGCGCGACAAGCTCAACGAGCAGCTCCACGCCTCGTTCCGGCCCGAGTTCCTGAACCGGATCGACGACACGATCATCTTCGATCCGCTGAGCCGCGAGGACCTGCGCGGGATCGTCGAGATCCAGCTCCGCGGGCTGGGCAAGCTCCTCTCGGACAAGCGCGTCGAGATCCGCGTCACCGACGCGGCCAAGGCCCAGCTCGTCGACCTCGGCTACGAGCCGTCCTTCGGCGCGCGCCCGCTCAAGCGGGTGATCCTCAAGCACCTGCAGGACCCGCTCGCCGAGGCGCTCCTCAAGGGCGGCTACGGCGCGGGCGACATCGTCCACGTCGACGTGACGCCCGAGGGCGAGTTCACCTTCGAGAAGCGCCGCGCCTGAGCCACCGTCGCGAGCTCATCGAGCGAGCCTTCGAGCCCGATCACATCGGCGCGAGCGAGACGTTGAGCGGGACGCTCGCGCCATCCGCGATCGTCACGCTGCGCGTCATGGTGACGTAGCCAGGCGCCGACACGTCGACCTCCCACGTGCCGGCCGGCACGTTCATGAAGTTGTAGTTCCCGGTCGCGTTCGTCGTCTGGTTCGGGACGATCCCGCGGTTGACGCGCACGCGCGCGCCCGCGATCGGCGCCGCGCCGACCGCGTCGACGATCTGCCCGACCATCCCGCCCGCGCCCGGGTCGGGACCGATGCGCACCTGCCGGTGGCTCGCGTTGCGGGTCAAGTACCCGTGCGTGTCGATGCTGACCACGTGCAACATCCAGATCCCGTCGGCGAGCCCGCTGCGCAGCAGCGTCGTCTGCGTGATCGGCAGGCGCGTGTCCGCGTGCGTCGGGACCGTGTCGCCGTAGTGATCGAGCACGTAGAGGAACCCGGTGTAGTGCTCCGCGCCCTGCGGCACGGTCCAGCTGAAGAACGCGTCTCGGTTCGTCGACCACGCGCTCTCCGAGGCGTGGCTCGCCGAGCTGATCGGCGGCGGCGTCGTGTTCACCCGCACGCGGAACGCCGTCTCCACCGTCCCGATCATCGACATCGGATCGACCGAGACCAGGTGCACCCAGTTGTCGCCCGCGACGAGCGCGCTGCGCTCGATGCCGACCACGTCGTCGGCCACGAACGCGCCCGTCGCCGGCGTGGGCACGCGGTAGCGCGTCGTGTCCACGAGCCAGTAGTGACCGAGCCGCGACGGGAACGAGCGCTCCCACGCGACGGTCACGCGGGGGAAGTCGTCGTTGTAGAAGCGCGACGAGTCGGGGTGCGTGCTCGAGGTGACGAAGAGAGGGGGCAAGATCCCTTGCGTGACGACGGCGCCCGTGAGCGAGCCGGTCACCGAGCGCATCACGCCCGACAGGATCTTGATCCGGCCCTGTCCGCCGTTGCCGCCCCACGTGCCGCCACCGGTCGGCGCGCCCTGGGCGCTGATCGCGCCGCTGACGAGGACCTCGTCGCCCGCGAGGAGGATCCCGCCGCCCGCGCCGCCGCCCGTGGAGAGGCCGCTCGAGCCCTCGGCGCGCTGACCGGGCTGGCCGTCGGCGGTGACCTGGCCGGCGATGTCGAGCCGGCTGCTCGCGATCAGCCGCAGCATGCCGCCGCCCGGCGACCCGGGCGTGCTGCTGCCCGAGACGCCACCGCCCGGGCCTCCGGACGCGACGGCCGAGTCGGTGGCCGAGCCGAACGCCGGGCCCGGGTTCGTGCAGGTGCGGCCGCTCGAGCCGGTCGGGCCCACGGTGCCCGCCGTGCCGTGGCCGCCGCCCGAGCCGCCGTTGAAGCCGCCGGTGCAGAAGAAGCCGTCGACACCCGCCCCCTCGGGGCCCACCCCGCGCGCCACGACGGCGATCGAGCCGCCGGCCTGCACGGTGATGTTGCGCGCGCGGATCGAGAGCCGCCCGCTCGGGCTGCGCAGGGTCGCGCCGCTGCGCACGAGCACGTCGCCGTCCACCACGAGGTCGCCGTCGAGGTCCATGTTCGCGGCGACGTCGAGCCCGGCGAGCGCGCAGCTCCCGTGGGTGCAGAACGTCGTGCAGGTCTCGCGCGCGGACCAGGACGCCCCGCCGGCGCCGCAGACCTCGACCACGTCCCCGTTGCAGCGCGTCTCGCTCGGCGCGCACGCGCCGGCGCAGAGGCCGGCGGCGCAGCTCCCCGCGCATCGCTGCACGTAGAGCCACGCCGAGCCCGCCGTGTTGCAGACCTCGACCACGTCCCCGTTGCAGCGATACGCGCTCGGCGTGCAGGTGACGCTCGTGACGCATCGATCGACCGCGCAGTCGATCGCGCACTCCTGCTCGAGCGCGTACGCGCCCGCGCGACAGACCTCGAGGCTCGTGCCGCGGCAGCGCCGCTGGCCTTCGGTGCAGGCGCCCGCCCCACCGTCCGGGTCCGAGCCCGCGTCGGGCCGCGGGCCCGCGTCGTAGTCCGGCCCGCCGTCGAACCCGCCGCCCCCGTCCTCGCCGCCGCCCGCGTCGTGACCGGGCCCGCCGTCGTAGTCCGGGCCGCCGTCGAAGCCGCCGCCACCGTCCGCTCGGCCCCCCGCGTCGGCCTCGCCCGGCGCGACGCAGCCGCGGCCCACGACGCACACGTCGTCCCCTGGGCAGCGCTCGGAGACCGGCTCGTGACGGCACCGACCCTCGACGTTGCACGCGTCGATCGTGCAGCCGTGGCCGTCGTCGCAGTCGGAGTCGCTCGCGCAGACCTCCCCCTCGGGCGACGGATCACAGGCGGCGAGCAGCATGGCGAACAGGACGAACAGCGCGGAGCGGGACATGATCCTCCTCGGGTCGCGCGAGCTTACGGAGCGATGCCCCACGGTGTTCCCTCGCCCGCGCAGTGCGCAAGTCGCGGACAGGGGTTGATTCGAGGGGCTCGCGACCGCATAGTCATCGTGCCGTTCGATGACCGACACGAAGTTGCCCTCCAAGCCCGTGAGTGACGCCCTCGACAAGGTGGGGGACAAGATCGCGAAGCTCTGGCAGGGGGTGCTCGACGCGCTCGAGACGCTCGTCTCGCCGGCGCCGCAGCCGGTCCCGATCCCGATCCGCGGCGGCCGCCGCGGGCGCTGATTCTTGTGCGGCCGCGAGGCGGCCCTTAGGATCTCGGTCGTGGCCATTCCGTCGGTGATCCCACCGCGTGGGCGGGCGCTGCTCCCCGCGGAGCTCGACGCGCTGCTCGCCGACACGACGGCGATCGTCGAGTCGAGCCACCTGTTCAAGTCCCTCGACGACGCGGGGCGCCGCGAGCTGATCGCGACGGGCTACGTGCTGTCGTACGAGCCGGGCCAGGTGCTCATGAAGCAGGGCGACCTCGGCGAGACGATGTACCTCGTGATGCGCGGCAAGGTCGCCGTGCGCACCGAGCGCGGGCCCGGCTCGAGCGTGCACCTCGCAGAGCTCGGCCGCGGCGCGTGCATCGGCGAGGTCGGCGCGCTGACCGGCGGGCCGCGCACGGCGACCGTCACCGCGATCGACGAGGTGCAGGCGATCGCGTTCGAGCGGCATCGCGTGGAGCGCGTGATCGACGCCTACCCGAAGGTGCGCGCGCTGCTCGAGGCGATGATCGAGGGTCGCGCGCGCGACACGGTCGAGAAGCTGATCGGCGGCTGAGTGCACGTCCACTTCATCGGCGTCGCGGGGACCGGGATGGGCTCGCTGGCGGGGCTCTTCGCCGCCGCCGGGCACCGCGTGACGGGGAGCGACGCGGCGTTCCACCCGCCGATCGGGCCGGCGCTCGCGCGCTGGGGCGTCGAGACGCGAGAGGGCTACTCGCCGGCGCATCTCGAGCCCGCGCCGGACCTCGTCGTCGTCGGCAACGTGTGCCGGCCCGATCACCCGGAGGCGCGCGCGGCGCTCGATCGAGGGCTCCCCTGCGTGTCGTTCCCCGCCGCGCTCGCGGCGCACTTCCTCGAGGGGCGCACGCCGCTCGTGGTCGCGGGCACGCACGGCAAGACGACGACGAGCACCCTGCTCGCCTTCCTGCTCGAGCGCGCGGGCGCGGACCCGGGGATGCTCGTCGGCGGCGTGCCGCGAGACTTCGACACGAGCTTCCGGCTCGGCGCGGCCGGTGGGCCGTTCGTGGTCGAGGGCGACGAGTACGACAGCGCGTTCTTCGACAAGACCCCGAAGCTCTGGAAGTACCGGGCGCATGGGGCGATCCTCACGTCGGTCGAGCACGACCACGTCGACATCTACCCCGACGCAGAGAGCTACCGCGCGGCGTTCACGCGGTTCGTCGAGGCGCTCCCCGCCGACGGGGTGCTCGTCGCCTGGGCGGGCAGCGACGAGGTGCGCGCGATCGCCGCGCGCGCGCCGTGTCGCGTCGTCTACTACGCGCTCGCGGGCGACGACGTCGGCGACGTCTCGCCGACGTGGCTCGCCGCGCCGATCCGCGCGCCCGGCATGAGCGCGTTCTCGCTCTTCGTCGGCGGCTCGGCGACGCCGACCCTGACGAGCCCGCTCGCGGGCGATCACAACGCGCGCAACGCGGTCGCGGCGATCGCGCTCGCGGCCGAGCTCGGGCTCGCGCGGCTCGACGTGCTGCTCGCGGCGCTCCCACGATTCCGCGGCGTGCGGCGCCGGCAGGAGCTGCTCGGCGTCGCGGACGGCGTGCGCGTCTACGACGACTTCGCCCACCACCCGACCGCCGTGCGCGAGACGCTGCGCGCGCTGCGCGCGCGGCACCCCGAGGGCCGCTTGTTCGCCGTCTTCGAGCCGCGCAGCGCGACCGCCTCGCGCCGGCTCCACCAGGACGAGTACGCACGCGCGTTCGACGTCGCGGACGTCGCCGTGCTCGCGCCGGTCGGGCGCGGCGAGATCCCCGAGCCCGACCGCCTCGACGTCGCCGCGATCGCGCGCGAGATCGGCCCAGCGGCGATCGCCGCCCCGAGCCACGACGCGATCCTCGACACGCTCGACGGCGCGCGCGCCGGCGACACCGTGGTCCTGATGTCGAACGGCGCGTTCGGCGGGCTCCACGACCGCGTCCTCGCGCGCCTCGCCGCCCGCGCCGCCGCCCCCACCGCCCGCGGCGTCGAAAAAGAATGACGCACGGCTTGACGCGGTTGACGCGGCGCGTTATCTAGTCTGCATCCATGACGCGCCGCGTCAGGCGGAGCCCGCGGGCATGGCGACTGGGAGGTAGACGTGCGTCTGATCGAGACCCTCAAGGAGCGCAGCGCTCGGCTCGCCGAGGGCGCGCGAGGCCGCGGCATCGACGCGCTGGGCAAGGTCCGGGCGGGCACGCTCGACTGGCATCGCACGCTCGAGGCGCGCCGCGCCGAGCTCGAGCAGGCGGAGCGCCCGCGCTGGCTGACCTCGATCGGCTCGCTGCAGCTCCTCTTCATCACGCGCGTCGACCGCGCGCTCGAGGTGTTCGGCGACCGGGTGCGCGAGGAGATCGCGCGGCTCGCGAAGCTCGAGCTCGGCGCGGGCGCGCCCAAGCCGGCGCCCCGCGGCAAGACCGCCGCGAAGAAGCGCGCCGCGGCGCGCGCCGGCAAGGCCGACGGCAAGCCGAGCCGCCGGCTCGTGATGCCGATCGCCGGCTACGACGAGCTGAGCGCCAAGGACGCGCTCGCCGAGATCGCCCGGCTGACGCCGGCGCAGTGCGCGGTGGTGCGTGAGCACGAGCGGTCGAACAAGAACCGCAAGACGGTGCTCAAGGCGCTCGACGCTCGCGCCGCCTGACCTCGAAGAAGAGCACGGGCGCCCGGCCCATCCCCATCCCCATCCCCTCGGGCGCCCTTGCCGGGCCACGCGCTCCCCGCGCGCGGTCCGACATCTCTCACCGTGTTCCCCGCGCGGTGTACATCCCCATCCCCCGAGGGGCTGCGTCGAGAGGCGCAGCCCCTCGCCTATTTCGAAGCCGCGTCGCCCCGCCCCTCGAGCTGGCTCGCCTGGAAGTCCGCGCGCAGCGCCGTGAGCAGCTCGTCGAGCGCCCCTTCCATCACCTGATCGAGCTTGTGGAGCGTGAGCCCGACGCGGTGATCGGTCACCCGGTTCTGCGGGTAGTTGTAGGTCCGGATCTTCTCGCTGCGCTCACCCGAGCCGACCATCCCGCGACGCTCCGCCGCCTCCGAGGCCGCCGCCGCCGACTGCTCGCGCTCGAGCAGCTTCGCGCGCAGGATCGCCATCGCGCGCGCGCGGTTCTTGTGCTGAGAGCGCTCGTCCTGACAGCGCACCATGATCCCGCTCGGGACGTGCTTGATGATCACGGCGCTGTTCGTCGTGTTCACGTGCTGTCCGCCGGGGCCGCCCGAGCCCGTCGCCTGGAACTCGATGTCGCCATCGTCGATCTCGACGTCGACCTCGTCCGCCTCCGGCAAGACCGCCACGGTGGCCGTCGAGGTGTGGATGCGACCCTGGCTCTCGGTCGCCGGGACGCGCTGCACGCGGTGCACGCCGCCCTCGAACCGCAGACGGGAATACACCTTGTCGCCCGAGACGAGGGCGATGATCTCCTTGTACCCGCCGGAGGCGCCGTCGGAGGTGCTCAGGACCTCCATGCGCCAACCGCGCTCGAGCGCGTAGCGGCTGTACATGCGGAAGAGGTCGGCCGCGAAGAGCGCCGCCTCGTCGCCGCCCGTGCCGGCGCGGATCTCGAGCACCGTGTTGCGCGCGTCGTTCGGATCGCTCGGGCGCAGCAGCTCCTCGAGCTCCGTCTCGATGCCGGCGAGCTCCGCCTCGAGCTCGGGGATCTCCGCCTCGACGAGCTCGCGCAGCTCCGGGTCGGAGAGCGCCGCCTTGTCGTCGGCCAGCCGGGCCGCCACCGTCTCGTAGCGGCCGTACGCCGCGACCACGTCCCCGAGCTCCGCGCGCTCTCGGTTCAAGAGCGTCATGCGCTTGGTGTCCGCGAGCACGTCCGGCTGGCAGAGCATCTCCTCGAGCTCCGCATGCCGCGCGCGCAGCGACTCGAGCTTGTCGATGGGGAGCACGGTCAGGCGCTCTTCGGACGCAGCGAGGACTCGACGCCCTCGAGGAAGCTCGCGAAGCTCTCGAACACGAGCGGCTCCTCGTCGGCCTTCGCCTCGGCGTTCGCCTCGCGCCACATCGCCGCGCGCATCGCGGCGATCGCGATCTCGACCTGCGCGTCGTCGGGCTCGCGCGTGGTGATCTTCTGGAAGAGGAACCCCGGCCAGAGCAGGACCTGGAGCGGCCCGGTAGTGCAGAACCGCGCGCTCAGCCGCTGGAGCTCGTAGCTGATGGCGGCGACGGGCGGCAAGAGCGCGATGCGCACGAGCAGCGTGATCACGTTCTGCTCGAAGCGGCCCGTCGCCCACTCGGGCATCAGCAGCGGCGTGACGAAGCTGCCCGCGACCACCGAGACGAAGATCACGACGACGAGGAAGGTCGTGCCGCACCGAGGGTGCAACGTCGATTGCTTCTGCACGTTCTCGACGGTGAGCGGGAGACCGGCCTCGTAGGCGAAGATCGTCTTGTGCTCGGCCCCGTGGTACTGGAACACGCGCCGGATCTCGGGCAGCCGGCTGATGCCGAAGAGGTAGAGCGTGAAGATCAGCAGCTTGAAGCCGCCGGTCAGCGCGTGGAACTGCCAGCGGTCGACGGCGAGCTCGACGCCGAAGAGGCGGCTCGTGCCCTCCGCCGCGAGCTGCGGCGCGGCCATGAACAGCCCGAGCGCGAGCAGCGTGGTCAGCATCATCATGCCGCCGCCGGAGCTCGCCCCGGCCTTCTCGCGCTCCTCGTCCGTGAGCTGCTGCTCCGCGCTGAAGCGCAGCGCGCCGTAGCCGATCGAGAGCGACTCGACGAGCGTGGCGACGCCGCGCACGAACGGCAGCTTCGCCAGCTTGTTGCCCGCGACCTTCGAGCGCACCGGCCCCTCGCGGACGGCGATCGCGCCACCCGGCTTGCGCACCGCGACGGACAGGCACCCGGGGGCGCGCATCATGACGCCCTCGATGACGGCCTGGCCGCCGATGTACGGCTTCGAAGCTTCGCTCACCCGGCGTCAGTCTGACTCGGCTCGGCCGCCTTGGCCTCCTCGCGGTCGGCCTTGTCCTTCTTGATCTTCTCCGCCTTCGCGAACTTCTGGCGGAACTTCTCGACGCGGCCGGCGGTGTCGACCATGCGCTGCTTGCCCGTGTAGAACGGGTGGCACTCGCTGCAGATGTCGACGTTGAACGAGCCCGCGGTCGAGCGGGTCGTGAACGAGGACCCGCAGGCGCAGGTGATGGTGGCCTCTTGGTACTCGGGGTGGATTCCCTCTCGCATGACGCAGCCTTTCGCCCTCCGCGGATAGGAGGGCCGGGAGATCTAGTGGATCGGAGGCCCCCCCGCAAGATCGCGCGCTCGCTCGTCCGCGCTGGCCGCCGGTTTCTTGGAGCGCTACGGGGCGTCGGGTTAGGAGGGAGGTGGTCCCCAGATGGCACAGAAACGAATTCATCTCGTCGTGCGCGGTCGGGTCCAGGGCGTCTACTTCCGTGCCTCGGCGCAACGCGAGGCCCGCCAGCTCGGGCTCACCGGCTGGGTGAAGAACCGGACCGACGGCGCCGTGGAGCTCGTGGCCGAGGGCGAGGAGGATCAGGTCAAAGACCTCCTCGCGTGGGCCCAGAGCGGGCCCGCGACCGCGCGCGTCGACCGGATCGAGACGCGATGGCGAAGCTACACCGGCGAGTTCCCCGACTTCCGAATCGTCCCCTGATCGCGGCGGCGCTCGCGGCGATCCTCTCGCTCGGCGCGCCCGCGCTCGCGCAGGACGTCTCCGTGCTGTCGCCGCAGTCGGCCGAGGTGGAGCGGCTCGGCGCGCTCGCGGCGCAGCTCGGGCACGCCGAGGCGAGCGAGCGCGAGGCCGCGCGCGCCGCCCTCGCGTCGCTCGGCACCGACGACCTGCCCGCCATCCGCGGCCGGCTCGAGGTGCTTCGCCGCGACCGCCCGCCGGCCAACTGGGCGTCGGAGATCATGAGCCGGTTCCGCCGCCGCGGGCGCACCGAGGACGCCTACCCCGACATCGTGCGCGGTGCGATGGCGGAGCTCGGCGAGACGCACCGGTTCCCGAACGAGCGCGCCCGCGTCGTCGCGATGGCCGAGCCGGCGATCCTGTGGGTGGCCCTCGAGGCGATGGACACGCTCGAAGCGCAGCGGGCGGCGCTCGCGCTGGTCGGCCTCGACGACGGGCTCTGGCTGCCGGAGGCGCGCGGCTGGGTGCGCCGGCGCCGCAGCGCGCTGCTCGCGCTCGCCATCGAGGCGCGCGGGCACCGCAACCGGCACGTGCGCGACTGGAGCCGCGAGGCGTTCACCACACTCGGCGGGGAGAACCCCGGCCGCGCCATCCCCGCGCTCGAGCCGGACCGCCTCCCCGACGTGCTGCGCGCCTACGCCGATCACCGCGTGCAGTCCGCCATGCGCGTGACGATCTCCTACACGGGCCACCGTCGCCGCGCGATCCGGCGCGCCGCGCGCGACGCGATGCGCACGTACGGCGGCAACGGGATCTGGATCCTGCGCACCGCCTACCACGGCGCGACCGGCGAGCCGGCGCCGCGCGAGTGGGGCTGGGAGCGGGTCTCGAGCGCGCTCTACGCGCACCAGGACGCGCAGCGGCTCGAGCCCGTGCGCGCCGGGCTCGCGGCCGGCGCGGCGGCGCGCGAGGCCGGCGACCTCGAGGCGATGCGGCGCGCCTACGACGACGTGCTCGCGCGGGCGCCGGAGCTCGAGGACCCGCTGCCCGTCGCGAGCGCCTACGCGCTGCTCGGCGACCGCGCGCTCGTCGCCAACCGGCTGGATCGAGCGGAGACGGACTTCCGGCGCGCGCTGCGGCTGGCGCCCGAGGCGGCGGACGCGCCCCGCTGGCGGGCGCGCGTCGAGCTCGTGCGCGCGCAGCGCGCGGCGGCGCGTGGGGTGTGGGACCAGGCGGCGTTCGCGCGGGTGCTCGCCGACGATCCCGAGGAGCCGGTCGCGCAGGCCGCGCTCGCGGGCCTGGCGCCGCCCGCGGTCGTGCGCGCCCACGACGCCTCGCCCGCGCGCGCGCGCTGGGGGATGGCCGCCGCGCTGCTCCTGGTGCTGCTCGGCCTCGCGCTCCTGTGGCGCCCGCGACGCCCGACGCGCGTGGACGAGCGCGTCCCGCCTCCGTCGCCCGAGGACACGATCGACGAGGCCGACGCCACCCTCCCCGACGCCGCGTAGCGAGCTACCTCGCGCGGAACTCGTCGAGCGGTACCGGCGCGGGGTCCGACGTGCCGGCGCCCGAGACCCTGCCGTCGGCCCCGATCGCGGCGGCGTGGAGGAGGTTGAAGCGCCCGTCCCCGCCGTTCACGATCGCGAGCACGCGCCCGGTCGGGTAGGCCTCCGCGGCGCGCAGGCAGGTGGGCTGAGGCGCGGGCCAGTCGACCTCGCTCGGTGCGCCGCCCTCGTCGGCCCAGTACCCAACGACGGTCCCGGCGTGGAGCACGACTTCGGCCGGGACCGAGTAGCCGAGGGAATCCGCGACGACGCAGCTCCCCTGGTGGATGCAACGCGCCCAGTAGACACCGGGCCTCTCCTCGGGACCGACGCTCGGAAAGGCCGCCGCCGGCGGCGCGCAGTCGACGACGAGCGCGGCGACGGTGGCGTGGACGCGCAGGGAGCGCCACAGCTCCTCGAGGCTCTCGGGCGGAAGCTCGCACAGCGCGCCGCGCGCGGGGTCCACGAGCTGAGCGCAGGGATCCGACGCGACGCAGGCCTGCATGGCGAGCGCCAGGTACGCAACGACCGCTGGCCGGTGACCGACCACGCTTCGAACGTCTCACTCCATGGGGGGCTGCGCAATCGATGGCCGTCGACGAAACGCCATCGAGCCCGCGCCGATGAGCGGCCACGGAGGCACGGATGACGGAGCACGGCGACGCGGTACCCGCCTGGATCGGCCCCTTCCGGGTGACCCGGCGGCTCGGGAGCGGCGGGATGGCGGAGGTGTTCGAGGCGGAGCGGCGGGTGGGCGGCGAGGCCGGGCCCGTCCAGCGGGTCTGCGTGAAGCGGATCCTCCCGGCGCTCGCCCCAGAGCCCGAGCTCCACGCGCTCTTCGCGCGCGAGGGCCGGCTCGTCGCGGCGCTCTCGCATCGCGCGATCGCGCGGCTGGTGGACTTCGGAGTCGACCGCGGCGCGCCGTACCTCGCGCTCGAGCTCGTCGAGGGGCTCGACCTGCGGGCGCTCCTGCGCCGACAGCGCGATCGGCGGCTGCCGCCCGAGGTGGTCGCGCTGTTGGCCGTCGAGCTCGCCGAGGCGCTCGCGCACGCCCACGCGCGACGGATCCTGCACCGCGACGTCTCGCCGGCGAACGTACTGGTGAGCCGCGAGGGCGAGGTCAAGCTCACCGACTTCGGCGTCGGCAAGGCGCTCGACGCGGGCCTGGCCCGCTCGCTCGTCGTGCGCGGAAACCTCGGCTACCTCGCGCCGGAGCGCCTCGACCCGCGCGCGCCGACGAGCGCGAGCGCGGATCTGTTCTCGCTCGGCGCGGTGCTCTTCGAGTGCCTGACCGGCGCGCGGCCCCATCGCACCCCGGCGATCGAGGCGGGCGCCGAGCCCGCGACGCTGCGCGGGCTCGAGGCGCCCGCGCCGCTCGTCGCGATCGTGGAGCGGCTCGTCGCCCTCGACCCACGCCGGCGCCCGCGCTCGGCGCGAGAGGTCGTCGACACGCTCGCGCCGATCGCGAAGGAGGCGCTCGCGCGGCGCGCGCTCGCGGCGCGGGTGCGGGAGGCGGAGCGCGGGGCGCCGCCCACCCCGCCGCAGGTCCCGGCGCGCTGGCGACGCTACGCGCTCGGGCCCAAGGCGTGGCGCGACGTGGCGCGCGCACAGGCGATGCGCTCGAGCCACACGGGGCAGCCGCCGCCCGAGGAGCGCACCGCGCCCGATCCGGTCGCGCACGACGAGGCGACCCTCGCGCTCCCGGCCGCCTGGCGCGTGAGCCCGTGGACCGTGGGCCTCGCCGCGGCGAGCCTGCTCGCCGCCCTCGGGCTCACGTGGTGGCTCGCCTCGAGCTGACGCGTCGGCAGCTACGCCTCGGCGGCGGCGCCGCTGGGCTCGTTCGCGTCGAGGAACTCGATCAGCGCCATCGGGGCGTTGTCGCCCTTGCGCGGCATCATCTTGGTGATGCGCGTGTAGCCGCCGCCGCGGTCGTTCTTGACGCGCTCCATGTAGCGCGGCGCGATGTCGTGGAAGAGCTTGTAGACGAGGTCCACCGTCTCCTCCTCGCCGTCCTCGGTCGCCCGCGTGAGGCGGGGCGGGAGGAACTTCGCGACCTGACGCTGCGCGTGGACGCGGCGCGCCATCACGCGCTGCCGCTCCTCGTCGTCGAGCTTGCTGACGTCGACCGTCAGGTCGTCGTCGAGCCGCGTCGCGCGCGTGACCATCCGCTCCGCGATGCGGCGCAGCTCCTTGGCCTTCGCCTCGGTGGTCTCGATGCGCTCGTGCAGGACCAGGTTCCCGACGAGGTTCCTGAACATCGCGCGCCGATGTGAGGTGTTGCGGCCGAACTTCCGACCGGCTTTCCGATGTCGCATGGGAGTCTCTCGTTCAGACCGTGGCCTGCTGCGCCTTCCAGCGCTCGACCATCTGAGGCCAGTTGTCGATCTTCATGCCGAGGCTCAGCCCCATGTCCGCGAGGATCTCCTTGATCTCCTTCAGGGACTTGCGGCCGAAGTTCTTGGTCTTCAGCATCTCCGCCTCGGTGCGCTGCACGAGCTCACCGATGAGGTGGATGTTCGCGTTCTGGAGGCAGTTCGCGGAGCGAACCGAGAGCTCGAGCTCCTCGACGGAGCGGAACAGGTTCTCGTTGAGCGGCTCGTCCTCTTCCTCGATGCGGTGGAGGCTCTCGTCCTCCTCCTCGAAGTTGATGAAGATGGTGAGCTGGTCCTTGAGGATCTTCGCGGCGTACGCCACCGCGTCCTGCGGCGAGACGCTGCCGTTGGTCCAGACCTCGAGGGTGAGCTTGTCGTAGTCGGTGATCTGGCCGACGCGGGCGTTGGTCACCGTGTAGTTGACCTTGCGCACCGGCGAGAACAGCGCGTCGATCGCCACGGTGCCGATCGGCTGGCCGGGCTGCTTGTTGCGGTCCGCCGGGACGTAGCCGCGGCCGACGTTGATCGTGAGCTCCGCGCTGAAGCGACCGCCCTTGCTGACGCTGCAGATCACGTGGTCCGGGTTGAGGACCTCGATCTGGTCGGTGACCTGGATGTCCCCGGCGGTGACGACCGCGGGGCCCTCCTTCTCGATCCGGACCGTGTGCGTCTTCGGGGTGTGCGCCCGGATCACGACCTCCTTGAGGTTCAGCACGATGTCGGTCACGTCCTCGACGACGTCCGGCACCGAGGTGAACTCGTGGAGCGCGCCGTCGATCTTGACGGCCGTGATCGCGGCGCCCTGAAGCGAGTTCAGGAGGATGCGGCGAAGCGCGTTGCCCAGCGTCGTCCCGAAGGTCCGCTCGAGGGGCTCGCACGTGAACTTCCCGTAGTAGTCGGTCAGGCTGTCCTGATCGACCGGCACGGAGCGCGGCTTGATGAGGTCGCGCCAGTTCTTCGCGATGAACTGCGTGTGTGCTTCGGCCATGGTCTCTCCCCTACCGCGAGTAGAACTCGACGATGAGCTGCTCCTGAATCGGGAGGGTGATCTCCTCCCGGTTCGGCATGGTCTTGATGGTGCCGGCGACCTTCTCCTTGTCGAGCTCCAGCCACTCCGGCACGCCGCGGCGCTCCACGCCCTCGAGGGCGCCCTGCACGCGGACCTTGTTCTTGCTGCGCTCCTTGATGGAGACGACGTCGCCCGGCTTCACGAGGAAGGAGGGGATGTTGACGGTCTTGCCGTTGACCTGCACGTGGCGGTGCCGGACGAGCTGGCGGCCGTCCGCGCGCGTCCAGGCGAAGCCGAGGCGGTACGCCACGCTGTCGAGCCGGCGCTCGAGCAGGCCGAGGAACTGCTCGCCGGTGACGCCCTTCGTGCGGTCGGCGCGGTCGAAGT
This sequence comes from Sandaracinaceae bacterium, assembly GCA_019637095.1. Classification (GTDB taxonomy): domain Bacteria; phylum Myxococcota_A; class Polyangia; order Polyangiales; family Sandaracinaceae; genus JACKEC01. The sequence goes on along the minus strand of JAHBWG010000017.1, from coordinate 68,896 downwards.
ACGCGCGGAACTGACGCTCGAGCATCCCGTAGATCCGGCGGACCTTCTGCTTCTCGCGCAGGCGGATGCCGTACTCGGTGAACTTCATCCGACGCTGGCCGTGCTGACCGGGCGGGTACGGGCGCCGGTCGAAGGAGCACTTGTCGGTGTAGCAGCGCTCTCCCTTGAGGAAGAGCTTGACCGCCTCGCGGCGGCAGAGCTTGCAGGACGGTCCGATGTAGCGAGCCACGGTGCTTCTCTCTCGTTCAGACGCGACGCCGCTTGGGCGGGCGGCAGCCATTGTGGGGGATCGGGGTCACGTCGCGGATCAGGGTCACCTTCATCCCGACGGTCTGGAAGGCGCGCAGGGCCGACTCACGGCCGGCGCCCGGGCCCTTCACGAAGATCGCGACCGAATGCATGCCGTGGTCCTGCGCCTTGCGCGCCGCGTCCTCGGCGGCGAGCTGCGCGGCGAAGGGCGTGCTCTTGCGCGAGCCCTTGAAGCCGCGCGCGCCGGCCGACGCCCAGGACACCACGTTGCCGCGGAGATCGGTGATCGTGACGATCGTGTTGTTGAACGTCGAGCGGATGTGGGCGATCCCGTTCGCGACGTTCTTCTTCGCCTTCTTCTTGGCGCGCGCTTGCTTCGGCTTGGCCATCGAGTGCTCCTAGCTGCTCCGAACGGGGCTCAGCGACGCATCGCGCCGCGGCGGGGGCCCTTGCGCGTCCGGGCGTTGGTGTGCGTGCGCTGCCCGCGGACCGGCAGGCCCTTACGGTGACGGAGGCCGCGGTAGCAGCCGAGATCCATGAGGCGCTTGATGTTCATCGCGCGCTCCCGGCGAGCGTCACCCTCGACCTTGAAGTCGGCGTCGATGACCTCGCGGATCCGACGGATCTCGTTCTCGTCGAGATCGTCCGCCTTCTTGTCGAGGGGGATCTCGGCGCGCTCGCAGATCACCTTCGCGATGTGCGGGCCGATCCCGAAGATGTACTGGAGCGAGATCCAGATGTGCTTGCGACCAGGCAGGTCGACGCCGGAGATACGAGCCATGATTCAGCCTTGCCTCTGCTTGTGACGAGGGTTGTCACAGATGACGCGGACCACACCCTTGCGGCGAATGATCTTGCACTTGTCACACATCTTCTTGACGCTGGGTCGGACCTTCATCGTTTCTTCTCTCAGGCGAGCGTTCCGGTGATGCGACCTCGGCTGGGGTCGAAGGCGCTGAGCTCCACGAGGACCCGATCTCCGGGCAGGACCTTCACGAGGACCCGTTTCGCGTGGGTGCTCAGGGTGGCGCGGACTCTCCGTCCGTCGTCCAGGCGCACCGCGTAGAGGCCTCGCGGCAAGGCCTCGTCGATGATCCCCTCGAGCTCGCTATCGTTCGGCACTTCGTTCGTTTCGTCGGCTCCTAGCTCCTCTGGAGCGCGCCCAACACCCGGGCGGTGATCTCCTCGATCGTGCCGACGCCGTCGATCTTCGCGACCACGCCGGTGGGCTCGTAGTGAGCCAGGATCGGGAGCGTCTCTCGGTGGTACCCGGCGTCCCGGGTCCGCACCTTCTCCTCCGTGTCGTCCGCGCGCTGGACGACGTCGTTCGCCCCGCAGGAGCTGCACTCCCCGGACGGAGGGGGCGGACTATAGCGCACGTGGTAGGTCTGTCCACAGCTCAGGCAAACCCGCCGCCCGGTCACGCGCTCGATGATGAGATCGAGCGGGACCTCGAGGACGATCACCCGGTCGACGCGGCGGCCGAGCTCGCCGAGCTTCGCGTCGAGGGCCTCGGCCTGCGGCACCGTGCGGGGGAAGCCGTCGAAGATCGCGCCCTCGGCCGCGTCCGGGCGCCGGAGCCGCTGCGCGAAGAGCTCGAGGACCAGGTCGTCCGGGACGAGCAGGCCCTGGTTCATGTACTCGTCGAACTTCTTGCCGAGCGCCGAGCCGCTCGCGCGCTCCGCCCGCATCATGTCGCCCGTCGAGATCTGCGGGATCGCGAGGGTCTCGACGAGCAGCTTCGCCTGCGTCCCTTTGCCCGCGCCGGGGGGCCCGAAGAGGATCACGTCCATGATCAGGCCCGGCTCCGGCTGCGGATCCCCGCGCCCTTCGGGCCCGTGAGGCCCTCGTAGTGGCGGGTGATCAGGTGCGACTCGATCTGCTGGACGAAGTCGAGCGCGACGCCGACCACGATCATCACCGAGGTCCCGCCCCAGCTCTGCGCCACGCTCATCGGGATGTTGAGGAAGCTGCGGAAGAAGTCGGGCACAGTGCACACCGCCGCGACGTAGATCGCGCCGCCGACGGTGATCCGCGTCACCACGCGGTCGATGTAGTCGGCCGTCTGCTTGCCGGGCCGCACGCCGGGGATGAACGCGTTCTGCTTCTTGAGGTTGTCGGCGACCTCGACCGGCTGGAACGTGACCGCCGTGTAGAAGAAGCAGAAGAAGATGATGAGGATCACGTAGATCGTCGTGAACTGCCAGCTCCCCGGCGCGATGGCGTCGTTGATGTCGGCCATCAGCGGGACGTTGAAGTTCGCGAGCTGCTGCGGGAACATCAGCAGCGACGACGCGAAGATCGGCGGGATCACGCCGCTCATGTTCACCCGCAACGGCAGGTGCGAGGTCTGCCCGCCGTAGAGCTTTCGCCCGACCATGCGCTTGGCGTAGTGGATCGGGAGGCGGCGCTGGCCGCGCTCGAAGAAGCAGATCACCGCGATCACGCCGAGCGCGGCGCCGACGAACATCAGCAGATCGATCGGCTTGATCTGGCCGAGGCTCGCCTGGTTGAACAGCTGGAAGAAGTCGTCGGGGACGCTCGCGACGATGCCCGCGAAGATGATGAGCGAGATGCCGTTGCCGAGGCCGCGCTCGGTGATCTGCTCGCCGAGCCACATGATGAACGCGGTGCCCGTCGTCAGCGAGATGACCGTGAGGAAGCGGAAGCCCCAGCCCGGATCGTGGACGATCTCGCCGCTGGGCACCTGGCCGTTCAGGCTCTCGAGCCAGAACGCGATGCTCATCGACTGGATCACGCTCAGGATCACGGTGCCGTAGCGCGTGTACTGGTTGATCTTGCGCTGGCCGGCCTCGCCCTCTTTGCGAAGCTCCTCGAGGGGCTTCACCACGACCTGCATGAGCTGCAGGATGATGCTCGCCGAGACGTAGGGCATGATGCCCAACGCGAAGATGGAGAGCTGCTCGAGCGCCCCGCCCGAGAACAGGTTGAACATCCCGAGGAAGCCGGCCGACGACGAGACGTACTCGCGCATCGCGGTCCGATCGACCCCCGGCGTCGTGACGAAGATGCCGACGCGATAGACCGCGAGCATCCCCAGCGTGAAGAGGATGCGGCGGCGAAGCTCGGGGATCTTCGCGATGTTCGCAAAGGCGCTCATGCGTGGTCTTCTTCCAGACGGCGGGCGGACGGGTCTTCCGGCGCGGTGGTCCTACAGTCGCGGGCGGGAGCCTATTCGCTCGCCGGGCTCCCTTCAACGCGACCCTCCGCGACCACCTCCGCGGTGCCGCCGGCCGCCTCGATCTTCGCCTTCGCGCCCTTGCTGAAGCGGTGGACGCGGACGGTGAGCTTCTTGGAGAGCTCGCCGTTGCCGAGGACCTTCACCACGTCGAAGCGGTGCCGGAGCAGCCCCGCGCCGACGAGCGCGTCGACGTCGACGGTCGCGCCGTCGTCGAAGCGATCGAGGTCGCGCAGGTTCACCTCGCCGACGGCCTTGGCGAAGATGTTGTTGAAGCCGACCTTCGGCAGGCGCTGCACGAGCGGCATCTGGCCGCCCTCGAAGTGCAGCTTGTGGATGTTCCCGGGCTGGCGGGCCTTCTGGCCCTTCTGCCCGCGACCGCAGGTCTTGCCGTGCCCGGAGGCGCGGCCGCGACCGACGCGGAGCTTCTTCTTGGTCGCCCCCACCGGCGCGCGCAGGCGCGACAGGATCGGGACCTCGGAGATCTCTTCAGCCATGGGTCTCCTCCACGTGGACGAGGTGCATCACCTTCTTGATCATCCCGCGGAAGGACGGGGTGTTCTCGACCACGACCTCGGAGTGCGGACCGCGCAGGCCGAGCCCCTTCAGCGTCTTGCGCTGGGTCTCGGGCCGGCCGATGCCGCTCCGGGTCTGGGTCACCTTCAGCTTCGCGCTCATGCCTGGACCTCTTCGAGCGTCTTGCCGCGCCGCGCCGCGATGTCCTCGGCCGCCTCGAGCGAGGTGAGGGCCTGCATCACCGCGTTGACGACGTTGTGCGGGTTGGTGGTCCCGAGGATCTTGCTCAGGACGTCCTTGATGCCCGCCGCCTCGACGACGGCGCGCACGGCGCCGCCGGCGATGACGCCGGTCCCGGGGCTGGCCGGGCGGAGCACCACGTTGCCCGCGCCGGCGTGACCGACGATGGCGTGGGGGATCGTCCCGTTGATCAGCGGGATCTTGACGATGTTCTTCTTCGCCCGCTCGTTGCCCTTGCGGATCGCGTCGGGGACCTCGTTGGCCTTGCCGAGGCCGACCCCGACGTGGCCGTTGCCGTCGCCGACGACCACGAGCGCGCTGAAGCTGAAGCGACGGCCGCCCTTGACGACCTTCGCGACGCGGTTGATGTGGATGACCCGCTCCTGCAGGTCGTCGAGGCTGTCGGCGTTGATGATCGGTCGCATGGTGGGTTCCTCAGAAGACCAGGCCCGCCGCGCGCGCGGCCTCGGCCAGCGCGCGAATGCGCCCGTGATAGATGAAGCCGTTGCGGTCGAAGACCACCTTCTCGATCCCACGCTCCGCGCAGGCCTTCGCGATCGCCGTGCCGACGAGCTTGGCGGCGCCCGTCTTGTCGACGTCGTCGACCTGATCGCGGACGTCCTTGGCGAGCGTCGAGGTGGCCGCGAGCGTGGTGCCCGCGGTGTCGTCGATGATCTGCGCGTAGATGTGGCGAGCGGTGCGGAACACCGACAGGCGGGGGCGCTCGGTGGTGCCCGAGACCTTCTTGCGGATGCGGCGCTTGCGCCGGGTACGGTTCTCGTTCTGCGCCATGATCAGCCTCCGGTCTTGCCGGCCTTCTCGCGGATGCGCTCGCCGGTGTACCGGACGCCCTTGCCCTTGTAGGGCTCCGGCGGGCGGTAGGAGCGGATCTGCGCCGCGTCCTGGCCGAGCGCCTCCTTGTTACAGGAGGAGAGGTGCACGCGGGGCCGCTTGGTCCCGCCGTCGTCGATCGTCTCCACGGTGGCCGACACGCTCGGGTGGAGCTGGTGCACGACCTGATGGGAGAGCCCGAGGTTCAGGGTCAACGTCTGGCCGGCGAGCGTGGCGCGGTAGCCGACGCCGAACAGGTCGAGGGAGATCTTGTAGCCCTCGCTCACCCCGACGACCATGTTGTTGAGCAGCGCGCGGCTGAGCCCCTGGAACTGCGCGAACCGGCGCGGCGCGCCGTTCGGGTGCACCTCGAGCTGCTCGCCGTTCTGCTTGATCACGACGTCCGAGTGGAAGATCCGCTCGAGCTGACCCTTGGGGCCCTTCACCGCCACGTCGCGGTCACCCTTGATGGTGACGGTGACGCCCTTCGGGATCGACACGGGGCGCTTGCCCACGCGCGACTGACGTACGGTCTGCGTCTCGGTCGTCATCACCAGACCTCGCAGAGGACTTCGCCGCCGACCTTCTCGGCCCGCGCGGTCCTGTCGCTCATCACGCCTCGCGACGTGCTCATGATCGCCACGCCGAGGCCGTTGAGGACCTTCGGGATCTCGCGGTAGCCGACGTAGACGCGGCGGCCGGGGCGGCTCTTGCGGCGCATCCCGGCGATCGCGCTCGCGCGGTCGCGCCCGTACTTGAGCTCGACCACGATCGCGCCGTGACCGGACTCGTCGACGGAGAAGTCGTGAATGTAGCCCTCGGACTTGAGGATCTCGGCGATCCCTACCTTGAGCTTGGAGAGCGGGATGCTCGTCCGGTCCTGCCGCGCGAGGGCGGCGTTCTTGATGCGCGCGAGCATGTCGGCGATGGGGTCGGTCATCATGGCGGGGGTCCTCCCTTCACCAGCTCGACTTCGTGACACCCGGGATGTCGCCCGCGAGGGCGTACTTCCGGAGGCACACGCGGCAGAGCTCGAACTTGCGGTAGTACCCGCGCGGCCGGCCACAGACCTTGCACCGGTTCTTGTGCCGGACCTGGAACTTCGGCGTCTTGTAGAGCTTGGCGAAACAACGAGCGCTGGCCATGGCTTGTCCTCTACTTCCGGAACGGCATGCCGAGGGCTGCGAGGAGGGCCCGGCCGTGCTCGTCCGTCTCCGCGGTGGTCACGAACGTCACGTTCATCCCACGGATCTTGTCGATCTTGTCGTAGTTGATCTCCGGGAAGACGATCTGCTCCCGGATGCCGAGGGTGTAGTTGCCGCGCCCGTCGAACGCCTTGGGGCTGATGCCGCGGAAGTCGCGCACGCGCGGCAACGCGAGCGAGATGAGGCGGTCGGCGAAGTCCCACATGCGGCCCTTGCGCAGGGTCACCATGCAGCCGATGGCGGCGTTCTCACGCAGCTTGAAGCTCGCGATCGACTTCTTCGCGCGGGTGATCACGGGCTTCTGGCCGGTGATCGCGGTGATCTCCTCCACCGCAGCGTCGAGCATCTTCGCGTTCTGCACGGCCTCGCCGAGGCCCATGTTCACGACGATCTTCTGGAGGCGAGGCACCTGCATCACGTTGTCGAGCCCGAGCTCCTTCTTGAGCGCGGGGACGAGCTCGGCGTCGTAACGCTTGGCCAGCCGATTGACGTAACCGCTCATCAGTCGAGGACCTTTCCGCTCTTGACGGTGACGCGGGACTTCTTGCCCTCGTCGTCGCGCTGGAAGCGCACGCGGGTCGGAGCCTGCGCGTCGTCGTCCCAGGGCATCACGTTGCTCACGTGGATCGGCAGCTCCTTCTCGATGATGCCGCCCTCGGGGTGCTGCTGGCTCGGCTTGGTGTGGCGCCGGACCACGTTGATCCCCTCGACGATCACGCGCTCCTCCTCGCGAAACACCTTGAGGACGCGCCCCTGACGGCCCTTGTCGCGGCCGGCGATGACGACCACGCGGTCGTCGGGCTTGATCCGCTGTCCCATCACACCACCTCCGGCGCGAGCGAGACGATCTTCATGAACCGGCGGCTGCGCAGCTCGCGCGCGACCGGCCCGAAGATGCGCGTCCCGATCGGCTCGAGGTTGTTGTTGAGCAGGACCGCGCTGTTCGTGTCGAACTTCACGATGCTGCCGTCGGGGCGCTGGTGCTCCTGCTTGGTCCGCACGATCACCGCCTTGGCGACCTCGCCCTTCTTGATGCGGGCGGTCGGCATCGCCTCCTTGACGGAGACGACGATCAGGTCGCCGAGGCCGGCGTAGCGCCGGCGGCTGCCGCCGAGGACCTTGATGCAGGCGACGCGCTTGGCACCGCTGTTGTCCGCGACGTCGAGGACGGTTTCCGTCTGGATCATGGCTAGACCTCCTCGGGGCGCTCGACGAGGCGGATCGCCTCCCAGCGCTTGGTCGCGGAGCGGGGCCGGCACTCCTGGATCTCCACGAGATCGTTGGTGCGGAACTGCTCGGTCTCGTCGTGCGCGTGGAACTTCTTCCGGCGCTTGACGTACTTGCCGTACACCGGGTCGCGGAAACGACGCGTCACCTGGACGACGATCGTCTGCTTGGCCCGGCCGGGCTTCTTCGTATCGCTGACCACGCGGCCCACCAGCTTGCGCCGGGCACCACGGGTCGCTTCCTTCTTCGGAGTCGGCTCGCCCATGACTTCAGCCCTCCGCGCGAGCCCGCTCCGCGAGGAGCGTCTTGACGCGCGCGATGTCTCGACGCAGCCGGCTGATCTTCGCCGTGTCGTCGAGCTGGTTCGTGTGATTGTCCATCCGTGCCTTCCAGAGCTCGCGCGTCAGGTTGCGCTCGCGCTCCTCGAGCTCGCCGGTGGTCTCTTCTCTCAGCGTCTCGGCCTTCACAGCTGCTCCTCCCGCGTGAGGAAGCGGGTGGTGATCGGGAGCTTGTGCCCGGCGACGCGGAACGCCTCGCGCGCGAGCTCCTCCGGGATCCCCTCGATCTCGTAAAGGACCTTGCCGGGCTGCACGACGGCCACCCAGCCCTCGACCGCGCCCTTGCCCTTACCCATCCGGGTCTCGAGCGGCTTCTTCGTGATCGGCCGGTCGGGGAACACGCGGATGTAGAGCTTGCCGGCGCGCTTGACCTTGCGCTGGATCGCCATACGAGCGGCCTCGATCTGGCGGGCGGTCAGCCGGCCGCGGTCGGTCGCCATGAGGGCGAAGTCCCCGAAGGAGACGTCGCTGCCCCGGTGGGCGAGGCCACGGTTGTTGCCCTTGAAGGCCTTGCGGAACTTGGTGCGCTTGGGCTGCAGCATGACTCTCTCCTCAGACCCCGATGCGACGGCGCCGCTGCGGCAGGATCTCTCCCTTGAAGATCCAGCACTTCACGCCGATGGTCCCGAAGGTGGTCTTCGCGGTCGCGGTGCCGTACTCGATGTCGGCGCGCAGCGTGTGGAGCGGGACGCGCCCCTCGCGGTACTGCTCGCTCCGCGCGATCTCCGAGCCGCCGAGGCGGCCGCCTGCGTAGACGCGGATCCCCTTGACGCCGAACTTCATCGCCGTCGAGACCGCCTTCTTCATCGCGCGCCGGAAGGCGACGCGGCGGACGAGCTGCGTGGCGATGTTCTCGGCCACGAGCTGCGCGTTGGTCTCCGCCTTGCGGACCTCCTGGATGTCCACGAAGAGCTCGTTGTCGGTGATCTTCTGCAGATCCCCGCGGAGCTGCTCGACGCCGGCGCCGCGCTTGCCGATGATCATCCCGGGCCGCGAGGTCTGGATGATGACCTTGGCCTTGTTCGCCGCGCGCTCGATCTCGATGCCCGCGATCCCCGCATGCGCGTGCTTGTCACGCACGACCTTGCGGATCTTCAGGTCCTCGTGGAGCCACTTGGCGTACTGCTTGTCCTCGTACCACTTGCTGGTCCACGTCTTCACGACGCCCAGCCGGAAGCCGTACGGATGTGTCTTCTGACCCATGGCTCAGGCCTCTCCTCGTTCACCGAGAACGACGGTGATGTGACTCATGCCCTTGACGATGCGCGTCGCGCGGCCCTGGGCGCGGGGGCGCCACCGGCGCATGAAGCGGTCGGGCGCCTTGTCCGCCCAGCACGCCTTCACGTAGAGGCCGTCGAGGTTCACGTCCTTCGACGACTGCTGCGCGTTCGCGATCGCGCTGTCGATGACCTTCGCGACGATCGGGGCCGCCGACTTCGGCGTGAAGCGGAGCGCGTCGAGCGCCACCGCCGCGTTCTGCCCGCGCACCATGTTCAGGATCGTCCGCGCCTTACGCACGGAGATACGCTGGAACTTCGCCTTGGCTACGGCTTCCATCACCGGCCCCTCTTCGCCTTCTTGTCGGCGATGTGACCGCCGAAGGTCCGCGTCGGCGCGAACTCGCCGAGCTTGTGACCCACCATGTTCTCACTGACGAACACGGTCACGAACTTGTGGCCGTTGTGGACGTTGAAGGTCATGCCGACCATCTCGGGGAAGATCGTCGAGCGGCGCGACCAGGTCTTGATGACGCGGCGATCCCCACTCTGCGCGGCGGCCTCCACCTTCTTGAGGAGGTGGTCGTCGATGAAGGGACCCTTCTTCAGGGAGCGTGACATGGCTACTTCTTCTTCCTCGAGCGGACGATGAACTTGGTCGACGCCTTGTTGGTGCGGGTCTTCAGACCCTTGGAGAGCTGGCCCCACGGCGAGCAGGGGTGACGGCCACCGGAGGTGCGTCCCTCGCCGCCACCCATCGGGTGATCGACCGGGTTCATCGTGACGCCGCGGTTGTGCGGGCGGCGGCCGAGCCACCGGGTGCGGCCCGCCTTGCCGAGGGTGATGCGCGCGTGCTGGGCGTTCGAGACCTGCCCGATCGTCGCGCGGCAGTTGAGGTGGACCATGCGGACCTCGCCCGAGGGCAGGCGCACCTGCGCGTAGTCGCGGTCCTTCGCCATGAGCTGCGCGCTCGTCCCGGCCGAGCGCACGAGCTGCGCCCCCTTGCCGATCTTGAGCTCGACCGCGTGGATCAGCGTCCCGGTCGGGATGTAGCGGAGCGGCATCGCGTTGCCGGGCTGGATGTCCGCGTTGCGGCTCGAGATCAGCGTGTCGCCGACCTTCACGCCGTCGGGCGCGAGGATGTAGCTCTTCTCGCCGTCGAGGTAGTTGAGCAGCGCGATGCGCGCGGAGCGGTTCGGATCGTACTGGATCGACGCGACCTTGGCGGGGACGCCGATCTTGTTGCGCCGGAAGTCGATGACGCGGTAGCGCCGCCGGTGGCCGCCGCCGCGGAAGCGGACGGTGATGCGGCCCTGGTTGTTGCGCCCCGCCGTCTGCTTCTTGAAGCGGGTGAGCGCGCGCTCGGGCTTCGCGCCCTTGGTGAGATCACCGAAGTCGGCGACCTCGTACGCGCGGCGACCGGGAGAGGTCGGCTTGAAACGCTTGATGGCCATGGCTCGCCTACGCCTCCTCGAAGAACTCGATCGTGTCGCCCTCGGCGAGCTTGACGATGGCCTTCTTCCAGTTCCGGGTCTTCGCTTGACCGCGCCCCATGCGACGCATCCGACCACGCATGATCAGGGTGTTGACGTCCTCGACGGTGACGTCGAAGAGCTTCTCCACCGCGTCGCGGATCTGCCGCTTGGTCGCGGTCCGCTCGACCTCGAAGAGGTACTTGTTGTCCGTCTCGCGGAGGGTCTGGCCCTTCTCCGTGAGGACGAGCGGGCGCTTGATGATGGTCTCGGGGGTCATCACTTGCACCGGGCTTCGAGCGCGGCGACCGCGCCCTTGGTCAGGATGAGGTGCTCGTGGCGGAGCACGTCGTACACGTTGACGCCCTCGGGCGGCAGGAACTGATGCGTCTCGAGGTTCCGCGCGCTCAGCCGCAGGTTCTGGTTGTCGGCGGCGTCGACGATCACGGAGCTCTTCGGGACGTCGAGCGTGCCGAGCACGCGGGCGAGGCCCTTGGTCTTGACCTCGGGGAGGTCGAAGCGATCGACGATCAGGAGCCGGCCCTCCTGGAGCTTGAGCGCGAGCGCGCTCTTGAGCGCGCCCTTGCGCATCTTGCGCGGCGGCTTGTACGCGTAGTCGCGGGGCTTGGGGCCGAAGGCCTTGCCGCCGCCGCGGAACTGCGGCGCCTTCTGGTCACCGTGCCGCGCGCGGCCGGTGCCCTTCTGGCGGTACATCTTGGCGGTGGTGCCCCGCACCTCGGCGCGGTTCTTCACCTTGTGCGTCCCGGCGCGGCGGGACGCGAGCTGCGCCTTCACGATTTCGTAGAAGAGCGCCTCGTTGACCTCGCCTCCGAAGACGTCGTCCGAGAGCTCGAGCTCTCCGACGCTCTCGCGATCGAGGTTGTAGACCGTGACCTTGGCCATCTCGCTACTCCGTCACGACTTGATTTCGACTTCCACGCCGGCCGACAGGTCGAGCTTCATCAGCGCCTCGAGGGTCTGCTGATTGGGCTCGAGGATGTCGAGCAGACGCTTGTGAGTCCGGATCTCGAACTGCTCGCGGCTCTTCTTGTCCACGTGCGGTCCGCGAAGGACGGTGAACTTGGAGATGCGCGTCGGCAGCGGGATGGGCCCCGCCACGCGGGCGCCGGTGCGCTTCGCGGTCTCCACGATCTCCGAGGCCGACTGGTCGAGCAGCCGGTGATCGTACGCCTTGAGGCGGATGCGGATCTTGGTCGCCATGGCGGTGCTCACTCGTAGATCTTGGTGATGACGCCGGCGCCGACGGTGCGGCCGCCCTCGCGGATGGCGAAGCGCTGCTTCTCCTCCATCGCGACCGGGGTGATGAGCTCGATCTTCATCGAGACGTTGTCCCCGGGCATCACCATCTTGACGTCCTCGGCCAGCTTCACCGAGCCGGTCACGTCCGTCGTGCGCATGTAGAACTGCGGGCGGTAGCCGTCGAAGAACGGCTTGTGGCGGCCGCCCTCCTCCTTCTTCAGCACGTACACCTCCGAGTCGAAGATGCGGTGCGGCTTCACCGAGCCCGGGTGCGCGAGCACCTGGCCGCGCTCCACGTCGTCCTTGTCGACGCCGCGGAGCAGACAACCCACGTTGTCACCCGCCTGCCCCTGGTCGAGCAGCTTGCGGAACATCTCCACGCCCGTGACCACCGTCTTGGACGTGTCCTTGAACCCGAGGATCTCCACCTCGTCGCCCACCTTGATGATCCCGCGCTCGATGCGGCCCGTCACCACCGTCCCGCGGCCCTTGATCGAGAACACGTCCTCGATCGCCATCAGGAACGGCTTGTCCGTCTCGCGCACCGGCTCCGGGATGTACTCGTCGATCGCCTTCACCAGGTTCTCGATCGACTCCACGCCCTCCGGCTTGCCCTGCAGCGCGAGCAGCGCCGAGCCGCGCACCACCGGCGCCTCGTCCCCGTCGAACTGGTACGCGTTCAAGAGGTCGCGGACCTCCATCTCCACCAGCTCGAGCATGTCCGGGTCGTCGACCGCGTCCACCTTGTTCATGAACGCCACGATCTTCGGCACGCCGACCTGACGCGCGAGCAGCACGTGCTCCTTCGTCTGCGGCATCGGGCCGTCGAGCGCGCTCACCACCAGGATCGCGCCGTCCATCTGCGCCGCGCCGGTGATCATGTTCTTCACGTAGTCCGCGTGCCCGGGGCAGTCGACGTGCGCGTAGTGCCGGTTGTCCGACTCGTACTCCACGTGGCTCGTCGCGATCGTCACGATCTTCGTGTCGTCGCGCACCGTCCCGCCCTTCGCGATGTCCGCGTAGGCGATCGCCTTGCCGCCGTGCTTGTCGCTCATCACCTTCGTGATCGCGGCGGTGAGCGTCGTCTTGCCGTGGTCGATGTGACCGATCGTGCCGACGTTCACGTGCGGCTTGGTGCGAAGAAACTTTTCCTTGGCCATCTTCTAATCTCCAGCGCGGGCGAACCGCTTCACTCGCCCTTGGCTTTGGCGATGATTTCCTCGGCGATGTTGTTGGGCACCGGGGCGTACTTCTCGAACTGCATCGTGTAGACGGCGCGCCCCTGGGTCTTGGACCGCAGGTCGGTCGCGTAGCCGAACATCTCGGACAGCGGGACGAGGGCCGTGATGACCTTCATGTTCCCGAGGTCTTCCATCTTGTTGACGTTGCCGCGGCGGGAGTTGAGGTCGCCGATGACGTCACCCATGTAGTCCTCGGGGGTGCGGACCTCGACGTCCATGATCGGCTCGAGGAGGTGGACACCCGCGCGCTTGGCGCCCTCCTGGAAGGCGAGCGAGCCGGCGATCTCGAAGGCCGCCGCGCTCGAGTCGACGTCGTGGTAGCTGCCGTCGAAGAGCTTCACGTGGATGCGGATGACCGGGTAGCCGGCGAGCACGCCGCGCGTCATCGCGTCGCTGATCCCCTTCTCGATCGGGGAGATGAACTCCTTCGGGATCACGCCGCCGGTGATGTTGTTCTCGAAGACGAAGTTGCTCTCTTCGTCCTCGGCGACCGGACCGACCTCGATCCAGCAGTGACCGAACATGCCGCGACCGCCGGTCTGCTTCTTGAGACGACCTTCGGCCTTCACCCAGTCGCGCACCGACTCACGGTAGGCGACCTGCGGCGCGCCGACGTTGCACTCGACCTTGAACTCGCGGCGCAGGCGGTCGACGATGATCTCGAGGTGGAGCTCACCCATGCCGGCGATGATCGTCTGCAGGGTCTCCTCGTCGGTCCACGCGCGGAAGCTCGGGTCCTCCTTCTGGAGCTTGGAGAGCGCCTCGCCGAGCTTCTTGGAGTCCGCCTTGGTCTTGGGCTCGATCGCGACCGAGATGACCGGCTCCGGGAACTCCATGCGCTCGAGCATGACCGGGTGGTCGACGTCGCAGAGCGTGTCGCCGGTGTTGACGTTGCTGAGACCGACGGCGGCGACGATGTTGCCGCAGTAGACCTCCTTGATCTCCTCACGGTTGTTCGCGTGCATCTGCACGAGACGACCGATGCGCTCCTTCTTGCCGGTACGCGCGTTGAGGACCGCCGTGCCGCCCTCGAGCTTGCCCGAGTAGACGCGCATGAACGTGAGCTGACCGACGAAGGGGTCGTTGATGATCTTGAACGCGAGCGCGCTGAAGGGCTCCGCGTCGTCGGGCTTGCGCTCGAGCTTCTTCTCCTTGTCGTCCGGGTCGGTGCCGTGCATCGAGCCGACGTCGAGGGGCGAGGGGAGATAGTCGATGACCGCGTCGAGCAGCTGCTGGACGCCCTTGTTCTTGAAGGCGGAGCCGCAGAGGACCGGGACCATCTTCTGCTCGAGCGTCCCCTTGCGGATCGCGAGCTTGATCTCGTCGGGCGTGAAGTTCGTGTCGTCCGCGAGGAAGCGGTCCATCAGGGACTCGTCGACCTCGGAGACCGCCTCGAGCAGCGTCATGCGCGCCTCTTCGGCGGCGTCCGCGAACTCGGCCGGGATGTCGATGACGTCCCACTCGGCGCCGAGCTGGTCGTTCTTGAAGCGGTAGCCCTTCATCGCGACGAGGTCGATCACGCCCGCGTGCTGGTCCTCGCTGCCGAGCGGCAGCTGGATGGCGACGGCCGGCGCGCCGAGGCGGTCCTTGATCGTCGCGAGCGCGCGCGGGAAGTCCGCGCCCGCCTTGTCCATCTTGTTGACGAAGCAGATCCGCGGGACGCGGTACTTGTCGGCCTGGCGCCAGACGGTCTCGGACTGGGGCTCGACGCCCTCCTTGCCGTCGAAGCAGGCGACCGCCCCGTCGAGCACGCGCAGCGAGCGCTCGACCTCGATCGTGAAGTCGACGTGGCCGGGGGTGTCGATGATGTTGATGCGCATCGGCTCCGTGGCGAACGGGCCGGTGTTCGTGTGCCAGAAGCAGGTGGTCGCCGCGGAGGTGATGGTGATCCCGCGCTCCTGCTCCTGCTCCATGTAGTCCATGGTCGCGGCGCCGTCGTGGACCTCGCCGATCTTGTAGTTGACCCCCGTGTAGTAGAGGATCCGCTCGGTCGTCGTGGTCTTGCCGGCATCGATGTGCGCCATGATGCCGATGTTGCGCGTGCGATTGAGGGGGTACTGGCGGGCCACAGTGGTTCTCCGAGCTTCTCCGTACGGAGCGGTGATGGATGGGTCCAGACGCAGCAAGACCCCCCCCGGCCTTTGCGATCACCCTCGGATCGCGTTTCCCGGAGAGGGTCTCGAGTGACGTTCTCGTGGCGGGGCGCTCGGCCCTGCGCGGTGCGGGGCCTCGCTCGGCTCCGCTCGACGACACTCGTCTATGGTCTGTTCTTCATCGACGCTTCAGCGACTCCCATCCCGGCGGTTTCCCTCGCGCAGCGGCGGCGGACCTGCCGAAACTCGTCTCGAGCTGGCTCCCTTATGGATCACCAGCGGTAATGTGCAAACGCCTTGTTCGCTTCCGCCATCTTGTGCACGTCTTCGCGCTTCTTGACGGCGTTGCCGCGACCCTCCGCGGCCTCCTTGAGCTCGGCGGCGAGGCGCTCGGTCATCGTCTTCTCGCCGCGGTCGCGGCTGTAGCTGACGAGCCAGCGCATGGCGAGCGCGAGGCGGCGATCCGCCCGCACCTCCACCGGCACCTGGTAGGTCGCGCCGCCGACGCGGCGGCTCTTGACCTCGACGCGCGGCTTGACCGAGTCGAGCGCCTTGCGGAAGACCTCGATCGGGTCCTCCTTGTAGCGGCTCTCGATGATGTCGAACGCGCCGTAGATGATCTGCTCGGCGGTCGCCCGCTTGCCGTTCTTCATCACGACGTTGCAGAACTTGGTGACCATCCGATCGCGGAACTTCGGATCGGGCAGGACCTTGCGCTTGGGGACTTCGCGGCGGCGGGGCATCGTTGTCTCTCGCTCAGCTCTTGGGGCGCTTGACGCCGTACTTGGACCGGCCCTGCGTGCGGCTGGCCTTGTTCGTGTTCGACGGGCCCGCGGCCCCGGAGGCGTCGAGCGCGCCGCGCACCACGTGGTAGCGGACGCCCGGGAGATCCTTCACGCGGCCCCCGCGGATGAGCACGACGCTGTGCTCCTGCAGGTTGTGGCCCTCGCCCGGGATGTAGGTGGTGACCTCGATGCCGTTCGAGAGGCGCACGCGCGCGACCTTGCGCAGGGCCGAGTTCGGCTTCTTCGGCGTGGTCGTGTAGACGCGGACGCAGACGCCGCGCTTCTGCGGGCAATTCTGCAGCGCCGGCGAGGCCGTCTTGGCCTTCGAGATCTTGCGTCCCTTGCGGACGAGCTGGTTGATGGTGGGCATTCAGGTGCTTCGTGGGCGCCGGGGCGGTTCGGCCCGAGGGCACGGCATGAGAATCGAGGCTCCGCGGGCGCAGCGAGATTGATCCCGGGCCGCGGGGGAGCGGAACTGTACTGGCGAGCGGAGACCTGTCAAGGCGGATTCGGACCTGCGCGCCGCTCAGAAGCGGAGGGTCGCGGCGCCCTGGCCGAGGCCTTCGAGATCGAGGCGCTCGAGGATCTGCGGGTCGACGTCGCGGCGCTGCCGGACGGTGCGCGTGGGGCGCCAGCTCGAGCGAGCCTCGACGACCCCGGCGACGGCGAGGACCACGAAGACGGCCGCCGTCACCAGGTTGGCGATGGTCAGCCCCTCGAGCAGGGCGTCGTAGCCGGCGACGATGCGCCCACCGACCTGACGGAGCTCCGAGTCGACGAGCAGGGCGCTCGACAAGAGGGAGAAGGCGCCCAGGGCGAGCACGCCCTCGCCGACGGCGAAGAACCAGCCGAGCTCCGCGTCACCATTGAGGAACTGGCCGACGCCGAACGGGATGAAGGCGGGGAGCTCGTCGTTGGGGACCTCGACCGTCTGCTCCTGGGCCTGGTGCAGGAGGGTGATGAGCGCCTCGCGGCGCTCCTCGCGCTGGCGGTCCCGGCGGCTCTGCTCGTCGCGCTGGGAGCGCTCGTCGGCGGCGATCAGCTCGGCCTGGACCGCTTCGAACAGCTCGCGGACCTCTTGGATGAACACGCGGCGGTCGAGCGTGAGGGTGCGGAGCTGGTCGCGGTTGTCCTCGAGGAGCCAGCGGAACTGGTCGCGGGCGCGCTCGGGCGCGCCGGTGAGCGCGTAGGCGGCGCCGAGGTACTTGCGGGCCTCGCGGGCCATGACGCGGTCGCCGATGGTGGCGAGCTCTTGGCCGACGAGCGGCTCGAGCAGGCGGACGACGCGGGCGAGCTCGCCGTTGGCGTACGCCTCGCGGGCCTGGCGGAAGTCCTCGTCGACCTGCGCGCCGGCCAGCGCGGGCCACGACAGCGCGGCGCCGAGCGCGGCCAGGAGCAACGGGCGAAGGTCGACGGGGGGGCGCATGCGGGGGCGAGGATCGATGGCCGGGTGGCGAAGAGGAATACCACATGTCCTCACGGCTTCGCGGCTTCGCGGCGCTGCGCGAGACCAGCCCGCTTCCTCCTCGGACCCAGAGGGCTCGGTTCGTGTCCCTGGACTCGGGGTCCGCTCGGAAGCGGGATCTCGCGCGAAGCCGCGGAGACGCGAGAAGAGGCCCTTCGCGGCTGCGCGGCTGCGCGAGATCTCGCCGCCATCCGCGACCTCTGCGGCCCTGCGCCGCCCGCCGCGGTGAGATCATCTCCCCGGGCGGAACGACGTGCGTCGACACTCGCAACGATCCTTGCGTTCCTCCCTCGTCGCTGCTCCGGATCGCGGCTTCACTCGCGCCGCGGGCGCCTTCTCCTCGCCTCGGGGTCTCGTCGCCTCCCGCTCCTTTCTTCGCGGGAGACGAGGAGAGAGGCGGAGGTGTGCAGAGGACGACGGCGACGGATCGTCCAAGACGATGAACGACGGTTGGCGATCACCGCGGCGGGCGCTCAGGGCGCCTGGGCGCGCTCGCCCTCGCGCTCGAGGTCGACGCGCAGCTCCGTCGTGGCGCCGCCCTCGGGCGGGACGCCGCGCATCTCGCGCTGCACGGTGCGCGGCGCGTAGCCGGGCGCGCTCACCGTGATGCTCACGACCTGCGGCGAGGTGCGCAGCGGCACGAAGATCACGCTGTCCGGCGTGCCGACCCGGCGCCCGCGGCCGCCGTCGACGCTCACCGTCGCGTCGCGCGCGTTGGTCAGGACGGAGACCTTCGCGTCGCGCGGGGTCACCGGGAGCGGCAGGATGTACTCGCCCTCGCCGGCCGGGATGCGCACCGAGCTCGCCGTCTCGCGGTACTCGTCGGCGAGGCCCTCGCGCGGGACGAGCACGATCTCGTGCGGGCCGACGGAGAGCGAGACGGTGGTGACCTCCGCCTGGAAGCGGCCCTCGTCGCGGCCGTCGATGCGCACGAGCACGTCGGTCACCGCAGGGCGCAGGCGCACGAGCCGCGAGGGCGGCGCTCGCTCCGTGGCGACCGGGCGCACGACGAGCCGGTCCGGCGAGCCCGCGTCGAGGGCGACCTGCGCGAGCGGCGCGCCCGCGTCGGGCGCGACCTCGGCGAGCGGCTCGCCTGCGTCGGCCGGCGCCTCGACGACCTCGACGCCGGCGTCGGGGTCGCTCGCGGGCGTGCCGAGCCCGTCGCCCGCGAGCCCGTCACCTGCGACGGACGGGCCCTCGCGCAGCGCCGGCGGCCGCGACCACACCGCCCACGCGACCCCGCCCGCCACGAGCCCGAGCGCGATGAGCCCGACGCCCGCGACCGCGGCGGTGCGCCGGCGCCGGTCGGTCCCGACGCGCTCGAGCAGCGCGAGCACGCGCTGGTTGCCCTCGTCGAGCGCGAGCACGCGGTTGTAGCAGTCGAGCGCGCCGGGGACGTCGCCCGCGTCCGACGCGCGGCGGCCGCGCTCGATCAGGCGGTCCACCGTCTCTCGCAAGAGATCTTGACCCACCGTCTCGGGGTCGCCGAGGTACGCGGCGAGCGTCTGCGCCGGCTCCTCGATGCCGACCTCCCGCACGAACGCCTCGAGCGCCTCGCGTAGCTCGAGCGCGCTCTGGTAGCGGTCGGCCGGATCGCGCTCGAGCGCCTTGACGATGATCGCGCGCATGCGGCCGCCGATCGCCGGGCTCACGCGCAGCGGGTCGGCGTACTCCGCGTCCATGATGCGCTTGAGCACCTGGTGCGGGTTGCGCCCGGTGAACGGCAGCCGGCCCGTCGCGAGGTAGTAGAGCACGGTGCCGAGCGAGAAGAGGTCGCTGCGCGCGTCGGTGTCGCGGCCCTCGATCTGCTCGGGCGCCATGTGGCCGGGCGAGCCGAGGATCTGACCCGTCGCGGTCATCGACTGCGCGTCGATCATGTCGGCGATGCCGAAGTCGGTGAGCTTGAGCGTGCGGTTCTCGTGCAGGAGCACGTTCTCCGGCTTCACGTCGCGGTGGACGATCTTGGCCGCGTGCGCGGCCTCGAGCGCCTTGGCGATCTCGATCACGAAGCACGCGGCGATCTCGGCCGGGATCTCGCCCGCGTCCTCGCGCCACTTCTTGAGCGTCGGGCCGGTGAGGAGCTCGGCGGCGATGTACGCCTCGCTCGAGCCCTCGCCGCTGAAGTCGTAGATCTCGAGGACCCGCGGGTGGCGCAGCCGCGCGACGCTCTGCGCCTCGCGATGGAAGCGGCGGCGCGCCTCCTCGGCGCCGCGCAGGTGCGGGTGCATCACCTTGAGGGCGACGTCGCGCTCGAGGACGGTGTCGCGCGCGCGGTAGACCGTGGCCATGCCGCCGTGGCCGATCTCCTCCTCGATCTCGTATTTCTCGACCTTGCGCAGCACGCGGGCACCCGACTCTACAAGAGCACGACCCCGTGCGCGGTGCAGTCTTGGTGCCAGCCGCGCGCAGCGAGCCGGCTCATGGGTCGAGGCCCTCGGGTGGGGTGCAGAGCTCCGCTCCGTCGAGCATGCCGCCCGGCCCCTCGCCCCCGACGACGAGCACCACACCGGCCGCGTGCTCGGCCACGGCCGCGCCCGCGCGCGCGCCCGACAGGACGAACGCGGGGTCCTCGAGGATGCGCGGCGTCTCGCCGTCCCAGACGACGCGGTCGATCGCGTCGCTCCCCTCGCCCCCGACGATCCAGAGCGCGCCCGCCGCGGTCTGGACGGCGGATGCGCCGGAGCGCGCGCGGCTCCACGTCGGGCCGGGGCTCGCGACGCAGGCGGGGCAGCCGGTGACGAGGGTCGTCTCGGCGCCGCTGCCGCCGATCGCGAGGAAGGTGCGGCCCGACGGCGACACGGCGACCCAGCCGCCGATCGATTCGGGCACGAACCCGCCCACGGAGACCGCGGCGCCCACCGGGCCGATCCACTCCGCGCCGGGGCCGCCACCGACGACGAGCACGCCCTCGCCGCCTGCGGCGGCCGCCGCGAACGCGCGCGGCTCGCGCAGCTCGGTGGTCGCGACCACGGTGCGCGCGGTCATCCAGCTCACCTGGTTCGTGCCCTCGCCGCCGATCACCGCGCCGGTGTTGCGCAAGAGCGCGAGCGCCGAGGCGAAGCCGGCGCCCTCGTGGACGCTGACGGGCACCGCCGCCGGGGGCGCGTAGGGCTGGCTCTCGTAGATCCACGCGGTCTGGCCGACGAAGAGCGCGGTGTTCTCGTCGAAGCGCAGCGCGCGCGTCGGCCCGAGGGCGCCGCCGGGCGAGCTGAGCGGCGGGCGCATCTCGAACACGATCTGATCGAAGAGGTCGGCGCGGTTGGAGCCGCCGGACGCGTGCCGGCCGCCGACGAGCAGGACGACGTTGCGGCGCACCGCGACGCCGAGGTCGCGCCGCGGCTCGACGAGGCGCGGGCGGCCGGCCGAGCTGACGTTGAACAACGACACCGGCGCGCAGGTCCCGGGCGGCATCATCACCAGGCGCAGCGGCAGCTCGCCCGTCTCGAACTCCTGCGCGATCGCGAAGGGCGCCATCGCCCCGACCAGCGCGGTCGGCGCGCCGGTGATCCGGCCGCGCACGTGCATGAGGTCGACGAGGTTCTCGAGCGGCAGGGCGAGGTCGAAGGCGCCGCCGGCGATCGCCGAGGAGCAGCCGTCGGCGCAGAGCGAGGCGCCCGCCTGCGTGACGCGGACGGTGAGGGTCCCGTCGATCACGTCCTGCGCGGCGTTCTCGCCCGCAGGATCGATGATCTCGATGCGGACGGCGGGGCTCGAGCCGCCCTCGCAGGCGAAGAGCAGCGCCGCGAGGGCGAGGTGCGTCGGCGCGCGCACGGGTGGGCTTTACGCCGGCAAGGCCCCCGAGTAAAGGAGCCGCGGTGTACGCGCTCCGGCTGCGGCTCGACGGAACGCTCGAGGACGCGCTCGCCGCGCTCCCGGCGCGCGGCCGGTTCTGCCTGGACGGGCGGCCCGGCCACCCCGAGGGGCGCTGGACCTTCTTCGGCGCGGAGCCCGAGGAGACGGTCGAGGCGAGGTGGGGCGGCTCGGCGCTCGAGGCGCTCTCGGCGCTCGACGCCTTCGAGGCGCGGGGACCGGGCGCACCGGGCGCGCTCGAGGGCGACGCGATCCCGCTCGCGCCCGCGGCGGTCCCGCGCTGGGTCGGCTTCGTCGCGTACGACGCGGCGTGGTCGCGCCCCCGCGCGTTCGGGCTGCGCGCGCCGGCGCGGCACGCGCGTGACCCGCGCTGGCCGATCGCGTGGATGGGGCGCTACGAGCGCTTGGTCGCGGTCGATCTCGACGGGGGCGGCGCGTGGGCGCTCGGGCCGAGCCGCGCCGCGTGCGAGGCGCTCGGCCGCGCGGTGCGAGCCGGGCGCGCGCCGCGCGAGGCACCGCGCGTCGGCGCGATCGTCGGCGCGATCGACGCCGAGCCGGCGGCGCTCCACCGCGCGCGGATCGAGCGCGCGCTCGACGCGATCCGCGCGGGCACGATCTACCAGGTGAACCTCGCGCGCGCGTGGCGAGCGCGCTGGGAGGGGAGCCCCCTCACGCTCTACGCGGCGATGCGCGCGGCGAGCCCGGTGCCGCTCGGCGCGCTGCTCGAGCTCGACGAGGGCGCCGTCGCGAGCCGCTCGATGGAGCGGTTCCTGCGCTGGGATCGCGCCACGGGCGCGCTCTGGACGAGCCCGATCAAGGGGACGATCGCGCGCGCGGGCGACGACGCGGGCGAGGCGCGCGCGCTCAGCGCCGACGACAAGGAGCGCGCCGAGCACGCGATGATCGTGGATCTCATGCGCAACGACCTCTCGCGCGTCGCGGCGACGGGGACGGTGGAGGTCGAGGCGCCGCTGCGCGTCGAGCCGTTCGCGAAGCTCAGCCACCTCGTCTCCACGGTGCGGTGCCGGACGCGGCCGGACGCGACGCTCGGCGACGTGCTCGCGGCGACGTTCCCTCCGGGCAGCGTCACCGGCACGCCGAAGCTCGCGGCGATGGAGCTCATCGAGCGTGGAGAGGCCTGCGCGCGCGGGCTCTACACCGGGGCGCTCGGGTTCGTCGATCGCGGCGGCGGGCTCTCGCTCTCGGTCGCGATCCGCACCGCGACGATCCTCGGCGGCGAGCTCACCTACTTCGCGGGCGGAGGGCTCGTCTCGGCCAGCGATCCCGGCCGAGAGATCGCCGAGACGGAGCTCAAGGCGCGCGTGTGGTTCGATGCGCTCGCGTCGATCGGGCGAAAGAACATCGATTGAACACGCGCGAACAATTCGTTCGACGACTCGACTTTTCGTTTGACACGTCGCGGACGTTCCATTAGTACCAAGGTTACGATGATGTCGTGGGTCCAGGAAACGTTCTCCAGCCCGTGCCGGCGCGATCGCGCGCTGGGCCCGGAGGGAGCGCCGCTCGGATAGCGGAATCGCGCACGTTTCTCGCGTGTTCGAGGCCGCCCCGGGCTCCCGTGGGCGGCCTTTTTCGTGGCCGCTCCCATCGATCCTCCGCCACCGATCCTGCCGATGATCCAACCCCTCGCCAACGCCCATTCGAATCACCCGGGTCGCCGTACGACGGCGAAGCTCCGCAGACGGTGAAGCACGTTCAAACGTGACTTCTATGGGCCGTCTGCGCGTCGCAGGCGGCCCTTTTCGTTTCTGAACGTCTCGTTCCGAACGAGGAGCCGCGATCCCGAGAGACGACACGACACACACTTCGTGGACCGAAGTCGAAGCAGCCGAGACGCCCGGACGTGACCCGGGAGCGAGCCGGTGCGAGCCCGGTCGGTCCACCTCGAACGTTCCGGGAGAGCGCCGTCGGCGTCCCGGTCGGAGCGCTGCTCCGGCACGGGCTCGCTCAGCACCGCGGCCTCTTCCACCCCTACCCTCGTGGCTCGAAGGACGAGCGCTCGGTTGCGGACCGAGAGGGTGCAGGTTCGAGTCCTGCCGAGGGTGTCGCCGACACGCCGGACGGCCGCGAGAGGGAGCTCTCGACGCCGACAAGGCGGTCGGTCGACTCGACGCCCGAGCGAGCGGCTCGGCGCACGGTGCGCACGCGAGAGGAGGTAGACCATGGAGACGTTGATCCTGACGAACGGCTACCTGCCCCACCGCATCGTCGGTTGGCAGCGGGCCATGACCCTGTCCTTCACCGGCAAGGTGGAGGTCGTGGAGACGTACGGCGCGGTCGTGCGCTCGCCGAGCCGCGCGTTCGCCGTGCCGTCGGTCGTGCGCCTGACGCGCCCGGTCAAGCGCTGGAGGGCGCCGGTGCGCTTCTCGCGCGGGCAGGTGCTCGCGCGCGACGGCTACCGCTGCCAGTACTGCGGTGAGCAGGCGCCGCTGCGCGCGCTCACGCTCGACCACGTGCTGCCGCGCTCGCGCGGCGGCGCGACGTCGTGGACGAACGTCGTGACCGCCTGCCGCCCCTGCAACGCGCACAAGGGCGGCCGCACACCGGACGAGGCGGGCATGCCGCTCCGCGCCATCCCCGTCCGTCCGTCCCCGCGCGAGCGGCCGCTCGAGCGGCTCCCCATCGGCGCGGTCCCCGAGGCCTGGAAGATCTGGGTCCCGTGGGCCGCGCGCGCGTGACCCCGACCGCGCGGCGGGGGCGGGCAAATGCGCTCCGAATCGGGGCGCGCCCGCTCCCGCCGCGCTATCCTCGTGCCCGTTCCGGCGTCGTCCAAGGGTAGGACTGCGGACTTTGGATCCGTCTATGTTGGTTCGAATCCAGCCGCCGGAGTGAGAGCTCGTGCCGTACTTCCGCGCGCTCGGCTACGCGGCGCTCGCGGGCGCCCCGGTCCTGCTCGGGACGCTCGCGATCATGGCGGCGCGCCCCGCCGCGCCCGCGTCGATGCTCCCGAAGGCGTTGGTCGTCGCGTGGCTCGCGAGCGCGCTCGCGTTCGTCGCCGCGCTGGTGCATCACCGCGGCGGCCCGCGCGCGGCGCGCGCGATGGCCGCCCTCGCCGCGCTCGTGATCGCGGCGTGGTGCGGCTTCCTCGTGTGGCTCTCGGTCGCGACGCGCTGAGCGGTGACGAATCGCGCGGCGCCGGCGAACCGCGCGGCGCCGGCGAACCGCGCGGCGCCGGCGAATCGCGCGGCGCCGACGAATCGCGCGGCGCCGGCTAATCGCGCGGCGCCGACGGAGCTCGCGCGCAGCGCAGCCGCACGAAGACCTCGAGGTTGCCTTCGGGGCCGGGCAGGACGGAGCTCGCGCGCGCGTGCTCGGAGAAGCCGAGCGCCTCGGCGGCGCGGACGACCTCGTCGACCGCGGCGGCGCGAGCGGCCGGGTCCTTCACCACGCCGCGGTCGAGGTGACCCGGGCCGACCTCGAACTGCGGCTTGACCATCCCGACGACCTCGCCGCGCTCGCGGAGCACCGCGCGCGCGGCGGGCAGGAGCTTGGCGAGCGAGATGAACGAGGCGTCGATCACCACGAGGTCCACGGGCTCGGGCAGGCGCTCGAGGTTGCGCGCGTTCGTGCGCTCCATGACGACGACGCGCGGGTCCACGCGCAGCGCGTGCGCGAGCTGGCCGTAGCCGACGTCGATCGCGTACACGCGCGCCGCGCCGCGCTGGAGCAGGCAGTCGGTGAAGCCACCCGTCGAGGCGCCGAAGTCCGCCACCACGAGGCCGCTCGGGTCGAGCCCGAACGCGTCGAGCGCGCCCGCGAGCTTCACGCCGCCTCGCGAGACGTACGGGTGATCGCGACCGCGCACCTCGAGCGGCGCGTCGACCGGGAGGCGCTGGCCCGCCTTGTCGACCCGCCGGTCGCCCGTGAAGACGTTGCCCGCGAGCACGATGGCCTGCGCGCGGGCGCGGCTCTCGACCAGACCGCGCTCGACGAGCAGCACGTCGACTCGCTCGCGCCGAGAGCCCGCGCCCATCGCGCCGGCTCAGAAGGGGATGTCGTCGTCGCCGAAGTCGTCGGCGGGGAAGTCGTCGCCGCCGCCGCCGCCGCCGCCGCCGCCGCCAGCGAAGTCGTCGCCGCCGCCGCCGCCGCCGCCGCCGCCGCCGCCGCCGTAGCCGCCGCCGCCGCCGCCGCCGCCGTAGTCACCGCCGCCGCCGCCGCCGCCGTCGCGGCGCCCGCCGAGGAACAGCAGCTCGGTGCCGATGATCTCGGTCGTGTAGCGCTTGTTCCCGTCGCGGTCTTCCCACTGCCGCGTCTGCAGCCGCCCCTCGACGTAGACCGTCGTCCCCTTGGTCAGCACCTTCGCGAGGCCCTCGGCGCGCTTCTGGAAGAAGATCACCGTGTGCCACTCGGTCCGCTCCTGCCGCTCGCCGCCGCGCGACATGTACCGCTCGGTCGTCGCCATGCGGATGCGCAGGACGGGGACCCCGTTCTGCCCATACTTGAGCTCGGGGTCCATCCCGAGGTTGCCGATCAACATGACCCTGTTGAGTCCTTCGCTCGCCATCGTCGTATCCCGTATCCCAATCGTTACGTCGTCATGCCCCCACGTGGGCGGCCCAAGGTAGGCTCGGGCGCCCGCGCGATCAACCGGGGCGTTCGTGGGGCTACGGACGCGCGTCGCCCGCCGGACTGACGGCCGCGTGGCCCGCGTGGCGCACGACCGTGCGCAGCGCCAGCGCCGCGCCGGACACCGCGAGCACCGCCCAGCGCGCGGTCGTCGCCTCGCTCGCGACGAGATCGCCGACGACCCACACGAGCGCGCCCCCCGCGAGGCCGAGCACGAGCACGAGCGCGACCTCGCCCATGCCGCGCATCGCGCGCGCCGCGGTCGGCCGGACCGCGACGAACGCGACGGGCAGGAGGAGGAGCGGGGCCGCGAGCGCGGTCAGCGCGAGCTCGACCCAGCGCGCCGCGGGCTCGGCGTCCTTCGCCGGCGCCAACAGCCCCACGGGCCCGGGCGCGTGGCGCCGGACGCGCGAGCGCTCGTCGTCGGCCTCGTCGCGCGCGGTCGCGATCTCGTCCGCGTAGTAGAGGTTGGCGAGCTCGCGCATGAGCTCGGCGCGCCTGCGCTTGGCGTACTCGGGCCCGACGTCGCCCGCCTCGAGCTCCTCGGCGAGCTCCGCCGCCTCCGCGCGGATCTCCTCGCGACGCGCGGCGCGCGCCTCGGCGTCGGAGCCCGTCCCGCGGGTGCTCAACAACAGGAGCACGCCGCCGACCGCAAACAGCACGAGCAGCGCGACGGCGATCACCCGCGTGGGCCCTGGCCCGGGGATGCCGCGGATGCGGATGACGATCCGCTCGAGCCGCGCGTCGGTCGGGCTGCGCTGGATGTGCGCGATCCACGCGCAACCCTCCGAGCTCATCGAGCTCTCGCAGGGCCGCCCTTCGGCGTCGAGCCGCTCCGGCCGCGGCATCCCGGCGACGGAGATCTCGAGCCCGGGCACCGCCTCGACGATCACCTGCATGCCGAAGAAGGCCATGGGCAGGTCGATCGCCAGGCTCATGTCGCCACCCTCGATCGGCACGTCGTACGCCCACGCGAGCCGCACGGTGCCGGGCGGCAGCGAGCCGCGCAGCGCGTAGGCGTGCTCGCCCGCGATCTCCTCGATGCGCTGGTCGGTCATGACGCGCTGGAACTGGAACGCGAGCGCGCCCTCGGGCAGCCGCGCGCGCACGCCGTCGGCGGGGAAGGCGAACGTCTCGGTGCCCGCGTTCGTGAGCTCGCCCTGATGGATGACGTGCATGCGCTCGCCACGCTGCTCGACGATCGTACGAAAGACGTGGAAGAAGACGAACTGGTCGTCCTCGGTGACCGGGCGCCGCACCACGCGCACGGAGTAGCCCGAGCCGCCGGCGGCGAGCGAGAAGGGCATCGTGCTGTAGGTCGCGCCGCGGTACGGGACGTTGACGCGGTAGTGCTGCTCGCCCCCCGTCGCGAGGTCGGAGAAGACGGCGACGCCATCGAGCCCGGTGCGGCCGTTCCGGCGATCGCGCGCGCCGCCCGCGAGGATGCCGACGTCGACGGGCTGATCGCCGACGGGCTCGCCCGCCTCGTCGACGACGAGCACGCGGATCGTGCCGGTGGGCACGTCGGCGGACTCGACCGCCGGCTCGGGCGCCGGAGGCTGCAAGATCCGTTGCATCGACGCGGGCGCGCCGGGCGCGACGGTGCCCCCGGTCGGCGCCGGGTGGCCGGGCGGGAGCGCGCTCGGCGCAGGCGCCGGCGATGCCTCGGCCGGAGCGGGCGGGTGCCCCGGCGGAAGCGCGGGCGCCTCCTCGGGGGGCGCGTCGTCCTGCGCGCGCGCGCTCGGCGCGCACGCGAGCGCGAGGCAGATCAGGCCGACCGCGAGGGTCGCGACGCGCACCGGCTCATCGGCGCGCATCGGCCGCCTCCCCTCCGAGCTTGGCCGCGCAGCCCTTGCAGAAGCGCGCGTCGGGGTCGTTCTCGGTGCCGCACGCCTCGCACACGATCGGCGCGACGCGGGCGCCACACGACTTGCAGTGCTGCGCGTCGAGGTCGTTGTCCACGCCGCACGCGGGGCACTCGAGGCCGCCCTTCGCCGGCGCGAGCTTGGCGGCGCGCGCGGGGCGCGCCGGGCGCTTCTCGCCGCCCTTCGCGCGGTGCTTGCCCTTCTTGCGCGCCGCGCCGCCTCGGCGGTACGGGCCGCGGTCCTCCGACTCGCCCATCGCCTCCGCGATCTCGTTCTCGGCGCGGACGAGGAACGGCTCGATGTCCTGATCGAGCAGCGCGAGCACGCGCTTGGCGCGGGCGCGGTACGCGCGGTCGAGCCGCTCGAAGTCCTCGTCGGAGAGCTTGCCGAGCTCGCGCTCGAACGCGATGTCCTTGATCGCGCGCAAGAGGGTGTGCTTCTCCGCCTCGAGCGCCGTGCGCTCGGGCAGGCCGCGCGCGGTGTCGGAGCCGAACGAGCGGCCGCCGCCGAACGCGACGCGCAGGCTCACCCAGAGCGCCGCCATCGCGGCCATCGCGGCCGCGCCGGCCAGGACCATGAAGAACGCGGGGATCATGGGCTAGTCCCCCTCGAAGCGGCGCAGCTCGTCCTCGAGCTGCTGGTCGATCGCCGCGTCGTCCACCTGGTCCTCGGCGGTCTGCGCGGCGGCGTCGGTGTCCGCCTCGCCGAGCTTCGCGACCCGTCGCGCGCGCACGACCAGCCCGAACGCGGCGAGCACGAACGCCGCGACGGGCACCGCCCACAGCGCGCGATCGAGGCCCTCGTCGGAGGGGATCGCGATCGAGCTGGCGCCGAAGCGCTCGCGATAGCCGGCGACGATCTCGTTGATCTCCTCGCCGCGGGCGAGCCGGCCACGCAGCTCGGCGCGCATGCTGTCCGCCCAGCCGCAGCCGCAGGTGTGGAGCGGCAGGCGCTGGCAGTCCCCGCACTCGCAGAGCAACCGCGAGAACAGGCGCCGCTCCTCCTCGTCCTCGATCACCACGGTGCCGGCGTGCAGCGTGCTCGAGCTGTCCGTCTGCGCGCTCGCGCGTGGCACGACGAGCACCAGCCCGGCCAGCGCCAGCGACAGCAAGAGCAGCGCGGTCAGCCCGGCCGCGGCGATCGCGCGCCGCGGGCGAGGCGCCTCCGCGCTCGCGAGCACCTCCGAGAGCTTGGGCAGCCCGGCGATGAACACGCCGAGCAGGAGGAACGCGCCGCCGAGCCAGATCCACAGCACCATCGGCCGCTCGATGACGCGGAAGGTGCCGCGCTGCGTGTTGGCCTCGACCGCGCTCATGATCACGTAGAGGTCGCGCAGGAGCGAGGTCTGGATCGCGACCTCCGTCGTCGGCATCTCGGGGTGGCTGCGGTAGATGAACTTCGCGGGGTGGACGACGCCGAGCTCCTGGCCGTCGCGCAGGATGGTCACGTCCGTGTAGACCGCGCGCTTGTTCGAGTCCGCCTCCATGCGCACGCGGTCGTAGCGGAACTCGAAGTCGCCGACGGTGAGCGACTGGCCCGGGCGCAGGCTCGACTCGGCGTCGCGGTCGTAGGCGGCGCCCGTGAAGCCCCAGAACATCAGGACGATGCCGACGTGGACGATGTAGCCGCCGTAGCGGCGCCGCGCGCGCAGCACGAGCTCGACGAGCGCGACGATGGGGTTCTCCTTCTTGGTCCGCATGCGCACGAGGACGCCGCGCGCGAACTCCTGCACGACCGTGGCGAACACGAAGGCGCAGAGCGTCGTCGAGAAGAGCGGGGTCACGCTGTACACCTTGCCGAGCGCGACGCCGACCCACGTCTCGTAGATCTCGTCGGGCGGCACGAGCGGCGGGTAGCCCGCGGCCTCGCCGCCGAAGAGGTGGAGGCAGAACATCACCGCGCCGAACGCGATGGGGAACGCGAACGCGTTCAGGAGGTTCTTGCCCGTCGCCTTGCGCCACGCGATCAGCGGCCCGACCCCCGTGAGCAACAACAGGATGAGCCCGAAGGGCACCATCCACTTGTTGTAGTAGTCGGGCCCGACGGTCACCGTCTCGCCGCGCAGCGCCTCGCTCAGGAGCGGGAACGTCGTGGCCACGAGCACGAACACGGCCATCCCGAGCAGGATCCAGTTGTTGAGGAGGAACGCGAACTCGCGCGAGACGATCGACTCGAGCGAGCGCTGCTGCCGGCCGCTCACCTGCGGCGCGAGGCGCAGCACGTCGAGGCGCAGGACCTCGATCGCCTTGAGGAGCGCCACGAAGACGAGCCCGACCGGGATGATCGCGAGGCGCGCCCACCAGGACACCGCGACCTCGGCGAGCACGAGCACGATGGCGGCGATGATCCCGATCGCCGCGCCGGCGATCCACTCCACCCAGCCGATGCGCGCGCCGTTGCGCAGGTCCGGCAAGCGGTAGCCGATCAGCGAGAAGACGAAGATGCAGAGGCCGATGAGGTAGAAGCCGAAGTAGATCCCGATGTCCGAGCGCGCGAACGAGTGGACGCTCGCGATGAGGCCGGATCGGGTCAGGAACGTGCCGAAGATCGTGAGGATGAACGTCAGCGTGAGGAGGAAGACGTTCCAGACCTTCAGGCTGCCGCGCCGCTCCTGGATCATCACGGAGTGGATGTACGCGGTCGCGGAGAGCCACGGGAGGAACGACGCGTTCTCCACCGGATCCCACGCCCAATAGCCGCCCCAGCCGAGCTCTTCGTAGGACCAGAACATGCCGAGCATGTTGCCGAGCGCCAGGAATGCCCAGGCGACGAGGACCCAGCGCCGGACGCCGTGGATCCAGGCCTCGTCGAGCTCGCCGGTCCAGAGCGCGGCGACGACGAACGCGAACGGCACCGCCCAGCCGGTGAGCCCCATGTAGAGGGCGGGCGGGTGGATCGCCATCCAGTAGTTCTGGAGCAGCGGGTTGAGGCCCTCGCCGTCGGCGGGCGCGCCGCCGAAGCTCGTCGCGAACGGGTTGGCCGCGTAGAGCTGCAGGATGACGAAGAACGCGAGCACGCTCATCAGCGTCGCGAACATCACCGGCTGGAGCCGCCGGTAGCGATCGCCGATCCAGAGGGTGAACGCGCCGATGTAGACGCTCGAGAGGAAGGTCCACCAGAGGAGCGAGCCGTCCTGCCCACCCCAGAGCGCCGTCCACAGGTAGAGCGGCGACATCGAGCGGTCGCTGTAGCGGGCGACGTAGCGGATCCCGAACTCGTGCGCCTGGAACGCGTACGCGAGGACGAACACCGCGGTGGTCACGAGCCCGAGCGTCGCGAGCGTGGCCCAGCGCACGGAGCGCGCGAGCTGCGGCCGGCCCGCGGAGGCGACGGCGAGCATGAAGGTGTACCCGGCGCTGACGAGGATGGCGCCGAGCAACAGCGTGCCGACGCTGGCGATGTCGAAGCCGTGCATGTGGGGGGAGGGTACCTCGCTCGGCGGGCAGATGCCCGCGTTCCCTACGGAGCGGTGCAACGCGCGGGCCACGCGCGCGCGCCGCTCGCCCGCGGGCCCGCGAGCGCCGGGCCGCCGCGCGACGCGCGCCCAGAGCACGGCGCGCTCCGAGCGCAGCTCGAGCGCACCACCGAGGGGAGACTCAGCGCGGGGCGCAGAGGAGCGTCTGCAGGCCGTGGCCGGAGGCCCCCTCCACGTCGCAGATCCGGGTGCGCGCGACCCCGATCCCGAGCGCGGGGTCGACGTCGGTGCGCGCGTCGAGGCCGATCCACTCGCCGCGCGGCGCGCGGTGCAGGGCCACCGTGAGGTCCGGGTTGACGAAGGAGAAGCGGCGCCAGTCGAGGATCGGGCTGACGCCGTTGCCGCTGTCTGCACATAGCAAGGCGCGTTGCGGGCCGCTCGTGGGCTCGCCCTCGACGAGCGGGGCCCGCGGGCGCATCCAGACGAAGGTGGGACCGGCGCCGTACTCGCCGCGCGCGATGCGCAGCTCGATCGCGGTGTGGTAGCCGACCTCCCAGAGGAAGAACGGGAAGTCGAGCGGGGGACACGCCTCGGGGCGCGGCGCGTCGAGCGGCGTCGCCGCGACGCTCGCCTCGATCGGCGCGACGCGCGCGACGAGCGCGCTCGCCCGCGCGAGGAGCCGCTCGCCGTCGTCGAGGCGCAGCGCGAGCCGCGCCACCGAGCGCCCGCGCGTCTCGAGCTCGAGGGCGAGCGCGAGCGGCGCGAGCGGGACGGGCTTGAGCAGCTCGACGGTCAGCCGCGCGAGGTGCGGCAGGCCGAGCTCGGCGCCCGCCTGCTCGGCCGCGCGCGCGAGCAGCGCCGAGGGCGGCCCGCCGTGCTGCGCGCGCTCGTCCCACGGCCCGCGCGTGAGCTCGGTCGGCTCGAAGCGATCGCCTCGCTGGCGGAAGAACGCGTCGGTCATCGGCGCATGATCTACACGAGACAGAACGTTCGGGCCCGTCGCGCGTAAGACGCTCTGACGTGCGGCGCGCGGCCATCGTCCTGGCGCTCCTGCTCACCGCCTCCGGCGCGGCGGCGGACGATCCGTCCGTCCTGCGCGTGACGCCGACGTGGCCCGCCCACTGGCCGATGGACCCGGCGCCGCTCACCAGCGCGCGCTGGCCGGCGCTCCCGCCGCCGCTGCCGCCGCGGCCGCCCGCGACGGACGCGGCGGCGCGCGTGCTCGCCACGCTGGCGCAGATCGAGCGCGCGCAGCGCGACGCCGCGTACCAGCACCGCACCGACGTGAACGAGCGGGCGGGCCGCTACCGCTGGGACTGCTCGGGGCTCGTCTCCTGGGTCGTCCGCCGCGCCGCGCCGCGCGCCGGCCGTGCGATGGGCGGCGAGCGGCTGACCGCGCGCGGGATCCATCGGATGATCGAGCGCGCCCCGCGCGATCGCGCGCGCGCCGGCTGGCAGCGGCTCGGCCACATCGAGGAGGTCCTGCCCGGCGACGTGTTCGCGTGGCGGACCCCGCCGGGCTCGCCGAGCCGACACACGGGGCACACGGGCTTCGTCGTCGAGCGACCGCGCCGCGTCGAGGGGCTGCGCGACGCGTACGCGGTGCGCGTGGCCGACTCGATCGTCGGGCCGCACGAGGACGACTCGCGCGCGGAGGGCACCGCGGGCGGGCTCGGGACGGGGGTGTTCGTGTTCCTCACCGACGGCGAGGGCCAGGCGACGCACTACGGCTGGCACGGCACGCGGACGGCGGGCTACGTGCGCACGCCGGTCCTGTTCGGCCGCCTCTGGCATTGAGCGCGGGCCGCTCGTGCTAGCGTCGCGCGCGTGACCCTGCGTATCCGCGCCGCTCGCTCCGACGAGGCCTCGACGCTCCGCGCGATCGAGGACGAGGCGGGCGCGCGCTACGCCGAGGCGGGCCTGCCGCCCGACCTCGACGGGCTCACGCCGCCCGAGCTCGCCGAGGGGATCGAGGCCGGGACCGCGTGGGTGCTCGCGGACGAGGAGGATCACCCGGTCGCGTTCGCGCTCTGCTGGCGCCGCGGCGACGCCCTGCACCTGCGCGAGCTCGACGTGCTCCCCGCGCGCATGGGCCAGGGCCTGGGCAGCCGGCTGATCGAGCACGTCGTCGCGCAGGCCCAGGCGCTCGGATGTTCGCAAGTCACATTGACGACGTTCCGCGACGTCGCGTGGAACGCGCCCTACTACGCGCGCCGCGCGTTCCGCGTGCTCGAGCCCTCGGAGCAGCCCGCGTTCCTGCGCGCGATCCGCGAGGACGAGGACCGCGGGGTGCTCGCCACGTGGCCGCGCGTCGCGATGGCGCGCCCGCTCGGCGCGTGACGCGCGGCGGCCGTCGATCGGCTGCGCGTGGTTCGGGTCGAAGCCGGTGGCCTGCTTCGATCGTGCCGGCGCGCGCCGGCGTGCGCTGCCCCACTCGACGCTTCGAATCTCGCGCGAGGACGCGAAGACGCAAAGAGAGAGATCCGCCGAGGCCCGACCGGTGCCCTTCGCGTCTTGCTCGCGAAGGGCGCTCGGGCTTCCGTCCGTCCCCGTCGCGTCTTCGCGACCTTGCGCGAGCCACTCGCGAAGCGCCCGCCGCATCTCGGCGCGTTTCGCGCGACGCGACGCGCGGAGGTCCGCAGAGGGTCGCCGCGTGGCGGAAGCACGCGCCCGGGCGACGCGTATGATGCGCGCGTGAGCGACGAAGTCGGCTCGGCCCTCTGCGCGGGGCTCTGTTGCCTCGGGATGTACGGCCTGCTCGCCGCGGGAGCCGCGTGGCTCGCGGTGTGGCGCACGCGCCGCGTCGAGGCGGCGCTCGAGCGACCCGCGCTCCCGGCCGGCGAGACGGAGCTCCTCTTCTACGCGGGCGCCTCGGTCCTCTGGCTCTCCGCCGCGGTGCTGGCGCTCGTCGGGCTGGCGAAGCGCGAGTGGACGCGCGCCGGCCGCAACTGCTTCTTCATCCTGCTGGCTCACTTCGGGCTCGTCACCGTGATCGCGACGCTCGGCCCGCTCGGGGAGGCGATGGGCACCGCGAGCCCGTGGCCGTTCGTCGCCGCGATCTGCGCGCTCGTCTTCGCGGGCTTCGGCGCCGCGTGCGCGTTCCTGTGGCGCTGGGGGAGCCTGCGCGTCGCGCGCATCGAGGCGGGCCGTCCGACCGGCGAGCCGCCCGGCGTCGAGCGCTGGGCGCTCTACGTCGGCGCGCTGCTCGTCGGGATGATCGGGTTCATCGCGCCCTTCGTGTACCGCGAGCCCCAGAACGTCCGCGTCGGGGTCACCGCGCTGCGCATCGGCACCGTCTACCTGATGCTGATCGTGACCGGCGTCTGCGTCGCCATCCCCGCGCTCGTGGCGCTCGCGACGGGTTGAGCCACGCTGGGCTCACGCGTAGCCGAGCACCAGCGCCCGCGCGAGGAGGTACCAGCCGTCGACGAGCACGAACAGCAGCAGCTTGAACGGCATGCTCACCTGCGTCGGCGAGAGCATGTGCATCCCGAGGCTCATCAGCACGTTCGAGACGACGAGGTCGACCACGAGGAACGGCAAGAAGACGAGGAAGCCGATCTGGAACGCCTCGCTCAGCTCGGTCACGAGGAACGCGGGCAACAGCACGAGGACGTCGTCCTCGCCGACGCGGTCGCGCTGGTCGTCGGGACGCGCCTGGCGCGCGAGGTCGAGGAAGAGCGCGCGCTCCCGCGCGCCCGCGTTGCGTGTCAAGAAGGCTCTCAGTGGTCCTGCGCCCGCCTCGACGGCGGCGCCGAGCGCGTCGAGGTCGGCGAGCGGGTCGTTCACGTCGACGCGCGAGGCGGCGGGGCCCGCGACCTCGGCGATCTGCTCGCCGACCGGCGCCATCACGTAGAGCGAGAGGATCGCCGCGAGCCCGGCGATCACCGTCCCGCTCGGGACCTCGCCGGTGCCGAGCGCGTTGCGCAGGAGCGAGAAGACGACGGCGATCTTCACGAAGCTGGTCGTCGTCATGAAGAGGAAGGGCAAGGCGGTGAGCGCGCCGACCGCCAGCAAGGTGGTGAGCGAGCCGGCCGAAGCGCCGCTCGCCTGCGCGCTCGCCTCGGAGGCGAAGAAGCACGCGCCCACGAAGGCGAGGGCGGCGCCCCCGAGGGCCGCGCTGGCGTGCCGGAGCCGGCTCATCGGCGGCGAGCCTACCCACGGCGCGCGCGCCGCGTCGAGCCGCATCCGCGCGCGCGATCGCGGACCACGTCGTCAACGCCCGCTCGCGATGCGGGCCTCGGCGCGCTCGCGGGCGTGCACGGCGGGCGGCCGGCCGTCTCGTCGCGACGCCGCGAGGACGGCGCGGGCGGTGTCCCCGAGCGCGTCGATGAGCGGCGTGCGATCCGCGAGGCCCATGACGGTGAGCCCGACGCCGTCGATCACCGCGCCCGCGCTCGAGAGGACGTCGGGGACGAAGGCGATGCCGAGCCGGTGCAGGGTGGCGTCGACGGCCTCGGAGGCGACGACGTGGTTGGCGCCGCCACACACCGCCCACGCGCGCAGCGCGCCGGCCGCGTCCTCGTCGATCGCGCCGCCGACGGCGCAGGGCGAGACGACGTCGACCGCAGCGCGCAAGACTTCTTCCGGCGCGACGACGGTGGCGCCCGTCCGCTCGGCGATCGCGCGCGCGCGGTCGGGGTCGAGGTCGGCGACGAGGAGCTCCGCGCCCTCTGCGGCGAGCGCGCCGGCGACCGCCGCGCCGATGTCGCCGCACCCTTGGACGGCGACGCGCAGGCCGCGCACGCGGCGCTCCGCGAGCTCGACGCAGGCCTCGACGCAGCGGAGCACGCCCCGACCGACCGACGCGGCGAGCCGCGGGGTGTCGGTGTGGACGTAGCCGGTGCGCCGCGCCATCGCGGCGAGGTCCTCGGCGGTGGTCCCGAGGTCGCCCGCGGTGCGGAAGGCGCCGCCGAGCGCCTCGACGCGCTCGCCGAGGAGCTCGAACGCGCGCGCACGATCCAGCGCCTCGTCGAGCATGACGACCGCCTTGCCTCCGCCCGCGTCGAGGCCGCCGAGCGCGCACTTGTAGGTCATCGCGCGCGCGAGCCGGCACGCGTCGTGGACCGCCTCGGCCTCCGAGCGGTAGCGCGCGGTGCGCACGCCGCCCGCCGCCGGTCCGAGCGCGGTGCTGTCGAGGACGACGTACGCGAGGAGCCCGACCGACGGCTCCTCGACGCGCACCACGCGCTCGGGCGCGAAGCCTCGGACGACCGCCTCGACCGCCTCCGGGAGCTCGGACATGACGCGCGGACGCTACCGCGCGAGGCGCGGTGCGTCACGCCCGGCCTCACCGAGGAGCGCCCAACGCGAGCGTGACCTCGCGCGCCTCGCCGCCGCTCGCGACGGTGACCCGCACGCGCTCCCCCGAGCGCAGGCGCCCCAGGGCGGCGAGCGCGACGTCCGCGCCCTCGATGGGCGCGCCGTCGATCGCGCGCACCACGTCGCCGTTGCGCAGCCCCGTCGCGGCGAGCGGGCTCCCCGCGCGCACGCCGAAGAGGCGCACCCCCGCGACGCGACCGCCCTCGAGGTGTGGCACCGCGCGCACGCCCCCGAGCGCGTCGCCGCCGAGCTCGAGCGCGCGCGGATCGAGCTCCACGTGGCTCGCGCTCACCTGCCGCACGAGCGGGTGGTCGGCCGGCGGCGTCGGGTCCGCGACGGACAGCGCGACCACGCGCGCGGCGGGCTCCGGCGCGAACATGCGGATCTGACAGCGCCGTCCGTCGGCGCGCGAGAGCGTCGCCGAGGACGCGTCGAGCGCCACGACCGTCAGCTCGGCTTGCACCATCTCGACGGCGAGCAGGCGCGAGCCCTCGGGGGTCGCGAAGGCGGCGAACGAGCGGGCGGGCCGGCGCCGGTCGATCATCGTGCCGACGAGCCGCCACGGGACCTCGCACGCGACCACGTCGCCTGGCGCGGGCGCGGGCTCGGGGGCCGGCGGCGCGGGGTCCTGGGTCGGCAGGAACAGCCCGCCGGTGAGCGTCTCGGGCGCCTCGGGCTCGACCAGCTCGACGTGCGGCAGCGGCGCGGGACGGACGACGTCGAGCCGCGGCGCGAGCAGCTGCGCCACGCCGGAGCCGACGAGCAATCCGCTGGCGGACGCGGTGGACAGGACCAGGACGGCGCGGGCGAGCATGCCGTGCGAGAGCGCAACTCGCGTGCCGCGCGCGCGCGCGGTCCCGCCCGCGGCGGCGCGCCGCGTCGGGCTCGTCAACTTGGCAGAGCGGCCCCGGGACCACGACGATCCGGCATCGGTCCGTGACGCGTGTACATCGGCGCGCGCCTGCTAGTCTGCGCGCCGCCATGAGGGTCCTCGTCGTCACCCCCACCTACAACGAGCGCGAGAACCTCGAGCGCTTCGTCGAGGGCGTGCACGACGTGCTGCCCGACGCGAGCGTGCTCGTGGTCGACGACGCCTCGCCGGACGGGACCGGCGCGATCGCGGATCGCCTCGCGGGGCGCGACCCGCGCGTGTCCGTCCTGCACCGCGGCGGCAAGCTCGGGATCGGCAGCGCCTACCTCGAAGGCTTTCGCTGGGGCCTGCGCGAGGGGTTCGACGTCCTGGTGCAGATGGACACCGACCTCAGCCACGACCCGCGCCACCTGCCGGACTTCCTCGCGGCGATCGAGCGCGGCGCGGACGTGGTGCTCGGCTCGCGCAACATCCGCGGCGGCGGCGTCGAGGGCTGGGGCCCCGGCCGCCACTTCCTGTCGAAAGGCGGCAGCGTCTACAGCCGCTTCATCCTCGGCCTGCCGATCCGCGATCTGACGAGCGGCTACAAGATGTGGCGGCGCGAGGTCCTCGAGGCGATCGACCTCGGCGGGGTGCGCTCAGAGGGCTACTCGTTCCAGATCGAGATGACCTGGCGCGCGGTCCGCGGGGGCTTTCGCGTGCGCGAGGTGCCGATCGTGTTCGTCGACCGCCGCGCCGGCCGCAGCAAGATGAGCCGCCAGATCTTCGCGGAGGCGGTGCTGATGGTCTGGAAGCTGCGCTTCGAAGGGCGCTGAGCCCGCTCGAAGAGCGTCCATTGATCGAGCGGTCACGCTGCGCGCGCCATCGAGGCCGGGCCATCGCGCGCGCACGCGGTCGACGACGCCCGAGCACGCGGCCGACGACGCAATCGAGACCAGCCCGTCGCGCCGCGACGGGCGTCGGTCGAGGGGGCCCATCGTTGGAACGACTCCTCCGAAGACTGAAGAATCAAAACCGGTACTGGACCTCGAGCCCGACGTCGAGGCTGACGGCGGTGCCGCCGTCCGCGAGGATCCAGAAGGTCGGGACGATCAGGTCCGCGCCGATCTCCCAGTCCGGGCTGAGCGCGTAGTTGAGGCCCGCGGCGAGCCGCACGACGGGGCCGTTGAACGGCAGGTAGCCCACCGCGGCGCGCAGCGGGATCGTCAGGTCGAGCTCGCGCGAGAGCCGGATGCGGTTCTCGAACTGCAACATGAAAAAGATGTTGTCGGCCCGACCGTTGCGCGCGTTGAGGTTCGTGTAGGCGAAGTAGACGCCGAGAAGGATGTCTCGGGTGATGCGGAAGTCGAGCCGCGCGCCGAGGAGGTGGTTGTAGAAGAACTCGTTCGAGACGCCGAAGGCCGCCTCGGTCTGGAGGGTGAGCGACCAGCGGCGGAGCTCGGGCTCCGGCTCCGGCTCGGGCTGCGGGCGCGGCGGCGTGTCGAGGTCCTCGGGCCCGACCGCGGGCGCGGGGTCGGGCTGCGCTCCCGCCTGCGGCGTCCACACGTTGGGCGCGGGGAGCGCGGTCCGCAGGAGCTGATCGACGACCTCGCGGAACCCCTCGGAGCCCGCGGTGCCGCGAGCGAAGAACGGGCCCGCGCCGTCGAGGCTCGCGACGCTGATCTCGACGACGTACTGGCCGGCGTGCGACCAGATGCGCGCGAAGGCGCCGCGGTGCACGCGGGCGACCCACGAGACGCGCCAGAGGTCGGCGGGCGTCGGCGGGTACGGCATCTGGAGCTGCTGCGCGGCGGCGATCGTCTCCTCTTGCGTGAGCACCTGGTAGCCGAGCGCCTCGCCGGTCGCGCGCATCTGCGCGCTCGCGACGCGACCGACGACCGGGTCGACGCCGAACACCGCCGCGTCGACGACGAGCATGCGCATGCGCTCGCCGGTGTCGTCGTCGACGCCGTCGAACTCGCTCGCCGGCGGCGTGGCGGGCGGCGCGGGAGGCGTGGCGGGGACGGGCGTGGCGGGCGCCGGGGGCGTCGCGGGGGCGGGCGTCGCGGGAGCGGGCGGCGCGGGCGGACGCGAGGCGCCGCCGCCCGGCGGCGCGAGCTCGCTCGCGCTCTGCGCGGCCGCAGGAGCGGCGAGCGCGAGCGAGAGCGTGAGCCCGACGAGAGCGTGCGAGGTCCGCATCACGGCGCAGGATAGCACCGCGCGCGCGCGTCGCGTCCGCGAGAGCGAGGGACGGTCAGGGCAGGAGGAAGCGCGGCTCCGCGCCGATGTCGAGCTCGCCGGGGGTGGCGCCGCGCTCGACGCCGAGGTGATCGAGCACGCGGTGCGCGGCCTCGATCGACGCCCGCCACGGCGCGAGGCTCCAGAGCGCGGTCCAGCGACCGCTCGGTCCCTCGAAGTCGAGCGCATAGCGGCCTGCCTCTGGATCGTGGAGCGGCGGCGCGCGCGCGCCGGCGAAGCGAGCGCCCTCCCCGATCGACGCGAGCCACGCGAGCGCGTCGCGCGCGGGCTTGGGGTCGATGGGCTGCGCGGGATCCTGCGAGCCGAAGCGGTAGAGCCCGAAGTCGTGCTCGGGCGGGTAGGTGCCGCGCAGCTCTCGATCGGACAGCTCGTACCAGCAGAGCGGATCCCAGCCGAGCGCGGCGCCGAGCAACATGGCGCGCGTGAGCCAGCGCGCCTGCCGCGCCTCGTCGACGGCGCCGTACGAGGGCCAGCCGAGCTCCGTCGCCGCGAGCGGGAGCGGCGGCGCGCCGTGGCGCGCGAGCACGGCGCGCACGTCGTCGTCCATCCCGGAGAACGCGCGGCTCGTCGCGTCGCCCTCGGGCGGCGCCTGCGGCGGATAGAGCGGGTACGGGTGGACGCCGAACGCGTCGAGCTGCGCGAGCCCGTCCGGGCGAGCCGTCAACCAGTCTTGCGTGAACTCGATCGCGCCGTTGATGACCTGCTCGTGGAAGAAGAGGCCCGCGCCCGAGATGATGCAGTCGTCGCAGGCGGCGCGGACGGAGGCGGCGGCGCGCGCCGTGAGCTCCGCGAACGCGGCGGCGTCGCCGTGGACGGTCGGCTTCCAGAAGCGGTAGCCGCCGTTGGGCTCGTTCCAGATCTCGTAGCGCCGGATGCGCCCCGCGTAGCGCGCGGCGACCTCGCCGGCGTAGCGCGCGAAGT
Source organism: Sandaracinaceae bacterium (assembly GCA_019637095.1). Classification (GTDB taxonomy): domain Bacteria; phylum Myxococcota_A; class Polyangia; order Polyangiales; family Sandaracinaceae; genus JACKEC01. The sequence continues at coordinate 28,529 of JAHBWG010000017.1, read as the reverse complement.
CCTCGGGGTCGTCGGGCGGGAAGTGGTGATCGGCCTCGGTGGCGGACGCCGCCCACGGGGCGCCGTACGCGAGCACGACGAGCAGCTCGACCCCCGCGCCGGTCGCGGCCTCGACCAGCGGGTCGTACGCGGAGAAGTCGAAGCCGTCGCGTGTGGGCTGGACCGTCGACCAGAGGATGTGGATGCGCACGAGCCGCGCGCCGCTCGCCGACAAGAGCTCGAGCTGCCGCGCGCGCAGCGCGTCCGCGCCGGCGCCGGCCTGGAGCGCCTGCGCGACGCAGAGCCGCTCCGCGAGCGGGCGGCCGCCGGGGCGGTAGGCGTGGCTCGGCGCGGCGCTCCCGAGCAGGGCGGCGGCCGGCCGGCACCAACCTTCCTCGCCGGCCTCGACGGAGATCTCGCCGACGTCGCCGACCGCGCAGCGCTCGGCCTCGGGGCAGCGCGCGTGCGTGGTGCAGCGCCGCGGCCCCGCGTCGGGGAGCGCTCCGGCGTCGGCGAGCACCGCGGCGTCGGTTCCGCCGGGCGCGTCGCACGCGAGCAGGACCACCCCGAGCACCCACCAGCGCCCGCGTCGTGCCACTCGCCCAGCGTACACGCCCCCGCCGCGCGGTGCGGCCTCGAGTCCGCACCCCGCCGCGAGTGGAACGCCCGAGGAGCCACCAGGCGGTCACCGCGCTCGCCACCCGGGCGGTGCTTCGCCGGTTTTTCGGACGATCCGGGCCCGGGCACTGCGCTTGCTGAACGCTCCCTCGTGCCGCCGACCCGAACCACCGAGCACGAAGATCGCGTCCTCCGGTTCCGACAGGCGCTGCGCTTCGCCCTCGTGACCTGGCCGGCGTTCGTGCTCGTCGACCTCGGGGTCGCGCTCGGGATCGGCGGCCGGGTGTGGGTGTTCCTCGCGACCCGCGCGCTCGGCGCGCTCGCGCTCGGCGGCGCCGCGCTCGTGCTCCGCCGCGACGCCTCGGCGCGCACGGTCTGGGCGATCGACGCCGCGCTCACCACCTTCCTCGCGGCGATGGTCAGCGTGCAAGCGCACGAGCTCGCCGGGCTCGGGAGCCCGCTCGCGATGGGCGTGATGCTGCTCTTGATCGGGCACGCGGCCCTGCTCGGCGACGCGTGGCGGCGCGCGCTCGTCCCGATCGGCCTCGCCGCCGCGGCCTACCCGCTGACCACGCTGGCGCTCGGCGCGCTGACCGGCACGCTCGGCGCGCAGCTCGCCGACCCGAGCGTCGCGAGCCGCTTCGCGCTCGACGTGCTCTTCCTCGCGGGCGGCGCCGCGCTCGCGCTCGCGGGCGGCCACGCCGTCTGGCAGCTCCGCCGGCAGGTCTTCCGCACGCGCGCGCTCGGCCGCTGGCGCCTCGTCGACAAGATCGGCGAGGGCGGCATGGGCGAGGTCTGGCGCGCGCACCACCACGCGCTCGGCCGCGAGGTCGCGATCAAGATCCTCTCGCGCGAGAAGCGCGCCTGCCCCGACGCGGTCGCGCGCTTCGAGCGCGAGGCGTCGATGATGGCGAGCCTGCGCCACCCGAACGCCGTCTCGGTGTTCGACTATGGCGTCACCGAGGACGGGCTCTTCTACTACGCGATGGAGCTGCTCGAGGGCGAGGACCTCTCGTGCGCGCTCTCGCGCATGGGCCGCCTCGATCCGGCGCGCGCGGTGGAGTGGATCCAGCAGGCCGCCGAGGGCGTCGCGGAGGCGCACCGCGCCGGGATCGTGCACCGCGACCTCAAGCCCGAGAACCTCTTCGTCACGCGGTCCGGCGACGGCTCCGTGAGCATCAAGGTGCTCGACTTCGGGCTCGCGCGGCTGACGCGCGACTCCTCGCCGCAGCTCACGCGCGAGGGCTGGGTGGTCGGCACGCCCGCGACGATCGCGCCCGAGCTGGTGCGCGGCGAGCCCGCCGACGCGCGCAGCGACGTGTACGCGCTCGGCGTCGTGCTCTACCAGATGCTCGCCGGCGTGCGCCCGTTCGAGGGGGAGCCCGCGACCGTCCTGCGCGCGAAGGTGAAGCTCGATCCGGTCAAGCCCTCGCTCCACACCGGCGCGTGGATCCCGCCGCACCTCGAGGCGGTGGTGATGCGCTGCCTCGCGCGCGAGCCCGACGCCCGTTACCCGAACGCGGCCGCGCTCGCCGACGCGCTCGCGCGCTGCCCGCTGCGCGGCGTCTCGGTGGAGACGGAGATCGAGAGCTGGGACGACATCACGTGCGTCGAGGGGCGCTCCGGCCTGTTCCTGCGGAGCGGCTTGATCCGCGCCGCGGCGGCGACCGACGATCGGCACGACGACGCGCTCGCCTCGCGCGACGCGCCGTAGAGACCGCTACGCGCGCTCGTCCCAGGTGCAGAGGAAGTGCCCGCGGCTCGTCGTCTCGAGCCGCACCCGGATGTGCGCGTCGCGCGCGCCCGCCAAGCGCAGCGCGCTCTCGTAGACGCCGACGTGGTGCGAGTCGAGGAAGAAGTGGATGTCCGTCAGCTCGAGCACGGCGTAGCCGCCCCCGCGCTCGACCACCTCGATGCGACCCGGCTTCGCGAGCACGGCGAAGGTCTTGGCCATCTCGGCGAGCACGTCGCCGACGTTGTCGGCGGCGCCGACGGTCACCCCGCCGAACGTCGAGCTCCGGAACGCCTGCGCGGCGCCGCGCCCGATCCGCCGCAGCCCCTGCCGCAACGTGTCCTGCGGCCACGCGGCGCGCGCGAGCTCGACGAGGAGCCGGCAGTGCTCGTGGAGCGGATAGGGCTCGAACGGCAGGTAGCGCTCGCGCGCGCTCGGCAGCGTGAGCCCATCGCGCGCGGCGCGCCCGACCACCGCCGAGAGGAACATCCCGCGCATGCTCGACTCGGGCGGCAGCCCGGCGATCACCGCCTCCGCGTCGAGTGGAGCGCCCCACGGAGGCTCCGCGAAGGACGCCAGGTCGTACCCCACGACGCGGATCCTACCACTCGGGAGCTCGAAGATCGGCGGTCACGGGGCAGTGGTCCGAGACCTCGCGATGGAACACCGGACACTCGCGGCCCGGCGCGCAGCCGATCGACTCGCACGGTCCGCGCGCCGCGGTGTCCCGGGGCGCCCGGCGCGTGAGCACGTGGTCGAGCGCGACGCCACGGCAGCCATCGCGGCGATCCCAGTACGACGTGCAGGCGAGCGCCTCGCTCGCCCACTCGAGCCGCGTCGCGCGCGCGAAGCGCGCCAGGCTCACGCGATCCTCGTCACCGGTCGAGTTGAAGTCGCCGAGCAGCACGACGTCGTCGGGCGACGCGACCGCGTCCTCGATCAGCGGCGCGAGCCGGCGGAGCTGCTCGCGCCGGACGCCGGCGTGCTCGCCGCCCGCCTTGAGGTGCACGACGAACACGCGCAACGCGGCGCCGCGCACGCGCGACAGCCGCACCTCGAGCGTCGGCTTGCCGCGCCCCTCGAGCTGCGTCGCGGGGTGCGTGTGGGTCGCGGTGACGGTGAAGCGCGACGCGTCGTAGAGGACGCCGACGCGCTGGAGGTTCTCGCTCGCGTCGTGCACGAACCGCCAGTCGGCGCCGAGGTGGACGCGCGCCGCGTCCGCGAAGAGCGCCAGATCGGTGATCTCCTGCACGGCGACGATGGGCGCGTCGAGGGCGGCGATCGCGGTGAACGCGGCCTCGACCTGCCGCGCGTCGCGCGGGAAGTTCTCGATGTTGAAGGTCGCGACGCGCACGTCGCTCGCGCCGCCGCGCCAGATCATCGCGGCGGGTGCGAGCGCGGCGAGCACGACCACCAGCGAGACGAGGGCGAGGCGCACGCGGTGGAGCGCCGCGGCGCGGAGCGCGAGCCCGATCAGGGTGCGAGGGCGCGAGGCGAGCACGGCCGTGATTACAGCGCTTCGCGCGGGCGCGCGCCAGGCTCGCGCTCGATTCGACGCGGCGAGGTCGGGTAGGCTGCGCGCGTTGCAGGCACGGCGTGAGCGGTGGGTGATCGGGGCGGGGCTCCTCCTGGTGCTCGCGGCGTGCGAGGAGCCGGCGCCGCCGCCGGAGCGAGAGGCGCCGCCGCGCCCGTTCGAGCCGCCAGCGGATCTGGTGCCGCCGCCACCCTCGGCGTGGCCCGCGCGGGTCGAGCCGCTCGGCGACGCGCTCGAGCGCTTCACGACGGTCGAGGCGTGCCTCGCGGGGCTGCGCGCCTCGACCCCGACCGCCCTCTCCGAGGGGATCGCCGATCTCGGCTACGAGGCGTTCTTCGCCGACGTGTGCGCCTCGATGCAGGCGGTGCGCGCGGGCGACGCGGACGGCTGCGAGGCGCTGAGCGTGTCGAGCGCACGGCGCGGGTGCCGGCGGCGGATCGCGCTGTTCCACGGGTCGCCCGAGGCCTGCCCCGACGACCCGGTGACGCCGGGCCGCGAGGCCGTCTGCGTCGCGTGGGCGGCGCGCGATCCGGATCTCTGCCGCGCGGCCTCGCCCGCCGACCGCGCGCGCTGCGAGGCGGTGCTCGCGGGCGACGCGCGCCGCTGCGCGGGGGCGCGCGAGGGCGACGTGGCGCGCTGCGGAGCCGAGGTGGCGCGCTACGGCGCGGCGCTCGGCACGCAGCGGCGAGCGAGCCCGGCGGCGGCGGCGGAGGCGACCTTCGCGGTCGAGGTCGACGGCGCGAGCGTGCGTGAGCGCGAGGTGGAGCGCGGCGTGCGGCTCGTCCCGCGCCGCTGTCGCACGCACATCACGTTGGCGGCGCCGCTCGGGCCGGCGGCGATCGGCCGCGCGGAGCCGAGCGTGTCGCTCGAGATCGTCGTGCCCGCTCGGCTCGCGCCGCCGGCGCGCCTGCCGCTCGGCGCGAGCGAGGCGGTGCTCACCGTGACGACGCCGGCGCGCGGGACGCTCGCGTCGGCCGGCGGCGCCGAAGGGCACGTCGAGCTGACCGCCTACGAGCCGCGGCTCGGGGGCGCGATCGCGGGCACAATCGAGGGTCGGCTCGGGACGCAGCGCGACGCACCGCGCGTGCGCGGCCGCTTCGCCACCTTCGTGCGCGACCTCGACCCGCTCGACGACGGCTGCCGTTGAGACCGGCGGGCGCGCGATCGACTCGTCAGTTGAGCACCGACACGGGGTCGGCAGGCGGGGGCGTGGACTCGCGCGCGACCGTCGGGTCGGCGAGGCCGAGCTCCTCGAGCGGCTCGCCGCTCCAGAGCCGTCCGCGGAGCATGTGCGCGTACATCTTGAAGTCGCTCGTGAGCGAGTAGAGCGGGTAGGTCCACGAGGCGGGGCGGTTCTTCTCGAACCCGAAGTGGCCTGCCCACGCGAAGCCGTAGGCGCACGCGACCCCGACCGGGAAGAACACCGGCGAGGCGAGCGTGCCGAGGCCGAGCAGGGCGGCGACGTGCGCGAACGGCGGCGCGTCCTTCTCCGCGTCGAGGCCCTTCTTCAGCACGGCCGCGAAGCCGGCGGCGGCGAGCGGGAAGCCGATCGGGTTGGTGACCGCCGCGCCGACGATCGACGCGAGGAACCCGGTCGTGCCGACGAAGTGCAGCTTGCGCGACGTCGGATCCCGGTGCTCGCTCAGGTAGAACGGCCAGAACTCCTCGAGCGATCCGATGCGTTCGGTCATGGCGAAGACGTAGCTCGCGCGCCTGCGCGGTCAACCGAGCTCAGTCGAAGAAGGTGGCGATCTGCATGCGGAACGAGTCGTTGACCGCGTAGGCGATGATCACCGAGACGACGAGGCCGATCGTCACGTAGAAGACGTCGCGCCCCATCAGCCGCAGCGCCTCCTTGAAGCTGCGGTTCGAGCTCTTGCGCAGCGACATCGCGAGCTCGCGGCCCGCGAGCAACCCGACGAACACCCACGTGGTGCTCATCGGCACGTTCGAGACGACCTTGAAGTAGTAGAGGATCGCGACGTAGACGAGGTCGATCATCGTCGCGCCGCGCACGTCCACGACACCCGACTTCTCGTCGACGACCTCCTGGACGCGCTCGCCGCCGAGCTTGAAGAGGAGCCCGAGGCCGAGGAACACGAGCAGCGCGAAGGCGGCGAACTCCCCCCAGCCCAGCTGGCGGGGCAGGTACACGGCGATGTTCGCCGCGTCCTGCATGATCCAGACGCTCCAGAGGACGCCGCTCGTGATCCACTGCGCGACGCGCCACGCCGGGTGCGCCTCGCCCTGGAACCACGCCTCGAAGCGCTTCGCGAGCAGCAGCCAGACGGCGATCGAGACGCCGAACGCGACGCCGTAGCCCGCGAGGCTCTTGGTCAGCATGTCGCCGACGCCGGAGGCCTCGGTGGCGAACGAGGTCAGGAGCAGGAACGTGGTCGAGACGGGCATCCGCAGCCGCGTCAGGACCAGGAGGAAGAGCGGCGCCGCGACCTGGAGGTACGAGAAGCTCGTCGGCGCGGTGTCGAAGCCCTTGGCGGCGAGGCGCTGGAAGGTGACGTCGCCTTGGTACGTCACGAAGCTGTAGGTCACCGTGGCGAGGAAGATCCCGCCGATGAACAGCCAGAGCAGCCACCACTTCTGGTTGCGGTTCGAGGCGATGAACGTCCCGATCGTCTGGATCGAGTCGTTGGCGACCGCGGAGTACCCCGCCACCGCGAACCCGAACCACATCGCGAGGACCGGGGTCCGGAACGTGAGCGCCGAGACGAGGAAGCCCACGAGCAAGAGGCTCAAGAAGACGCGCTCCTGGACGACGATCTCGATGAAGCGCGCGCGCGGGCTCGACACCGGCGCGGCGGCAGATGTCGCGATGGGCGGACGCTGAGCGATCGTCTCCAAGTCGTCGCGATTGTGTTCGCGCCCAGGCGCCGAGCAATCGAGGATCGGCAGGCGTCACGAAACCGACACCTGTCACGAAACCGACACGAAGATGGTCTTGACGTTCACGAGCTCGTGGATCCCGTGGCGCCCGAGCTCGCGACCGTAGCCGCTGTCGCCGATGCCGCCGAACGGAAGGCGCGGGTCGCTGCGCACGAACGCGCCGACGGCGACGGTCCCCGCCTCGAGCGCGTGCTCCGCGAGGCGCCGGCCGCGCGCCGGATCGCGCGTGAAGACGGCGGCGCCGAGCCCGTAGGGCGAGGCGTTGGCGAGGACGACGGCCTCCGCCTCGTCGCGCGCCTCGACCACCGCCGCGACGGGGCCGAACAGCTCCTCGTCGAAGGCCGCCATCCCCGGGGTCACCGCGGTCAGCACGCTCGGCGGGTAGAAGAACCCCGGCCCGTCGGGCACCTCGCACCCGAGCGCGACCTCCGCGCCCGCCGCGATCGAGCGCCTCACCTGGTCGTCGAGCGTCGCGCGCAGATCCTCTCGCGCGAGCGGTCCGACCTCCGTGGTGGGCTCGCGCGGATCGCCGACGCGCGCGCGCGCCATGCGCTCGACGACGAGCTCGACGAAGCGATCGTGCACGTCGCGCACGACCACGAACCGCTTGGCCGCGATGCAGCTCTGGCCGGCGTTGATCAGGCGGCTCGCCACGCACGCGTCGGCGGCGCGCTCGAGGTCGGCGTCCGCGAGCACGACGTACGGGTCGCTGCCGCCGAGCTCGAGCACCGTCTTCTTGAGCGCGGCGCCCGCTTGCGCGGCGACGGCGCGGCCCGCGCGCGCCGAGCCGGTCAGCGTGACCGCGCGCACGCGCGCGTCGGCGATCACGCGCGCGACCCTCGCCCGCTCGATGCGCAGCGACTCGAGCACGCCGTCGGGCGCGCCCGCGTCCGCGAAGAGCGCCGCGAGATCCTCTGCGCACCCGGGCACGTTCTCCGCGTGCTTGAGCAGCACCGTGTCGCCCGCCATCAGCGCGGGCGCGGCCTGCCGGAACACCTGCCAGAACGGGAAGTTCCACGGCATGATCGCGAGCACGGGCCCGAGCGGACGGTAAGTCACGAGGGCTCGATCGGCCCCGACGTCGATCGGCTCGGACGCGAGGTAGTCGGCCGCGCGCGCGGCGTAGTGCTCGCACACCCACGCGCACTTCTCGACCTCGGCGCGGCCCTGCGCGAGGGGCTTGCCCATCTCGGTCGCCATCCGGAGCGCGAGCCCGTCGGCGCGCGCGCGCAGCGACGACGCGACCCGCTCGAGCAGCCGCGCGCGCTCCGCGAACGAGGTCTCCCTCCACGCGCGGAACGCGGCCGCGCTCCGCGCGAGCGCGGCCTCGAGCGCGCGCTCGTCCATGAGCGCGTAGCGCGCCTTCACCTCGCCGGTGCTCGGATCGATGACCTGCATCGGCGCATCGAACCGCGAACCGGCGCCGCGTTCAACGCTCGCGCTCAACGCGTGACGACGCTGCGGATCCGCCAGTCCTCGCCATCGCGCGCGAGCCGGAACCGCAGGTCCACGAGCTCGCCGTCGACGCGCGCGCGCATCGCGACGTCGGCCTGCTCCCCCCGCACGTTCACCGAGCGCTGGACGACCTCCACGTCGTCGCCGCGCAGGCGCCCGAGCGCCGTCGAGAGCGCGGCGCGGCGGCCGCCGATCTGCACCTCGAGCGGCACCCGCGCCGGATCGGTCCAGTCGAGCTCCGCGCGGTCCGGGTCCTCGAGCACGTCGTCCACGAGGCGCTCGAGGCGCGCCTCCTCGGAGCGGGCGGTGGTCGCGTAGAGCACGACGCCACCGAGCGCGATGGCCCCCGCGATCACGACGTAGAGGACGAAGCGAGACTGCATGCGAGCTCACTCAGCAACGTGCATGCCGGCGCGCGGGCGGCCCGCTCGAGCGCGAGATCGGCGGCGCCGCTGCCACTTTGGCAACGCTCCCCTCGCCGCGACGACAGCGTGGCGAGCCCGCCGCGTGGATCGCGCGCCGGGTGCGGCGTAGGCTTGGGGCATGCCCACGGTGGAGGAAGCGGACCGAGCTCCCGCGGACCGGCTCGTCCCGCGGATGCACACCGCGTTCGACGGGATCCCCTACTACGACGCGGAGCTCGACGTGCCCCAGACGACGGCCCACCGGATCATGGTCACGGAGCTGTCCGCCCTGCTCGCGGCCATCGCCCAGGAGGCGGACCTGCGGTTCTTGTCGGACGAGCCGATCTGGTACATCCACCCCGAGAGCGAGGAGCAGCGCGCGTTCTATGGCGACCTCGTCCTCGCGCGCGCGACCGACGTCTCCCGCATCACCGCGCGCGATCTGCTCACCGTCATCGAGGTCGTGAGCACGAACGACCGCCGCCGCGCGCTCAAGGACATGCGCCTGCGGCGGGCGCTGAACGAGTACAACGGCGTGCGCGAGTTCGCGCTCGCGTTTCCGGAGCTCGAGGACCCCCGCGCGCTCGTGTTCTGCCGCTTGCCGGACGGAGAGCTCGAGTACGAGGAGCACGTCGTCGGGCCCGGCGGCAGCGTGCGCTCGGAGGCCGTACCGGGGCTCGAGCTGCGCGTGCTGCCGCGCGAGCAGTGGACGGCAGGCTACAAGCTCGACGTGTACTTCCGCGGGGAGCTGCGGCCTCGCCTGCTCGGCGAGCGCGAACGCGCAGGGCGTGAGCGCGAACGCGCAGAGCGTGAGCGCGAACGCGCAGAGCGTGAGCGCGAACGCGCAGAGCGTGAGCGCGAACGCGCAGAGCGGCTCGCGGAGCGGCTCCGGGCCCTGGGCGTGGACCCCGAGGGCACCTGAACGTTCTCAAGCCTTCTTGCGCTTCTTGCGCTTGCTCCGGCGCGGCGCCTCGGGCTCCGCGTCCGGCGCCGCGCTCGGCGCGGGCGGCGGGCCCTCGGCGGCGGCGCGCTTCCTCAGCTCGAAGTAGAGGAACCCGCAGACGGGCACGAGCGCGATCGAGATGAGCTGCGACGTCGAGAACCCGAAGAAGAAGCCGCGCTCCGGATCGTCGCGCACGTACTCGATCAGGAACCGCCAGACGCCGTAGAGCACGGCGACGACGAGGATCACCTGTCCGCGGAACGCGCGCTTGCGCCAGAGCGCGAACGCGACCGCGGCGAGCGCGAAGCCCACGACGCTCTCGTAGAGCTGCGTCGGATGCACCGGCAGGCTGTAGTTCGCGAGGGGCGACAGCCCGTACGCCTCGACGTGGCGCGACCACGCGGGCGAGCCGTCCATCCCGGTCGTCCAGCGGGGGAACGTGCCCCACGCGCGCAGCCACGCCGGCGCGCTCGCGTCGAGCGGCTGCCCGAAGTCGCAGCCGTAGAGGTAGCAGCCGACGCGCACGAGCCCGAGCCCCGTCCCGAGCGTCGGCGCGACGAGGTCCGCCCACGCGAGCAAGCTCTGCTTCTTGCTGTAGAGGAACGCCCAGGCGCCGACGAGCCCGCCGAGGAAACCTCCGTACGCGACGAGGCCGCCGCCCTGAAGGTTGAACAGGTCGCCGACGGAGTGGAACTCGTGGGGGTTCGTCGCCGCGTAGAGCAGCCGCGAGCACACGATCGCGCTGATCGCGGTCACGATGAACGCGTTGCGCATCACCTCGGCGGGGAGCGTCTCCTTCTTCTCGCCGAGCCACATGATCGTGTACCAGGCCACGAGCAGCGACAGGCCCAGCATCACGCCGTACGAGTAGACGGGCTGACCGCCCCACGGCATGGGGATCTCGAAGAGGACCGGATGCACGGGCGGACTCTACTCCGCCAGCTTCGCGAGCGCCTCTTTGGTGGGCGGCGCGAGCGGCGGCTCGAGCGCGACCTCGAGGCAGCTGCGCGCCAGCGCGGCGCCGAGCGCGACCTCGTCGGCGAAGAGCGCGTCGAGGTCCCGACACAGCTCGTCGGGGCGCGCCTTCCACGCGCGAAACGCGCCCTCCAGGCGGCGGGGGAAGCGCGCGCGCTGGATCAGGTCCCAGATCGCGAAGACGATCTGCGAGCCGAGGGCGTCCGGCGCTCCGTCGAGGACGCCGAGCACCACGTCCTCGAACAGGAGGCAGAGCTCGGGCTCGCGGTTCGGGTCGAAGCGGTCGACGAGGTAGCGCTCGAGCAGGAACACCTCCCAGCCGAACGGGCGCGGGTCGTCGTAGCCCTCGACCGCCTCGCGCACGCGGTCGACGTCGATCGCGAACGCGGCGAGGTGGACGTACGGGACGCCGTGCTTGGCCGCGAGCGCGCGGTCCATGATCGTCGGCGCGCCGAGCTCGGCCGGCGCGGCCCGAGGGAGGCTTCGCGGGTCGCTCACGGCGGGGAGCTTGCACCGGCGAGATGCCGGAGGCGAGGGCTGCTACCCTGCGTCCCATGAGCATCGTCGACGAGCGCGGCCCCGACCCGCTCGATCCCGCCGCGCGCGAGGCGCTCCTCTACGCCGAGCGTCCGAAGCGCGCGCTGCCGATCGCGCCGCACGCGCCGGCGTCCAAGCGACACCTGCCGCTGCTCGAGCCGCGCGAGAAGGACGCGCGCTACCGGCCCATCTACGCGGTCTGGGAGATCACCCTCGCGTGCGACCTCGCGTGCCGCCACTGCGGCTCGCGCGCGGGGCGTGACCGGCCCGACGAGCTCACGACCGAAGAGTGCCTCGATCTCGTGGACCAGATGGCGGACCTCGGCGTCAAGGAGGTCAGCCTGATCGGCGGCGAGGCGTACCTGCGCGACGACTGGACCGAGGTCCTGCGGCACATCCGCAGGCGCGGCATGATGGCGCTGCTGACCACGGGGGGGCGCGGGCTCACCCCCGAGCGGTGCGCCGAGGCGGCGGAGGCGGGCCTGCAGTCGACGAGCGTGTCGATCGATGGCGACCGAGAGACCCACGACCGCCTGCGCGGCGTGGCCGGCAGCTACGACGCGGCGATGCGCGCGTTCGACAACCTGCGCGCGGCGGGCATCAAGGTCAGCGCGAACACGCAGATCAACCGCCTCTCGATGCCGCTCATGCCGTTCATCCTCGAGCGCATCATCGAGGCGGGCGTCCACTCGTGGCAGATCCAGCTCACGGTCGCGATGGGACGCGCGGCGGACGAGCCCGACGTGCTCCTGCAGCCGTACGATCTGCTCGACCTCTTCCCGATGCTCGGGGAGCTGAAGGAGCGCTGCGACGCGGCGCGGGTGCGCCTCTGGCCCGGCAACAACATCGGCTACTTCGGGCCCTACGAGAGCGCGCTGCGCGGCACGATGCCGCGCGGGCACATGGCCTCGTGCGGCGCGGGCCGCGCGACGCTCGGCATCGAGGCGGACGGCGCGATCAAGGGCTGCCCCTCGCTGCCGACCGACGAGTGGGTCGGCGGCAACATCCGCGACCGCTCGCTGCGCGAGATCTGGGAGCAGACGGCGCCGCTGCGCTACACGCGCGACCGCACGGTCGAGGACCTCTGGGGGTACTGCCGCGACTGCTACTACGCGGACGTGTGCCGCGCAGGCTGCACGTGGACGAGCTACGTGCTGTTCGGCCGTGCGGGGAACAACCCCTATTGCCACCACCGCGCGCTCGAGCGGCAGCGCGAGGGCAAGCGCGAGCGCGTCGTGAAGGTGAGCGAGGCCCCTGGCCTGCCGTTCGACCACGGCCACTTCGAGCTCGTGCTCGAGGACGACCCGGCGGCCTTGTCGGCCCGCACCACGGAGAAGTAACCTACCGCGCGTGGGTCACCTCATCGCTTGCGCCGGCTGCGCGCGCCACGTGCGCGCCGAAGATCCCTTCTGCCCGTTCTGCGGCGAGGCGCTGCCCGCCTCGCTCAGGGCGCGCGTCCCGCGGACGCCGACGGAGCGGCTCGGGCGCGCCGCGACGTTCGTGTTCGGCGCGACGCTCGCGGCCTCCGCGGCGACCGGCTGCGACGACGGCGCGGGGAGCGACGCGGGGACCGGCGCGACGGACGCCGGCTACGACGCGGGCAACATCGCACCGCCCTACGGCCTGCCCCCGCCCGACGGCGGAGACGACGCGGGCTACGACGCGGGCAACATCGCACCGCCGTACGGTCTGCCCCCGCCCGACGGCGGAGACGACGCGGGCGCCGAGGTCGACGCGGGCGCGAGCGACGCGGGCTTCGACGCGGGCAACGTCGCCCCGCCGTACGGCTTGCCCCCGCCGGACGACGACGGCGGCGTCGCGCCGCTCTACGGGCTGCCCCCGGCCGACTGACGTTGCTCGCGCCGGAGCGCGTCGGTACCCTGGGCGCGCTTCGAAGGAGGTCGCTTCATGGACACCATGCTCCCTTGCACGGCGTGCGATCGGCACGTGCGAGTGGTCGAGCCCTTCTGCCCGTTCTGCGGTGAGGCGCTCCCGATGTCGCTTCGCCACCGCGCGCCGGAGCGACAGCCGACGCGGCGGCTGAGCCGCGCGGCGACGTTCGCGTTCTCGGCGGCGATGGCCGCGTCGAGCGCGTGTGGCGACGGCGTCGGCGCAGGTGACGCCGGCGGCGCGACCGACGCCGCGATGCTCGCAGACGCCGGCGGCGGAGGCGGCGACGGGGGCGCGCCGATGGACGACGGCGGCGGCGCGCCGAGCGACGGCGGCTCGATGGCGGGGATGGACGCGGGCGAGGGCACCGACGCGGGCGAGGGCACCGACGCGGGCGAGGGCACCGACGCGGGCGAGGGCACCGACGCGGGCGAGGGCATGGACGCCGCGACGGGCACGGACGCGGGCGAGGGCATGGACGCCGCGACGGGCACGGACGCGGGCACCGACTCGGGCACCGGGATCGTCCCCTTCGACGCGGGCGGCCGCGACGCGGGCACCGGCGTGATCCCCTTCGACGCCGGTAGCGACGGCGGCGGGATCGCCCCGCTCTACGGCGGCCCCGGCCTCCCGAGCGAGTGAGGGGCCCCGCGGACGTCCGCGCGCTAGACCGCCGACATGACCGAGCGAACGATCTGGGCGATCGAGGGCAACACGCAGCGCCTCGACGGCGGCGCGATGTTCGGCAACGCGCCGCGCGCGCTCTGGGAGCGCTGGATCGCGCCGGACGAGCAGAACCGCATCCCGCTCGCCTGCCGGGCGCTGCTCGTGCGCGAGGACACGGACGAGGGCACGCGGTGGATCCTCTTCGAGACGGGGATCGGCGCGTTCTTCGAGCCGAAGCTGCGCGAGCGCTTCGGCGTCGTCCAATCGCAACACGTCTTGCTCGCGTCGCTCGCCGACGCCGGGATCACGCACGCGGACGTCGACGTCGTCGTGCTCAGCCACCTGCACTTCGATCACGCCGGCGGGCTGCTCGCCGCCTACCGCGAGGGCGAGCCGCCCTCGCTCCTCTTCCCGAAGGCGACCTTCGTCGTCGGCAGAGAGGCGTGGGCGCGCGCGACGGCGCCGCACTCGCGCGACCGCGCGAGCTTCATCGAGGCGCTGCCCGCGCTGCTCGAGGCGAGCGGTCGGCTCGAGGTCGCGGACGCGGACGGCTCGCGCGCGCTCGGCCCCGACTACCGCCTCCACCGCTCCGACGGGCACACGCCCGGGCTCGTGCTCGTCGAGGTGCCGAGCGCGGACGGGCCCATCGTGTTCGCCGCCGACCTGATCCCCGGGCGCCCGTGGGTGCACCTGCCGATCACGATGGGCTACGACCGATACCCCGAGCAGCTCATCGACGAGAAGCAAGCCCTCTTGACGGACCTGCTCGCGCGTGACGGCCGCCTCTTCTTCACGCACGACCCCGACTGCGCGATGGCGCGCGTCGCGCGCGACGAGCGCGGACGCTTCCACGCCGGCCAGAGCTGGGCGCACCCGCGCGCGATGAAGATCTGAGGGCGCCAGGCTACCGGCCCGTGCGCGGGAGGCGCCAGCGGCGCAGGAACGCGAGCACGCGCGCCGGGTCGTGGCGATCGCCGGCCTCGAGCGAGCCGGTCTCCTGCACGTGCGCGACCGCGCCGGCCGCGTCGAGCACGACCAGCGCGGGCAGGCCCTGCCCGAGCGGGTCGCCATAGCGCCGCGCCAGCTCGCGGTTGGTGCTCGAGCCGCGCGGACCGACGTCGACGTGCACGACGCGGAAGCCCTCGCGCAGCTCGCGCGCGACGTCGGCGTCGTGCTGCATCACCCACGCGAGCCGGCGACACCACACGCACCAGTTCGCGCCGAACATCAGGAGCACGCGCCGCGAGCTCCGCGCCGACGCCGCGACGGCTGCGTCGATCTGCGCCTGCGCGTCCGCGCGCTCGTCGTAGGGGCGCGCGACCTCCGGCGGCTGCGCCGACGCGGTCGGCCCGGGCGCGATCAGGAGCGCGAACGTGAGGAGCGAGGCGCGCGTCATGGCCCGAGGAGCTTACCCAAAGATCGCGGCGACCGCCGTCGGTGCGCGATCACCGACGCAGCAGCCTGCGCAGGCTGTCGGGCAAGCGCGGCGCGCGCTCGAACGACGGCGCTGCGGTGCTCAGCGTGTCGACGAACAAGAGTCGTTGCCCGGCCCGCGGCCCCGCCGCCGCCCGCATCATCCCGCTCCAGGCCTTGGCGGTGTACGTCGGGTCGAGCGAGAGCCCCGCGTGCTCTCGGGCGAGCCGCATCGCGTAGCGCCCCACCGCGGTCTCGGCGCCGTACCCCGGGCCGAGCTCCTCCCCGTCGATCTCGACGTGGCTGCGAGCGGGCTTGGCCACGTCCGGGAAGCGCTCGTCGAGCCGCTTCAGCCGCATCACCGTGCGCCCGATCAGCTCGGCGATCCGCGCGCGGTTCGCGATCGCGCGAGGCACCACGCGCACCCCGACGATCGTCGAGGTCACCCCGGCCGCCGCGAGCCCGACCGCGAGACCGGCCGCCGTCCCTGCCGTCCCGAGCGCGACGAAGATCGCGTCGGGCTCGGGCAGCGCGCCTGCCTCGATCTGACGCGACAGCTCGAGCCCCGCCTCCACGTAGCCGATCACGCCGGCGACGCTCGAGCCGCCGGGGGGGATCACGTGCGGGCGCCGCCCGCGCAACCGCAAGCGCGCCGCGAGCGCCTGCGCGCGAGGCAACGCGAGGGCGGGAGACGGCACCGGGTGCACCTCGGCGCCGGCGTGCAGGATCGCGCGCAGCTGGTGCTCCGCGTGCGCGCTCCAGGGCTGAGGGAACGCCACCACGTGGACGCGCAACCGCAGCTCCGACGCGAAGATCGCCGTCGCGAGCGCGTGGTGCGAGCCCGCGGCGCCCGTCGTCACCACCGTGTCCGCCCCCTCGGCCACCGCCTCGCCGAGCAGGTACTCGAGCTTGCGGACCTTGTTCCCGCCGTAGCGCGGCGACGTCCGGCCGTCTGCCTTGATCCAGATCGCCGCGCCTGCCTTGCTGGCGAGCGTGGGGACCGGCACGATGGGTGTGGGGAGGTCGGCGATCGCGATGAACGGGAGATGCCGGAGCCCACGCCAGCGGTCGCTCAAGAGCGTCACGCGCGCGACGATACTCCGCCCGAGGCGCGGTGGCACAGTCTGGCCGGGCACGGGCCTTGCTCTCCGTCTCCTCTGGACCCTGCCCGGGTCGGATCGAAGGATGACCGAACGCCAGCCCACGCCGACGGATTGGACCGCGCTGCGCCACCCGCTCTTCTGGGGAGCGCTCGCGCTGCTGGTCGTCAACGACCACCTGCTCAAGGGCTCGGGGCTCCTGCCCGGGTGGCTCACGGGGAAGCTGAGCGACTTCGCCGGCTTGATCGTCGCGCCGATCGCGCTCGGCGCGCTGCTCGGTCGGCTGCTCGGCGCGCGCACGCGCCACGCCCGCGCGTTCGCGTTCGCGCTGGTCGGCGGCTGGTTCGCGGGCGCCAACCTGTTCGCACCCGTGGCCGCGGCGACGAGCGCGCTCGGCGCGTGGCTCGGGCTGTCGTGGCGGTTCTGGGTCGACCCGACCGACCTCGTCGCCCTCGCGGCGATGCCCGTCGCGTGGCGGCTGGGCCAGCCCGGGCGCGCGCCCGCCGGCGCGCTGACCGAGCGGCTCGCGCTCGGCCTCGCGCTCGCGGCGTGCGTCGCCTCGCCGCCGCCCGAGCCCTTCTGGAACACGGCGGCGTTCCTCTACAACGCGACGGACGAGGACCTCGAGCTCCACGTGCGCTGGGTCGAGGCCGACCTCGACTGCGAGGCGATGCGGGCGAGCTTCGCCGACGCGCTCCCGCGCGAGGTGTTCGGAGCCGGGACGACGTTCGCCGTCCGAGCCCAGAGCACGCTCCCGCTCGACCGCGGCGTCGCGCTCGGCGTCGGCCGGGACCGACCGGCCCCGACGGTCACGCACTCGGGCAACTGCGACGCGATCCTCGTGCGCGGCGGAGGCGTCCCGGAGACGCTGATCTTCTGGAGCGAGCTCGGGGTGCGCGTGATCCCGGCGGACGTGGAGGACGACGCCGATCGCGCCGCGGTCGCCGGAGGGCTGCACCTCGTCGGCGGCCGCGACGGCGCGCCGATCGCGCTCGTCTCGGCCGCGGGCTACCTGCACGCGGTGCCCGTCGACGTCTACGACGGCGGCGCGAGCTGCCGCGACTACGGCGAGGTCCGCGGGTTCGACTGGTCCGAGCTCCCCCGGTGGGTCGAGCAGCCCCTCCGCATCGACGCGATCCGGCCGACCATCGACGGCTGCCTCCTGCTCGAGCTCGTCGAGCGGAGGAGCGGCTGGGGCGAGGACGGCGCAGCCCACGAGGTCTTCCTCTGCGTGCCGCCGGAGGACTTCCCGTTCCACCAGAACGCCGAGGTGCGCATCACGAGCGACGAGGCGGACCTGCGCATCGTGCGCGACCTCGAGCGCGAGGACGGGACGAGCTGGCGGACCGGGGAGCTGCGCGTGGTGCGCGCGCGCGGGCTCTTCTTCGAGGGACCGTTCCGGGCGCAGCTGACCACGGTCGACCCGACCTGCCGTGGCGAGCGCTTGGCGTGCGGCGGCTTCCGCCTCCCGGGCGCGGTCGGCCTCGCGATGGACGGCACGACCCGCTACGTGCACCCGGGTGAGCTCGTGGAGCGCGTCGCGGCCGATGGACGTCGCGCGCGGCTGCGCGTCGGCCGGGCGGAGTCGATGTCGGTCACGCGCGCCGCGTGCGGCGCCGCGCGCGATCAGCTCGGCGCGCGCATGGACATCTTGGTCTCGTACGGAGAGGAACCGCGATGAACAGCTCGAAGATCACTTGGTTGGCGATCGCGGCGGCGCTCGCCGGGTGCGCGTCGGACGCCGCCTCGAGCGGGACCGGGCGCGAGGGCCCGATGGGCTCGCGCGCCGTCACGCAGGGCGGCGCGCAGGACATCGGCCACTTCCGCGCGATCGTCGGGCGCGGCGAGGTCCCGGAGCCCTCGACGATCGAGCCGGTCGGGTTCTTCGCGGAGCACGCCGTCGACCTGCCGCCCGCGGACTGCGGCGATCGCGTGTGCCTGCACGCGAACCTCGCCGTGGCGCCCGGCATCGACCAGGAGAGCAACTGGACGATGGCCTTCCTCGCGATGAACACGCCGGTCGATCCGCGCGCGCTCGCGCGGCCGGACGTCCACCTCGTGCTCGCGATCGAGGACACCGCGCGCACCGCGCTCTCGGCGAGCGACGTGCAGGCGGCGATGCGAGCGCTCCTCAACGAGCTGATGGTGGATGACCGCGTCAGCGTCGTGCGGATCGCGGAGACCGTCGAGGTGCTCGCAGAGGGCCTCGGGCCCGCGGATCCGGCGCTCGCCGGCGTCGTGGATCGCTTCTCCCGCGGGGCGACGCGCGCCGCGCTCTACGACGGGCTCGCGCGCGCCGCGATCGCGGTCGACGACGTGACCGCTGCGGGCTTCGAGGGCGCGCACCGCGTCGTGCTCGTCACGAGCGGCACCGCGGACGCCGGCATCACCGACGCGATGCGCATCGTCGGGCTCAGCGACGCGCTCGCGAGCCGCTCGATCGGCGTGAGCGTCGTCGGCCTCGGCGAGGGCTACCGCCCCGAGCTCGCGATGCAGATCAGCGAGGGCGGCGGCTCCTCGTACTACTACGCCGAGGGCGGGCGCGACCTCGAGGCGATCTTCCGCCTCGAGGGGCGCACCTCGCTCTACCCGCTCGCGACGGACTTCGAGCTCGTCGTCGAGCCCGCGCCCGGCTACCGCGTCGGGCGCGTGTACGGCGCGCGGCGCGCGTGGTCCGAGCAGGCCGCCGCATACCTCGCCTCGCCGGTCCTAATGGTCGGCAACCGGACCGGCTCCGCCGACGTCGGCGAGGGCCGCCGCGGCGGCGGCGGCGGGCTGTTCGTCGAGCTCATCGTCGTGCCGGAGCTCGCCGCCGGCATCGGCGCCGGCGCCCCCGCCTTCCACGCGACGGCGCGCTTCACCGACGCCGAGACCGGCGAGCGGATCGTGCGGCGGCTCGAGGTCGCGAACGGGCTCGCGCCCGGCGCCAACCCGAGCGGCATGTTCCCGCACTTCTCCGATCCGCTGCGCGGCAAGGCGTTCATGATGCTGAACATGTACCTGTCGCTGCGCACGACGGTCGAGCTCTACCACGCGGGGGACTGCGCGCAGTCGCTCGGCATCGTGCCGGCGATGGTGGCGACGTACGAGGGCTGGCAGGCCGAGTACGACGACCCCGACATCACCGCGGACTGGCAGCTCCTCACCGCGCTGTCGGACAACGTCGGGCGGCAGTGCACCGGCGTCACGCCGGTCGCGCCGGTCGCGCCGATGTCCTGCTTCTACGACTGAACGGCCATCCGCGACCCCACGCGAGTCACGTCAGCTCGTCCGCGCGCAGGCGCCGGCGCCCCTCGAACACGGTCAGGATCTCGACGTGCCTCGACGTGAGCCGGTAGATCAGCCGATACCCACGATGGATGACCTCGCGGAGGCCGCTCCCCGGCAGCTCGGGGACTAGCGCAGCGCGTCGAAGCACTCGGGCGACATGACGACGGCCGCGGCCTTCCCGTTCTGCGTGATGACGAGCGTTCGCCCCTCGTCCTTCATCTCGGCGATGAGCTTGGCCGTCCGGCTGCGGAACTCCCCGATGGGACGAGGTCGGTCGCGAGCTCGAGGTCTCGCGGCGGCATGGTCTGAATCGAACCTAGACCGAACTCCGACCTCCGTCGATCGTGTCGCTCGGTTCGGCGTCGGGCGCATCGAGCCGTGTCCCGAAGGACGGTCGCCTTCAGGCGAGGTGCGTCACGTACCAGCGCGGGCCCCAGTTGATCAGCGTGCGGATCTCGAAGCGCTGCGCGCGCCCGCCGGCGCGGTAGTGGACCCAGTCGTGGCGCGAGGCCCAGTACGGGATCGCGTTGGCCTCCTCGCGCCGGTCCACCCAGCCGCCGCGGCGGGTCATCTCGAAGCGCTCGAACGTCGCGCCGGCCGGGATCTGCGCGTGCAAGCGGTGGATGTCGCGCTCGTAGTGCGCGTAGAGCGTCTGCCAGTAGCGATCCGGCTCCGCGATCGCCTTGAGCACCGCGAAGGGCTCGCGCGGGAAGAAGAAGTCGCGCGCGCGCTCCGGCTCGTCCGCGAGGATCGCCCCGAAGAGCTGCGCCGCGCGCGCCTCCGCGTCGCCGACCGCGGGGCGCGGCGGGCGCGGCCCCTCCCAGTCGTTCTCGGGCGGGATCTCGAGGCCCCGCCACGTGCGCTGCGCGAGCGCGAGCGAGGGGACGGCGCTCGCCAGCGCGACGAGCAGCGCGCGTCGCTTCACTCGAGGACCTCGAACGACTCGGGCGCGCGCGTGCGGTACTCGCGGTCCATGTAGTCCATCAGGTCGAGCATGAACGTCTGCATCTGCGCGCCGCCGGGCACGTTGTCGGGCGCGTCCGTGTAGAACGTCCCGTTCAAGCACTCGTCGTTGCGGCAGCGCCCGTCGGGGAACACGAGGATCATCTTCGGCAGCCGCCGCGAGCTGCCCACGCGCGGGCTGTTCATCGCCTCGAACATCAACAGGCCGATCGCGACGAGGTCCTCCGGCGTCATCCCGTACCCGTGCAGGAAGTAGGCGACGGGGTAGCGACGCTCGCGGTTGTGCTCGAAGAAGTAGCCAGGCGGCAGCACGACGGAGACCGGCCCCGTGCGGCCGGTCGACGCGGTGAACTGCATCACGAAGCTGTTCACGTAGCCGCAGCCCTCGCGGTCGCCCTCCGAGCACACGCGGTCCTCGACCTCGCGGCGGCGGTCGCCGTCGGGCCAGCGCGCGCCCATCACCGCGAGCCCGGAGCGGAACCGATCGATGAGCTGCTGCACGGTGCCGACGTGCCCTCCGTCGCCCGCGCGGATGAAGCGCGGCTCCTCGTCGATGCTCCCGTAGCGGATCATCGTGAAGCGGCCGATCTCGTCCCACGGCACGTCGCCGTACGTGAGCTCCGGGCGCCCGTCCATGTGCAGCGCGGGGTAGCCGTTGAAGTAGCGCAGCGGCAGCCCGCGCGAGACCCAGCCCGCGGTGGTCACGTCGCTCATCACCACCCAGTTGAACAGGTCGCGGATGCCGCCGTCGCCGAACAGGTCGGTGTCGCGCAGCGACGCCATCGGCATGCGCTCCACCATCGTGCGCGGCGAGCTGTCGATCATGCGCTGCGCGCCGGTCGCGCGGTCCCAGCAGCCGTTGCCCTCGCCGAGGTCGAACCCGCCCGCCGGGAGCCCGTGCGCGGCCGCGAGCTGGCGCGTCCCCGCGACGCCGTCGAGGCCGACGTCGAGGAACGCCTCGCCCGCCGCGTTGCACGGATCGCCGTCCGGCGTGTCGCGCGTCCAGTTCCGCTCCGTGCCCGTCGGGTTGTACTGGAAGTCGAAGTCGTCCCCGGCCGGATCCGGGTTCTCCACCGGGTGGTACGGCGTTCCGTCCGCGCTCACCTCGCGCTCGCTCGGCACGCCGTCGAGGCCGAAGTCCTCGAACGGCTCGCGCCCGTTGCGGATGACCGGCTCGCCCGGGTCGCGCCGGCCGTTCGCGTTCACGTCGACCGCGAGCGCGACCTCGATCGGGTGCCGGTTCGCGCCGCTCGGATCCCAGAGGCCGATGTCGCCCGGCACGTCGCTTCCGTCGCAGAACGTGATCACGGGGTAGCGCCCGTCCGGGTTGTACTCGTCGTCGAAGAAGCCGTGGCCCGCCGTGCCGCTCGCTGGATCGGTCGGCTCGCCGTCGAACGGCGGGATCACGAGCTGCGCGCCGTCCGCGCACCGCTCGGCCTCCGAGCGCGCGCGCTCCGAGTCCGGTATGCCCGGCGGCGTGATGCTCGGCTCGGACGGGCTCGCGCTCCGGTCCGAGTTCGGGTTGCCGAACATCGTCGCGAGGTCGCGGAAGATCTCCATGTAGTCGCGCCGGCGGAAGGTCGAGTTGCCCTCGTTCCCGTCCTCGAACCACCAGTGCTCGAACGTCTGCGCGTGCTCGTGGCGATGCCACGTCGGCGGCGTGCGATCGACCGAGGCCCCCGCCGCGCAGCCGTCCGGATCCGCCTGCCGCTCGGCCTCGGTGCAGAAGCCGCCGAGGTGGTAGGTGCGGATGTGCTCGAGCATGAACGTCCAGTCGGTCGGCCCGCCGAGCGGCGCGACGAAGTCGAAGCGCTCCGGGTTGCCGAACCCGATGCGGCCCGAGCCGCTCCCGCCCATCGAGAAGCCGAGGATCCCGCGGAAGGAGAAGCGCCGCGAGCGACGCTCCGGCGCGCTCGTCGAGACGACGGCCTGGTAGGTGCCGAAGCGCGGCACCTCGAACGTGAGCGTCCCATCGGCCGCGCCGCCCGCGAACACCGGCGAGGCGATCGGGACGATGCGCGCCGCCGCGTCACGCGGGCCGCGGTAGGCCACCTCGACGTGCCCGCGGTGCGCGCCGGGCGGCAGCGCGAGCATGCGGATCGGCACGCTCAGCGGGATCTCGCGCGGCAGGCGCGCGTACGTCGGGCCGAACGTGACCGGCGGCCCGAGCGCGCGGTAGCCCTCGGGCACCGCGTCCTCGCCGCAGCCGATCGTCGCGGCGAACGGGTCGACGTGGTAGCGGTCGGCGCGCGCCGCGCCCTCGGGCAGCGTGATCGCGGCGCCGGCGAGCGAGCCCGACGCGACGCGCAGCGCGCTCCCCGGGCTCACCATCCCGTCGGCCGCGCCGGCGCACGCGGGGATCGCCGCGGGCGCGACGACGACCTCGACGGTCGCGACCTGCTCGTCGCCGCTCGGCGCGTGGAACATGCGCGCGGTCAACGTGACGGTGCCCTCCGCGAGCCCCTCGAGCGGGACGAGCGCGCGATCGAAGTTGACGGGGATCTCCACGGTGGCGGGGAAGCCGACGACCCCCGGCGCGCTCGCGCTGAGCTCGACCGGCGCGCCGGACGTGCAGTCGCGCGCGAGCTGGAGCGCGACCTCGCGCGTCGCGCCGGGCGCCATCCCCACCGACGACGTCAGCCACGTGACCTCGGGGAACGCGAAGCCGCGCCCGCAGCCGAGCGCCATCTCGGGCACCGCGGCGTCGGCCGTCGGCTCGCCGGTTCCGTCACACGCGGTGAGGAGGAGCGAAGAGAGGGAGACGAAGAGAAGCGAGCGAGACCGGGGGTGCAGCGTCACGGTGCGTCCTGAGTAGCCGATACCGAGCGCGCGCGCGAGGGGCTCTGCTCACGGGACGTCGCGCGACGTGCACACGCGGTTGCGGCCCCCGCGCTTGGCCGCGTAGAGCGCCTGGTCGGTGATCTTGAAGAGATCGGCCGGCGTCTTGGCGTCACCGGGGAAGGAGGCGACGCCGATCGAGGCCTTCACCGAGAGCTTGCCGAGCTCGGTCGTGAACACGGTGTCGCCGACCACCTCGCGCACGCGCTCCGCGAGGATCACGGCGCCGGGCGTGTCCGTCTCCTCGCACAGGACGCAGAACTCCTCGCCGCCGAAGCGCGCGACGATGTCGGTGTCGCGCTTCTCGCGCAGGAGGATCGCGCCGAGCTCCTTGATCACGACGTCGCCGACGTCGTGCCCGTACGTGTCGTTGACCGCCTTGAAGTGGTCGATGTCGGTGACGAGCAGCGAGAGCGGGCGCCCGAAGCGCGCGGCGCTCGTCAGCTTGCGCTCGAGCTCGTCCATGAACGCGCGCTTGTTGAGGCAGCCGGTGAGCCCGTCGGTGGTCGCCATCTCCTCGAGGCGGCGCACCGCCTGCGCGTTGCTCATCGCGACGGCGAGCTGGTTGGCGAGCACCGAGAGCGTCGGGCGCACGGCCGGGCTCCACGCGCCCGGCCGCCGCGCCGCGATCGCGAGCGTGCCGATCGCGTCCTCGCGCACGATGAGCGGGAAGATCAGCAGGCTGCGCATCGCCGTGAGGTTCGCGCGCTTGGTGTAGACGACCTGCTGCTTCGGATCGAGCTCGCCGCGGTACGGGAGGTAGTGGCGGTTCTTGACGGCCATCGCGGTGAGCGAGGTGTTGTCGCGGAACGTGAGCCCGAGGACGCGGTCCGCGCCCTCGCCGACCGCCTTGCGCACGCTGTGCTTGTGGGTCGCGGTGTCGTAGAGGGTGATCGCGGCGAAGTCGTACGGGGCGAGGTCGGCGGCGGCGGCGAGCGCGGCGTCGATCACCTGGTCCTCGGTGAGCGCGGCGCCGAGCGCGGTGGACGCCCGATGCAAGTAGGTCTGCTCGCGCTTGCTCCGCTCGAGCTGCACGAACACGCGCTCGTTCTCGATCGCGCGCATGACCTGGGCGATCGCGCGGGCGAGCACCCCCTCCTCGCGCGGTGTGAACGGCTCGCCGCTCACGCGGTCGGCGCAGAGCGCGCCGCGCACGCGGCCGTCCTCCTCGACCGGCACGCCGAGGAAGCTGCGCACCTTCGCGCCGTCGCGGTAGTAGCAGAGGCCCTTGTAGCCCGGGCGCAGGTTCTCGAGCCGCATGACGAGCCCGCGGCTCGCGACCGCGCCGACGGCGCCCTCCCCCGGATCGAAGGGTCCGTCGGCCACCTCGTCGGAGTCCGTCGCGAGCTCGACGATGCGCAGCTTGCCCGTGCCCTCGTCCTTCATCAGCAGCACGCAGGTGTGCAGATCGAGCGTGCTCTTGAGCAGCTCGAGCACGTGGTAGAGCGCGTCGTGCACCTGCTCGAGGCTCGAGCGGTAGATCTTCTCCTCGGGGTTCGTGCTCTCGGACGCGCCCGAGGCCGCCCCGACGAGGCGGAAGAGGCGGCTCTCGTCGCGCACCTTCGCCTTCTCCTCGTCGAGCGCCTTCTTGGAGCGCTCGCGAACGCGCGCGATCTCGGCCCGCGTGAACACGACGTTGAGCGCGCCGAACAAGAGGATGAAGACCCCGTGGAGCGAGAGCTGGCGCCAGTCGGCGCGCGCTTCGGTCAGCGCCGTGAGCGCCGCCTCGATCGCGATCGCGACGAGCACGAGCGCGGTGCCCATCGGCGGCCGCGCGAACGACGCGAGGAACGCGACGAGCACGTAGACCACGGGGTAGACCGAGCTGCCGAGCCCGCCCGCGATCTGGACGCCGGCGTGCGCGGCGACGAGCAAGAGCGCGCCGAGCTCGAGGTCGAGCCACCGCGTCTCGGTCGCCTCCTCGCGCGTGCGGGCGCGGCGCATCGCGCGCGCGCCGAAGATCGCGAGCCAGGCGACGCCGACCGCGCCGTGCTCGAGCCCGAGCGCCTCGGGCCCGCCGCGGAACACGCCGAGCAGGACCAGACCGAGGAACGCGGCCGCGGCCGCGAGGCCGAACGACGCGCGCGCGGTCTTTCGGAGGGTGAGCGCGGCGTGGACGAGCGTGGACATCGTGCGTTCGTCGGGAGGTGCTTCCGGGTACCGGATCGCGGCGCCGGGGGTCAAAAAAGGCGCGTCCCGAAAAGTGGACCCCACCGCCGCGTGCGCCGAGGATGAATCGCCCGTGAGCCGCCTCGCCCGCGCCCTTCTGTGGACCCTGCCGTTCGGCCTGCTGGTGCTCTCGATCGTGAGCGTGCCGCTGTCGATCCTCGACGAGCAGGGCCTGCCTCGGTATCGCGCGCTGCGGGACGAGCTCGCCGAGATCGACCGCGTCAACGACCGGCTCGGCCGCGACGTCGAGGCCCTGCACCGCGAGGTCGGCGACCTGCGCCAGGATCCCGATGCGATCGAGCGGATCGCGCGCGACGAGCTCGGGATGATCCGCGAGGACGAGATCCTCTTCCAGTTCCCGCATTGAGCGCATCGAGCGCCTCGCACGCGGCGTGAGATCCGTTTCCACGCTCGCGCGTCTGAAGGCTTCGATCCGCCTAGCGGGAGGAGACAACAGATGCGACGTGCCCTGGCCATGGCCGTCGTCGCGAGCGCCGTCGTGTGGGCGGGCTCGGCGGCGGCACAATCGAGCTGGATCGACGGCTCTCCCATCCAGACCCGGCTCCGCGTCGGCGCCGACGGAACGACCTACGTCGGCGTCTGGATCGACGCGCCGCGCACGGTCGTCACGCGCGTGCGCGCGCCGATGGCGCTCGCGCTCGTCGTCGACACGAGCGGCTCCATGGCGGGCGACAAGATCGAGAACGCGCGCCTCGCCGCCGCGAGCCTGCTCGAGAGCGCGGCCGACGGCGACATCGTGTCGATCGTCGCGTTCTCGAACCACGCGGTCGAGCTCGCGCCGCCCACCGTCGTGTCGGCCGCGACGCGCTCCGGGCTGATGCAGCGCGTCGGCCAGCTCTACGCCGCGGGCGGCACGAACCTCTACGGTGGCGTCCAGGCGGCGCTCGGGCGCATGAGCCAGGCGCCTGCCACGCACCCGATCCGCCGCGTCTTCCTCATCAGCGACGGCCACGCGAACATCGGTCCGTCCGACCCCGCCTCGCTCACCTCGCTCGCCGCCAACGGCACCGAGTGGGGCGCGCAGATCTCGGCGATCGGCGTCGGCTACGAGTACGACCAGGGGACGCTCGCCTCGATGGTGGTGCGCACCTCGGGGCGGTTGCACCACCTCGGGCAGCCGCAGCAGATGGCGCACATCCTCGAGCAGGAGATGGGCCTGCTCTCGCGCACCGTCGCGCTCAACGCGTTCATCGAAGTGCTGCCCGCGCCCGGCGTGCGGATCGTCGAGGGCGCGACGCTCGGCGCCGAGGTCGTCGAGGGCCGCGTGCGGCTGCCGCTCGGCGCGCTGTACGCGGGCCAGCACCGCGAGCTGCTGTTCCGCGCGCGCGTCGACACGGCGCGTCCGGGCGCGCACCCCCTCGGGCAGGCGCGGCTCGTGTACGAGGTGCCCGGCGAGCGCGAGCGCCGCATCGACGAGCGCGCCCTGCGTTACGAGGTGACCACCGACGTCGCGAGCGCCGAGGCGAGCCAGGCCCCCGCGGTCGTCGCGATGCTCGCCGACCACCAGGCGAGCGAGTCGCAGCGCCGCGCCGCCTCGATGATGCGCTCGGGGCGGCAGCAAGACGCCGCGGCCGAGCTCTCTCGCGCGCGCGCCGCGCTCGCGGCCGCGGCGCAGCGCGCGCCCGCCGACTCGGCGAGCGGCGCCCGCATGCGCGAGCGCGCCGCGCGCATGGAGGCCGCCTCCAGCCGCGCCGCGAGCGCGCCCGCCGCGGCGGCTCCCGCCGCCGCCTACGACTTCGAGGCCGAGGCCGTTCAGGCCGAGGGGTACTGAGCTCACTCGGCGCGGGCGCCGTTGGCGATCCAGGTCGTGATCGTCTCGATGCGCGACTCGCTCAGGTAGCTCCCGGCGCTCGGCATCCGCGAGCCGCACACGCGGCCGTCGGGGCCGACGCCGCGGAGCTTGTGCACGAGCAGCGACGCGTCGGGATCGCCCGGGACGACGCGCGCGATGCCCGCGCTCTCGCAGAGGCGCCCGGCGGCGGGCTGGAGCAGCGCCTCGAGCGCGCGAGCCGGCGTGCTGAGGTCGAGCGCGCCCGCCTGCGTCGTCGCGTCGTGGCACATCGTGTACGCGCACGAGCGCTCGACGATGCGCGGGTAGATCGCGCTCCACACCGGATCGACGGGCGTCGTCTCGATGGTCGCCGCGGTCCCGCCGACGGTGTTCTCGTTGCCGTCCGCGCGCGGCAGGGTGCGCTCCACGACGGGCGCCTGGCACGCGAGCCAGTTGCGCAGGATCGCCAGCCCCTCTTCCGTCGCGATCCCCGGCAACACGGGCCCCTCGCGCTCCCCCGGCGCGACGCGCTGGTACTCGGGGCGCCCGATCGGCACCGCGGTCACGCCGGGCGGCGGCATCGCGCCGCGTCGCACCTGCTCGTAGACGCTCGTCGCGAGGAAGTGCGCGTTCGCCTGCGAGCGCCCGAGCCGCTCGATCGAGGGCGCCTCGACGTCGGGCGTCGTCGAGGCGAGGCGCAGATCGAAGTCGAGACCGCGCGGCACACCGAAGCGGTCCGTCGCGTCGATGCCCTCGCTGTGGCAGAAGGCGCCCGCGCCGCACGACTGGATCACCAGCGCCTGCCCCTCGTACGCGGGCGTCCCGTCGTCGTAGACGACGCGCTCCGCGGCGGCGGGGTCGCACACGCCGAGGTCGGGGGCGCACGCGCCGAGCGAGGCGGCGTACAGGAGGAGGAGCCGGCACGGCGGCGGGTTCGGAGCGCGCATTGGGCACGGAACCTTGTCGCGCACGCCGCGGCGCGCCAGCCCGATCGAACCGGTGCGCGCGCGCGCGCCGCGCGCTAGAGAGCGGCGCGATGCTCTCTACCTCACGCGGCCTCGGCGCCGTCGCCCTCGTCCTGTGCGCCCTGACCGCGTCCCCCGTCGCCGCGCAGCGCGTGGCGGTCGAGCCGTTCGAGGGGCCCGGCGCGAGCGCGGCGGGCGCCTCGGTGCGGCGCGCGCTCGAGGCGCGGGTCACCGTGGTCGACGCGACGGACGACCCGGACGGAACCGTGCGCGGGACCGTCCGCGGCCGCGGCGCGCGCGCGGCGCTCGCGCTCGCCCTCGTCGATCGCGACGGCGCGCAGCGCGCGAGCGCCGAGGCGCGCCCGGTCACCGGCGCGCGCGGGCG
>JAHBWG010000169.1 GCA_019637095.1 Sandaracinaceae bacterium | reverse complement strand
GCGCTCGCGCGCGCGGCCTCCGCCCAGCTCGGCGGCGCCGGCTCGGGCGCCGGGACGCTCTTCTTGATGCGCGGGCTGACGCTCGCGGCCTCGACGAGCTCGAGCGGGACGTCGTCGAACGCCTCGACGAGCAGCTCCACGTCGGTCGCCGGCGCACGCCGCAGCACCCCGCCGAGGAGCCGGCCTCCGTCCGAGAGCGGCGCGAGCGCGACCCGCAGGCGCGGCCGCGGCTCGTCCCCGCGCCAGCGCAGGCTCCCGGCGAGCGAGAGGATCTCGCACGGCTCCTCGAGGGCCGCGTGCTCGAGCTCCGCGCGCTCGAGCGCGCCCACGCCGCGGACCCACGCCGCGTGGATCCCCTCGCGGTGCGCGAGCGACTCGATCGACGCCACGACGTCTTGCCCCGCGCCGAGGCGAACGAAGAAGCGCCGCTGCCGCCCGGTGAGGACCGCCTTCACGGCTCGCCTCGCTCGTCCTGCGCGCGCAGCCGCGCCTCCTTCTTCTCCACCGCCTCCACGAAGAGCTTCACGTACTCCGTCGCGCTCGTGAACGCGAGCAAGATGCTCAGGTAGAGCAGGTAGTTGCCGACCACGTTGAAGTCCACCCAGAAGCTCACGCCGGGCGCGAAGTGGAGCTCGTACGGGTGGTGCACCACGAGGAAGAGGATCGCGACCATCTGGAGCGCGGTCTTCTCCTTGCCCCCCTGCCCCGCCGCGATCATCACGCCCTCGGTCATCGCGATCACGCGCAGCGACGTGATCGAGAGCTCGCGCGCGAGCAGCAGGACCACCGCGAGCCAGTGCACCTCCGCGAGCGCGATCAGGTACACGAGCAGCGACATCACGAGCAGCTTGTCCGCGAGCGGATCGAGGAACTTGCCGAGCACGCTCACGAGCCCGCGGCGGCGGGCCAGCCAGCCGTCGAGGAAGTCCGTGATCGCGGTGACCGCGTAGACGCACACCGCCCAGAAGCGCGCCTGCGGCGTGCCGAGCGAGATGAGCCAGAGGACCAGCGGGATCAGCGCGATCCGCAGGAACGTGAGGAGGTTCGGCAGGTTGATCGCGTCCTCGCGGATGCTCCTGCGTCGGGGCTTGGGCGCGGCGGTCATGTGACGAGCAAGATCCCTTGCCCCTTGAAGGCGAGCGAGGCGTGCGGAGGCGACGGCGTCGCGGCCTCGCTGGGGAAGAGCCGGCCGGTCCAGCCGACGAGCGCGGCCGGATCGACGCGCACCTCTTCGCCCGCGCGGACCTCGAGCCCGGTCGGCGACGAGGTGAGGCGCAGCACGACCACGCCGCGGCCGTGGAAGGAGAGCAGCTCGGCGGGCGCGCCGCCGAGCGGGAGCCGGCCGCTCTCGAAGCCGACGCGGTCGTCGAACGCCTGCACGAGCTCCTCGCGGACGTAGAGGAGCGACTCGTCGACGTCGAGGGCGACGAAGCGCCGGCCGGCGCTCGGGCGCAGCACCGCGGCGACGGGGCCCGCCCAGCGCTGGATCGGGTCCTCGGGGCCGCCGAGCAGCTCGTCGGAGCTGCGGCCGCGGAACCTCCGCGTGACCGGCTCGGTCGCGAGGCGCCCGCGCACCGCGCGCAGGCCCTCGAGGCGCCCGTGCACGCCGCCCGGCGAGGCGACGAGGAGCTCGCCGTCGGGGCCGAGCGCGAGCGGGGTGCGCTCCGGGAGCTCGATCGCCCAGCGCGCGGCGACGTGATCGACGGTGGGCGGCGGCGGCACCTGACTCGGCCGGCTCGCTGCGCCAACCGGCACCGGATCCACGCCCGTCTCGACCAGCGTCCACTTCCCGCTCGGTGAGCGCGCGGGGCGCGGGCGCTCGAGCCGCAGGCGCCCGTCCTCGGCGAGCTCCGCGGCCGCGGCGGTCGCGGCGTCGCGCATCGCGCTGACCTGCGCCGCCTCGATCCCGGCCGGCAGGTCCTGTGGCGGCTCGCGATGGCGCGGCGCGGCGACGCTCCCGGCGCTCGACTGCTCCTCCATGCGGCGCGCCATCGTCACCTGGCCGCCGCGCAGGAACGCCTCGCGCGCGAGATCCAGCTTGCCGAGGCGCCACTCGACGAGGCCGAGGTAGCCCCACCCGCGCTCGTGGTCGGGGTCGAGCTCGAGCGCGCGCACGAGGTGCTCCCGCGCGTCGTTGGGCTGCCCGGTCTTGAAGAGCGCGAGCCCGGTGTTCACGTGGAGCGTCGGGTCGTCCGGGAACTCCTCGAGCAGGCTCTGCCAGATGCCGATCGCCGTCGGGTACACACCGAGACGGAAGTAGACTCCCGCGAGGAGGTCCTGGCTCTGCACGTCGCGTGGTTGGAACGCGAGCGCGCGCTCGAGCTCCTCCTTGGCCTCGACGACGCGGTTCTGGACGAGCAGCTCGCTGCCGCGCGAGAGGTGGAAGAGGAAGTCCTCGCTCGCGGGCGGCTCGTCGCTCCGCGAGAGAAGGCGCCGCCGCCCGGATCGGACCCCTTCGCGCATGCCCGGCGCGAGCGTAGCCCGCGGGGGGGGTGAGTCAAAACGAGGCGGAGCGAGCCGCCGCCTCGTCACTCACCCGGGAGGTGCTATGACCCGCGCATGCGGCAGGCCGCGCTCGCGCTCGCGCTCCTCGTCTCCGGCTGCGACACGACCTCGGTCGACCCGCCCCGCGATGGCGGATCGATCGGACCGGACGCCGGCTCGAGCGACGCCGCGATCGCGGACGCGGGGACCGATGGCGGCGCGACGCCTGACGCGAGCCTCACCGACGCGGGCGCCGGCGACGCCGGCGTCGCCGTGCCGACGCTCGACGAGCGCCTCGCCGCGCTCGACGCGGCGAGCGGCGATCGGGCCGCCCTCGACGCGCTCTTGCACGAGGTCGGCTGGGCGGAGGGCTGGCCGGTGACGGACGGTTCGCGCTGGCTCTTCGCGACCCGGTGGGAGGGCGCGCCCGGCCCCGTCGGGCTCGCCTCCGACGTGAACGGATGGACGCCCGCCGCCGCGACGCGCGCCGCGAGCGGCGCCCACTACTGGGTCGTGCTCGAGCAGGCCGCGTTCGTCGCGCCGGCGGCCGGCGCGAAGTACAAGTGGCGGAGCGGCGAGACGTTCCGCGCGCCGCCCGAGGCGCGCGCGTACGGCTTCGACGCGTTCGGCGAGCACGGCTACGTCGCCCCGCCGACGGACGTCCGCTGGCGCGAGCGCTTCCCCGACCTCCGCTCCGCGCACCTCGACGGGCCGCGCACCCTGCGCGCGCTCTTGCCCGCGGGCTTCCGCCACGGCGCCGCCGCGCGCGTGCTCCTGATGCACGACGGGCAGAACGTCTTTCACCCCGACGCGTTCTTCGGGGGCTGGCGCGTGGACGCCGCGGTCGCCGAGCCGGCCTACGAGGACGTCGTGGTGCTCGCGGTCGACAACGCCCCCGACCGGTTCGACGCCTATACGCACGTCGCCGATCTGCTGCGCGGCGCGCGCGTCGGCGGCCGCGCCGACGCCTACGCGCGCCTGCTGTTCGACGAGGCGCTGCCCTTCTTCCGCGCGCAGTACGGGCTCGACACGAGCGCGCGGCGGCTCGTCGTCGCGGGCTCGTCGCTCGGCGGCCTCGTGTCGCTCTATCTCGCCATGACGCACGAGCGCTCGATGCAGTGCGTGATCGCGATGAGCTCCACCCTCGGCTGGGGCGCGTTCGACCCCGCGGCCGACGGCTCCGACGCGCTCGTGCGCCGGTGGCCGTCGCGCGGCCCGGTCGCGATCTACCTCGACTCCGGCGGCGCGGGCACCTGCGTGGACCGCGACGGGGACGGCGTCTTCGAGGACTCGGATCACACCGACAACTTCTGTACCACCCTACAGCTGCGCGACCGCCTCGCGACCCTCGGCTACGAGCACGGCGTGGACCTGTTCCACTGGCACGAGCGCGGCGCCGCGCACGACGAGGCGGCCTGGGCGGCCCGCATGCCGCGCGCGCTCGCCGCGTGCGCGGACGCCGGCTGGACGCCTTGACCTTCAACGCGCGCGGCGGGCCTCGATGCGCCGCGACAGGGCGAGCGCGACGGCGCCCACCGCCACCGCCCACCACAGCGTCGCGAGGCGCGTCAGGATGGTCGCCGCGCTCGCGGACGCCGCGTCGATGCCGCCCCCCGAGAGCGCCTCGACGAGCCCCGTCATCGACGCCTCGGTCACGCCGAGCCCGCCCGGGAGCATCGCGAGCGCCCCGACCACCGTGCTCGCCGAGTAGGCGAAGACCGCCGCGTCCCACGACAGCCCGCTGCCCGGCAGCGCCGCGCAGAGGAGCCAGAGCGCCACGCACTCGAGGCCCCAGCTCACCGTCGCGAGCGCCGTCGCGGCGGCGAGCGGTCGCGGCCGGGTGAGCGCGTGAAGGCTCTCGTACGCCTCGCGCAGGCGCGGCGCCGCGCGGCCGACGAGCGGGAGCCGCTCCGCGATGGCGAGGAGGCGCTCTCCGAGCGGTCGCCACGCGCTCGCGAGCAAGAAGAGGCTCGCGAGCGCCGCGCCCCCGATCGCGACCGGCACCCCCTCCGGGAACGAGAGGCTCCCGATCGCGGTGAGGATCACGAGCGCGACGAGATCCGTCAGGCGCTCCGCGAACACGACCGGCGCCGTCCGCGCGATCGAGATCCCGCGCGACTCGTAGAGCAGGAGCGACTTGAGGACCTCCCCCAGCTTGCCCGGCGTCACGCTCATCACGAAGCCCGCGAGGAAGACGAGCAGGCTCTCGCGCCACGGCACCGGCGCGTCGAGCCGGCGCAGGTAGAGCTGCCAGCGCAGGAACCGCAGGCCGTAGTTCGCCGTCGCGAGCGCGAGCGCGGCGAGGAACATCCTCCCGTCGAGCGCGACGAAGCTCGCGCGCAGCGCCGCGAGATCGCCGTAGAGCCCGAGCGCGACGAACACCAGCCCGCCCGCGAGCGTGCCGATCATCACCTTGCGCACGACGCCGCGCGTCTTCGCGCGCGCCGCTTCGACGTCGGCGTCCTCGCTCACCGGCGTCTCGATCGCGCGAGCCGCCACACGAGCACGCCGCCCGCGGCGAGCGCGAGCGCCGCGCCACCGACGTAGAGGGTCCAGCCGGGGACGGCGAGCAGGCCGCGGCGCAGCGAGCCCTCGGGGGGCCGCTCCGTGTGCACGACGACGTGCTCCGCGCCCGCATCGGCGTTCGCGACGCCCGCGAAGCCCGGCGCGCAGAGCGCCGCGATCAGGACGAGGCGCCGCATCGCGCGGAGGGTGGCAGGCCGGCCACGGCCGAGCAACGTCGCCACGCTCACGGCGCCTCGCGCGGATCGAGCGGGCCCGGGTCGGGCATCGGATCGGGGATCGGGCCGGCGAGCGCGGACGCCTCGCGCATACCCATCAGGTCGCCGACCACGACGTCGTCCTCGTCGGTGAAGACCGGCTCGCGCCCGTAGATCGTGTAGACGCGCACGCGCCCGAGCCCCGCCACGTCGCGCGGCGCGCGCCGCTCGAGGGTGACGTCGCGGATCACCGCGACCGCCTCGCGCACGTCGAGCACCGGCTCGCGCAGGCGCCCGCCCACGTCGAGCCGCGCGCGCTGGATCCACGCGGTGAGGACGCCTCGGCCGGGGCCGATCACCGCGCGCGGTCGGGCGCCGTGGAGCGCGAAGCCCTCGCGGGCCCCGTCCGGGCCGCGCCGCGCCACGAGCACGTCCGGCCCGCCGAGCCCGAACACCCGGAGGTCGCGGTGACCGACCGGATCTCCGGCGGCCGGCATCGTGGTGCGCCGCCAGACGCGGAGCGGGAGCCCATCGGCGCCGTAGACCACGTCGAGGTCCGCGGTGCCCAGCGGCCACTCCTGCCGCGTGCGCACGATGCGGTGCTCGCCGGCCTGCCGCAGCTCGAAGCGCTCGACGACGTCGGGCTGCCGCATGTCGGGCCCGCTGCGCAGGGTGCGCGCGAGGACGAGCGCGTCGTCCCCGTCGACGGGATAGGGGATCTCCGGGACCGACGCGAGCGCCGTCCGTCTGCTCTCGCACCCGAGCGCGGCGAGCGCGAGCGCGAGCGCGAGGGCCCGGCGGGCCCTCACGCGCTCACTCGCCGTCGCCGGCGGCCT
>JAHBWG010000168.1 GCA_019637095.1 Sandaracinaceae bacterium | reverse complement strand
CTACGTCGCGCGCCCGCCGCTCAGCCAGGACCGCCTCGAGCTGCACGGCGACGGCCGCGTGCGCCTGCGCTTCAAGGCCGCGTGGAAGGACGGCACCCACACCGTCCTGCTCGACCCCCTCGACTTCATCGCGCGCCTCTGCGCGCTCGTGCCCCCGCCGAGGTTCCACATGATCCGCTACCACGGCGTCCTCGCCGCTCACTCGTCCGCGCGCGCCGAGGTCGTACTGGGTCGCGAGCCTCCGAGCCCGCCCGCGCAGCTCGCGCTCTTCACGCCCGCCGACGTCGCGCCGCTCGCTCCGCCCGAGCCGCCGTCCCGCCACCCGTGGGCGTGGCTGCTGCGCCGCGTCTTCGTGGTCGATGTCACCACCTGCCCCGTCGACGGCTGCGACGGACGCATGCACCTCGTCGAGCTCGCCACCCAACCGCGCGACATCGCCCGCGTCCTCGCCGACGAAGGGGCCGCGGGTGCGCGCGACCCACCCCGACGTCGCGAGAGACCTACGTCCCCGCCTCGGGGGCAGCTCCGACTCGCGCTCGGCTGAGCGTCCTCGCCTGCCGCAGCCCACCGCTCCGTCCTCGCCGACCGCTCGCGGCCGACCTGCGGCCCTCGGCACGCTCTCGGACGTCGACGCGGCGGTTCGTATGCAGCGCGCGCCCGCGATTCGGCTGCGGAGTCGGCCGCCGTTGCGACCCCCGCTGCTCCCGGGTACCGTTCTCCCAGTTCGAATGTCTTAGGCGCAGAAGTCGGACTCATGACGACACCTCAGACCAACCCGCAAGACCCTGAGTCCGTGACCGAATGGGAATGAAGGTCGAGTGCCGCTCGTGCGGTCATCGCTGGACGTCGCAGGTCGCGATCCCGCCGCAGTGCCCGATCTGCCGAGGCGGCCGCATCCGGGCGCGGTCCATCGCCGGGACCGTGATGCTCCTCGCAGGCGGCACCATCGTTGCGCTCGTCGTCTCGTGCTGCGTCTGGATGGCCTCGATCGACCCGGGCCCGCGCACGCCCGTTGCCGCTCCGCCGCAGCCGATCACGACGGGTGTCGCGGACGCTGGGTCCGCGCCGGCCGGCGACCCGACGCCAGGCACGCTCTGCGGCCACGCCGATGCTCTGCCCAGCGCGACGGCGCTTTCCGGTTGGTCGGGCTACCGATGTCGGCCGGCGGCCGACGGCTGTCTCGCGCGCGCGGAGTACGCCGAGGACCGAGGGCACGGCTGCCCCGGCGAGATGCAGTGCTGTCCCCCGCGGGCGGTAGACTGAGGGCGCATGGGCTTCCGATTCCGCAAGAGCTTCAAGGTCGGCGGCGTCCGCATCAACCTGAGCAAGTCGGGTGTCGGCGCGTCGGTCGGCGTGAAGGGGCTCCGCGTCGGAGTCGGCCCGCGCGGCGCGCGCGTGTCGGCGTCCGTGCCCGGGTCGGGCATGGGCTACTCCGCTCGGGTCGGCGGCGGTCGCGCGCGCTCGGCGCGTCAGCGACAGCGACAGCTGGAGCGCGAGGCGGCGCAGCTCTCGGACCTCTACGAACTGGCGGTCTACGAGAACTGGATCGAGCTGCTCACGACGATGCACCGCGAGCCCTGTCAGACGTGGGTCTGGTCGGAGGTCGCGGTGGCTCCCGATCCGCCGCCGGCCTCCGACGCCTCGCCGCACGCCGCCGGGGTGATCCAGCGGCAGCGCGAGTACAACCCAGGGCTCGGCGCCCGGCTGCTCGGCAAGGCCCGCCGCACGCGCAAGATGCTCGACGCCGAGCTCGTGACCGCACGACAGGCCGACCAAGCGGACCACGCCGCGGAGGTGGAGCGGCTCGCGTGGCTTCGCCCGGTCGCGACCGGCATCCTCGAGGGCGACCCCGAAGCGTGCTCCGCCGCGCTCGCGCACCTCCCGCGCCTCGACGAGGTACGGGAGATGGGGAGCAACCTCGACCTCCAGATCATCGAGCCGTGGTGCGTCGAGGCGCGCTTCACCGCGATGAGCGATGACGTCGTGCCGAAGCAGGCGAAGACGCTGAGCGCG
This sequence comes from Sandaracinaceae bacterium, assembly GCA_019637095.1. Classification (GTDB taxonomy): domain Bacteria; phylum Myxococcota_A; class Polyangia; order Polyangiales; family Sandaracinaceae; genus JACKEC01. The sequence continues at coordinate 4,076 of JAHBWG010000168.1, read as the reverse complement.
GCCGGCAACGTGTCCACGAAGCAGATGGGCGTCACGCAGTACTGGGCGATCTACCAGGACCACGTGTGCAGCACCGCGATCCGGATGGCGCGCGAGGTGTTCGCCGTGCTCCCGGTGCCCGTGTGCCTCGTGCACGGCGCGATCCCGATGCTCGACACTCGGACCGGTCACGTCGGGGACTGCGTGGTCCTGTCGGCGGCGTTCGAGCAGTCCATCTTCGAGACGATCAACTTCGACTCGATCGACCCATCGGACGCCATGACGCTCTTCGAGCACCGGATGAGCTTCCGCAAGACAAAGGGCTTCCTCCCGGTCGAGCCGCTGACGCCGGCCGACTTCGAGGGCGGTCAGTAGGCGAGCCTCCAGACTGGCGCCCGCCGGCTGGCCCACCGATACTTGACGCATGGACAAGGGGACCTTTCGCAGCAGCGTGAAGGCTGCGGCCAACGCCTACGCCGAGGGACACGCGCGCGTGATGGAGCGGCGCAAGGCTTGGGCTCAAGCCCGCGCCGCCGCCCTCGACATCTTCCGCGAGGCGGCCAAAGCTGCCAGTGAGGCAGGCGGCTTCCGCCTTTACCCTCACGAGCTCGGAGACGTTTCCGTCTCGCTGCGAACCGGGAAGGACCCGACCGGCCGCAAGCACGAGGGTGGGATCGAGATCGAGCGCGAGGCTGGGATGGCTTACAGCGTAGGCCAGGATGGCTCGGTCGGACTCATCCACATGCCGCATGTGCTGGACGAGCAACCGGGGGAGAACGTTGTCGTTCGGGTCTTCGACGACCCGAGCGAGTTGACTCCCGATCTTGTGCGCGACCACGTTGTCGACTTCCTGGAGTGGGCGCTCACGACGAGCTTCCGCGGTTGGACGCCTGAGCAACGCAAGCGTCGACTCGGGTTCTGACGATTAGACCGCCCATCGACTCAGACTCAACGGCGAGCGTAGTCGCCCCAGAGGCACTCGACGCGCGTCGAGCCGGGCGGGCAGTAGTAGCCCTCGGGGCAATCCTGGAGCTCGAGCCCGGTAGCGCCGCAGCGCACGAAGCGCGACGCGCTCGCCTCGCACGTCCACTCGGTGACGTGCGCGAGCGTGCCGCAGTCGGCGCCGCGTGGGCCCGAGGGCGGCGGCGGCGGCGCGACGTCGCATCGATCGGGCGAGGTGACCACCGCTCCGCTGCAGCCCTGTCCGGAGATCACGCCGTCCTCGCCGACGACGCGCGGGACGCAGCGGTCGCACCAGCCGCATGCGGCGTCCGCGGCGCAGGCGCCGCAGCTCGCGAGCGCGGCGCAGCGCGCGCCCGGGTCCTCGCCGCCGGGCGGCTCCACCTCGCCGCCCTCGTCGCCGCCGCCGAGGTCGCCGATCCAGACGACCGGCTCGCCCTCGGCCCATTCGAGGACCTGCGCGTGCAGCGGCTCGAGGTAGCGCGTCACGTCGCCGAACAGGTCGGTGCCCGGCCCGATGAGGTACGCGCTGTTGACGGTGACCACCTCTCCGTCCGGCGTGAGCATCGGGCCGCCCGAGTCGCCCGGGCAGAGGTTCTGTGTCTCCGAGCCCCAGTCGAACTCGAACACCTGCTTGGCGAACTGCCCGGACTGCGAGCGGCGGTCCTGGCACCCGTAGCCGTAGATCGCCATCGGCGTGCCGCGCGGCGGGTGCGCCGCGGGCGGCGGGTCCGGCCGCGCCACGCTCGCGGGCACCGGCTCCGCGAGTTGGATCAGCGCGACGTCGCTCTCGCTGCTCTCGTGGCTGCGGCCGTAGCTCACGTACTGCGCGGTCGTGTAGTCGTGCCGCTCGCCCGCGCTCGGGGCGAGCGTGAACGTCCCGTTTCGGCCCGGGCCGCGCGTCGTGCCGTAGTTCACACAGTGCGCCGCCGTGATCACCGTGCGCGCGCTGCCGAACAGGGTCGCTGGTTGCCGTTCCACGTGCCGAGCATGGACGTGAACCTCTTCTACGTCGTGCACGTTCGCGGAGGCGCGCCCGGGGCGCGATGACCGCCGCCTTCACGCTCGACCTCGAAGACCACACGGGCGCCTACGCGCCCCGAGGTCGCCACATCGACGTGGCGCGGCGGATCCTCGACTGGTGCGACGCCCAGGACATCCGCGGCACGGTGTTCGTCGTCGGGCGGCTCGCCGCGTCGGCGCCCGAGCTCGTGCGCGAGCTCGCGGCGCGGGGCCACGAGGTTGCCTGTCATTCGTGGTCGCACGAGCCCCTCGGTCAGCTCGGGCCCGAGGGCTTCCGAGCCGACACGCTGCGCGCCAAGGCCCTGCTCGAAGATGTCGCGCAACACCGCGTCGTCGGCTACCGCGCGCCGATCTTCTCGCTGACGCGCGCGACGCCGTGGGCGCCCGACGTCCTGCGTGAGGCGGGCTTCGAGTACTCCTCCAGCGTGATGCCGGCGCCCAACCCTCTGCACGGTTTTCCCGAGGCGCCCGCCCACCCGTTTCGGTGGCCTTCCGGGCTGGTCGAGCTCCCCTGTCCCGTGCGACGGATCGGGCCGCTGACGGTGCCGTACCTCGGAGGCGTGTACCTGCGCTACCTCCCGCTGCGCTTGGTGGAGCGGTGGGCCTCGCGCGCCGACGGAACCGTCCTCTGGACCTACTGCCACCCGTACGACTTCGACGCCGACGAGCCGTACACGCGGATCGCCGGGGCGAGCACCCCGACGAGCGTGCTGCTCTGGCTCAACCGTCGCGGGACGTGGGGGCGCGTCGGCGCGCTCGCGGCGGGGAGCCGCGTGACGATGGCCGAGGTCGCGTCCCGGATGCAGGATCTGACGACGTGGTCTCCGAGCATCTCCTGAACGAGCAGGTCGACCTCGAGGTCGTGGAAGATCTGCTGAACGACGTCTTCGGCGAGCGGCTGCGCGCGCTCCACGCCGCGCCGTTCTCGCGTCGGTACCTCGAGTGGCTCTACCGCGACAACCCGTGTGGCCAGGAGGTCGCCGCGAACCTGATGCACGGCGACGTCTGCCGCGCTCACTACGCGATCGTCCCGCAGCGCTGGCGCGATGGGACGCGCACGCTGCCGATGTCGCTGTCGCTCAACTCGGCCGTGAGTGAGGCGTCGCGCGGCAAGGGCGCGTTCACGCGAACCGCGAAGGCCACGTACGAACGCGCGCGGACGACGCGCGGCATCGTCGGCGTGCTCGGCGTCGGGAACGCCAACTCGACCCACGGGCTCGTGAAGTCCCTGGGCTTCCGGTTCGTCGCGCCGCTGCCGGTGCGGGTCGGCGTCGCGGCACCGGTGCGTCTGCGCGGCGTGTCGCGCGCCGGAGCCGACGACCTGCCCGAGGCGTTCTTCGCGTCGCGCGCGGGCGGCTGGGAGCAGGCGTGGGACCGCGAGACGCTGCGGTGGAGGCTCGCCTCGCCCCGGGCGAGCTATCTGCTGCATCACGATCGCAGGGGCGCGATCGTGTCCTGCCGGACGCTGCATCGGGGCGTGCCGGTGGCCGTCATCCTCAAGGTCCTCTCGGCGCCGGGCCGGCCGCCCGCGATGCGTCGCCTGCTCGCGGCGGCCGCGCGTGGGCATCGGACGGCCTTCTACCTGTACGCGGGATGGAATGGGGACGCCCACGTGCCGGGGGTGCCGATCCCGCGCCGCCTCCTCCCTGCGCCGCTCAACCTCACGTACTTGCCGCTCGACTCGACGGCGCCCGATCCGCTGGTGCCGCGCACGTTCGAGCTCCTCGACTTCGACGCCTACTGATGGCGCCGTTCGCTCGTCGAGGTCGCCGCAGGGCGGCTCACCGGGCGCGGTCGTCCAGCGTGCGCTCGACGGGATCGTCGTGCTCGACGGGATCGTCCTGCTCGACGGGATCGTCCTGCTCGACGCGGACGCGGGGGACCGCGGCGCGCGCGCGCTCGATCGCGGCGAGCACGGCCTCGGGCTCGCGGCAGGACAGGTAGGTCGGCGCCTCGTCGGCGCGCTCGATCTTCACCGCGCGCGCCGGATCGCCCATGAGCGAGTACAAGGTGCCGCCGCCGACGAGGCGGCGCACGCCGATGCCGCGGTTGCGCACGCCGGCGTCGGCGACGGAGACCCGCGTGATCGACGCGACGGGGATCGTCGCGCCGCC
>JAHBWG010000167.1 GCA_019637095.1 Sandaracinaceae bacterium | reverse complement strand
TGGCGCGGCGATCGCCGCGATCTCGCCGCGGGCCGCAACACCAGCGAGGTCGCGGAGTCGACTCGACCGCGACATGCTGGCGAGGCGACACGCGGCGGTGCTCGAACGGCGTCCGTCCGCCCGCGACGCCCGAATGCTCGCACGAGCACGGCCACGCGTGCGCGGTGAGATCCTCGCGTCAGTAGTTCTTCACACCGGACTGCGGATCCCACTCGATGGGAATCGCCCGCCCCTTCCCCGTGGACGGCGACGCGAACGCCGCGCGCGGGTGAACCACGAGCCCGAGCACCTTCACCCCGTAGTCGAGCGCGACCCCCTTCCAGATCTCCTCGCCCGGATCGTTCCGCCGTGTCCCACTCGACTGACGGTGTGCGTAGAGGTGCTCGATCGGCATGCCGAGGCGCCGACCCTCCGTCACGGCGACGAGAAGCGCCTTGCGCGCCGCCAGGATCGTCCGCTCGGTGACGGGTCCCGAGTAGGCGCTCCCGCTCCACGCGGTCCGCGGATTGCCTGCGACCCCCGCGTAGTTGCCCTCGATCTCGATGCCGATGGTCGGTGCATTGAGGGCGTTGCCGTGGTGGACGAAGCTCGCCAGCGGTCGCGTCCACACCACGAAGCCCTCTTGGAGCGCCATCAGATGGCAGGCTGCTCGCTGCACGCGAAGCGCATGCGCCAGCTCGAGATCGCCGCCCGCGGCGAGCAGGAGGCGTTCGGTAATGTGGTACTCGACCGCGGTCTGGTGGAGCGTGATACCTGTGACCGTCGACGGCGCGCGCATCACGGTCTTGCCGCCGACGACACGCGCCTTTTCCTGCGGCTCTCGCAGGTGCTCGCGCACATCGATGACCCGGACCCCGGGAATGTAGTCTCCGACCTGAGTCCACTCGGCGACCGGTGGCGCCTCGAATCCCGCGAGGGCGGCCAGGACCGTGTCCGGCACGGTCGGCTGCCACTTGAGCCCCTGGCTTACCGCAAAGGAGCGAAGCGCGTCCCAGGTCGCCTCGCCCAACACTCCGTCAACGCCACTCCCGCCGAGGTCGTATCCGAGCTCGTTCAGGCGCGTCTGCGCGCTCCGCACGCGGGCCCCCTTGTCGCCGTACTTCATACACTCCCCCGGTTCTTTGAACTACGACCGCTACTTCATCCAGACCGGACGCGATTGGGCTCCCAGGTCGAGGGCGCATCCCGAAGGCCGCACCGACGGCAGGATGCGGTCGTTCGTGCTCACGCCTCCCGGCGTCGTTCGCGCTCTCGCTCGTCGCGCAGCTCGGCGACGCTGGCCCGTAGGCGCGCGACTTCATCTCGCAGCGCCAGCAACTCGGCCGGCACCATGCCCGGCCGCACGCGCGGCGGAGGCGCAGCCGCGACCACCGTGTCACGCGGCTCGACGCCGTAGCGCTCGACGAGCGCGAGGCCCCTGGCGGCCCACTCGGGTTCCGTCGCCTGCCATTCGTCGACCGTCCAGCGGCGCCAGCGGATCGGCTTGCTCCGCGGCGCGGCGTCGGGCGGAAGCGTCGCCTCCAGCCCGAGGATCGGTGCGACCGTCCCCCAGTCCTCGGCGAAGTGCGACACCCGCAGCACCGGTGCTTCCACGGGAATCGCCTCGTGGGTGAGCACCCAGTACCGCAGCGCGAGCTGGACGAGACCGCCGCTCATCTCGTCGGGGATCGTGAGCGTGGCGGACGGCGACCGTCGACGCGGCGCCCGTGCGTACCAGGGCCGACGCGCCGGGGCCTGCGCACGCTGCGCCCGGGCCCACTGCGCGACCGCGAGCCGCAGCGGCCGTGCTTCCTCGCCGATCGGGTGCAGCGCCAGCGCCAGGACCCAGGGTAGCGTCTCTGCGACGTCGAGGGGGTGACGGACCAGGCGGATGGTGGTGTCCACGTCGCGTGCGTCGTACGCGTACGTTGGGTGAGAGCCCTCGGGACGCTGACGGCCGCCGAGCGCGGCGAAGCCGCACACGACCCCGTCAGGCCCCGCGCGCTCATGCCCGACGTCGAGCCCGTGCGAGCGCAGGACGCCGTGTGTGTAGATCGTACCGCCGCACGCGGTGCCCAGGACTGCGACTCTCATGGTGCCTCGATCGGGATGAGGAGATGAACACGACCCGCGGCGCCTGCGCCACTGACCCGAGTAGTGCCGGAACCAGAGCCACCGCCACCGCTGCCGGGTGTCGCGCCAGCCTGAGCGTCTGCCGAACCGCTGCCACCGGCACCGCCCCCGCCACCACCAGAGCCGCCGGTATCGACGCCACCACCACCGCCGCCGTAGCCCCAGACCTGCCCGCTGTACGTAGTGACGCCGTTGCCGCCGTTGCCGCCGGTGTTCGCGCTGGCGTTACCGCCAGAGCCGCCGGCCCCCGCGCCACCGCCGGCCGCACGCGGTGAGGCCCCGGCGTGTCCAGCGCCACCGCTACGGCCATTGGTGCCGCCGTCCGATCCGCCGTTGCTGTTGCCGTCGGCCGCGATGGTGCAGCCGCCTCCAGACCCGGGAGATCCTGCCTCCATCGGAGAACCCGCGATGCCGTTCTTGCCGTCTGCCTGTCCCGTGCTGATCGTCGTGGCGTATCCGAGCCCGCCCCCAACGCCTTGAGCGCACGAGAGTGCGGCATCCTCGTTGTCCGGGGTGACCGTAGTTGCCGTACCGTTGTTCCCTTGCGCGATGCTTGACACGGCAGCGCCGCCAGCGCCGATCACGACCGCATACGTGACGCCCAGCTCCAGGATACCGGATGTACGTACGTAGCCGCCAGAGCTGCCGCCGCCACTTCTACGTCCTGTCGACGACGCGTTCCCGCCGCTGCCGCCGCCACCGATCGCCTCGATCGTGACCTCCCCGTCGCTGTCGCCATGATCAGTGGCTGCGAGGTTCCCGGCCCCCGTCAGTTCCACGATCTTGTGAAGCCGACCTCCAATGGCCACCGTTCCGATCTCCGAATGCGTCCCGGAGTACGAGTAGCTCAACGGTTCCCATGTCGTCGGCGGCGGCGTCGTCGGCGTCGTCGGGACCGTGCCCCAACCGCCGAGAACGCCGAGTAGCCGTCGGATGGCGCTCATCAATCGGCCCCGTAGATCGTGACAGACTGCGGCGAGCCCGACGGCCCCCACACGATCCCAAGACCTCGCGGCAGGCCGTTACCCGGCAGGACTTCGCCGCTCGGCGAGAAGAAGCCTCCCGACGGAACACCAAAGGTAAGCGTCGTCACCGGCGATGGGCCCGGGACGATGGAAACGTAGACATAGCCGACTACCTCGAGGAATGTCACGCTGCCGGGCGCCGCGGCGCGGATCACCAATTGGCAGTGGTAGTAGTAGTCACCGATGAGGCGAAAGGTGCGATCGTGCACGCCGCCGGTGATCGCGCTATCGCTGATCTCGAACGAATCGCTCACATCCGCATCGAAGATGACCGGAGACTGTGCGCCTCCTCCCACGAACGCGGCAACGCTCGTCAGCGTCGCGTAGACCTTTGCGTCGCCAGCCGCGCTGTTCTCCAGCAGGATCTTGTCCGCTCCCGCAAGCGTGGTCTTCTCCGTCAGAGCGGCGATCTCACCCGAGATCCCCGAGTGAAGCAGCCCGGCCAGGTCCACGTTGGCGTTGGGCATCGCGATCGTGCGCGTCTGCCCCGCACCCACCGCCGAGACGTCCCAGTTGGTAACCTTTGTTGGGTCCGTCGGGTCGGCGATGCGCAGGCCCGATGCTCCGGCGCGCACCAGCGCGGCAGGCGACACCAAACCGGCCACGGTGAGCACGCCATCGGGAGCAGCACTCACCCGGCTCACACCGCCGGTACGCAGGTCGAGGATCTTGTTCTCCGAGCCCGGCGCCGACGTCTCAACGACGTCGACCTCCATTGCGGTGTAGTTGCCGGCGGCCTTGTCGACCGTGAGCGCGTACTTGTAGCCGGTCTCATTGCCGGTGGCCTGCTCGAGAACGCCAGTCGCCTCGACCGCGCCGCTCCCGAGCTCGCCCAGCTTCCGATCGATCCCCTCGAGCTGACCCACGGGCGTCGCGTCCGTCGGCTCGTAGGACTCGGGTTCAAAGGCCCCGAGCTCGGCGCAGCAATCGGTCGAGCCCCCCGAAGCATCGAAGCCGGTGAAGTACACGGCATCGGTCGCCCCGGCCCCATTGGCGACGACGACCCCGACTCTGCGGAGCGCCGTGCCGGCCGTCGTCGCGATAGTCCCCGTGTCGCTGACGTACACCGGGTCTCCGACCGCAGGAGAACCGAGGTCGAGCCCTTCGACCAGACCGAACAGTCGAACGACCACCAACGTTCCCGACGAGATCGTACCGCCGTCGACCGCGCCGATGACACAGCCGAGGACATGGTCGACCTCGGCGCTCTCGGCGGCGAGCGCCGGCGAGACCGTCGGCACGGTCTCCTGTCCAGGTAGGCCGCTCTTGAGCGTGGCAACGCCGGGGAACCGGACGACCGCCCCGGGAGCCAACGACGCCGTCGCTTCGCCCACCATGACGCCAGGGTCCGCCGCGCGCCGCTGGGCGAGGGCGAGAAGGGTATCGACCCCGTTGGGCTTCGCCCAGCCGGTGGCGCCGGCTTCGTCCTTCTCGAGCGCCGCCGGGATCCGCGTTCTCGTCTTGAGATCCTGCACGACGATGACCACCTGATCCGAGACCTCGCTCGCGAGACCCTGGTTGACCACCAGGCGAATCAGGTAGGTGTTCTCTTTGCGTGGCGTCAGGGTCGGATCCTGGACCGTCGTCGAGGTCAGTCCATCGGCGGCCCCTGGCGGCTGATCGAGGATCGTCCAGTTGTACGTCAACTCGCCGCCGGTGCCGGCGTTGTTGAGCAGGACATCTGTGTTGATCGGCAGGTCGAGGTTCGACCCCGGCGTTCCATTGACCGTGATCTGGGCCTGCGGCATCAGGACCTCCAACCCTTGGCAGTCGCGTGCAGCGAAGTCACCGTCGCCGGCTCAGCATTGAAGATGACGCCGCAAACACAGGCCATGGTACGCGCTCCCCTCGTTCTCGCGTCGACTGGACGACGATACTTGCCACGCCGACTGATTCTCCGGCGTCTTCCACCACCAGCGCGGAACCTATCACCGGGCGCTACGGTAGTGCAACGGCAGAGACGACGCGATGCTACTACGACTCTAACCGGCTCCCGACGCCGCTCTCCAGAGACTGAACCCGACGGCGTTCGGCGTGTCGGCACAGATGGCAAGTCTTGGCCTCGGTACACGCCGTGCGACGCTCGACGCTCTTTCACGGAGTGCCGCAATGCGAGAGGGACTGGGAGGTCGCGACCATGTTCTCACGTGAGAATGGGGTGACCTACACCAGAGCGGTCCGGCACGGCGGCCGTCGAGCGCGCACTTGGTCACCCGGCGGCCGTCTGGTCTGAGGCGTCGCGAGGCGTCCGCCGAGGCTCACGCCTGTCGATCGGCTCCACAGCAGCGGTCTCCACGGCCCCGCCCGCGATCACGTACCCGGGCCCGCGATTCGACGGTCATCCGTGTCGCCTCCCACGAACTGTGGTGCTCGATAGAGGAGTGCGTGCGCGCCGACGCGCTGGCCCACGCCTTCTGCATCGCGACGGACGCGACGGGCTTCGCGGTGCAGCCGGGGGCGCGGGACGGCCCCCGGAAGCCCTGTCGCAAGGGGCACTACTTCGTCCAGTTCGCCGACCGAGATCACATCCTCTTCGAGTTCAGCGCGAAGCACACGAGCCAGGTCGTTCGGGCCCTGTTCCGGGGATTCGAGGGCTATGTGCAGGCGGACGCCGCGAGCGTCTACGACGCCCTGTTCCGTCCGAGCGGCGAAGAAGACGACGACGGCAAGGAGCGCCGCGAGGTCGGCTGTTGGAGCCACGCCCGGCGCAAGTACTGGGAGGCGGCCTTCGCCAAGGAGCCGGTCGCGCGCGAAGCGTTGCTGCGCATCGGCAAGGTCTTCGCCCTCGACGCCAGCTCCGCGGCAAGCGACGCGCGCCGTCCACGATCGCCGAGCTCCGACGCCAGCACCTGGCCCCCCTCGTCGAGGAGCTCCTCGCCTTCGCCGAGCGCGAGTACGAGCGCGTCCGCGACCAGCGGGGCTCGCTCCGCAGCGCCCTGGGCTACACCGTGCG
>JAHBWG010000166.1 GCA_019637095.1 Sandaracinaceae bacterium | reverse complement strand
CGACCGAGGGGACGATCCGACGGCGCCGTTCGAGGCCAGGCCATCGCGTAGCGATGGCCGTCGCACCGGGGCAGGGATGCGAAGCACCCCTCGGCAAACTCAGCTCAATGCGCCGCCGCGCGCGTCCTCGCGGGCGGCGATCTCCGCGAGGTGCGCGAGGGCGGGCGGAAAGCTGGCCGCGAGCGCGTGGAACTTGGCGGCGGGCAGCCGGAGCAGGACGCACTCGGCGGTGGTCGTCACCGTGGCGCGCGCCGGCGCGGCCGCGACGAGCGAGGCGGCCCCGACGATGGCGCCGGGGCCATGCGGGCTCGCGCCCACCGTCAAGTTTCCTTGCACGAGCACGTAGAGCCCGTCGGAGCGCTTGCCCTCGACGAGGAGGCGCACGCCGGCGCGCGCGCGGCGCACCTCGAACCGTCGCGCGAGCTCGCGCCGGTCCTCGGGCGCGAACGCGGTGAAGAGCGGCGAGGTCGCGAGGAAGTTCCCGAGCACGCGGCGCGCGAGCAGCTCGAAGAGCACGTCGTCGAGCTCGGGCGAGCCCTCGACGACGCGGTCGAGCGCGTCGCGCCCGATGCGCAGCGCCACGAGCGGTGCGTCACCGACGAGCACGTCGGCGACTCGCACGCCCGCGAGGAGCAGGCACGACTCGCCGAACACCTCGCCCTCGCCCAGGACGGGCCGCTTCGCGACGCCGGGGATCGCGACGCGCACGGCGCCCTCGACGATGCAGTAGAGCGCGTCCGCAGGCGCGCCGGCGCGGAGGACGGGCGCACCGGGGGGCAGCTCGACGAGCTCCGCGTCCTGGGCGAGGCGCCGCAATCGATCGGGCGGCAGCTCGCTGAAGAGGGGGAAGCTCGGCAAGAGCGCGAGGCGATCGATCGCCGGCTCGGGCGCCGCCGCCTCCACGAGCTCGAGCTCGCTCAGGTCGAGCTCGATCACGCTCGGCTCGGGCACGTCGAAGAAGCGCACCTCGTCGTCGCCCTCGTCGTGCGCGGGCTCGAGGGGCGGCGCGCTCGACACGACGCTGACCGCGCTCGGCGCGCTGATCGACGTGGGCCGCGCGACGCGGTGCTGCGCCTGCGCTGCGCTCGGGTCCACCCGCTCGAGGACGTCCGTGCGCCGCGGGTCGAGCGAGAGGAGCGTCTTGGCCATCGCCACGGCGCGCGCGACGAAGCCCGTGTCCGCGTAGAGCTGCGTCGCGCGCTCGAACGCCGCGACGGCCCCCGCCGTGTCGCCCGCGCGGCGGCGGGCCTCGCCGAGCTGATGCGGCCAGCGCGGCTCGGCTGGCTCGGCGCGCGCGAGCGCCTCGAGCGCCTCGGTCGCCGCCCTCCACTTGCCCTTGCGGCGGGCCTCCTCGAACTCGGCGCGCAAGCGCGGGACGTCGTCGCGGCGGGTCATCGGTGGCGTGGCGCGGCGCAGGAATGCGCGGAGGTCCAGCGTGCCCGATCGAGGCGGCGAGGTCACGCCCGGTGCGCGCGCGACGCGATCCGCGCGCGGTGCGTCGCGCCGACGTATCATGGCGATGGGTGGACGATCCGTGCGTCGGAGCCACGCCCCTGGGCAAGCTCCGCGTCCTCTGCGTCCTCGGCGCGGGCGGGATGGGGATCGTGTACGAGGTCGAGCACCTCGTCACCGGCCATCGCCGCGCGCTCAAGGTCCTGCACCGCGACCTCGCGCAGGACGGGCGCGCCGTCGCGCGGCTGATGCGCGAGGCCTCGATCGCCGGCCGCGTCGCGAGCCCGCGCCTCGTCGACACCTACGACGTCGGCCGCCTCGAGGACGGCGCGCCGTACCTCCTGATGGAGCGGCTCGAGGGCCGCACGCTCGCCGAGCGCCTGCGCGCCGAGGGACCGCTCGACCTCGACGAGGCGATGCGCATCACCGCCGAGATCGGAGAGGGCCTCACCGCCGCGCACGCCGCGGGCGTGCTGCACCGCGACCTCACGCCCAAGAAACGTGTTCCTCGCGCGCGACGGCGGCGTCGAGCACGTGCGCCTCGTCGACTTCGGCCTCTCGAAGATGATCGCGGGCCGCACCGACCGCTTCGGCCACCTCACCGACACCGGCGCGTTCGTCGGGACGCCGCACTACGTGAGCCCCGAGGAGGCGGCCGGCGGGCCGGTCGACGTGCGCGCCGATCAGTACGCGCTCGCGGTGACCCTCTACGAGTGCCTCGGCGGCCGCCCGCCGTTCGACGGAGACTCGCTGCTCGAGGTGCTCGCGCGGATCGCCGATGGATCGCACGCGCCGCTCGTCTCCGCGCGGCCCGAGATCGGCGCGGCGTTCTCCGCGGTCGTCTCGAGGGCGCTCGCTCGGCGCCCCGAAGATCGCTTCCCCGACGTCCCCGCGTTCCTCGCCGCCCTCGAGCACGCGCGCCGTGCGCCGCGCGCGGCGCACGTCCCGCTCGCGTTCGCGCGGACCGACCCGGTGCCGGTGTCTCGTACGCTCGCGTTGAGCCCGCGGGCGGCGTCGCCCGCGCCCGAGCGCGGCCCACCGGACCTCTTTCGCGGCGCGCGCGCGCGCCGGGGCCGACGCGCGCGCGCCACGATCCGGGACGGTGCCTCTCGCGCGGCCCGTGCCGCCGCGCCCTCCCCGGCTCTGGCCGTGGATCGCCGCCGCGCTCGCCGCGCTCGCGGTCCTCGCGATCGCGTTCGGCGCCACCGCGATCGTGCTCGGCGTGCTCCACGCGCGCGCCACGCTCGCGCCGCCGCCGGCCGAGCCCGCCGAGCCCGCCGAGCCGCTGCCCGAGCCCAACCCCGAGGAGGAGCGGCACCTGCACCGGCTCTACGCGCGGCAGGCGTACTTCGAATGCGTTCGAGCGTCCGAGGGCATGGCCCGCACCCCCGGCATGCTCGCGATCGCGATCAACTGCGCGGAGGAGGGCCACTTCTACCACGAGGCGGACGCGCTCTGTCGCGAGCTCGCCGCGCGAGCGCCCGTGCACCCGCGCGTCCCCCGCTGCGTGGCGGCGCTCGGCCGCGCCCCCGCCGAGTGATGGCGACGGCTTGACGGCGCGCATGCCGAGGCGCGACACCTGCGCGATGCGGAAGCTGGTGTGGGTTGCGTCGGGTCTGGTGACGATCGCTTGCACCGGGCCAGGGGTCGTCGATCGAAGCGAAGACGAGCTCGAGCTCGCGGGCACGATCGGCGCCGAGGGCGGGCGGCTCGAGGGAGATCCCGAAGGAGCGTTCGCGGGGGTCGCCGTCGACGTGCCCGCTGGCGCGCTCGCCGAGCCGACGCGGATCCGCGTGCGCGCGGCCTTCGACGCGACGCCGCTGCCCGAGCTGGCCGAGCGGGTCGGCGAGCTCTTCGAGCTCGGGCCGTCCGACGCGCGGTTCGCCGCCCCGGTCGAGGTCACGCTGCCCGTCGATCCCGGGCTGCTCACGCGGTTCGGCGGCGACGGCTCGGAGATCCGCGTGTGGCGGCGCGTCGAGAGCGGCTGGGAGCGCGCGACGGCGGTGCGCTCGACGAGCACGTCGGTCTCGATCGAGGTGGAGGCCCTCGGCGTCATGGCGGCCGGGGTCGTGCTCGCGCTCGGTGCGGCACCGGCATGCATCACGGCGGGCACCTGCGTGCCCGCGCTCTGCGACGCGCCGTCCGGGTTCTGTCCGGAGGTCGTCGCCGAGCTCGGCGTGGACGCGCCCTCACCGATCGCCGCGGTCGGTGACCTGTTGGTCGCCGAGGGCGCGCGCGTCTACTACCCCGTGCCTTCGGGCGTGGGCCTCGCGATTGTCCGCTACCGCACCGACACCGGGGAGGTCGCGATGAGCGCGCCGTTGCCGATCACGCGGGCGCGCATCCGCAACCTCCGCGTCGTCGCCGGCGACGTCTGGGCGGGCGGGGAGGGCTCGAACGGCCAGTCGATCGGCAACCTTCGGTTCCGCTTCGACGGGCCAGCTTCCGAGCAGGTCGATCTCGGCTCGGGCTCCAATGGCCTCGGCGCTGCGCTGCTCCCCGACGGGCGGTCGACTCGCTACACCACGACGGGCTTCGTCGACGAGACGGGTCTCTCCCCGACCGTCGATGGGCTCATGCGCGCGACGACGCTGGGGCGACGCGCGCGCGTCTCGCCGCTCCCCGGCTCGAATGGGCAGCACGTCGCCTCGCGCGCCAAGAGCGGTGATCCCACGCGCTTCGACCGGCTCGACCGCTTCGTACGCACGGTTCGCCCTCTCGATGGATCACCGGTGTGGCAGAGCACTTCGGTCCTGCGCCTCCCCTTCGAGAGCGACGCCGTGCTCGACGGAAACGTCAGCGTCGGTCCCGACCCGAGCGACCCGGAGCAGAGCCACATCGCGCTCGTCGACACGGAAGGTCGCCTCGTGCTCTGCCGTGTTCGCGGGCTGGTCGAAGCCTGCGATCGCAGCCCGGTCGACGTCGGCGTCGCCATCGTCGCCCAGTACGACGAGGGCGGCGGCTTGTGGATCGGGCGCCGGGACGTGCCGGTCCTCCTCTACCGCGACAGCGACGGAACCACCACGAGCGTCGATCTCGCGGCGGCGCTCCCCGGTACGCCCGGCACGTCGCTCTTGCCGCGCGCGATCGCGCCGGTGAGCCGCGCGGAGGCGGTCGTGCGCGTGAACGGGCCCTACCTCGTGCGCGTGACGCGCCGGCTGTGACCGCGGCCGCGCTCACGCCAGGCCGTAGACGCGGATCCAGCGGTGCAGGGTGACGCGGCTGACGCCGAGCGCGCGCGCGGCGTGCGTCCGGTTGCCGCCGGCCGCGCCGAGCGCCCGCTCGACGAGCTCGCGATCGAACGCGCGCAGCGCCTGCTTGCGGGCCTGCGCGGCGAGCGCGCCCAGGCCCAGGTCCTCCGCGTCGATCGCCTCCCCGTCGGCGAGCAGCGCGGCGCGCCGCAGGGTCTGCTCGAGCTCGCGCACGTTGCCGGGCCAGCCGTGCGCGAGGAGCGCCGCCTTCGCGCGAGGTGTCAACGACTTGTGCGACACTCCATCGCGATGGGCGCTCCGGAAGAGGAGCGCGTCGGCCAGCGGGAGCAGATCGTCGGGCCGCTCGCGCAGCGGCGGCAGCGCGAGCACGACGCCGGCGAGCCGGTAGTAGAGATCGCGCCGGAAGCTCCCCGCGTCGATCGCCTCCTCGAGCGCGCGGTTGGTCGCGGCGACGACGCGCACGTCGACGGCGACCGCGGCGCCGCCGCCGACCGGCCGGACCTCGCCCTCTTGCAGCACACGCAACAGCCGCGTCTGCATGCGCGCGGGCATCTCGCCGATCTCGTCGAGGAAGATCGTGCCGCCGCTCGCCGCGCGGAAGAGGCCCGGCTGGTCCGCCGACGCGCCGGTGAACGCGCCCCGCACGTGGCCGAACAGCTCGCTCTCGAGCAGCGTCTCGGGCAGCGCGCCGCAGTTGACGGCGAGGAACGGTCCGTCGCGCCGCGCGCTCGCGTCGTGGACGTAGCGCGCGACGAGCTCCTTGCCCGTGCCCGACTCGCCGGTGACGAGCACCGCGAGATCGCTCGGCGCGACGCGGCGCGCGACGTCGAGCACCCGCAGCAGCGCGGGCGCGCGGCCGATGATCCCGGCCGTCTCGGCGATCGGGCCGCCGCGCGCGGCGAGCGCGCGCTCGAGGTCGGCGATGGCGGCGGCGCGGCGCTCGTTGTCGACGCGCAGCGCCGCGCTCGCGCGCTCGAGGTCGCGCGCCCGCTCCTTGGCTTCGCGGTGCAGCCGCGCGTTCTCGAGCGCGAGGCCCATGACGTCGGCGAGCGACTGCACGATCTCCTGCGTCGCCTCGTCGAAACGCTCGCGCTCGCTCCGGTGGTCGAGGTAGAGGGCGCCGAGCACACCCGAGGGGCCGCGCACGGGTACGCACGAGATCGAGCGCAGGCCGAGGTCGAGGATGCTCGCCGCGCCGGCGAGGCGCGGGTCCTCGGCGGCGTGCGCGGTGACGACGGCGGTCCCCTCGCTCAGTACGCGCTCGGCGACCGAGCGGCTGAACCGGAGGGGCCCGCGCGAGAGCTCGGCGACGTCGAGGTTGCGGGCGATCGCGACGTGCGGGCGCCCCTTGCCGCGGCGGCGCAGCAAGAAGGCGCGCTCGGCGCCCGAGAGCGCGAGCGCCTCGTCGAGCGCGCGCTCGAGGATGCGCGGCTCGTCGCCCTCGAGCAGGAGGCCGCGCACCAAGGCGAGCAGGCGCCGGCCGCCTTCGCCGAGCCCGCGCGCGGCGGCGGCGGTGGCGGGCGCGCTCGCCTTCGCGGTCGC
>JAHBWG010000165.1 GCA_019637095.1 Sandaracinaceae bacterium | reverse complement strand
GGGGGGGGGCCGGGGGGGGGGGAGGGGTTGGAACAACCCCTCCGAAGACATCGAGACCAGCCCGTCGCGTAGCGACGGGCGTCGGTCGAGGGGGCCCCATCGCCCCGCGATGGGGTCGAACGCGGCTCCGCCGCGTTCGCCTCGGGAGGGGGGCCCCGTCGCGGCTGCGCCGCGATGGGGGGAGGGGCTGGAACAGCCCCTCCAGCCAGCTCAGCGGCGGTCCGTCGCGACGTTGACGGCGATGCGCCGCCCGTCGAGGTCCGCGCCGTCGAGCGTGCGCACGACGCGCGAGGCGTCCTTGTGGCTCGCGAGCGTCACGAACCCGAAGCCGCGCGAGCGCCCGGTGTCGCGATCCGTCACGACGACCGCCTCGAGGATCTCAGCGTGCTCCGCGAACGCCGACATCAGGCTCGCGTCGTCGGTGTCCTGGCTCAGGCCGCCGATGAAGAGCTTCGCCGGGATCCCGCGCGCCGCCGGGCGCGCGCCGCCGCCGCCGCCGCCGCCGCTGCTGAGCGACGCCATGATCTCTTCCACGGTCGGACTTCCGTCGCCGGAGAGGTCCTCGGCGCGCACGACCGGGATCGAGCTCGGACCGTCGCTGCGCCGCTCCCAGCGCCGCTCGTCCTTCTCGCGCTTCTTCTTCGCCTTCTTGTTCTCGCGTTCGCGCTTGTTCGGGGTGGTCATTCGGCGCCCGTCCCCGTGCCTCGGAGGGCGCGCGCCGTCATGTCGTTCGTGTAGGGGCTCAAAAGGTCTCTCTCGCTTCCATGTCGCGCCCCGGAACGTCCGGGCGCGGGGCCACACTATGCCACGCCATCGCGAGAGGGCACGCTCCGGCTGGCGCGTCGCCGCGCGAGCGCCTATGTGCCGGGCCCTCCTTCAGGATCGTCCGCACATGTCGAGCCCGACCACGCCACCGAGCGCGCCCACGCCATTTCACGACTTCGGCCTCGATCCGCGCTTGGCGGACGCGCTCGCGCCGCTCGGCTTCGAGGCGCCGACCCCGATCCAGCTCGAGGCGATCCCCGCGCTGCTCGTCGGCCGCGACGTCATCGGCCGCGCACGCACCGGCTCGGGCAAGACCGCGGCCTTCGGGCTGCCGCTGCTCGAGCGCGTCAAGGCGGGCGGAGGCCCCATCCGCGCGCTCGTCCTGACGCCCACGCGCGAGCTCGCGCTGCAGGTCACCGACGCGCTGCGGAGCTTCGCGAAGAACCTCCCCGTGCGTCTCGTCACCGTGTACGGCGGCGCCGCGTACGGCCCGCAGCTGCGCGCGCTCGAGGCGGGCGTGCCCGTGGTCGTCGGCACGCCGGGCCGCGTGCTCGATCTGGTCGACCGCGGCAAGCTCGACCTCTCGGCGCTCGAGATGCTCGTGCTCGACGAGGCCGACGAGATGCTGCGCATGGGCTTCTTCGAGGACGTGCAGCGCGTGCTCGAGGCCTCGCCGCCGACGCGGCAGATCGCGCTCTTCTCGGCGAGCATGCCCGAGCCGATCGCGCGCGTCGCCGAGGCACACCTGCGCGAGCCGATCGAGGTGCAGGTCGAGCGCGAGGCGCTCACCGTGCACCACATCGAGCAACGCGCCTTGCTCGTCCCCGAGCGCCACAAGGGCGAGGCGCTGACGCGGCTGCTCGCGGCCGAGCCGATCGGCGCCGCGCTCGTGTTCGCGCGCACGCGCGCCGGCTGCGCGGCGGCCGCCGACGATCTCGCCGCGCGCGGCGTCCCCGTCGACGCGCTCCACGGCGACCTGAACCAGGCGGCGCGCGAGCGGGTGCTCAGCCGCTTCCGCTCGGGGCGCCTGCGCGTGGTCGTGGCGACGGACGTCGCGGCGCGCGGCATCGACGTCGAGCACGTCACCCACGTGATCAACTACGACCTGCCGACCGACGCCGAGGGCTACGTCCACCGCATCGGTCGCACCGGGCGCGCGGGCCGCGCGGGCGTCGCGATCAGCCTCGTGACGCCCGCCGAGGTGCGCCGGGTGCGCGCCCTCGAGCGCACGCTCGACACGGTGATCGCGAAGGTCGAGGTCCCGACCGACGCGGAGATCGCCGCCGCCAAGCGCGCGCGCCTGCTCGACGAGGTCCGCGCCGCGGCGAGCGAGGCGCCCGCGCCCGCGCTCGAGGCGATGCTCGACGCGCTCGCGATCGACCCGCGCCGCGCCGCCGCCGCCGCGCTCGGGCTCCTCGCGCGCGACCGCGACGTCGCGCTCGACGAGACGCCGGACACGCGCCCGCCGAGCTGGGCGCGCCGCGCCGCGCCGGCGCACCCGAGCGCGGACGAGGTCGAGCTGTTCCTCCCGATCGGCCGCACGCGCGGCGTGCGCCCGGGCGATCTCGTCGGAGCGCTCGCGAACGAGCTCGAGGTGCCCGGCTCCAGCATCGGCCGCGTCACGATCGTCGCGGGCGCGAGCTTCGTCCGCGTGACGCCCGAGGTGGCGGAGCGCGCGCTCGGGCGGGTGCTCGAGATCCGCGGCCACCGCGTCGCGATCACGCGCTCGCGCCGCCCCGAGGGCGCGGACGCCCCACGCGGGCCGGGCCCGGGGCGCCGCGGACCGCGGCCGCGCCCCGCCGCCCCGGCGCGGCCGAAGAAGCGCTTCGACCGCAACAAGTGATGCGCCGGTGCGCTCGCCGCGTGTCGCGGCCGGGCTACCCTCCGACGCGATGAGCTCCTCGGGCGCGCCGCGCGGCGACTCGCACAACTTCGGGCGCCGCGTGACGGTGCGCGAGGACGTCGTGCACAAGCCGCGCACGCTGCTCTGGGAGTGGCTGGTGCTCGCGCGCGAGAGCCCGCTCCGCGCCGCGCTCGACGCGGCCGCGCCGGGGGCGTTCGACTTCCTGCCCGCCCTCTCGTTCGGCGACGTCCGCACGCCGGCGGGCGGCGAGGTCGAGCGGATCGCCCTCGCGCCGCTCCCCGCGCTCGGCGACGAGGAGCGGCGCGCGCTCGCGCGCATCACCGGCCGGGCGATCGCGCTCTTCGCGTGGCTCGGCGCCGCCGACCTGCACTGGGAGAACCTCGCGCTCGGCCTCGACGCGCGCGGCCGCGTGGTCTTCTGTCCGCTCGACGTCGAGATGATCCTCGACGACCTCGCGCTGCCGACCGCGACGAAGCTCCTGCCCGACGCGGACCCCGAGATCGCCGCCGTGGCGCGCCACGCGGCGGGCGCGCGACGCGTGCTCCCGTTCCTCGGCAAGCCCGTCGGCGCCCCGGAGCTCCTCGCGATCGCGAGCGCGTACCACGAGACGCTCGCGCGGCTCGAGCGCCACGCGGCCGCGATCGCCGCGGCGCTCGACGGCGTCGAGGGCCTGCGCGACGCGCCGATCCGCGTCCTCTTGCGCGGGACCGACGAGTACGTGCGCGCCAGCGAGAGGCCGCCGTGGCCGCCGCTGCTCGCCGCCGAGACCGAGCAGCTCGCCCGCGGCGACATCCCCTACTTCTTCCGGCGCTACGGGCAGCCAGGGATCCACTGGTACACCGACCCGTCGCTCGAGCACACACGACGCCTGCCGCTGCGCGGCGACGTGCCCCAGCTCGCGCCGCTGTTGTCGCTCGCGCGCGGGCTGCGCTCCCCCTCCCGCGCCTCACTGCGCGCGCAGGGGCTCTTCACCGTGCTCGGCGCGTTCGACCACCGCGCGCTCGACGGCGTGCACCGGGGCGAGGGGATCACCGTCGCGCTCACCAAGCGCCGCCTCGCCGTGACCCTGCCGGACGGAGAAGAGCTGAGCGCGCGCCGCGACCTGCGCGCCGTGGTCGGCAGCCTGTACCTGCCGTGCCGCTGCGGCGAGGTGCGCACGCCGCTCGTCCCCCCGGTGACCGCGTGCGAGCCCTGAGGCCGCGCTCGACCCCCATCGCGAGGGAGTCGCCGAACGCGTGAGCGCACGACGAATCGACACCGCGGACGCCTCGACGAGCTCCCGGCGCCGCCGAGCGCGCCACGCGCGGGGTGCTCGCGCGCGCGCGCCGTGGTAGGGCGCGGCCCGGTGACGAGCTGCGACACCTGCCGGCGTCCGAGCGCGGTCTGCGTGTGCGATCGCGTCGTCGCGCACCCGACCCGCTGCCGCGTGCTGATCCTCCAGCACCCACAGGAGCAAGACGTGTTGCTGGGCACCGCGCAGCTCCTGACCGCGAGCCTGCCGAGCGCGCGGCTCGCGGTCGGGCTGAGCTGGCGCAACCTCGAGCACGCGCTCGGCGAGGCGGGCGTCGACCGCCGGCGCTGGGCGCTGCTCTTCCCGACGCGCGACGCCGGCGACGAGGGCGCGCGCGAGGCGCCGCTCGATCCGAGCGCGCTCGAGGGCATCGTCGTCCTCGACGGCACGTGGTCGCAGGCCAAGACGCTCTACTGGCGCAACGCGTGGCTCGCGAGGCTCGCGCGCCTCTCGATCGAGGTCCGGGAGCCCTCGATCTACGGCAAGCTCCGCGCCGAGCCGCGGCGGGAGTACGTCTCGACGCTCGAGTCCGTCGGCGCCGCGCTCACGCGGTGCGGCGAGCCGCCCGAGGTCGAGGCGGGCCTGCGGCGCCTGTTCCGCACGCTCGTGCAGCGCGTGCGCGACGCGGAGCTCCCGCCCGAGGCCCGGCGCCTGCCGCGCAAGGGGCGGCGCCCCCGCGGGTGAGCGCGCGCTCGCGCCGGACCTCGACGTCGGCGCTGGCGCGAGGGCCGGCGGCGTGGCTTGCTTCCGGCCATGCCGAACGCAGGTGCCCTCACTCGCTGGCTCGTCGCGCTCGCCCTCGCGGGGTGCGGCGCGGGGACGAGCACGGCGCGCACGACGGTCGAGGCCGAGCCGACCGTGGAAGCCGAGCCCGAGCCCGACGAGTCGCCCGACGCGATCGCGCTCGAGGCGGGCGAGCTGCGCGCGATGCCCGGCGCGGTCGAGCAGCCGCCCGGCGTCGACCCGGCGCTGCTCGAGTGGCTGCGCCGCCTCGTCTCCGCCTCCGCGGAGGAGCAGCGACCGATGATCGACTGGACCCGCGTGGCGCTGATCCGCGCCGCGGCGGCGGCGTCGCTCGACGGCGGCGGCGGCCCCGCGCCCGAGGAGGCGGGCCTGGTCGTGCGCGTCCCGTCGCGCTGCGAGCCCGCGTTCGTCGAGCAGGACGGCTACACCCTGATCGCGTTCCCGCCCGCGATGTTCGACATGAGCGAGGACACCGCGCAGATCGTCACCCGCGGCATCGACGCGCTCACCGCGGGCCGCGAGATCGTGGCGCTCTGCAACTACGTACGCGACGAGGACGACGACGGCACGCCACGGCGCGTCGTGGCGCCCGCGCCGGCGTTCGTGCTCAACGTGGTCGCGCACGACGGCACCTGGCGCGTCCAGGCGTGGGCGTGGCTCGGCGGTCGCGAGGAGACCGTCGCCCCGTAGGGGCGCGCGCCGATGGTGAGGCGATGACGCGTACGATCACCGCCCTCGGGCTGGCGCTGCTCACGGCGTGCGGATCGCGCACGGCGTTCGAGAGCGGCGCGCCCGCGGCGGAGCGAGACGCCTCCGTCGGGACCCCGGAGTGCCCGGGCGGGTGCGACGACGGCATCCCGTGCACCATCGACGCGTGCGAGGCGGGGCGCTGCGTCGCGCGGCCCGACGACGCGGCGTGCGGGCCCGCCACGTTCTGCGGCGGCCCGCCGCGCTGCGACGCCCGGCTCGGCTGCACGTTCCCTCGGCCGGGCTGCGACGACGGGCTCGACTGCACCGAGGACGTCTGCGACGAGGCGCGCCGCTCGTGCGAGCACCTGCCCGACGCCGACTACTGCCCGCTGAGCGCGCGCTGCGACGCCGCGCTCGGGTGCGTCCCGCGTGCGCTCGTCCACGACGAGACGACGCTCTACGAGGTGGACCTCCCGAGCGCCGCCCTGCACCGGCTCGGGCCGGTCGACCGCGTGCTCGCGGACGTCGCGCTCGGCGCCGACGGTTCGCTCTACGGCGTCGTGCGGAACGAGATCTTCTCCCTCGACGAGCGCACGGGCCGCACCGCGCACGCGATGCACATCAGCGGCGTCGGCACCGCGCTCGACTTCGCGCCCGACGGCTCGCTCTACGTCGGGACCTTCGAGGAGATCGCGCGCCTCGACCTCGCCGGCCGCACGCGCGAGCCGGTGAGCCGGTTCCCGCCCGGCTGGCACGCGAGCGGGGACATCGCGTTCGTGGGCGCGCGTATGCTCGTCTCGGCGGCGCGCAGCGTCGGCGGCGATCACCTGTTCGAGGTGCCGCTCGACGGGCGGGAGATGATCGACGTCGGGCCCATCGGCGTCTCGTGCGTGTGGGGCCTCGCCGCGCACGGCGAGGCGCTCTACGGGTTCACCTGCGAGGGGCTCGTGCTCGCGATCGATCCGCGCACCGGCGCGGGCGAGGTGCTCGCCGACGTCGGCCTCCGCATGGCCGGCGCCGCCGCGCGCTGAGGTCACGGCGGCGAGATCGCGGCGCGCGCCGAGCGCGCTACGTTGAGGGCGCGTGCGTGAGCGCTCGTCGGGCCTGGGGCCGATCCTCCTCGTCGTCGCCGTCGTGGCCGGCGCGGGCGCGATCGCGTGGTCGGGCGCGACCGCGCCGGCCGCGCCCACAGCGCCAGCCG
>JAHBWG010000164.1 GCA_019637095.1 Sandaracinaceae bacterium | reverse complement strand
CCGCCGTGCTCGCCCTCGAGGTGGCAGAACTCGCACAGGGTGATCTGGTTCTCCGCCTCGTCGCCGCCGCCGTGCGCGCGGTAGCGCACGTGGTGGTTGGTGGCGTTGCGCGACTCGCACACGGGCGAGACGCACCGATGCCGGTCGCGATCGTGGATGGCCTTCCAGCGGTTCCCCTCGAAGAACCGCTCGCCCCACGCGCTCCAGAAGGACGCGACGAGGAACGTCGCGAACGAGCTCGGCGAGCCGGTCGCGCGGTGGACCGCTTCGAGGCGACGGTAGTCGAGGATCACCTCGTCGCGCGCGCGCACCGCGATGAACCGGTTCCGAGGCTCCCCAAGACCTACGGACATCTGGACTGCGCCAGCGTCCTCGGCCGCACCTCCGGACATCTGGACCGCGTCAGCGTCCGCGTCCGAGTCCGCGCCCGCCTCGCGGGCCGCGCTCGCGAGCAGCTCGCCGCTCAGCACGGCGCTCATGGCGCGCCCGGCATGCCCGCCGCGAGCGGCGCGCTCGGCGCGGCGAGTGAGGTCCCGGCGGGCGCGCGGGCGTCGAGCGCCGCCTTCGCGCACGCGGGCGTCCCCGCGAGCTTCACGCCGGCGTGCGGCCCCCTCGTCCTGTACGCCGCGCCGGACCTCGCGGCGCCCGCGTGGTCGACGGCGCGCGGGCCGCGCTCGCGCTCGGCGTCGAGCGAGGCGGCCTCACGCGGGCGCGCGTCTTCGTCGACGGCTTCGTCGTGCACGGCTGGCTCGCGGGCGCCCCGCCCGACTGCGCCGGCGCGCTGGCGGAGGCCCCGATGGCGATGGGCTGCGGCGACGGCTACGGCCGGGGGCTCGCCGTCACGGTGCCGGCGGGGACCGGCCTCTACGCGACGCGTACGGCGCGCCGCCCGTTCGCGCGGCTCGGCCGCGACGCGGTCGGCCTCGAGCCGCTCGAGCACGCCGCCGCGATCGCGTGCGCCGAGGGTCGCTGTCGCCGCGCCCAGCCCGAGCCGCGCGGCGTCGCGCGCTGGATCGTGCCCGGCCGCGACCGCGCCGCTGGCTGGGTGCTGCACGCGTGGGTGCGCACGCCCGCGGAGCGCCTCGCGCCCGTCACGTCGGGCGGCGGCTTCGGCGGCTGCTGGAGCCAGCCCGAGGACTGGCCCCGCTGAGGGACGTGCGTGCTCCGCGACGACGCGGCGCGCGCCGGCTCGACCTCGTGGTCGCGTGGTGCACTGGGGACGTCGACTGCTCAGGGGCAGACGCAAGGCCCCCGGCATCGGGAAGGGTCTAGCTGAAGGGCTACGAGGTTGGCGCCGCACCCTCCCTCCGGCTCGATCAGGTAGTGGAAGCCGCAGGCGAGCGTCACCGTCCCGCTGATCGGATCCCCGATATCCACATCGCACCAGTCGGGGAAGTCGTAGGTAACGACGCCGGAGAACGTGTACGTGCCAGGCGGCAGGATCGTTCCGCTTGGCGCGTTTGGCAGAGCGACCACGTCCCCATGGGAGTTCAGCAGGGTCCCCCGCAACCCTGCGGACAACGAAGCGCTCGCCGACCCGCGGTTCTCGCAGACGGATGCACAGGTCAGCGTACCGACGCATCGCGGCGCCGCGCTGCAGCAGTCCGTGCCGAGCTCGCCGCATACCGGGACGCACGCGCGCTCGTCGATCGTGCAATCCGTGTTGCATGCGAGCGCGCCCGTCCGGCCCGCGTAGGCGCCGACGCCGCAGCGCGCCCCGTCGTAGTCCGCGCCATCGCACGCCTCGCCGGGCTGCACGACCCCGTCGCCGCATCGGATCGTCACGCGCGCCGCGTACGCGCGCTCGCCCGAGAGCCCGTCGTACGCGAGGCCCACCTCGAAGCGGACGTCGGTGGCGGGCGGCCGCAGCCGGAACGTCAGCCCGAGGCGCGAGGGGCCGGCGGGCGCGAGCCCGCCGCTGACGTCGGGGTGGGTCACCGGGGCGAGCCGCACCCGCGCCGGGTCGGGGTCGCGCACCGTCACGTCCTCGGTCGAGAGCCCGCGCAGCCGCGCGATCCACTCGCTGGGCAGGCGCGCGAGGCGGCCGACCGCGTCCTTGAGGGCCTCGAGCAGATCGCGCGCGGGCCCGTAGGACCAGCGGCTCCGCACTGAGAAGTCCAGCTCCTGGGTCACGCCGTGCTCGAGCTCGAGCGTGCCGCCGCCCGAGCTCGCGATCAGGTCGACGGAGCCGGAGAAGCACACCTCGACCATCCGGATCCCGGCCCGCGCGGCGTCCGCGGCGACGGAGATCGTGTACGCGAGGCTGACGCCGCCGATCAGCGCGCCCACGACGGTGGTGATCCCGCCGGCCGAGACGAGCACGCCCAGCGACACGCCGACGAGCCCGCGCAGGACGAGCACCGCCTTGGCGCGGAAGTCGTCGAGGAAGGCGCGGCGGCACCGCTCGAAGTCGAGGGTCGTGAGCGCCGTATCGCGCTCGAGGTTCGCCAGGACGTGATCGAACGCGCGGCGCTCCTCGGCGGAGAGCGCCGCGAGGTCGGCCTCGACCGTCGCGAGCTCGGCGAGGCCTTCGAGCGCCGGCGCGACGAGGTCGGCCTCCTCGGGGTCGGCGGTGTCGCGCAGCGCCTCGAGCGCGGCGCGGGCGCGGGCGCGGAAGTCGTCCGCGAGCGCGCGGGCCTCGGCGTCATCGAGCGGCGCGTCGATCACGACCGTCGCCTCGATCCCGAGCGTGCGCGCGACGAAGCGCTGGGGCCCCGTGGTGAGCTCCGGCACGACGAATCCGGCGAGCCGGGTGCCGACGGGCAGCAGCGTGACCGCGACGCCGCCGAGCTCCGCCGCGACCTCGCCGCTCACCGCGCCGGCCGGCACGTCGACGAGCGCGATCTCGAACGGGCGGTAGGTGGCGTCGCCGAACACGCTCGAGAGCGGAGGCGGCGGTACGTGCGCGTCGGCGACTCCTCCTCCTCCGTCGTCCGGCCCGCCGCCGCCGTCCGGCCCGCCGTCCGCGCCCGCGCCGTCGATCGCGACCGATCCGTCGGTCGCGCCGACCGCCCCGTCGGGCATCGCGCTCCCACCGTCGCAGCCCACCACGAGCCCGACGACGAGCCACCTCGCGAGCCCGCCGAGGCGAGGCGAGCCGCCGCCACCGCTCGTTCCGTCCCCGCCGCCCCTGTTCGTTCCATCCCCATTGCGGCAGTGTGTCAGCGGCGAAGCGTCGCGTGCCTCACCCGTTCGGGTGAGGGATCGAGGGGACCACGCCTTGATCGGTGCGCCGTGCTCGTCCTTCACCACCTCGTGGCGGTCACCTCCGTCGCGCGCGGACCTTTGCGAGGCGTATGCCGCGCCCCACGAGGCCCAGATCGGCACCGCGCGCTATCGAGATGGCGAAGCAGTCATCCGAGGCGATTGGAGGCGCCGGCGCGCGAGCACGAGCGCGCCGAGCGCGAGCGCCAGCCAGAGCGGACCGCGGGCGCGGCGGGCGCCGATGGCTCGGCAGGAGCAGCCCGCGGCCATGGGGTCGGTGCCGCCGTCGACGCCGCCGTCGCGAGGGTCGGTGCTCGCATCGCGCGGGCCGGCGTCGGGGAGCTCGGTCCCGCCCGCGTCGACGCCTGCGTCGGCCGTCGGCACGCCGCCGTCCGGCTCGCAGGCGCGGTCGGGCACGCCCGCGCACGTCGCATCGGCGGCGCAGGCGTCGCCCGTCGTGCAGGGGTCCCCGTCGTCGCAGCTCGCGCCCTCATCGGCGGCGTAGGTGCAGCCGCTCGCCGCGAGGCAGGCGTCGACGGTGCACGGGTCGCCGTCGTCGCAGTCGAGCGGCGCGCCGGGTAGGCACTCGCCGGCCGCGCTGCACGTCTCCGCGCCGTCGCACGGGTCCGCGTCGGCGCAGGAGACTCCCGGTGTCGGCGTGTTCGCGCAGCCGAGCAACGCGTCGCACGCGTCCGCGGTGCAGGGGTTGGCGTCGTCGCAGTCGAGGGCGGTCCCCTCGCAGGTGCCGGTGGCGGTGCACGCGTCGCCGGTCGTGCACGAGTTGCCGTCGTCGCACGGCGCCGCGGGCGTCGGCGTGAAGACGCAGCCCGTCGCGGGGGCGCATACGTCGGTCGTGCACGTGTTCGCGTCGTCGCAGGCGATCGCCGCGCCGCCGCTGCACACGCCGGCCTCGCTGCACGTCTCGCCGCTCGTGCAGAGGTCTCCGTCCTCGCACGCGCCGCCCGCGGGCGTCGGGATGCACGCCAGGCGCACACAGCTCCGGCAGGCGCCGGTGCACGGCGCGCTCGCGCGGCAGTCGCTCACGATCCTGAAGTCGTTCGCGCCGTCGTCCGTGTCGAGCGTGTCCGGGTCGCGGTAGGCGACGCGATCGGTCGGGGCCTCGCTCAGCGAGCCGATGCCCGGGTACGACAGCGACGTGCCCCAGTGCACGAGGTCGAGGATCGTGTGGTGTGGGCCGAGCACGAGCGCGTGATCGAACGACGCGAGATCGAACGTGCCTCCGCCGAAGGCCCACGCCGTATCGCGCACCATGTCCGGCGTCATCGCGTCGCTCACCACGAACTCGCCGTTCGGGCGCCGGCCGTACGCGGTGAAGAACGGCGTCCCCTGCCGCGCGGCGATGAAGGTGCCACCGGGCGCGAGGGTCGTCCCCGGTGGGAAGAAGAACATGCCCTCGGCCGGCGCCATGGGATCGCGCGGGGTCTCCTCGTCGCCGACTCGATAGGCCGCGAGGTCCAGCGTCTCGCTCGTCTGGTTGCGCACCTCGACCCACTCGACCTGAGTCGCGCTCTGCACGACGCGCGTGACGGCGAGCGGCGCGTAGACCTCGCCGGTCGGGCCGAGCCACACCTCGAGCCAGTGATCGACGTCGCCGTCGCTCAGCTCCTGAGGCCACGAATTCGGGAACCCCGACGGGACGGGCGCGCCGCCGTTGCTCACCACGTCGAGGGCGTTCGAGACGGAGGAGCCGCCCACGTCGACGGTGAGCCCGTTCTCCGTGTTCTCGCGGTAGGTCGTGACGGTGAGGCGCATGGCGGGGGCCGGGCCGGCGCGGCCGAGCGCCGTCCAGGGCACGCTCACCTCGATGGTGGAGCCGGAGGCGCTCGATCGGATCGCGATCGTTCCCGCGCCGACGACGCCGAAGCTGTCGTCGAGCACGACGATGCTCGGCTCGAGGCCCGCCATCCGCGTCCGCACGAGGCGCTCCCAGCGGGCGTCGTCGGCGACGGTGGTATCCGCGAACGCGCCGAAGAAGCGCTCGCCGCTGCCCGAGACGCGGTCGAGGTCGATCGCGATCTGCACCTGCGGCGCCTGCGCGGGGTCGATGGTGGCCAGCGAGCCGGCGATGTCCACGCGGAGGTAGAGGTTCGTCGCGTCGGCGGTCACCGCGAAGGCGCGAAGGTCGACCTGCGACGGATCGCCGAGATCGGTTCGCGCATCGCCGGGCGCGTCGAGCCACACCAGCGCGCCGCGCTGGGCGCCGTCGCGCGCCACGATGGCGAGGTTCGCGGTGGCCGGGGCCCGGGCGATCCAGTCGCTCGGATCGCCGTCGACGGTGACGGGGTGGGCGAGCGCCGACGACGCGAGGAGCGTCGAGGCGAGCGTGAGGGAGGAGGTCGCGCGCCGCATGCGCGCAGCATCGTACGGAATCGCGTCGCCCGGAAGCGCGGGGCCGACGAGGATGCGTTCCTGAGCCCACTCGAGGTCGAGCGGGTCGGCGCGTCGTCCGACCGCTCGTCGCCGCCCTCGGCGCGGAGGCGCGCTGCGTCGACGCCGAGGTCCGGGACGCGGAGGTCCTCGGGCGGGGACGGGTGGAGGCCGTGATCTCCATGGCGCCGCGTCACGCGGCGCGGCGCAAGAGGCCTCGGTCGCGGGCGAGCGCGGCGAAGGCGGTGTCGGTGCGAGAGAGCTTGGCGACGAGGTCGAGCGCGGCGAGCGGGGCCTTCGCATCGAGGTTCGCGGCGGCGCCGAGCGGGAGGTAGATGGCGACCTTGGTCTCGCCACCGTGCCGCACGAGGCGCGCGACGGCCTTGGTCATGCCGAGCTTGCGCGCGTAGGCCTGCGCGGTCTTCGCCGCCGCCTCGCGCTCGCGCTGGACCTCGCTCGGCGGCGCGGTGCTCGCGCCCTTGAGGACGCGGATGGCCTCGCGCAGCTTCACGCCGGAGATGGCGGCGGCGCGCAGGCGGCGGCCGCGGCCGTCGTCGCTTCCGTCGATGAGCTCGTCGTCGGCGAGGATCTTGGCGGCCTGGCCCTCACGTCCGATGGCCTTGGCGTACACGGTGAGCGCGTAGCACTTCTCGATGCCGGTGCGGACGGCGAGCTCGCGCTCGAACGAGCGCGCGACCATGACGTACTTCTGCGCGGTCATGTGGGCGATGCCGAGCTCGGCGCGCTCGACGAGCTCCTTGATGTCCTTGGCGCCCGCCGCGCGACCGCGCGGGAGCAAGAGCGCGATGAGGTGGCCGGTCTCCCAGAAGGAGCGGGCGCGCAGGCCCTCGTGGTCGGCGAGCCGCGCGCGCACCCAGGCGGTGAGCTGCTGGGAATCGAGGCCGGCCGGCGGGACGCGGGGGATCGGGGGCTCGAGGGTGCTGGGAAGCGGCGCGACGACCCCCGGCGCGGGGCCGCC
>JAHBWG010000163.1 GCA_019637095.1 Sandaracinaceae bacterium | reverse complement strand
AGCGCAGCGGGCCGGCGTCGGCCTCGAGCACGATGTCGTCGCCGTCGCGGTGCGCGGGCCAGAAGCCGTAGACGCCGCGGGCACGGATCCGCGGGTCCGCCTTCATGCGCTCGAGCAGCGGGCGCGCGTGCTCGAAGAGCTCGCGGGCCGCCGCGCCGTAGGTCGCGTCGTCGAGGATCTGCGGGTAGCGACCCTTGAGCTCCCACGCGGTGAAGAAGAAGGTCCAGTCGATGGTCGGCTCGAGCTCGGCGAGGCTCACCTCGACCTGTCGCGCGCCGACGAACGGGGGCGCGGGCAGGTCGCCGAAGGTGAGCGCGGGCGCGCGCGCGTCGGCCTCGTCGATCGGGACGAGCGGGCGGATCGGCCCGCGGTCGTGGAGCTTGCGCAGCTCGGCCTGCGCGCGGAGGTTCTCGACGACGAACGGCTCGCGCTGCTCGTCGCTCAAGAGCGCGGCCACGGTGTTGACCGCGCGCGAGGCGTCGAGCACGTGCACGACCGGCGACGCGTAGCGCGGCGCGATCTTCACCGCGGTGTGCTGCCGGCTCGTGGTGGCGCCGCCGATCAGGAGCGGCTTGTCCATCCCGCGGCGCTTCATCTCCTCGGCGACGTTGACCATCTCGTCGAGGCTCGGCGTGATGAGCCCGCTGAGGCCGATCACGTCGACGTCGTTCGCGGCGGCCTGGCGCAAGATCTCGTCGGTCGGGACCATGACGCCGAGGTCGATGACCTCGTAGTTGTTGCAGGCGAGCACGACGCCGACGATGTTCTTGCCGATGTCGTGCACGTCGCCCTTCACGGTGGCGAGCAGGACCTTGCCCGCGCCGCGCGTGTCACCGTGCGCGGCCTTCTCCGCCTCGAGGTAGGGCGTGAGGTGGGCGACCGCCTTCTTCATCACGCGCGCGCTCTTGACGACCTGCGGCAGGAACATCTTGCCGGCGCCGAAGAGATCGCCGACGACCGACATGCCGCTCATCAGCGGGCCCTCGATCACCTGGAGCGGGCGCCCGAGCTTCTGGCGCGCCTCCTCGGTGTCCGCCTCGACGAACGCGTCGATGCCGTGGACGAGCGCGTGCGAGAGGCGCTGCTCGACGTCCGCGTCGCGCCACGAGAGGTCGGCCTCGCGCTTGGTCCCTGCGCCGCGCACGCGCTCGGCGATCTCGACGAGCCGCTCGGTCGCGTCCTCGCGCCGGTCGAAGAGCACGTCCTCGATGCGCGCTTTGAGCTCGCGCTCGATGTCCTCGTACACGACGAGCTGACCGGCGTTCACGATCCCCATGTCGAGCCCGGCCTGGATCGCGTGGAACAAGAACGCGGAGTGCATCGCCTCGCGCACCGCGTCGTTGCCGCGGAAGCTGAACGAGAGGTTCGAGATGCCGCCGGAGATCTTCACGCCGGGGCAACGCGCCTTGATCTCGCGCGTGGCCTCGATGAAGTCGATCGCGTAGCGGCGGTGCTCCTCGATGCCGGTGGCGACCGCGAAGACGTTGGGGTCGAACACGATGTCCGTCGGGTCGACGCCGACGTCCTCGGTCAGGATGCGGTACGCGCGCTCGCAGATCGCGACGCGGCGCTCGAGGTTGTCCGCCTGGCCCTTCTCGTCGAACGCCATGACGACCATCGCGGCGCCGTAGGACAGGCACTTCTTCGCCTTGTCGACGAAGTCCGCCTCGCCCTCCTTGAGGCTGATCGAGTTGACTACTGCCTTGCCCTGCACGCAGCGCAGGCCCGCCTCGATCACGGACCACTTGGAGCTGTCGATCATCACGGGGATGCGCGCGATCTCGGGCTCGGAGGCGACGAGCTTGAGGAAGCGCTCCATCGCGGCCTCGGAGTCGAGCATCGCCTCGTCCATGTTGACGTCGAGGATGTTCGCGCCGCCCTCGACCTGGTCGCGCGCGACGGCGAGCGCCTCGTCGTAGGCGCCGCTCGTGACGAGGCGCAGGAACTTGCGCGAGCCGGTGACGTTGGTGCGCTCGCCGATCATCATGAAGTTGCTGTCGGGGCGCACCTCGAGCGGCTCGAGGCCGCTGTAGCGCGAGCGCGGCTCGCGGCGCGGGACGGCGCGGACCGGCGCGCCCTTCATGCGCGCGGCGATCGCGGCGATGTGCGCGGGGAGCGTCCCGCAGCAGCCGCCGGCGATGTTGATCATCGAATCGTCGGCCATCTCGCGCAGCAGGCGCGCGGTCGTCTCGGGGGCCTCGTCGTAGCCGCCGAACGCGTTCGGCAGGCCGGCGTTCGGGTAGACGCTGATCCGCGTCTCGGCGACGCGCGCGAGGTCCGCGAGGAACGGCCGCATCTCGTGCGCGCCGAGCGCGCAGTTGATCCCGACGCTGAGCGGGCGCGCGTGCGCGACCGAGATCCAGAACGCCTCGACGGTCTGCCCGCTCAGCGTGCGGCCGCTCCGGTCGGTGATCGTGACCGAGATCATCACCGGCAGGTCGGTCCCGAGCGCGCGCTGCGTCTCGCCGATCGCGACGAGCGCGGCCTTGGCGTTGAGCGTGTCGAAGATCGTCTCGACGAGCAGGGTGTCGACGCCGCCCTCGATCAGGCCGCGCACCTGCTCGGCGTAGGCGTCCTTCACCTCGTCGAAGCTCACCGCGCGAAACCCCGGGTCCTCGACGTCGGGCGAGATCGAGAGCGTGCGGTTGAGCGGGCCGATCGCGCCGGCGACGAAGCGCGGGCGCGCGAGGCTCGAGTGCTTGGCGGCCGCCTCCTTGGCGAGCTGGGCCGAGCGCACGTTGATCTCGTACGCGAGGTGCGAGAGCGCGTAGTCGGCCTGCGCGATCGAGGTCGCGGCGAACGTGTTCGTCTCGACGAGGTCGGCGCCCGCCTCGAAGTACGCCTCGTGGAGCGAGCGGATGAGGTCGGGCTGCGTGAGCGCGAGCAGATCGTTGTTGCCGGCGAGGTCCCGGGTGTGATCACGGAAGCGGTCGGCGCGGAAGTCGGCCTCGCCGAGCTTCTTCGTCTGGATGAGGGTGCCCATCGCGCCGTCGAGGATGACGACGCGCTGATCCATGAGGTGCAGGAGCTCTTCTCTGACGGCGTTCATCGAGGTCTTTCGGCGTAGGCGGTGAGGACCGAGAAGTGGGGCTGGCGGCGCTCGCGCGAGGTGATCTCGCACGAATCGACCGAGAGGCCCGCGCGCTCGAGCAGCTTGGCGAGCGCGGCGGGCGAGAAGCCGGGGACGACGTGGCCGTAACCGGCGGCGACGTCGGGGTGCTCGTGGGCGGCGAGGGTGACGAGCGCGAGCTGGCCGCCGGGGCGGAGCACGCGCGCGACCTCGGCGAGGACACCCGCCGGGCGGCGCGCGAAGGTGAGCACGTTGAAGAGCATCACCGTGTCGAAGGAGGCGTCCTCGAAGGGGAGCTCGTGCAAGTCGCCTTGCACCAGTCGGACGTTGTCGTGCGCGGCGAGGCGCGCCTGGGCCGCCGTCAGGACGCGCTCGCTCCGGTCGAGGCAGGTCACGCTCTTGGCGCGCGGCGCGATGAGCGCGGCGAGGGTGCCGTCGCCGCTGCCCGCGTCGAGCACGTCGCCGAAGCGCGCGAGCCCGAGGAAGCCGCGCGCGGTGGCCTCCCAGGTGCGGCCGGGCGAGTAGTGCCGCTCCATCTGCCCCGCGACCGCGTCGGGCCACGCGCCCTCGCGGGCGCGCACGAGCGCGGCGCACCGCTCGCGGTCGGCGGCCAACGACGAGTCGTCGAGGCCGGCCATCGCCGCGTCCCAGAGCGCCTTGGCGCGGGCCGGCATGTCCGTGCGCACGCGGTGGAACGTGGACGCGCCCTCGCGCCGCTGCGCGACGAGCCCCGCGTCGCGGAGCTTGCCGAGGTGGGTCGAGACGCGCGACTGCGCGAGGCCGGTGACCGCGCAGAGCTCGGCCACGCTGAGCTCCTCGCTGGCCAAGAGCGCGAGCAGCCGCACCCGCGTGGGATCCGCGAGCAGCCCGCAAAACACGTTCACATCGGAGAGCGCGCCCATGATCTTATCCGGTCATCCAGATAGGCGGATGATACGGGCCGTCGCGCTCCCGTCAAGCCGCGCCATCGGCCCGGCGCCTTCCACGCCCCAGCGAGGCGGGCGTCGAAGAGCCGGACGACCCGCGCTAGACTGAGCCGGAGATGGCCTCCAAGTGGACGAGGATCACGTTCGACCCGCTCGTCATGGGCGGCAGGCCCTGCATCCGAGGGCTTCGTGTGACGGTGGGCACGGTGCTCGGGCTATTGGCCGCCGGACGCAGCCACGCCGAGATCCTCGAGCTGTACCCGTATCTGCAGGAGGACGACATTCGCGAGGCGCTCGCCTACGCTGCTTGGCGGGTACAGGAGCAGGAGCTTCCGCTCCCGGCGGCCTGAGCGTCGCGCGTGAAGCGGCGATTGCATTTCGGCGTAGGCTGTTCGCGATGACCCGCGCGCTCGTTCTCGTCGCGATGCTCGGTGCCGGCTGCACGGGCGTCGAGGGCCACGACGCGTCGATCTCGTTTGACGCCGGGACGGACGCCATGGGCTTCGGGTACGACGCCGACTACCCGGATGCGGCGATGGTGCACGACTGCTTCGAGGCGTTCGAGTCGGTCCACGGCGCGCCGTGTGCGTTCGAAGGCGCGTGCGGGGCCGGCGATCTCTGCTGTCGCGCGCATGCCTACTGCTCCGGCGGTCGGTTGGCGAGCGTGCATCTCGACCGCACGTGCCCCACGGCCACGCCGCACCCCACCGCGTGCGCATCGGCGCCGGTCATCGCGCGAGGCGCGACGCCCCTCGGCCCGGTGGTGCACGAGCACGGCGTCGCGAGCTTCGCCTGGGGCTTCACGACCGACATCGTCCTCTCCTTCACGCCCGCCGCGGGCCTCGTCCTCTGCGAGGGCGACCGGCTCGGTCTGTGGTTGGCGTCGTGGAACGTACGCCCCGAGGCGAGCACCCCCGAGGTCACCGTCCACGACGCGATCCTTCAGCACGCGGTCGCCGAGCGCGTCGTGCGTGCGCCCGCGCGGGTCGAGATCACCCGGTACGACTACGACGACGACGGCGGCCGGATCGCGGGGCGCCTCCGCGCCGACGCGCCCGGGTGGGACGTGGAGCTCGACTTCGACCTCGCCGCGTGCCCGGCGCTCGATCGAACCGGGCCGTGAGCGGGGCCGGCGAGGTCGCCCCTCGGCGAGCGCGGGAATGGGGCGCGCCAAGAGGCGAGCCGGCGTGTGCGCTCGTTCTCCCCGCGGAGCGCGACTGGTGGCGCGTGGAGAGCGGAGCAGGTGCGGTGTAAGGGGGCTCTTCGGGCTCCCGAGACGTAACCTCGGGCATGACCCGCATGACCATCGCTCTGGCCTTCGGGCTCGCCGCCGGGTGCACGTGCGCCGAGCGCCATGGGGGCGACGCGGGCGCCGCGCGCGACGCGGCGACCCCCGATGCCGGGACGGACGCCGCGCTCGACGCGGGCGTCGACGCGGGCTGGCCGGACGCGGCGACCGCCAACGACTGCTTCGACGCCATCCACTCGGTCGAGGGCGCGCCGTGCGCGTTCGCGGGGTCGTGCCTCGTGGGCGATCTCTGCTGCGGGGGCGGCGCGCAGTGCTGGGACGGACGCGTCGTGCACGCCAGCGCGCCCCTCACGTGCGAGGGCGAGGTCCGGACGACGATGTGCGGCGCCGCCGCCGCGAGCGCGCGCGGCGCGACACCGCTCGGCGCCATCGCGTACGAGCACGCGTTCGCGAGCTTCACGTTCGCGTTCGCCGTCGACGTCGTCGTGCTCTTCACGCGCGAGCCCTCGTTCGCGGTGTGCGACGGCGATCGGCTCGCGGTGTGGCTGACGCCGAGGTTCGACGAGGTCGTGGGCAACACGTACGTCGGCACGCACGAGGTCGTCGCTCAGCTCGTCGCCGGCGGCGCGCTCGAGCGCGCCCCGGCCACGGTGACGGTCACGCGCTACGACGCGGACGGCACCGGCCGCATCGTGGGGACCCTGCGCGTGACGGCGCCGGAGTGGGACGTCACCGCCGACTTCGACGTCGCGGGCTGCGCGGAGATCGACCGCAGCGGGCCGTGATAACGTCCGCGCCATGGCATCGTTCGACGTCGTCTCCAAGCTCGACCACCACGAGGTCGACAACGCGATCGACCAGGCCCGCCGCGAGGTCGTGGCCCGCTTCGACTTCAAGGACACCGGCACCGAGATCGAGAAGACCGAGGAGGGGATCGTCATCCGGTCCAACTCCGACGGCCGCTGCACCGCCGCGCTCGACGTGCTCCAGAGCAAGATCGTACGCCGCGGGATCTCGCTCAAAGCGCTCGACGCGGGCGAGCCCAAGCCGGCCGGCGGCAGCACCTACCGGCAGCTCGTGAAGCTCAAGGAGGGTGTGGACCCGGAGGTCGCCAAGCAGATCGTGAAGCTGCTCAAGGAGAGCAAGCTCAAGGTCCAGGCCGCGATCCAGGGCGACGTGGTGCGCGTCTCGCACAAGAAGCGCGACGCGCTGCAGGAGGCGATCGCGCTCATCAAGGCAGCGGACTACGAGCTGCCGCTGCAGTTCCAGAACTTCCGCGAGTGACGAAGGCCGCGCGTGGCGGAGCCGAGCGACGAGGAGCTGATGGCCGCCTACGTCGGCGGCGATCCGGCCGCGTTCCGCGCGCTGTTCGCGCGCTACGCCCCGATCTTGCTGCGCCTGACGATCCGGCACCTGCGCTCGGAGGAGCTCGCGCGCGAGGTGGTGCAGCAGACGTTCTTCCAGATGCACGCGGCCCGGCGGGACTTCGACGCCGACAAGAAGCTGCGGCCGTGGCTCTTCACGATCGCGATGAACCTCGTGCGCGGGCACTTCCGCCAGCGCAAGCGGCGGCCGGAGGCGCCGCTC
Source organism: Sandaracinaceae bacterium (assembly GCA_019637095.1). Lineage (GTDB taxonomy): Bacteria > Myxococcota_A > Polyangia > Polyangiales > Sandaracinaceae > JACKEC01. Next base: position 258 of record JAHBWG010000163.1, on the reverse strand, counting down.
GAGGCGGTGAGCGAGCCGGCGGGAGAGCGGGACGACACGGAGGCGCCGCTCGAGCGGCGGCAGCGCATCGAGCGCGTGCGCGCCGCCATCGCGGCGCTTCCGGACGGACAGCGCGAGGTCATCGTCCTGCACTGGTTCGAGGAGCGGCCCTTCGCGGAGGTCGCGGCGATCCTCGGCTCGACCGAAGGCGCCGTGCGCGTGCGGGCGCACCGGGCCTACCGGCGGCTCGAGGAGCTGCTCGACGAGGAGCGTGAATGA
>JAHBWG010000162.1 GCA_019637095.1 Sandaracinaceae bacterium | reverse complement strand
CGCCGAACCGAGCGGCGCGCCATCGACCCCGACGGCGACGCGCCGCTGACCGACCGCTACCGCTGGAGCGACGCCGGCACCTTGACCGCCCTGGAGCGCGCGGACGGCGCCGAGGTCCGCTTCGTCTACGACGACATCGTCCGGCCAACAGCCCTCAGTCCTGTCAGGTACGGAGGTTCGGTCGGGCTCGGAACGGGGAGATCGCCGCCGCCAGCGGAACGATGACGAGCCCGGCGAACCGGTGCGGCCGCTTTGCCAAGCGGCCCCCGAAGAGGGACACTGACCCGATGGCCCGGTGGCTCCTGGTGCTGGCCTGCGTCGCGCACGTCCCGCGCGCGGCGCGCGCACAGCCGAGCGCGGAGAGCTCCGCGAGCGAGCGCCTCGCGATGGTCGACCCGCCGGCCGCCCGCGAGGCACGGCCGGCGCCGAGCCCGAGCACGTCGCACGGCGTGCCGGATCGCGGGCGCCTGTCGTCGGCGGTGCCGCTCGAGCCGACCCCGCACCTGTTCGTCCGTCAGAGCCGCGGCGCCGCGCAGTTCGGCACGGCCGAGCTCGTGGGGCTGATCCAGCGCGCCGCGGCGGCGGTCGCGCAGGCGCACCCGGGGCCGCGCCTCGTCGCGGGCGATCTCAGCCGCGCGCGCGGCGGCCGCGCGCCGCCGCACCGCTCGCACCAGAGCGGGCGCGACGCCGACCTCGGGCTCTACGTGCTCGACGCGAGCGGGCAGCCGGCGACGCTCGACCGCTTCGTCTCGCTGCGGCGCGACGGCTGCGGCGAGGCGGCGGGAGCCCGCTACTGCTTCGACGTCGAGCGCAGCTGGGCGCTCGTCGCCGCGATGGTGAGCGACCCGATCGCGAGGGTGCAATACGTCTTGATCGCTCCGGATCTGCGGCGGCGGCTGCTCGCCGAGGGCGAGCGCCGGCGCGCGCCGGCCGAGCTCCTCGCGCGCGTCGCCCTCGTGACCGAGCCGCACGCGGGCAGCCACTCGCACCGCTCGCACTTCCACGTGCGGATCTACTGTCCGCCCGACGACCGCCCCGGCTGCATCGACGAGCCGCCGTACCACGCGTGGTACGAAGGGACGCCCGCGCCGCCGACCCCGGCGGTGCGCGGGATGCGAGCACGGCAGCGGCGCGCGCGGGCGCGCGAGCAGGCGCGCGCCGCGGCTCGGGCGGCTCGCCACGCGGCCCGCGCGCGGCCCGCGCGCCGAGCGCCGGCCGCGCCGCCGGACCCGGCCGCCGAGCTCGCCACCCCCTGAGGTCTCCTCCGCGATCGCGATTGTGTGCGTTGTCACACGGGGCGCGGAGGCCTCGGCGCGTCCGCCGCGACCGCGCCGCGCGGGAATCCGAGGAGTTCTCGGCGTCCTCGCGACGCGCTCGGTGAGCGGCGCCCTCGGGTGCGGGAGGCGCTCGCATGCACGCGCCGTCGACCTCGGGTAGCTTCCCGGGATGCTTTGCTCCCGCCGGCTCGGGGTCGTGGTCGTTCTGTCGTTGGCGCTCGCGGGCTGTGAAGACGGCCGCGGGATGATGATGCCCCCGGACGGCAGCGACGCGGGCCCCGGCGGAGGCGGAGCGACCGACGCGGGCGCGACGCCGACGATGCCGCCGCCGACCGGCTGCCCGGCGCCGCCGGCGATGGCGTGCGACGTCATCGACGCGCCGTCCACGTTCCCCGTCGCGGTGCACGCCACGACCGCCGGGTCCGCCGACACGTTCGGCGGCTCGCGCTGCGGCGTCGGCGGTGGCGGCGGGATGGGCGGGACGGGCGCGCGCGACGTCGCGTTCCGCTTCACCGCGCCGGAGGCGGGCCTCTACGAGATCGACACGGTCGGCTCGGCGTTCGACACCGTGCTGAGCGTCCGCACCGACTGCACGGGCATGGAGCTCGCGTGCAACGACGACATCGCGCGCGGGCAGGTCCAGTCGCGCGTCGAGGTCACGCTCGCCGCGTGTCAGACGGTGCTCATCGTCGTCGACGGGTACAACGCCGACGCTTCGGGCAACGTGGTGGTGAACGTCCGCACCCGCGAGACGGCGTGCGATGACGGGCGCGACAACGACGGGGACGGGCTCACCGATTGCGACGACCCCGACTGCTTCTCCGCGACCTGCAGCGGCGGCGACGACTGGCCGCCGGAGTGGCGCGGCTTCGAGTGGGAGGTCCTCAGCGAGACCAACCGCTTCCGCGCGATGGGCTACAACTGCGACACGCGCGGCAATTTCGGCCCGGCCGAGCCGCTCGAGATGAACGCGACGATCCAGATCGCGGCGCGCGGGCACAGCCTCGAGATGGGGCAGATGAACTTCTTCGATCACGACAGCCCCGACGGCCGCACCTTCGACGTGCGCATGCAGAACGCGGGCTTCAGCGGGCCGTCGCCGTGGGGTGAGAACATCGCCGCGGGGCAGCGCACGGCGCGAGAGGTCGTGCAGGGCTGGATGGAGTCCGACGGCCACTGCGCGAACATCATGAACCCTCGCTACCGCGTGATCGGCGTCGGCTACGCGTACGTGGAGGGCTCGCGCTTCGGTCACTACTGGACGCAGAACTTCGCCGCCGGGCACTGAGCTTGCTGGAGGGGTCGTTCCAACGATGGGGCCCCCTCGACCGACGCCCGTCGCTGCGCGACGGGCTGGTCTCGATGCGCGCTCACGCGCGCTGAGCTTGCTGGAGGGGTTGTTCCAACGTTCCAACCCCTCCCCCCAATGCGGCAATGCCGCATGGGGCCCCCCTCCCGCGTCGAACGCGGCAGAGCCGCGTTCGACCCATGGCCGGCGTCAGCGCGGGAGCCCGAACGGGCCGCCCTTCGCGAGGGCGCGCTGGTACGCGGGGCGCGCGGTGTGTCGCGCGAGGTACGCCTCGATGCGCGGGAAGCGCTCCGTCAGGCGCCCGCGCTCGAGGGCGGCCGAGAGCGGGTAGCCCATCATGATGTCGGCGCCGGTCAGCTCGTCACCGGCGAGCCACTCACGCCCGTCGAGGGCGTCCTCGACGAAGGCGAGGTGGGCGCGGATCTCTCCGAGCGTGAACGCGGCGTCGACCTTGTTCGCGATGACGTTGCCGAGGAACGGGACGGCGCGCCGCACGCGGTCGAAGAGCAGCTTCGCGAGGAGCGGCGCGCCCATCGAGCCCTCCGCGAAGTGCAGGAAGAACCGGTAGCGCCGGTGCTCCTCGGTGCCCGGCGGCGGGCGCAGGCGGCCGCCGGCGAGCTCGTCGAGCACGTGCTCGACGATCGCGCCGGACTCCGCGAGCACCACCTCGCCGTGCTGGAGCACCGGCGACTTGCCGAGCGGGTGCACCTCGCGCAACGCGGCGGGCGCGCGCGCGGCCTCGGTGCGCTCGTACGTGCGGAGGGTGTAGTCGAGCTCGAGCTCCTCGAGCAGCCAAAGGAGGCGCTGGGAGCGCGAGCGCTCGAGGTGGTGGACGATCAGGGTGCTCACACGGGCGCCGTACGCTCCGGAGTGGCGCGACGCAAGCGGGCGCGCGCTCAGGCGCGCACGCGGCCGATCCGCACGCGCGGGCCCGGCCGGACCGTCAGCGCCCGAACGTCCTCGTAGCGCTCTCCGTCGATGATGGGGCGCAGGATCTCCTCGCCCGCCTCGATGCGCATCTCGCGCCCGCCCTTGTCGACGAGGTGGTCGCCGCGCAGCGCGGTGCCCGCGATGAGCCGCGGGAGGTTCAGGATGATCACCTGCGGCCGCATGTCGCCGGCGTGGAAGTGGAGGACCCCTTCGTCGCGCGCGAACGGGAAGACGCGCAGGATGCCCGCGAAGTTCACGTCGATCGCCCCGGCGTGCAGGCCCGAGTGGATGTCGGTGTCGACGACCTCACCGTCGATCGTGACGTGCGCCTGCGTCGGCCGGAACAGGTGCTCGGCGAAGGCCGCGTCGCGCAGCGCGCCCGTCCGCGACAGGACGTACTCGCCGATCGTCCGCGCCACGATGCGCACGATCGTCGCCGCGCTCGGCTCCGGGTCTTCGTAGTACTTGTCGAAGAAGCGGCTGCCGACGCCGCCCGCCGCGAGCGCGAAGCCGAGGCGCGAGAGCGTGACGCCGTCGGCGCGCACGGCGTCGATCGCGAGCGTGTCGAGCGTCTGCTCGGGCGGAGGGCGCCCCGCGCTCGCCGCCTCGGCGAGCCGCGCCACGATCTCGAGGGAGTGCCCGCGCACGCCGGCCTTGCGCGCGACGAAGTCGATCGTGCCCCCGTTCGTCGGGACGAACGTCGGCCACCGCGCGGCGTCGTCGTCGCCGAGCCGGTCGCGCACCTCGTTGAGCAGCCAGTGGAGCGCCCCGTCGCCACCGTCGCTGACGAGGTGGGTCGCGCGCGGCAGCAGGCGCTCGACCGCGTCGGGGAGCTCGTCGACCGAGCGCGTCTCCACGACCTCGCCGTGCGGCCCGAGCAGGCGCGCGAGCCGCTCCGCGCGATCGCGCGCGGCGCGGCGGTTCTTGCGCGCCTGCGGGTTGAGCACGACCCCGACGAACATTCGCCCGGACCGTAGCAGTCTCGGGCCCGGCCGGCAGCGCGCGCCGTGAGGTGGCGGTCGAGACGCGGTGACGGCGCGGCGCCGAAAAAGTGGCAGACTCCCGCCGATGCGAGCCCGGCTCCCCTGGATCCTGCCGTTGTTCCTCGCGCTCGGCGCGTGCTCCGAAGAGGAGCCGACGCGCCGCGAGCGCGTCCCGCTGACCGAGGATCGCGAGCGGCTCGAGCGCCTCGGGGAGGGGCTCTACCGCACGCACTGCGCGCTCTGCCACGGACGCGACGGGGAGGGCTACCAGGCCGACGAGGCGCCGATGCTCGCCAACCAGGAGTGGCTGCGCAGCGCGTCCGACGAGTTCATCACGGCGGCGATCGCCAACGGCCGGCCGGGCACGCCGATGAGCGCGTGGTCCCGTGCGCACGGCGGCCCGCTGAGCGACGTGCAGATCCTCGCGATCCGCACCTACCTCCGCTCGTGGCTGCGCTTCCCGCGCGCGAACGTCGACGACACGCGCGTCGAGGGCGACCCGGCGCGCGGGCACATCCTCTACGCGGTCCACTGCTCGCGCTGCCACGGCGCGCGCGGCGAAGGGGTCGACGCGGTCGCGCTCGCGAACCCCGCGCTGCTCGCGACCGCGAGCGACGGCTTCCTCCAGTACGCGATCCTCCACGGCCGCAGCGGCACGCGCATGCTCGCGTTCCGCGATCAGCTCGAGCCCCAGCAGATCGACGACGTCGTCGCGTACGTGCGCTCGATGGGCGACCCCGACGCGGTCGCGCGCGCCGCGCACGACCACGATCACCCGCCGCGCCCGCCCGAGATCGCGCCGCTCGCCGAGATGCAGCTCGTCGTGAACCCCGACGCGCAGCCCGCGCGCCTCACGCTGCGCGACGAGCGCTTCGTCCCCGCCGCGCACGTCCGCCGCGAGCTCGAGCGCGGCCGCCGCATCATCCTGCTCGACGCCCGGCCGCCGAGCGACTGGCTCACGCGGCGCATCCCCGGCGCCGTCCCCGTGCCGTTCTACGAGCTCGAGAGCGTGATCTCGCTGTTGCCCCGCGACGGCACCCCGGTGGTCGCCTACTGCGCGTGCCCGCACGCGGCGAGCGGCCAGGTGGTCGACGGCCTGCGTCGCAACGGCTTCACCAACACCGCGGTGCTCGACGAGGGGATCGACCACTGGGCCAACGAGGGCTACCCGGTCGCGAGCGGCCCGGCGCAGCCCTGACTACAGCACCTCGGCGGCGAGCTCGGCGAGCTCGGAGCGCTCGCCCTTGCGCAGCGTGACGTGGCCCGAGATCGAGCGGCCGCGGAAGCGATTCACCGCGTGGACGAGGCCGTTGCTCGTCGCGTCCATGTACGGGTTGTCGATCTGGTAGGGGTCGCCCGTCAGCACGATCTTCGTCCCCTCGCCCGCGCGGCTGACGATCGTCTTGACCTCGTGCACGGTGAGGTTCTGCGCCTCGTCGACGATGAGGAACTGGTCGGGGATGGAGCGCCCGCGGATGTACGTGAGGGGCTCGACCGACAGCATCCCGAGGTGGAGCATCTCCTCGTAGCTGCGGCCGTTCTTGCGATCCTCGCTGGTCAGGCCCATCAGGAGCTCGAGGTTGTCGAAGATCGGCTGCATCCACGGCTTGAGCTTCTCCTCGAGATCGCCCGGGAGGTAGCCGAGGTCGCGCCCGAGCGGGAAGATCGGCCGCGAGACGAGCACGCGCTGGTACTTCTTCTCCTCGTGCGCCTTGCGCAGCGCCGCCGCGAGCGCGAGCAGCGTCTTGCCGGTCCCCGCCTTGCCCACGAGGGTCACGAACTTGATGCGGTCGTCGAGGAGCAGGTTGAGCGCGAAGGACTGCTCGCGGTTGCGCGGCGAGATGCCCCAGATGCGGTCCTTCTTCTTCGGGAGGGGCTCGAGCTTCTCGCCCGTCGGGTCGACGCGGCCGACGCCGGTGTGCGTCGCGTGGTCCGAGTCGACGAGCTGCACGAACTGGTTGGGAGCGGAGCCCTCCGGCGCCGCGATGACGCCCTCGCGGTAGAGCGCGTCGATCGTCTCGCTCGGCACCTGGACCTCGCGCCAGCCGCTGTAGAGCTCCTCGAGCTCCGTGCGGTCGTGCTCGTAGTCGGCCGCGACGAGCCCGAGCGCGTCCGCCCGGATGCGCAGGTTGACGTCCTTGCTGACGAGGATCGTCGGCTTGTCGGGCGTCGAGTCCTTCACGTCGAGCGCGACGGCGATGATCTTCGAGTCGGTCTCGTGGCTGCTCGTCGTGTACGCGGTGGGCAGCGAGCGGCCGGTGAACGCGACGCGCAGCGTGCCCCCCTCCGGCAGCTCGACGCCCTGCGCGAGGTTCCCCTGCGCGCGCAGCTCGTCGAGGGTGCGGCTCACGCCACGCGCGGAGCGCCCGAGCTCGTTCATGTCGCGCTTGAACTTGTCGATCTCCTCGATGACGTAGATCGGCAGGACCACGTGGTTGTCCTCGAACGCGTAGAGCGCGCCGGGGTCGTGGAGCAGGACGTTGGTGTCGAGGACGAAGTTCTTGATCACCGGGTCACCGGAGGAGGTTTGGCTCGTCGACATCATCTCGGGGGCGCGCGAAGCGCGAGGGCCTCCGCATGGGCCCGTCGGGGCCCGCGCGCAAGCGGTCGTGTGCGCGCCGCGCCGCGGCGGGGGCAGGCAGCGGGCCCAACCCTCCGGTATTGCACGCGGAATCGCGGCGTCAGCAGACCGTGACGGTGCGGTCGGGCGCGCCCGCGACCCGCCAGCGCTCGTTCACCGGATCGATGAAGAGCAGGTGGTCGTGCCCCTCGACGATGCTGGTGCGCAGGGTGACGCGCTCGCCGCGGGTGAGCGCGGCGAGGTCGTCGGCGGACACCGTGAAGCGGTGCGAGACGCCCCCGTGTCCGTGCCAGAACACGAGATCGACGGAGGCGCCCGCGACCATCATGTCCACGGTGATCACGCCGGTCGTCGGGCCGTGGCTCCCGTCGAAGTAGAGCGCCTGCGCGTGCGTGTCGTGCAGCGTCGCGGTGCGTGGCGCGCCGCCGGGGCACGGGCCCGCGTCGGGCGC
>JAHBWG010000161.1 GCA_019637095.1 Sandaracinaceae bacterium | reverse complement strand
AAATTTCAGCAGCTACCGGGACAACCCCTGTGACCCGCGCGCCACTCGATCTCGATCTCTTGCACGACGGCGATGCGCAATCCGACGATGTGATCGCCGCGCTTCAGCAGCGCACCGTCGCACATGAGCCACGCGATCATCGTGTCGTCGCCGACGTGCGCCGCAATGGCGACCGCGAACTGATCGGGGTCTTCGCGCTCGTGATGTCGCTGGCCGAGCGTAAAGCCGAACTGAAAAGCCCTGCTCCGCGCAGTGCCGACGAATGCCAGCATCAAGCTGCTTTCCATGGTCGGCACCCCGGCGATCGTCCAGAGCCGCGGCTCCGCCCGCGACGGATCTGCGCGGTCCAGTTCGTAGGCGTAGATGGCGAAGGTCGCGAGGTCGCCCGACTGCGCGCTCGGGATGCCTTCGCCCCTCGGATCGGGAGACCATGACCCACCCGGCAGGCAGTGCACGAGGAACTGGAACAGGTCGGGATGCGCGAGGAGATCGATCGGGCGCGCAGAGTCGAGTCGATTCGATTCCGTATCCGACCCGTGCGCCGGGGACATCGCCGGTCGCGGAGCGGTGTCGAAGGTCCCACCGGCCCACACCCGGCTTCGGGATGCCGCTACTCGTTCCAGATGGCCGCGACGCCGTTGGGCAAAATGAAGTCGCCGCCGGCTGCCGGCGTCTCGTCATCCCCCGTCTCGGGTTCGGTGGGTTCGTGTTCGCGCTCACGGGTATCAGGTTGCCCGGGGGGGCCGCCCTGCTCCAGAGCACGTCCGATTCGCTCCGCAATGCCGTCCAGACGACGCCCGAACAGCGCCACGAAGACCTCACGGACAAGGCCAAATTCCACCCCGCCCAGATCCGCGAGTACCACAACATCTCGGCCGTCGACCTGCCGGGTCACGTCGTCCAGGTCCTCAACCTCAACTCCCGCGACTCGTCCCGCTCTCAACAGCAGTGCGAGACCTCCGAGCCCGCAGAACTGAAGGAACTTGCAGTACGAGTGTACAACGAGCTCGTCTGGCGACACCTTGACCGGGATCGGGTCCGGACCGCCGTCGGGATCCGTGACCGACACTTGAGAGTCCTTGTCCGCATTCGGACTATCCAACTCCCCGCGGATGGTTGTGGCAAAGGCAAGCCGCGCCAGCGAGGTACGGAGAGAAACACCCGTCGGGTCGACGTTCTTCACCTGCTCCTTCGCCTTCTTCCGCTCTGCTGACGAGACCGCCGACGGCGGCCCCAACGCCCCTTTTGACTCAGCAATCACGGCGGCTGAGGCCGAGTCGAGGCAGAAGTAGTCTGGCTTGTACTTCCCGTCCTTTCCGTACAGCCCGAGGCTGGCCAGACCCTTCCCGTTGTAAGGATTTCCAGATTCTGCCAGAGACTTGCCAATAAACCACTCCGCATCGGCGATATGGACAATGTCCTGCTCATGCCAGAGCAGCCAGGCAGTCAGGCCCATGCCTACCCTTTCGGCGAAGACACCTTTGGCTCGTGAGTCCCATTCGGCCGCGCCCTTGATCGTGCGTAGAGTCCCTGACGTTGCACGGAACGACTGCGCATGTTCGACAAGGAACCCCCAGGCAGAGAGGTCGCTGGCATTGGTGGCGCTGGAGGTGGCGATGCCGACGGCGACTAGGAGCTCACGTAGCGGGAGTCTGATGGTTCTCCGAGCTTCAAGCGCGTGGCCGGTCGGGAATTCCTCAGAGACGACCTCCACCTCCACTATGTGCGACAGCTCATGCCAAGTCGCCGGACAGATCTGCACCGGAGCGCTGGTCTTGCACCAATACGGAGACCAAGTGTCGACGAAGATATGGGGCATCACCGCAGGGTACGAGATCGACCAGACCTGCGCGAGTGAATCGATTCCAAAGCGTACCATTGGGTTCCCCTAGGCGTACAGAGCCGCGTCGGCGCGTCGCGAGCTCGCGGACAGCGGGCGAGTCCACATCAAGCGGCCTTCGTCCGGCCCCACTCCCGCGGGCCGTGCCTACGTCTCGATGACCACCGGCACGCCGACTTGCTGGGCGACCGGCGTCCAGATGTCCGTCTCGACGCCCGGTGTCTCGATGGAGACGACGAGGGCGTACCGCGCGCCCAGGTCGCTGCGATCGCGCTTGGGCTGGTCCTTCCACCAGCCGCTCACGGGGTAGACGGCGATGACCCCGCGTTCGGCGAGGTCGGCGGCGTTGCAGGAGAAGATGTCCGAGTGGAGGGAGCCTCGGTTGCGGGCCTGCTCGCCGAGGTACCACGAAGGCGAGTCGCCTCCGGTGGCGGGCTTGGCCTCGTCCTCCTCGAGCGCCTTCTTGTTGAGGCGCTTGCGGAACTCCTCGAGCGACTCCGTCGGCCCCTTCACGTCGAAGCGCAGGCCGTGGGAGGCATAGCGGTGCCGCTTCTTCCAGCCGCGCCGGCCGGGGTTCGGCTCGATGAAGTACGAGAGCGTGATGCGCAGGCGCACCGGCGTCGCGCCGAGCTCCGCGAGCACGTCGCGCGGCCAGGGCAGGTCGAAGAAGTGCAGCTCGCGCATCTTGCCCTCGGCGAACGGGCGTATGCTGCACTGCGCGACGAGGGTGAGCGCGTCGTTGGCGCTCCGAAGGGCACGCTCGGCGCTGGGCACGCCGAAGCCATAGCGCTGGACGAGCTTCGCCCGGGCGCGCTTGCCGCTCGCGCCGCGCAGGTGGTTCTGCATCTGCGCGGACCATTCCGCCGAGTGGACCACGAGGGCGCGCAGCGTCTCGGGCCAATAGGTCGGGTATTCGGCCGAGATGAGGGCAGCGAGGCGCGCGGCCTGCGCTGTCGCTGCGCTGGTCGCCCAGCTCAGCACGAAGGACTTGTCGGCGGGCTTGAAGTACGTCGTGAGCAGCGAGAGGTCCGGGCACGGGAAGTCGATCTCGCCCTTGGCGTTCCTCACGACGTTTCCGCCTTCGAAGACGACGTCGGGCTTGATGGGCCACGCGTCCGCGAAGGTCACGCCCGTGGTGCTCCAGGGCGACAGCTCCCCCGGTCGCGCGACGGGCTGCCAGCTCGCCCACTTCGGGTCGTTGATCACGGCCTTCTCGGTCACGGCGCCGACCGTGAGCGCGTTCCACGCCTGGCCGGGGTCATGGATGGGGTCGGTGTCGCTGCGATCGAGGTGATCGACGGAGAGCGTGGTCTCGTCGATGTTGCCGGCGCAGAGGACGAAGAGGCGTCGCGCGGAGTCGTCGCCCTCGTCGAGGTAGTCGAGCCCCTGCGTGCTCGGATCGAACGAGCGGCCAGCGGCAAGAGCGTCGACCGCCGCCGACCACGAGGTGGGTTGACCGCGATCGCGCTCATCGGTCGCAGCGATGGACATCGAGAAGGTGCGACGTCGCTCCGGGGCCTGGATCTCTGCGCGGCTCGCCGCTTCGGCGGTGACAGCACCGTAGAGGTCGGGCGGGTTTACGGGGTGCCCATCGGGCGGCAGGATCTTCACCGACTCGAGCCGGTGCCGGAGCGCGACGTGCTGTGTGCCGGCGAGAACGGGCGTGAGGTCACCGTAGAGCGCGAGGCCGGCCATCTCGGTGCCGTGACCGAGGTGGTCGTGCGTGCCCCACTCGGGGTCGCAGCTGTGGCAGTCGGCGGCGTCGAGGGAGGCCTCGAGCAGCGGGTGCCCGCGCGTGACCCCGGTGTCGAGCACGCAGACCGCTGGCGCGTCGGCCGATGGCGGCGTGACGCGATCCCGCAGCTCCTTCGCCCACGCGCCCTGGTCCTCGGGGCCCATGTCGACGAAGACCGTGGCGGTCTCTTTGGCCTTGCGGACCTCGGCCAGGTCGTTGAGCACATCGATCGACGCGGCGAGCTGAGCGGGCGTGCTGCGCACGAGGGTGACGAGGCGATCGTCGAACATGAGTCGACGCGGCGCGACCTCGATCTCCTGGGCAGCAGCGAACTCCATCAGGCGCTCGAGCTCGTTGCCGTCCTGGCGACGGAGCCAGACCTCCCACCAGATCGTCTCGTCCTGCTCGGGGTAGGCCTCGGAGGTGTCGGTCCACAGGCCGCGAAGCGTGGCGAGCCGGAGGGTCGCGACGGGATCGATCATGTCCTCGTAACGGCGCTCACGCTCCTTCTTCGGCGTCGTCTTCGAGTAGCTCTCGAAGCGCTTGAGGAAGTGCTTCACTTTGCCGTCGGGCACGAATACCGTCGCGCGCTCGATGCGGCGTGGCTCGGGCTCGTCGGTCTTCGAGTGGCTGACGGCGACGACCTCGATGCCCTGCCGCGAGTCCTCGAGCGACGACACCTGGAGCGGCACGTCGGGCTGGCTCTCGAACTGCACGTAGAGCCCGGGCACCGCGCCGTGGACCTCGATGCCGGCTTCGTCGCGGCGCTTGTTGGCCTCGACGACAGCGGCCTTGAGCGCGCGTTCGAGCGCCTTGCCGTGCTTCGCGCGGCTCGCCGGCGGCGCCGGCCTGCTGACGTCGATCTTCCGCCCGTGCGGCTTGTACTCCTCGGCCGTCGGTGGGCCGGGGACGAGGATGTGCTTGCGGTTGCGAGGAGCGGCCACGCGTCAGTCCCCCTGGCGCCCGCTATGCGTGCGTACTGCGTCGTTCCGCGAGCGCGGCCACGAGTTCGCTGTCCCGCACGGCCGTGGTGTGATCGAGGATTGCGTTCTTGGCAGCCTGCTCGCAGGCCATCGCGATCTCGGCGTGGCTGAGGCCCTCTGCCGCCTTCGCCACCGCGTTCCACTCGATGTTGCTCGTGTCGAGGAGCGCTAGCCGCGCGCGCATCACGCGGGTCGCGATGTCTTCGGTGGGCAGCGAGTACTCGAGCACCGCATCGAAGCGTCGGAAGAGGGCGCGGTCGAGCAGGCCGACGTGGTTCGTCGCACCGAGCACGATGCTGTCCGAGTCGTCCTGCTCGAGGAACTGCAGGAACGAGTTGAGCACGCGGCGGATCTCGCCGACGTCGTTCTTGGAGCCGCGCTCGCCGCCGAGCGCGTCGAACTCGTCGAAGAGGTAGACGCCGCGGGTGGACTGGATCGCGTCGAACACCAGCCGGAGCTTGGCCGCGGTCTCGCCCATGTACTTCGTGATGAGCCCGTCGAGCTGGATGCTGAAGAGGGGCAGGCCCAACTCACCGGCGAGGGCTGCTGCGGTCATCGTCTTGCCGGTACCGGGGGGGCCCACGAGGAGCAGCTTTCGCATCGGCGAGAACCCGTGCTCGCGGAGACGGTCGCGTTCACGCTGCTCGGTGAGCACGCGCTCGAGGCGTGCGCCGAGAACCTCGGGGAGCGCCATGTCGGCTACGCGCGTCTTCGGGTAGCCCACCGTGAGCAAGCCCGCGAGCTCGCCGCGCGGCTGGGCCAACGGGACCGGCTTGGGCCCCCGGGCCGGCTCCGTGGCCTTCGCACGCGCCTTCACCTGATCGACCAGCTCGCGCAGCTCCTGAGCGAACTTGCCGTGACCGCTCCGCGCCGCCTGCGCTGCCACCTGCATGGCGACCGCGTAGAAGCGCGTGTCGTCGCCATCGGCGTGGCTTCGAATGAGCGCTTTGACCTGGTCCGCGGTGGCCATGACGTCCTTCTTTGTACCCCGAGCCCCCGACCCAGAGCCATCGGAAGCGCGCAGCCCTTCAAGATTCTGCCTCGGAAGTCAAGGCGTTGCACCTTCTCGGCCGGGCTCGACGCTGGTCAGACGGCCCTTCAGCACCTCCCACCGCCGCCTCTGCTCCTGCCAGTCGACCGTCCCGAGCACCGCTTCGCGCAGGCCGCGCTCGCTCACCGGCTGGGCACCCGGGGGCAGCTCGAGGAAGAGGATCTCCTCCTGCACCTCCGGCCGTCGGCGGCATCACGCCGCCGCCCGCGTCGGTCCCGATCATGCCCGCGTGGGCGCCCGGCACGACGCCGGCGTCGGTCCCCGGCGTGACGCCCGCGTCCGTCTCCATCGGGCCCGCGTCCGTCTCCATCGGGCCCGCGTCCTCGTCGCCGGTGCCGGCGTCCGTCTCCACGCCTGCGTCCTCGTCGCCCGTGCCCGCGGCGCACCGCTCCGTCCTCGGCGCCTGCTCACGACGGATCTGCGGCCCCACAGGACGCTCTCCGAGGTCGGGGTGGGGGTCGTGTCCAGCGCTGGCGTCGGGCCAAGCGCGAAGCTGGGCTTCACCGGCGGAGGGCCGCGTCGACCCGCTCGCAAGCCTCCGCGCGGGACACGCCAGCTCCGCCGCGAGCCGAGGCCTCCGCGCGCTCTGCAGCTCAGCTCGGGCCGCGGCTGGATCTCGCCGTGGCTGCCCTCGAAGGATTCGGTGCCCTAGAAGATCCGCATTCGATCGCCGCGCGCCCGACCGTCTGCGATGGCCGCATGCGGGCGGCGCCGCGCCTCAAAAACCCGTCACGAGCGACCCGCAGATCGCGGGTCTCCCGGCCATCACCTGCTGCCTGATGCGCGTGATCTGGCCCGGAGCCAGGTCGCGGCGGGTGAGGATGGCGTGTGCGCAGGTCCCGCTCATCATCAGATTGTTGGCGTAGAGCGGGTCGCAGTTCGGGTGCTGCAACCCGGTGGCGTGTCCCATCTCGTGGGTCCACTTGCGGGGCTGCTGGGGAGCCCCGCCCCCGGTGCGCAGAGGGACATAGACGGCGCCCCTGCCCGGACCACCCGCGTTGCATACGTACACCCCGCCAAAACCCAGGCGGGCGGTGCGCCGCACGACGAAGACGTCGAAGCCCGCGGGGGCCAGCATCTGGGTGCGGTCGATATTCCTGTTAAGGGGCTCCACGCCGGTCTCGCCTGCTGCGACGGCCGCCGTGTAGGCCGCCTCATCGAGGGCGGGTTGGGTGCGGATGCTCTCGATCTCCCACCACACGCCTGCCTGCGCGAACGTCTCGTTGATGTCGTTGATGAAGATGTCGAGGGCCTCGGGGGTGTAGATGCCCGCCGCATCGAGATCCTCGACGCTCGCCGAGATCAGGTGGATGCGGACGCGGGCGACCAGGTCCGGCCCCGCGTCCATACCGGCGTCGAACGGGGCGGCGTCGGGTGGCCCGGCGTCCGGCGGGCCCGCATCTGCCCCGGCGTCGAACGGGGCGGCGGCGTCGAACGGGGCGGCGGCGTCGAACGGGGCGGCGGCGTCGAACGGGGCGGCGGCGTCGAACGGGGCGGCGGCGTCCGGCGGGCCCGCGTCCGCACCGGCGTCGAACGGGGCGGCGGCGTCGGGCGGCGGCGTGCCGGCGTCGGCCGTCGAGGCGTCGGCGGGCATCGCGGCGTCGAGTGCCCGGCCCGCGTCTTCACCGGCGTCGAACGGGGCGGCGGCGTCGGGCGGCGGCAGGCCCGCGTCCCGCAGGCCCGCGTCGGCCGCCGAGGCGTCGGCGGGCATCGCGGCGTCGAGCGCGAGGGAGCCGTCGGCCTCGGCGTCCCGCGGCACGTCCGCGTCGGGCCCCCCGTCGTGGGTGGCGTCTCCGCCTGCTCCGCATCCGGTGGCGACTACCAGAAGCGCAACGACCCAGCAGGCTCTCTTCATCGGCTTCGCCCCGCTCTCGTCATCGACATCCTGCGGAGCGGCATTCAAGAAGGATACGACGTGCGATGGCGTGAGGCTAGCGGTGTTGGCGCTGCGGCCGCGGAGTGGCCGTCGGATGGAGCGATCCGTCCCAGGGTCGTAGACAACATAGATTGCGGAACCACAAGAGCCCGAGTCCGGGCGGCCTTCGCGCGCCTCCACGCAGGCCGGCA
>JAHBWG010000160.1 GCA_019637095.1 Sandaracinaceae bacterium | reverse complement strand
TGCACGAGGGCGAGCAGGCGGGACAACGAGGCCTTCGCCTCCGTGACGTTCGCGGTCTTCATGGACCAAGGCTGGTCTGGTCTGGTCTGATGGTCGAGATCAACGATGACCCCGACGCGGAGTCGTTGACAGGGTCCGCCCCGTGCCCGAGAAGAGCGGAGGTGGCCTGGGTCCGGATGCTCGTGTTCTTCCTCGTCTTCTGCCTGCTCGGCGTGGGGGTGCACCTCTACCTCCACCACCGGCTCGTGCGCGGGCCCGAGTGGCCGGCGCCGTGGGGCACGGTGATGACGTGGGCGCTCGTCGTGTTGGGCACGAGCGTGCCGGTGTCGCTCGTCGTCTCGGCGCTCGCGCCGCGCTCCGTCGCGCAGCCGTTCGCGTGGGTCGCCTTCATCTGGATGGGCTTCACCTTCTTCCTGCTCGTGCTGCTGCTCCCCTCCGAGCTCGTGCGCATCGGCGACTGGCTCGCCTCGCGCGGCGAGGGCCTCGTCTCGCCCGAGCGGCGCCAGTTCCTCGCGCGCGCGTTCGCCGGCAGCGTCGGCGTCGCCACCTTCGGCCTGGGCGCCGTCTCGATGGCCGGCGCGCTCCGCGAGGTCGCCGTCAAGCGCGTGCGCGTCCCGCTCCGCGGGCTGCCGCGCCCGCTCGACGGACTGCGCATCGTCCAGCTCACCGACATCCACGTCGGCCCGATGATCGGCAACGGCTTCATGCGCGAGCTCGTCGATCGGACCAACGCGCTCTCGCCGGACGTCGTCGCGATCACCGGCGACCTCGTCGACGGCTCGGTCGCCGACCTCGCCGAGCACGTCGCGCCCCTCGGCGAGCTGCGCGCGCGCCATGGCGTCTACTTCTGCACCGGCAACCACGAGTACTACTCGGGCGCCGACGCGTGGATCGCGCACCTGCGCTCGCTCGGGATCACCGTGCTCGAGAACGAGCGCGTGACGGTCGAGCACGAGGGCGCCGCGCTCGCGCTCGCGGGCGTGTCGGACTGGACCTCGGACCAGTTCGGCGGCGGGCACGACCTCGCGAAGGCCCTCGAAGGCAAGCGCCCCGAGACGCCCGTCGTGCTGCTCGCGCATCAGCCCAAGCACATCGACGACGCCGCGGCGCACGGCGTCACGCTCCAGCTCTCCGGGCACACCCACGGCGGCCAGATCTTCCCCTTCAACTACCTCGTGCGGCTGCAGCAGCCGTACGTCGCGGGCCTGCACGATCACCGCGGCACCAAGCTCTACGTCAGCTCGGGCACCGGCTACTGGGGCCCGCCCATGCGCCTGGCGATCCCGGCCGAGATCACCGAGCTCACGCTCGCCTCAGCGTGACGCCGCCCAGAGCGCGTCGAGCCGGTCGAGCAGCGCCTGCTCCTCCGCCGCGATCCCGTCCGAGCCGGCCATCCGCACGATCGCGTCGCGGATGATCGCGCGCGACGCGGGGCGCCGCACGCGCTCCGCCTGCGCGAAGACCAGCGCCTCGCTCGTCAGCTCGCGCTCCGCGAACGCGAGCGACTCCCAGAGCTTGGGCCCGAGCGCCTGCACCAGCTCGGCGACCATCCGGTGCTCCCGGATCGAGATCCGTCCGTCGGCGCGCATCATCGCGCGCAAGAGCCCGCCGAGCGCGAGCCACTCCCCGTCGTCGAGCGGCGCCGCCATCGCTCACTCGATCGGCGTGTAGGTCCCCTGCGGGACGGTCTGGCTCGGATCCACGACGACGTCGCCTCCCTCGATGCGGACCGCGAACCAAGGCAGCGGCTCGCTCGCCGGCCCGCGCGTCACGGTCCCGTCGAGCGTGAACTCGCTCCCGTGGCAGCCGCAGTGGAAGCCCTCGCCGCGCGGCGCGACGCCGCAGCCGGCGTGCGTGCACTGGCCGCTGATCGCGGCGACGCCCTCCTCGGTGCGTACGAGGAACACGTCGTAGGCCTCGAGCCGGGTCGCGCCCATCGCCAGCCCCTCGAGCGGGCCGTGGGTGACCGCGGTGCGCGGCATCGTCGCGCCGCCGCAGCCCACGCTCAGGCCGCCGATCGAGACCCCCGCGAGGACGGGCAGAGACGTCTTGATGAGCTCACGCCGGGTGATCGCCATGGCGCGCAGTCTAGCGCACCGGCGCGTCCCCACCTCAAAAGTGCCACGGGAACTTCGAGAAGTCCTTGGCGCGCTTCTCGAGGAAGGCGTCGCGGCCTTCGCGCGCCTCGTCGGTCATGTAGCCCAGGCGCGTCGCCTCGCCGGCGAACAGCTGCTGCCCCACGAGGCCGTCGTCGATCATGTTCATCGCGAACTTGAGCATCCGGATCGCCGTGGGGCTCTTCGTCACGATCTCGCGCGCCCAGTCGAGCGCGAACGACTCGAGCTCCGCGTGCGGGACGACCGCGTTGACCATCCCCATCGCCGCGGCCTGCTCGGCCGAGTAGCTCGCGCCGACGAAGAAGATCTCGCGCGCCTTCTTCTGCCCGACCATCCGCGCGAGGTACGCCGAGCCGTAGCCCGCGTCGTAGCTCGCGACGTCCGCGTCGGTCTGCTTGAACACGGCGTGCTCGCGGCTCGCGATCGTCAGGTCGCACACCACGTGGAGGCTGTGGCCGCCGCCGACCGCCCAGCCCGACGCCACGCACATCACGACCTTCGGCATGAACCGGATCAGCCGCTGCACCTCGAGGATGTGCAGCCGGCCGAGCCGCGCCGGATCGGGGCCGTGCTCACCCTCGTACTTGTAGCCGTCGCGCCCGCGGATGCGCTGATCACCGCCCGAGCAGAACGCCCAGCCGCCGTCCTTGGGCGACGGACCGTTGCCCGTGAGGATCACGCAGCCGACGTCGCTCCACTGCCGCGCGTGATCGAGCGCGCGGTAGAGCTCGTCGACCGTGTGCGGCCGGAACGCGTTGCGCACCTCGGGGCGGTCGAACGCGATGCGCACGCACCCGAGGTCGACCGCGCGGTGGTACGTGATGTCGGTGAACGCGAAGCCCTCGACGGGGCGCCACCGCGAGGCGTCGAACGGCGAGACCGCGCTCATCGGACGCTCGAGCTGAACTCCCACTCGAAGTTGATGTTCGTCGTGCGGCCGGGGCCGCGCAGCTCGAGCGTGAGGTGCGTGGTCGACGGCGTCACGAAGCCGCCGTTGGCGAAGCAGATCGACGCGGGCTGCTGCGTCATCTGGTACATGTGCGAGGTCGCGGTCGTGCCGTAGCCGCCCGCGTAGACGCGGCGCACGCCGTGGAGCTGACCGTACTCGGGCTGCTCGAGCTGCACGCTCTGCGGCGTGTTCTCGGTGCCGGGGTTGTCGTCGGCGAGCAGCACGATCGAGTAGGTGCTCAGATCGGCGCGCGCCGGCTCGATGTCGGTCGCCCACACCGAGACGCGCAGACAGATCTGCTCCGGCGTGAGGGAGACGAGCTGGGCCTCGTCCGTGAGCGAGCCCCCGGGCAAGCGGCGGCGCCGCTCCTCGCGGGTGTTCTCGAACGGGACGTTGTTCGGCGCGACCTGTCCCACGTGCAGCGGGTGCGGGATGGTCGTGTACGTGGTGGACGAGCACGCGCCGAGCGCGAGCGCGGCGGCGGCGAGGACGGGGAGTGCGCGGGCGACGAACATGCGCGGCCCCTTGCCACATCACCGGCCGTCTGTCCACGGGCCCGGGTTGTCGGTACGCTGCCGCGCCATGAGCGAAGAGCGCGTGATCGTGACGCGCGACGGATCCGTCGCGCACGTGAGGATGAACCGCCCCGACAAGCGGAACGGGCTCGACCTCGGCATGTTCGAGGGGCTCGTCGCCGCGGGCGAGGCCCTCGCCGCGGACCGGAGCGTGCGCGCCGTCGTGCTCTCGGGCGAGGGCAAGGCGTTCTGCGCCGGGCTCGACTTCATGGCGTTCATGGCCGCCGCGGACGTCGGCCAGCGCCTGCTCGATCGGCCCGCGAGCTCGCCCGCCAACCTCGCCCAGCGCGTCGCGTGGGTCTGGCAGGAGGTCCCCGTCCCCGTCATCGCCGCCATCCACGGGCAGGCGTTCGGAGGTGGCCTGCAGATCGCCCTCGGCGCCGATCTCCGCTACGTCCGCGCGGACGCGCAGCTCAGCGTGATGGAGATCCGCTGGGGGCTCGTCCCCGACATGGGCGCGAGCAAGACCCTTTGCGCGCTCGTGCGACCCGACGTCGCCAAGGAGCTCACGTTCACCGGCCGCGTCGTCTCCGGCGAGGAGGCGGTCGCCCTCGGCCTCTGCACCCGGCTCGCCGAGGACCCGGTCGCCGAGGCGCTCGGCGTCGCGGCGAGCATCGCGGACAAGAGCCCGCACGCGATCCGCGCCGGCAAGCGCTTGATCTCCGAGGCCCCCGCGCTCGACGTCCGCGCCGCGTTCCTGCTCGAGACCGAGCTCCAGCTCGGCCTGCTCGGCTCGAAGAACCAGATGGAGGCCGTGCAGGCGAACTTCCAGAAGCGCCCGCCGCGCTTCGAGGATTGAGCTCGCTCGAGGTCTGTCGATCAACCGGTCCAGCCGAAAGGCGACGCGAGGAGTCGCGCGAAGGCGCGGCGAGCCGCGGCGCGACGGGAGATCCGTCGACGGACCTTCAGTCGAGCGAGCGCAGCAACCGCTCGTAGAGGTACGCCGCGCGCTCCCAGCCGTGGTCCGAGCGCAGCGCCCGCGCGCGGGCGCGCTCGAAGAGCGAGCGCTCCGCGTAGCCGGCGATCGCGCGCTGCAGCGTCGCCAGGATCGCCTCGTCGCTCGCCTCGTCGTACGCGAAGCCCGTCCCCGTCGTGAGCTTCGCGTCGCAGTCCACCACCGTGTCGCCGAACGCCCCGGCGCGCAGCCCGATCGGCAGCGCCCCGTAGCGGTGCGCGCGCAGCTGCGTCGCCCCGCCGGGCGCCTGCGACGGAGGCACCATCACCAGGTCCGCGCCCGACAGCGCCCGATGCACGGCCGGCGCGTCCGCCTCGGCGCGCACGTGCAGCCGATCCGGCCAGCGCCGCGCGTGCTCCGCGAGCACTGTCGCGAGCGCCGCGTCCGACGCGCCGCCCTCGGCGAGCACCGCCACCTGCACGTCGTTGCGCATCAGCCGCCCGACGATCCGCGCCAGCACGTCCAGCCCCGAATCCGGCGAGATCGGCCCGAGCACCGCCATCAGCGCCACGTCGTCGCGGATCGGGAAGCCCAGCTCCTTCTGGAGCGCCGCCTTGTCGCGCCGCTTGCCCGACAGATCCATCGGATCGAAGCGCGCCGTCAGGTGCGGATCGGTCGCCGGGTTCCACACCGCCGTGTCGATCCCGCCCGCGATCCCCGACAGCTCCTTGCCGCGCGCCTTGAACACCCCCTCGAGCCCGTTCGCGTACTGCACCACCTCGTCCGCGTAGCTCGGCGACACCGTCGTCACCCGACCGGCGGACACCGCGCCGCCCTTGAGGAAGCACACCTTCCCGTAGAACTCGAGCTGCTCCACGTTGAACAGCGACGCCGGCAGCCCCAGCTCGCCGAGCAGCGACCGATCGAAGCGCCCCTGCCGCCGCACGTCGGACACGCACAGCACGCTCGGCGTCGTCACCTCGGCCAGCTCCAGCAGCAGCGGCACCAGGGCCGTCTGCCAGTCCACGCAGATCACCCGATCGAACGCCGGCTGCGCCGTCCGCAGCACCTCGACCGCCGCCTTCGCGAACGCCCCGAACAGCAACCCGTCGCCCGCGCGCGTCCCCTCGAGCGGCACCTCGGTGACTGGACCGAGCAATTGTTCTTGCCCGAGGAACTGCAGGTCCACGCCGGCGGCCGAGCGCGTGTCGAACACCGTGAACGCCAGCGGCCCCTCGCCGAGCGTCACCTCCACCTTGCGCAGCCGCCGCGCCAGCGTGTGCTTCATCGGGTCCACGAACCCGTAGAGCGGCGACAGCACCGTCACCTCGTGGCCCAGCCCCTCGAGCGCCTTGGGTAGCGCCCAGGAGGCCTCGCCCATCGGAGTGACGCCGCTGTAGGGGGAGAGCTCGGGAGTGACGAAGAGCACGCGCATGGGACGCGCGACCATAGACCCCCCCCGCCCCTCGCGCCAGACGCCTGCTACCCTGCCCCCGGATGCCTCGCCGCCAGCTCGCGTGGATCGCCTTCGCCCTCGCCGTGCTCGCCGCGATCGGCCTCTTCCTCGTGCTCACCCGCGAGCCCGAGCCCGACCCGCGCGAGGCCGACGCCCGCGCCGCTGCCGCTGCCGACCGCCGCGAGGCCGACTGGACCGCGCTCGCCGAAGAGAGCCGCCGCCTCCTGCCCCCGCAGTTCGACGGCGTCGAGCTCGGCATGCGGCGCGACGCCGTCCAAGCCTTGCGTCCGGGCCTGCGCGCCAACCCCGACAGCACCACCAACGACGACGCCCCTGGCATCGTCTTCCTCGAGGAGGTCCTCCCCAACGGCTCGCGTGCCCTCTTCGGCTTCGAGGAGGAGAGCCAGCGCCTCCAGCGCCTCCAGGTCCTCAGCCTCCTGCCCACCGTCGACGCCATCGCCCCGCACCTCACCGCGATGAACGACACCTACGGCCCCCCGACCGGCATCTGGCACTGCCCCGACACCGGCGGTGTTCCCACCCGCCGCTTCACCTGGAGGCACGGCCGCAGCACCGTCATGGACATCTTCCTCGTCTATGGCGGCCGCGTCTCCGTCACCCTCTACATCGCCCCGAGCCAGGTCGTCTTCGCCTCCCTCACCCGCGGCGGCTGCCGCCCCGTCCGCGACCGCGACGAAGCCGCCGCGTTCCCCGTCGCCACCCCCGAGCAGATGATGGGCAACGCCCCGAGCGGAGCGCGGTAGCATCGCGGACCATGCGCTCGACCCTCCTCTGTGCCCTCCTCCTCGCCGCGTGTGGTGGCGAAGAGGCTCCTGCCGCGCCCCCGCCGTCCGAGCCGCCCGTCACCACGCCCGAGCCCATCCCGCCCGTCTGGGACTACCCTGGCGAGGCCTGCGTCCGCGTCCTCGTCGTCGCCTGGCAGGGTGCGACTGGAGCCGCTGCCACCGTCACGCGCAGCGAGGAAGACGCCCGCGCGCGCGCCGAACAGCTCCGCGCCCGCGTCGTCGGTGGCGAAGACCTCGCCGCCCTCGCCCGCACCGACAGCGACGCCGCCGCGAGCGGCCCCCGCGGCGGCCTCCTCGGCACCTACACCCGCGACACCTTCCCCCCGATCCACGAGCCCATCCGCGACCCCGTCTTCGCCCTCGAGGTCGGCACCCTCAGCGACGTCCTCCGCGCCCCCTACGGCTACGTCCTCGCCCAGCGCTGCCCCGTCGAGAAGCTCCACACCCGCCACGTCCTCGTCCGGCACGTCGGCGCGCGGAACGCCCCCGCCGACGTCACCCGCACCGAGGCCGAGGCTCGCGCCCGCGCCGAGGCCCTACGCGCCCGGCTCCTCGCCGACGGCGCCGACTTCGCCGCCATCGCCCGCGCCGAGAGCGAGGACGGCAGCGCCGAGGATGGCGGCGACCTCGGCATGGTCGGCCGCGGCCTCCTCGCGCCCGCGTACGAAGACGCTGCCTGGCGCCTGGCCATCGGCGAGATCAGCCCCGTCGTGCAGACCGAGTTCGGCTTCCACGTCATCGAGCGGCTCGCCGACCTCCCGCCGCCTTGACAGCGGGCCTGGCTCGACTAGCCTCTGCCCCCCTGATCCGGGATAGCTCAGTGGTAGAGCGATCGGCTGTTAACCGATTGGTCGCAGGTTCAAATCCTGCTCCCGGAGCCATTT
>JAHBWG010000016.1 GCA_019637095.1 Sandaracinaceae bacterium | reverse complement strand
CGCGCCGAGCGCCCACACCGCGAGGGCGCCGCCGACGCAGCTCGCGAGGGCGAGCCCGGCGAGCGCGGCCGCCGCGATCACCGTGCGCCGGCTCGTCTCGCGCGGCGCCTCGGTCGCGAGCGGCGTGGCCTGGCTCGAAGGTCCCTCGAGGATCGCGGTCCCCGTCGGTGAGGTCCGCACGCTCGCCGGCGTCAGCTGCGTCGGCGCGTGCGCGAGCCCGAGGTCCACGGCCGGGCCCTCTCCCGAGAGCGCGAGCCCGGCCGCGCTCACCGTCAGCGTGTGGACGACGTCCTCGGCCTGCGCCGGGCTCACCCGCGGGCTCGGCTCGATCACGCCCGAGACGCTCTGCGGGAGCAGCCGCCGGTCGGCCTCGATCGCGTCGGCCATCGTCGCCGCGAGCAGCTTCTCGAGGTCCGACGCGTCGAGCGCGAGCGCGGCGGGCATCGCCTGGGCGAGCGCCTTGCGCATCTGCTGTGCGGACTCGTACCGGTCGTCGGCCTCGCGCGCCGTCGCCTTGGCGATCACCGCGTCGAGCGCGGCGGACACGCCCGGGTTGTAGCTCGCGGCGAGAGGGATCTTCGGATCACGCACCAGCTCGAGGAGGGCGAAGTCGTTGTCGGCGGTGAACGCGCGCCGGCCGGTGAGGCTCTCCCAGAGGACGACGCCGAGCGCGTAGACGTCGGTGCGGCGATCCACCGGACGCCCGAACGCTTGCTCGGGCGACATGTAGCCGATCTTGCCCTTGATCGAGCCGCCGGTCGTCTGCTGGGTGCGACCCCGCGCCTTCGCGACGCCGAAGTCGATCAGCTTCACGTGCCCTCGGTAGGCGAGCAAGACGTTCTGCGGGCTCACGTCGCGGTGCACCACGCCGAGCAGCTCCCCGTCGCTCCCGCGCGTCTCGTGCGCGGCGTGCAACCCCTCCGCGAGCTTCACGGCGACGTAGGTCGCGAGCTCCGGGCTCAGCGTACGCGAGCGCCGGCGCAGCGCGCCGACGAGCTGCGAGAGCGCGCAGCCGTGCACGTACTCCATCACGAGGAAGTGGCGGCCGCGCACCTCGCGCAGCTCCTCGACGTGCACCACGTTCGGGTGCTGGATCTTCGCGGAGAGCAGCGCCTCGTCGACGAACATGCGCACGAAGCTCGGGTCGCTGGCGAGGTGCTCGTGGACGACCTTGATCGCGACGTGTCGGCTGAAGCCCTCCACGCCGCCGCGGCGGCCGAGGAAGAGCGTCGCCATCCCGCCTGACTTCAGCTGCGCGACGATCTCGTAGTCGCCGACCTTCTCGCCTACGGAGAACACGAGTGATACTGCCCGCGGGAAGCTTAGCGCCTCGCGGCCGGATGCGCGCGGGTTCGCGTCAAGGTCGCATGTGCTCGACGAGCGTGGCGGTCAGCCGCTCGACCCACGGCACGTCCGCGCGGCCGGAGGCGCGCAGGTGCGCGAGGTGCGGCGCAGGGTCCCAGCGGCCGAGGTCCGCCTCGGCGCCCAGCAGCTGCTTGAGCCGCTCGAAGCACCCGGCGCGCTCGTCCTCCGCGGGGAAGTAGACGAGCCCGAGGAACGAGGCCTCGGCGAGCGACGCGAACTCCTCGTGCGGGCCGGCGCGCTCGATCCAGCGGCGGAGCGAGCCGAGCGACTCGTCGACGAGCCCGCGCTCGAGCAGGAAGCGCACGACGACGGCCCAGCGCCCGGCGCGCTCGGGCTCCGCGCGCGCGGCGCGCAGGTAGTGGCTCGCGGCGCGCAAGTCGTCCTGCCGGCGTCGCTCGAGGAAGCGCGCGTACGCGTCGTGGGTCAGCGCGTCCGACGGGGCGCGGGCGAGCGCTCGCGCGTAGGCGCTCTCCGCGCCGTCCGCGTCCTCGCGCACGTCCTCGAGGAAGCGGGCGTACTGGCGCAGCGGGTAGACGTCGTCGGGGCTCGCTTCGACGGCGGCGTGGTAGAGCCGCTCGGCCTCGTCGGGCCGCGCCGCCTCGATCGCGCGCGCGTAGTCGACGAGCACGTCGGGGCCGGCGTCGGCGCCGAGCGCGCGCCGCCAGAATTTCTCGGCGCGCTCGCGCTCGTGCCGCTCGGCGTGGAGGAACCGCGCGTACTCGCCGAGCCACCTCGGGTCGTGCAGGCCCGCCGCGATCGCGAGCCGGTAGTGCGCGTCCGCCTCGTCGAGCGCGCGCCGCTGCCGCGAGAGGAAGCGCGCGAACAGGCCGTGCGACCAGCCGTCGCGCGGGGCGAGCTCGACCGCGCGCCGGAGCAGGCGCTCGGCCTCGTCGAGCCTCCCCGCGCGCTCGAGGAGCGAGGCGAGGCGGCGCAGCGTCGGCCCGTGGTCGGGGTCGGTCGCGAGCGCCTCCGCGTAGGCGCGCTCCGCCGCCTCGCCCTCGTGCTCCTGCTCGAGGCGGTAGCCGCGATCCGAGATGTCGTCGACCACGCTCGAGCGCGGCGCGTCGCCGACGGAGCTGTCGCCCTCGCGTTCGGCGCCCTCGAGGAACCGCTGGTACTGGCGCAGCAGCGTCGCGTGCGCGGGCTGCAGCTCCACCGCGCGCCGGTAGTGCTGCTCCGCGCCCGCGCGGTCCGCGCGCGCCTCGTGGAGGAACGCGGCGAACCACCAGTGCGTGCTCCAGCGATCCGGCTCCGCCGCGAGCGCGCGCGCGAAGAGCGCCTCGGCGCGATCGAGATCGCGGTCGTGGCTCCACGAGAAGAGGGCGTAGTTCGAGAGCGCGAAGCCGTGCGCCGGGTCGAGCGCGAGCGATTCCTCGAACGCCGCGCGCGCGCCGTCGGGGTCCGCGCCGAGCGTCTGCAGGAACACCGCGTTCCACGCGCGCAGGTCCGCGCGCTCGGGGGAGGCCGCGACCGCGCGCCGGTACGCCTCGCGCGCGCGCGCCGCGTCGCGCCGCGCGTGGTGGAGGAAGCGCGCCCACGCCTCGAGCGTCTCGGGGTCGGCCGGCCCGATCGCGAGCGCGTCCGCGTAGAGCGCCTCGGCGCGATCGAGGTCGCGCCGCTCGTGCTCGACGAAGTGCGCGAGATCGCTGCGCCGGCTCGCGTCGTGCGGGGCCGCCTCGGCCGCGCGGACGTAGAGCGCCTCGGCGCGGTCGAGGTCGCGCCGGTGGTAGTGGACCAGGCGCGCGTAGTCGGAGAGCGCCTTGGGGTGTCGCGGGTCGAGCTCGAGGGCGCGCCGATAGCTCGCCTCGGCGCCGTCGATCTCGCCGCGCGCGTCGTGCAGGAACCGCGCGAGCGCCCACTGCACCGTCGCGTCGTCGGGTGCGGCGAGCGCCACCTCGCGGAGCAGCTCCTCCGCGCGCCGCGGGTCCTCTCGCGCCAGCGAGAAGGCGCTCGCGATCTCCTCGCGCGCCGTGCGCTCTTCCCCGGGTTCCATCCGTCGCTCGCTCACGGCGCCCGTCGCTCGTTGTACCAGATCCGCGGCCGGACTTCCCGCGAGGGGCGCGGGCGCCGCGAGCCGCCCCGGCGCCCGGCGGTAGAGAGGCGCCGAGCCACGCCCCCGGGGCCACCGCGACGACGCGCGCGCGCGGCTGCGCTACGGTTCGTTCGCGTGGCCACCGAGTCGAAGCTCCGAGCCGTCGTGCGCGAGCCGCTCCTGCACTTCGCGGTGATCGCCGCCGCGGTGTTCGCGGCGGACCGCGCCTTCGGCGTCGAGGCGCCGGCCGCCCAGGACCCGTATGCCCAGATCGTCGTCGACGACGCCTTCGTCGACGGGCTCGTCGAGCAGGAGCGGCTCGCGGCCGGGAGCGCGCCGGCGCGGGACGAGGCGCTCGCGCGGTGGGCCCGCGAGGAGCGGCTCGCGCGCGAGGCGGTGCGCCTCGGGCTGGGCGCGCACGACCCGATCCTGCGGCGGCGGCTCGTGCAGCTCGCCGAGCTCTGGCTCGAGGCGAGCGTCGCGCTCGACGAGCCGTCCGACGAGACGCTCGCATTCGTGCTCGAGCGGGACGCGACGCGCTACGCGATCCCGGACGCGCGCGCGATCGAGCACGTCTACTTCGCGCGGCGCCGCGCGGATCCGGCCGCCGACGCCGAGGGGGCGCGCGCCGCGCTCGACGACGGGGCGCCGGTCGCCGCGCTCGGGGACCCGTTCCTCCTCGGCGCGCGCTTCCCGCTCCGCACGCGCGCGGAGCTCGCGGGCTCGTTCGGCGAGGCGTTCGCCGCCGCGGTCTTCGCGCTCGAGGGCGAGGGCTTCTCGGCGCCGATCGAGAGCAGCTACGGGGTCCACCTCGTCCGCGTGACCGAGCGGCGCGCGGCGCGGCGGCCCGCGCTCGACGAGGTGCGCGCCCGCGTGCGCGCCGACTGGCGCGAGGAGCAGACCCGCGCGCACGTGCGCGCCGCCGAAGACGCGCTCCGCGCGCGCTACGAGGTCGTGTGGCGATGAGCGAGCCCGAGGGCGCGATCCCCGCGATCGTCCGCGAGGCCTACGGGCTCGAGGGCGCGACGCTCACCCCGATCGCGACGGGCTGGATCAACCGCACGCTCCTCGTGGAGCGAGGCGCCGAGCGGTTCGTCCTGCAGCGCCTCCATCCGGTGTTCTCCGGCGAGGTGAACCGCGACATCGACGCGATCACGCGCCACCTCGCGGGGCAGGGCCTCGTGACGCCGCGGATCGTGCGGGCGCGCGACGGCGCGCTGTGGGTCGAGGCGGAGCGGCCGTGGCGCGCGCTCAGCTACGTCGAGGGCGAGACGCTCGACACGCTCGGGACGCCCGCGCGCGCCCGCTCGGCCGGCGCGCTCGCGGGTCGCTTCCACCGCGCGCTCGCCGGCCTCGAGCACACGTTCGCGTTCACGCGGCCGGGCGCGCACGACACCGCCCTGCACCTGGCCAAGCTCCGGCGCGTGCGCGCGCAGCGCTGGGCGTTGGCGGCGGACGAGCGCGCGCGCGCCGACGCGCTCGCCGACGCGGTGCTCGCGTACGCGCTGCCGTCGATCGGCCCGCTGCCCACGCGCATCGTGCACGGCGACCTGAAGGCGACCAACCTGCGGTTCGAGGGCGAGACCGCCATCGCCGTGCTGGACCTCGACACGCTCGCGCACGGGACGATCCCGGTCGACCTCGGCGACGCGCTGCGCTCGTGGTGCAACCCGCGCGACGAGAGCGATCGGGCGAGCCGCTTCGACGCGACGGTGTTCGCCGCGGCGATCGAGGGCTACGCGAGCGCGACGCGCGGCTGGCTCGCGCCCGAGGAGGCGCGCGCGATCGTCCCGGCGACGGAGACGATCGCGCTCGAGCTCGCCGCGCGCTTCGCCGCCGACGTCTACGAGGACGCGTACTTCGGCTTCGACGCGATCCGCTACCCGAGCCGGCGCGCGCACAACCTCGCGCGCGTCGAGGCGCAGCTCGCGCTCGCCGGCTCGATCCGCGATCAGGCGGTCGTGCTCGAGGCGCTCGTCGAGAGCGCGTACGGGCGCTGACCGCTCGCGGCGCCGTGTCGCTCGCGCGCGTAGCGGCCGACGATCGGCAGCTCGTACCACTCGCCCTCGTACGCCTTGATCGTCGCGATGCCCTCGAAGACCATGTACGGGATCGCGAGCACCGCCGCGCCGATGCCGCACGTCACGAGCGCGATCGCGAGGAACGCGAGCCCGAACAGGAGCGACTGAAGCGCGTGGAACGCGACGAAGTCGTTCGCGTCGCGCTTGGCGAAGTAGACGATGGCGGGGCCGATCAGGCCGCCTTCGACGAAGGTCAGGCCGTGGGCGGCGGCGGCGAGGATGCGGGCGTCCTTTTCGGGGGTGTCTTCGTGGCTCAACTCTCGGCGCTCCTTCGGTGGGCATCAGCCGTCCCACTCGAGCAGCGTCTACGGGCCGAAGGCGGGCGGTATTTCGGCGGACTCGGCGGAGCCTTCGACGGAGCCCTCGGGCGTGAACCAGAACGCGGTGTCGACGTCGATGGTGACGCCCTCGGCCTCGACCGCGGCGATGAGCGCGGCGAGCGCCGCGTCCGGCGCGCCCGCCGCGGCGGCGCGCACGAGGTTGGCGCGCGCGGCGAGCAGCTCGACGCGGAGCTGGCCGAGCGTGAACGCGCGCGCGCCCGCGCTGCCGACGATCGCGTGCGCGCGGAGCGCGTCGGCGAGCCGGGCGCGCGCGTCCTCTGCGCCGCGCGCGGCGGGGCCGGGCTCGGCGATCCGTCCGCACGCCGTGCGGTGATCGAGCGCGCAGTCGAGCGCGTCGGGCCCGCCCGCCGCGGCCCACGCCTCGCACGCGCCCATCACGGCGGCGTTGCACGCGGGCTCGGAGGGGCCGGGCACGGCGGGCAGCGGCGGCCGCTCGACGCGCCGCCACTCGCGCGGCTCCTCCGGCGCGTGGAACGGCGCGCCGCGCTCGAGCCGCTGCGTGAGGTAGAGGCGCGTCACCTCGGCCGCGCCGCGCTCGACGATCGCGCTCGCCACGACGCGCTCGCCCTCGCGTCCGTCGATCGCGGCGCGCGAGGCGCCGGGCCCGCGATCGCGCTCCCCCTCGCGCCGCCGGACCTCGAGGCCGCGCGCCTCGAGCATCTCGCGGGCCCAGCGCAAGGTCGCTTGCGCGTCTTCGTCCGTCGTGACCAGCACGGTGGCGCGATCCGCGGTCGCCTCGCCGTAGCGGACGGTCGCGCCCTCGGGGAGCGGCAGCGTGAAGCCGGGCGGGACGCGCGGATCGCGCGGCGCCGCGGGCGGGTCGCGGCCCTCGGGTGGCGCGGGCGCCTCGCGCGACGCGCCGGGCTCCGTGCAGGAGCACGCGCTCGCGAGCAGCGCCGCGAGCGCCCAGCCCGTCTGGATCAAGCGGCGCGGCGCTCGGCGAGCCATGCGCGGAGCTCCGGCAGGGTGCGGGTGTTCAAGACGTCCTCGGCGGTGAGCCCGGCGCGGCGCGCGACCGCGACGCCGTGCGCGAGGTGATCGAGCTCGCCGACCGCGTGCGCGTCCGCCGCGATCGAGACGAGCACGCCGCGCTCCTTGGCCATCGCGAGGTGCGCGGCGCTCAGATCGAGGCGCTGCGGGTTCGCGTTGAGCTCGACCGCGACGCCGCTCGCGGCGCACGCGTCGAGGAACGCGCCGACGTCGTACGCGCTCGGCGCGCGCCCGAGCAGCAGCCGCCCGGTCGGGTGGCCGATCACGTCGGTGAGCGGGTTGGACGCCGCGGCGATCATGCGCGCCGTCATCTTCGCCGGATCCTCGCCGTGGCGTCGATGCACCGACGCGACGATCACGTCGAGCTCGCGCAGCACCTCGTCCGGGTAGTCGAGCGCGCCGTCGGCGAGGATGTCGCTCTCGACGCCGCTCAGGAGCACGCAGCCGCCCGACTCGAGGCTCAGGGCGTCGAGGTTCAGCGCGTCGATCGCGGTGAGCTGCTCGAAGAGGCGCTCCTTGGTGAGGCCGCGCGCGTAGAACGCGCTCTCGCTGTGCTCGCTCACCCCGAGGTACGAGAGGCCGCGCGCCGCCGCCGCATCGCGCAGCTCCTCGAGCGTCGCGCGGCCGTCCGAGGCGACCGTGTGGTTGTGGAGCGCGCCGCGCAGATCTTCGCGGCGGATCAGGCGCGGGCTCGCTTTGCCCTCGAGGACGAGCGGCGCGTCGTCGAGGCGGCGCTCCGGCGCGCTCGGGACGAGCCCGAGGGCGCGGTAGACGGCGTCCTCGTCGTCACACGCGATCGGGGCGCCTCTGGCGTCGAACAGGCCGCGCTCGTCGAGGGCGAGGCCGCGCTCTCTCGCGCGCGCGGCGAGCGCGTCGCGGTGCCCCGCCTCGCTCGAGCGCCACACGAGGACCGCACAGAACGTCGCCGCCGGCGCCGCGAACAGCGCGACCGGGCGCTCGCGCGGCTGCGCGCGATCGACCTGCGCGCGCGCCGCCTCCTCGTCGTCCGTCTCGGCCACCACCCACAGCTCGCGCACGAGCTCCTCGCCGCGCACGTAGTCGCCCGCGATCGCGGCGCGGCGCACGCATCGAAGCGCATGGAGCGCGTGCACCACCGGCTCGAGGATCGCCTGGGCCTGGTCCCGGCGCAGCGCGCCCTCGGTCTCGCGCAGCCGCTCGATCGCGTCGAGCACCTTGGTCTGCGTCTTGTCGCCGAAGCCGCTCAGCGTGACGAGCCGGTTCTCGCGGCACGCGTACTCGAGCTCACCCAGGCTCGTGATGCCCAGCTCTTGCCAGAGCCGCCGCACCTTCTTCGGCCCGAGCCCCTCGATGCGCCGGATCGCGAACAGGCCCTCGGGGACCTGCGGCGCGAGCTCGGCGAGAGCGTCCGGCGTCTCGCCGCGCAGGGCCTGCTCGACCGCGCGCACCGTCGAGGGGCCGACTCCGCGCAGCTTCGCGAGCTCGCCCGACGCGCAGAGCTCGGCGAGATCGCCCGTGGCGCTGCGCACCGCCCACGCCGCCGAGGCCCAGGTGCGCGCTCGCGGATCGCCGCCGAGCTCGGCCGCGAAGGCGATCCGGTCGAGCGCGTCGAGGACGGCGCGGCGCGAGGACACGCCCGCGATCTAGCACGGTCGGGATGCTCCCGACCTGGACTGTCCGCGAGTGCGGTACATTGTACGGGCGTGGCGCGGAAGCCGAAGCCTTGCCTCTCGCACCGCCCGGACGTCGGTGAGGAGCCGATCCTCGTCCCCATCGTAGGCCTGCCGTTCCGCATCGGGCGCGATCCGAACGCGGATCTCGTGCTCGGCTCGCCCCGCGTCTCGAAGCTGCACGCGGAGATCGTCGAGCGCGGCGACGGGCACGCGATCCGCGACCTCGGGAGCCGCAACGGCACGTCCGTCAACGGCGAGCCGCTCGAAGGCGAGCGCCTCTTGCACGACGGAGACATCGTCCACGTCGCGCACCGCGAGCTCGTCTACCACGTCGCCGCCACGGCGAGCCGCGCGCTGAGCTCGACCTGGGCGCAGGACCCGGACACCCAGGGCTCCGACAACCTCAAGGGCACGCGCGACATCTACCGCATCCTGCGCGGCGACATGGTGCGCATCGTGTTCCAGTCGATCGTGGCGCTCGACACCGGCGCCCTCATCGGCTTCGAGGCGCTCGGTCGCCACCAGCTGACCGACGCGACCTACGACGCGGCGCGCCTCTTCCACCTCGCGCACGAGCTCGGCAAGGCGGTCGAGCTGAGCCGCTTGATGCGGCGCGTGACGGTCGAGGAGGTCCCGGGGCTCCCGAGGGCGGGCGAGCGCGTCTTCCTCAACGTGCACCCGGCGGAGATGCGCGATCCGACGCTGCTCGACGAGCTCGCGCGCACCGCCGAGGCCTGTCCCGGTCGCACCATCGTCGCGGAGATCCACGAGTCGGTGATCTCGAGCGCGGCCGCGATGCGCAAGCTGCGCGAGGAGCTCGCGGCGCGGCGGATCGAGCTCGCGTACGACGACTTCGGCGCCGGCTCCTCGCGCCTGATGGAGCTCGCGGAGGCGCCGCCGGACTTCGTGAAGCTCGACATGGGCCTCATCCGCGACATCGATCGCAGCCCGCGCCGGCAGGAGCTCGTCGCGGCGCTCGTGAAGGTGATGCGCGACGCCGACGTGGGAGTGATCGCCGAGGGCATCGAGACCGAGGCGGAGCACACGACGTGTCTCGCGCTCGGGTGCGAGCTCGGGCAGGGCTTCTTGATCAAGCACCCCGCGAGCGCGAAGGACCTGCGCGACACGTGGGAGTGACGAGTTGACGCGCGCGCCGTCTCGTCCGACAACCCGGCTCATGACGGACGAGCTGGTGCTCTACACGAACCCGATGTCCCGTGGCCGCATCGCGCGCTGGATGCTGGAAGAGGCGGCCGTCCCCTACCGCGCCGAGGTGGTCGAGTACGGCAAGTCCATGCGGACCGACGCGTACCTCGCGATCAACCCGATGGCGAAGGTCCCGGCGCTCGTGCGCGGCGACGAGGTCGTGACCGAGTGCGCCGCGATCTGCGCGTGGGTCGCCGACGCGTACCCCGAGGCCGGTCTGCTGCCGGCGCCCGCGGATCGGGCCGCGTATTACCGCTGGCTCTTCTTCGCGGCCGGCCCGGTCGAGGCGGCGGTCGTCAACCGCTCGCTCGGCTTCGAGGTCCCGCCGGACAAGCGGGGCCGCGTCGGCTACGGCGACTACGCCTCCATGCTCGACACCCTCTGCTACGCCGTCTCGCGCGCGGAGTACGTCGCCGGCGATCGCTTCAGCGCCGCCGACGTGTACGTCGGCGCCCAGGTCGCGTGGGGCCTGCGCTTCGGCACGCTCGAGGCCCGCCCCGAGCTCACCGCGTACTGGGGCCGCCTCGCGACCCGCGACGCCTACCTGCGCGCCACCGCGCTCGACGACGCGCTCGTGAAGCGATAGGGGACGATCTTCTTCATTTCGTCATTCTCGTCGCCTTGCACGGTTCGACCGTGAGGCGAATGAAGAGATGACGAGGATCGTCCCCTCATTCTTCGTTCGCCGCCTTCAGGAGCGCCTCGACGAGCTCGCGCTCGGTGCGGCGCGGGTGCGGCCCGAGCCGCGCGTCGAGCAAGGGGAAGAGCGCGTCGCGGGTCGCCTCCGGCAGGATGTTCTCGAGGTACTCGAGCGCGGTGCCGCGCAGCTGTCGGTCCGAGCCGGCGAGCGCCGCGCGCGCGAGGCGCAGGGGCTGCTCGTCGTACGCCAGCCCGAGGAGGGTGAAGACGTGCTCGAGCCTGCCGTGGAGCGCGCCGTCTTCGCGCTCGGGGTGCCCCGCGGCGAGCTCGAACCCCACCCGCTCGAGCGCGCGCGCGCGGGTCGGCCGCAGCGCGGGCTCCGCGCGCGCGATCCGGGCGAGCGCGATCGCGGCCCGCACCCGCACCTCGCGCTCTGGGTCGTCGAGCGCGAGGTCGAGCCCCTGCGCGGCGAGCGCGCCGCGCGCCGAGGACAACACGCGCGGCAGGCGCCGCCGGATCGCGAACGGCTGCTCGACGTCCGTCAGCGCGGCGACGAGCCGCTCGGCCTCGTCGTCCGCGAGCGGACGCAGCGCCTCGATCGCCGCCGCGTGGACGTCGCGCCGCGCGAGCAGCGCGATCGCGAAGGGCACCAGCCGCCGATCGAGCGGGCCCGCGCCGAGCACCTCGCGGATCTCTTCCGCGCTCCCGTGCCGCAGCCTCGCCGCGAGCCCGTGCACGGGATCGCCGGCCGGCGCGTCGACGCCACCCGGCGGCCGCGGCGGCGGCACCGAGCCGCCGGGGTCGAACGACGCGCCGCTGATGCGATCGCCGTAGGAGTCGTGCGCGGCGAGCTGGTCGAAGAGCGCCTCGCGATCGAGGCCGAGCGTCGAGAGCGTCGAGAGCGTCGCCTGCCGCAGCTCGGCCGCCGCGCCGGGGGAGTCGCTCGCCAGGCGCGCCTCGAGCTGCGCGACGTAGCCGCGGTGCAGGCGCCGCGCGACCGCGAGCGTCCCTACCGCCGTGGCCGCGGCCGCGCCGAGCACGATCGGGATCGCCATCTCGACCGGCACGAGCGCGAGGATGCCCAACACGACGACGCTGCCGAGCGCGTCCCCCGCGCGGTTGCCGGCGACGTCGATGAGCGCCTTGGTCGGTCGCTTGCGCTCGGGCGACACGGGCGTGTAGAGCAGCTCGTAGCCGCTCCGGAAGACGCTGTTGGCGACGACGAGCTCGGCGCCACGCGCGACGACGACCGTCGCGAGCTTGGTGAGCCCCGCGGCGACCGCGGCGGTGATCACGACGACGAAGGGGAGGGTGGCCGCGCTGCCCGCGACGCCGAGCCGCTCGAGCGCCGGCCGCGCGAGCCCGAGCTGCAAGAGGAGCGAGAGCACCGCGGCCGCGACGTGGAAGAGCGCGAAGAACGAGAGCAGCTCCGCCGAGCCCTGCGCGAAGTGCGCCGCCGCCTCCGCCTTGAACGCGAAGTCGACGAGCGCCGCGCTCACGGCCGTGAGGACCACGAGCCCCGCGAGCCGCACGAGGTAGGGCGTCCCGCGCAGCGCGGCGAGCACGTCGGCCGAGCGGACCTCGTCGTGTTGGCCGGCGCGCAGTCCCGCGCCGATGCCGGCGACGCCTGCCGCGGCGAGCCCGTTGAGCGCGCCGAGCACCAGGAGCATGGTGCTCGCCTCGAAGAGCGAGCCGACGCGCTCCGCGCAGAGGCCGCCGGCGACCCCGCCGAGCGTCGCGCCTGCGCCGATCCGGCCCATCATCTTCTTCGCGCTGTGTGGATCGAAGCGCTCGTTGACGACCGACCAGAACCCGCTGATGACGAGCGCGCCGAACACCGCCGTGTGGAGGTAGAGCAAGACCGCGACGGGCCGCGGCGCGCTCCCGGCGAGCGCGTACTCGACCAAGTAGAGCGCGCCGCTCGCCGCGAACGCGACGGGCACCGCGCGCGCGGGCCCGAAGCGCGCGTACGCCCGCGAGGCGGCGAGCACGGCGATCAGCGACGCGACCGCCGCCGCGATCACCACGCGCGGCAGGTCGCGCACCTCGAACGACGAGAGGAACAGCGCGTCGCGGGTCGCCTTGCTGCCGACCTGCTGCGCGATCATCAGCGCCGCCGACGCCAACGCGAACAGCGCGGCTCGCCCGTCGGCCCGATCGCGGGGATCCCCGGCCACGGCGCGAGGATAGCCGTATCCTCCCGCCGATGCCGCGAACCCTGCCGGTCGGCCCGCTGCTCGTCGCCTCGCTCAACGCCGGCAAGGCCCGCGAGGTCGCGGACCTGTTCGCGCCGCTGGGCTTCGAGGTGCGCTTCGCCACGGATCTCGCGCTGTCCGAGCCCGCCGAGGACGCGGAGGACTTCATCGGCAACGCCGCCCTCAAGGCGCTCGCCGCCGCGCGCGCGACGGGGCTCGCGGCGGTCGCCGACGACTCGGGGCTCGTCGTGCCCGCGCTCGGCGGCGCGCCCGGCGTGCGCTCGCGCCGCTTCTCGCCCACGGGCGACTACGCCGAGGCGATGGCGCGCGTCCACGCGGCGCTCGGCGAGCGCTCCCGCGAGGCCGAGATGGTGTGCGCGCTCGCGCTCGCGTGGCCGGACGGGCACGTCGAGGGCTTCGAGGGCCGCGTCGGCGGGCACCTCGTCTGGCCGCCGCGCGGCGAGCTCGGCTTCGGCTACGAGCCCATGTTCGCGCCGGACGGAAGCGCGCGGACTTACGGCGAGCAGCCGCGCGCGGAGAAGCTCCGCGACGACCCGCGCGCCCGCGCGTTCGCGAAGCTCCGCGCCAGCTGCCTCGCCGGGGAGGGGCTGGCGCGACCCGGCCAGCGAGCTCAGTAGCAGTAGCCGTACTCGACGCCGCCGATGACGAGCGGTGTCGAGAAGGACTCGCAGAACGTGAGGCCGGTGCACTCCGAGCCGAACGGCGGCCGGCACGTGCGGTAGCACACGCCGTCGCCGCAGAAGTGGCCGGGCGCGCAGTCGTCGGGGTTGGGGCAGGTCTGGCCCGCGGTGCGGGTGCCCGCCGGCCGGCAGCCGGTGAAGATGCGGCCCGCGCCCATCGACTCCTCGTAGATGGCGCAGCCCATCGTCGAGGGGCAGCCGACGCCCGGCGTCGCCGGGTCGCAGTGCGCCGTGCAGAGGCGGACGCCGGGGATCGCCCCGCCCGTGCCGTCGTCGAGCTCGAGCAAGCAGAGCGAGCCGGCGCCCGCCGTGCAGTCCGCGTCGCTGCTGCAGAAGCGGGAGCAGAAGTTCGCCGAGGCCGAGCCGATGCAGAGCAAGCCGGCTTGACAGGCCGTCGCGCCGGTGCACGCCTGCCCTTCCCTCTCGGGGCCCGGCGTCCCGCACACCCGCGTGCTGCCGCCCGACAGGTAACAGCCCTGCCCCGGCGCGCAGCCGCACTGCGGCGAGACGAGGCGGCACGGGCTCTCGCTGCACGAGCCGCCGCCCGCGTCGAAGCCGGGGGGCGGCGTGCCCGCGTCGAAGCCGGGAGGCGGCGTGCCCGCGTCGAAGCCGGGGGGCGGCGTGCCCGCGTCGAAGCCGGGAGGCGGCCCGCCCGCGTCGTTCCGGCCGCCGCTCCCGCGCGCGCAGCCCGCGATCGCGAGCGCGGTCATCACCGCCACGCCCAGCCCCGAAGTGCGAAAGGGTGCTCGTCTCGTCATGGCTCGGCCCTCGCCGGGCTCTTTAGGACGCGCGCTCGCGCGGTTCAAGCGGACGGGCCGCGCGCCCGCTCGTGCGCAACCGCAGACGAACCGCGGGCGCGCGGATCGATCTTCGCGACCGCGCGGCATACCATCCCGCGCGCATGGCCCCCCGACGCCTCGGCACGCTCGCCGCGCCCGTCACCCTCCGCGTCGACGGCGATCCGGTCCCGGCGGCGCCCGGCGAGCCCGTCGCCGTCGCGCTCGCCGCGGCGGGCCGGCTGGTGCTCGGCCGCAGCGTGAAGTACCACCGCCCGCGCGGCGCGGCGTGCTACCGCGGCCGCTGCGAGGGCTGCCTCATGCGCGTCGACGGCGTCGCGTCCGTCACGACCTGCGCGCTGCCCGCCGAGGACGGCATGGTGATCGAGACGCAGAACGTCGTCGGCAGCGCCGAGCGCGATCTCTTGGCGCTCACCGACTGGTTCTTCCCCGGCGGGCTGAAGCACCACGACATGTTCACGTGGAGCGAGGCGGCGAACAAGGCGATGCAGAAGGTCGCGCGGCGCGTCGCGGGCATCGGCCGGCTGCCCGACGCGGTGCGCGAGCTCGTCGAGGCGCGCACCTGCGAGGTCGACCTGCTCGTGATCGGCGGCGGGCCGGCCGGCCTCGCCGCCGCCGCGCACGCGGCGCGCGCCGGGCTCGACGTGGCGCTCGTCGACGAGGCGCTCGCGCTCGGCGGCAGCCTCGCGTGGTGGCCGCTCGATCCGCTCGAGGCGGCGGAGCCGTGGATCGAGGCGGCTCGGGCCGCGGGCGCGCGGCTGTCGGCGCGCACCGCCGCGCTCGCCGCGTACGATCCGTGGGAGGACGTGGCTGGCGCCGCGGGCCCGGCGCCCGCCGCGCGGACGGAGCGCCTCGTCGTCGTGACCGGCGGGCCCGACGGGCTCGAGCGCGTCCGCCCGGCGCGGACCCTCGTCGCCACCGGCCGCCACGTCGGCGCGTCGGCGTTCGGCGACGCCGACACGCCCGGCGTCGTCGACCTCCACGGCGCGTGCGTCCTCCTCTCGCACGGCGTCCTGCCCGGCGCCCGCGTCGCCGTCGCGGGCGAGGGGCGCCTCGCGGGCGCGCTCGCGCAAGCCCTCGCCCGCGAGGGCGCCGAGGTGCTCGGCCCCTACCCCGAGGCGGCGCTCGTCGAGGCCGACGGCCGCCCCGCGCTCGACGCGATCATCGTCCGCACCGCCGAAGGAGAACGCAAGCTACGTTGCGACGCGCTCGCCGTGCTCCCGCCGAGCTCCGCGGTCTACGAGCTCGCCGCGCAGGCGGGCGTCGCCGTGCGCTTCTCGGGCACCGGCTACGAGCTCGAGGTCGGCGCCGCGGGC
The DNA here is from genome assembly GCA_019637095.1 of Sandaracinaceae bacterium. GTDB lineage: Bacteria > Myxococcota_A > Polyangia > Polyangiales > Sandaracinaceae > JACKEC01. The sequence goes on along the minus strand of JAHBWG010000016.1, from coordinate 102,549 downwards.
GCGACGGCCGCGCCCGACGTGCGCGTCACCGGCTGGGCCGCGGGCCCCGAGGAGCGGTCGCTCGACGCCGTGCGCGCGGAGGCCGAGGCCGCCGCGGCCGCGATCGTGGAGGAGCTGAGATGAGCAACAAGGTCCTGATCTGTCGCTGCGAGGACGTGCTGCTCGACGAGCTCGAGGAGGCGATCGCCAAGGGCCACGACGACCTCGAGAGCGTCAAGCGCTACACCGGGTTCGGGACGGGCTGGTGCCAGGGCAAGCAGTGCACCGCGCTCGTCGCGCGCCTGCTCGTCTCGCGAGGCGGCGTCGCGCCCGCGCTGCCGATCACGCCGCGCCCGCCGTTCCACCCGATCCCGCTCGCCGATCTCGCGGGCCTGTGTCCCGACGACGCGGAGGAGCCCGCGTGAGCGCGCGCCCGCTGCCCGAGGACGCCCGCACCGTCGTCGTCGGCGCCGGCATCATGGGCCTGTCGATCGCGTACAACCTCGCGCGCTTCGGCGCCGAGCGCGTCCTGGTGCTCGACGGCGGCTACCTCTGCGGCGGCGCCTCGGGTCGCAACGGCGGCGGCGTGCGCGCGCAGTGGTCGAGCGAGACGAACATCCGGCTCATGCGCCGCTCGATCGCGCTGTGCGACGAGTTCGCGACCAAGATGCGCATCAACGTCTGGTTCCGGCGCTCGGGCTACCTGTTCCTCGCGCGCAGCGACGAGCGCGCGCGCCAGCTCGAGGCGTCGTGCGCCCTGCAGAACGAGCACGGCCTCTCGACGCGCATCCTCGACCCGACCGGCATCAAGAAGCTCGTGCCGCAGCTCGACGTCTCGCGCGTCGTCGCCGCGAGCCACAACCCCGACGACGGCGTCGTCTTCCCGTGGCCGTTCGTGTGGGGCTACGCGCGCGAGGCCCAGCGCCTCGGCGTCGAGCTCCACACGCACACGCGCGTGCTCGACCTCGAGACCGAGGGCGAGCGCATCACCGGCGTCGTCACCGACCGCGGCCGCGTGCGCGCCGAGCGCGTGATCTGCGCGGCCGGCGCGTGGAGCCCCGAGCTCACCCGCAAGGTCGGCGTCGAGCTCCCGTCGCGCCCGCACCGCCACGAGATCTGCTCCACCGAGCCGCTCAAGCCGTTCCTCGAGCCGTTCGTCGGCGACCTCGGCACGGGCCTCTACTTCTCGCAGTCGATGCGCGGCGAGATCGTCGGCGGCATCTCCAACGAGCACGTCCCCGAGGGGCTCGACCAGGCGAGCTCGCTCCGCTTCCTCGCGCTCTACGCGCGCTCGCTCACCCGCGCGATGCCGATCCTCGGCGGCGTGCGCGTCCTGCGGCAGTGGTCGGGCTGCTACGACCTGACGCCCGATGGCAACCCGCTCGTCGGCCCGGTGGACGAGGTCCCGAACCTCTACCTCGCGAGCGGCTTCATGGGCCACGGGTTCATGATGGCGCCCATCATGGGCGAGCTGTACGCGCGCCACCTCCTCTTCGGCGAGGAGCCCGAGCTCTTCGAGCGCTGGAACCTGCGCCGCTATGCGCAAGGGAACTTGCTCAGCGAGACGATGATCCTCGGCTAGCCGTCGGCGCGGCCCGAGGGCGCGCTCGGCTCAGGGCGGGCCCGGGGCGGGCAGCGCCGCGAACTGCTGCGCGCGCGCCCCCGTGCAGGGCGCGAGGCCCAGGTGCGGCCCGTCGGCGTACGTCCCGCCCGTGAGCTCGACGCACCGCTCGCGCGCCGGGTCCTCCAGCGTGAAGTAGCCGCCCGCGTCCGGCGCGGGGCCCAAGCGCCACGCGGTGGCCTCGCGCGCGACCTCGAGCGGCTCCCCCGCGCGCAGCCCCTGGCCGTCGGACGTCGTGAGCCGGACGAGCCCCTCGCCCGCGTCGCGCAGCCGCCAGGTCTGCTCCGCGCGCGCCGCGTCGCAGCCCGCCTGCGCGAGCGGGCCGCGCCCCCGCCACGCACCGACCCGAGGCGCGCGCGACGAGCCGCACGGCGCGCCCGTCGGCGGCCGGCGGCGGCCGCGCGCGCTCGCCGGCCAACACGCTCGCCATCCAGTCCCACGTCGGCGTCGGCGTCCCGCCGCGCTCGCGCGGCTCCGGGCGCACCAGCCAGAAGCCGCGCACGTCCTCGTCGCGCACGGGATCGTTCGGGCAGCCCGCGACGCACTCGTTGCTGAAGAGCTGCCAGTAGATCACCAGCGCCGCGCCGTGGGCGAGCGCCGACTCGGTCTGCGCGCGCGTGATCGCGAGCTGCCGCGCGTCGCCGACCTCGCGCGCCGGGGCGCCCAGCTCCGCGACGTAGACGTTCTGATCGCCCAGCGGCGAGGGCGTCGCGCGGCGCGCGTTGCACCGCTCGCGCAGCCAGGCGAGGGCCGCGCCCATGTCGGTCGAGCGCTCGTCGCGGTACGCCGAGAGCCCGCACAGATCGGGCGGCGGGTCGATGTACGGCAGCACGTCGTGGCCGCAGCGCGAGCCCGTCCCCGGCGGCCACTCGTGATCGGGCGTCGAGTTGCACTCCGCGCCGCCCAGCACGCGCACGCCGTGCTCGCCGACCTCGGCCCGCGCGGCCACGATGCCGGCCTGCCGCGCGCCGAGCCAGCGGACCATCCCGTCGCGCACGGTCCAGTCGGCGCCGCCGCCGCCCTGCGGGTAGCACGGGTTCTCGTGCAGCGCGTTGTCTCCCTCCCAGTGGTCGAGCAGGAACGTGATCCCGCTCTCGCGGTAGGCCTCGAGCAGGTGCCGCGTGAGCGCGTAGAACGCCTCGCGCTCGGCGGCGACCTCCTCTTGCGTCATCCCGTCGCACCACTCGACCGGCACCGCGCGCTGCGAGACGCCGATCTGGAAGTTCACCCAGCGCCACGGCCGGTGGATCGCCGCGACGTAGTACGGGTCCGCGACGAGGTCCCGCACGCTCTCGTGCTCTCGCCACTCGTGGTTGAACGGGTACTCGCGCTGGTACTTCCCGCCCACCTCGAGCTCGAGCTTGATCACGCGGGCGCCGAGGTCCCAGATCCGGTCCGCGCCCTCCTCGAGGATGGGCCGATCCGTGAAGTGGTAGCGGGCGTCCCAGTGCGTGACGCCGATCCGCGCGAAGTCGAGGGCGGGTGGCCCCGGCGCGGCGGAGGTGCTCGGCGGCGCGGTCGCGGGCGGCCGGCGGCACGCGGGGGTGAGCGCGGCGAGCGCGGCGAGCGCGCCGAGCGCGACGGGGCGGGCGCGCCACCTCACGCGACGATGCGCAGGCTCCGCCGCGCGCGCTCGGACGGGAGCTCGGCGAACGCGCGCTCCCAGTCCCGGAAGCCGCCGCCCGCCTCGACCGCCTCCTTCACCGCGCGGCCCTCGGCCTGTCCGCCCTGCGCGAGCACGTACTCGACCCACGCCCAGCGCGCGCTCGTCGCGCGCAGCTCGACCCGGCCGCGCACCCCGCGCCGCAGCCGCGCCAGCCGCCGCTTCACCACGTCGATCCCGGCGAACGGCGCGCCGTCGAGCGGCGTGTTCCGCTTCGCGACGAACGGCGCGATCCCCAGGCTCAGCGGGATCTGCTTGCTCAGCTCGCTCGCGAAGGCGACGAGCTCGTCGACGTCCTCGTCGCGCTCGTCGGGCAGCCCCACCATCATGTAGAGCTTCATCCGCTTCATCCCGTGCGCGCGCGCCAGCGCGGCGGCGTTCTCGAGGTGCCGCTCGCGCGCCTTGCGCTGCATCATGTCGCGCAGCCGCTGGCTCGCGCCGTCGCTCGCCGTCGTCAGGGTGCGGTAGCCCGCGCGCTTGAGCGCCGCGACGAACCGATCGTTCAGCCGGTCCGGCCGCAGCGACGAGAGGCCGACCTCGCGCCCCTGATCGGCGAGCGTCTCCACGATGTCGGCGATCTTCGGGTGGTCGCTCACCGCCGCGCCGACCAGCCCCACGCGCCGCGCGTCGTCGGGGATCAGCGACAAGACCTTTTCCATCGGTACGATGCGCATCCCGCCGTTGGTCGAGCGGCGCATCACGCAGTACTGGCACTGCCGGTGACAGCCGCGCTCGGCCTCGAGCAGGAACATGTCGCGCAGCTCCGTGTGCGGCGTGCGGATCGCCGCGTACGCCGGCAAGAGCGCGTCGGGGCACTTGGCCACGTCGGGCATCGCGTCGCCGTGGACGTCCGGCACGAAGCACGACGGGATCTCGCGCGCGAGCGCGCGCTTGGCCTCGTCCTTGGTGGCGCACCCGAAGATCACGTCGAGCGCCTGGTGCACCGTCTCGTCTGCCTCTCCCATCAGGATCGCGTCCGCGTAGGGCGCGAGGGGTAGGGGGTTCGAGAACGTGAGCGGCCCGCCCGCGAGCACGAACGGCGCCCGCGCGTCGCGCGCCTCGGCGAGCGGCGGCAGCCCGCTCAGCGACAGCACCTCGACCACGCCGGCGAGCTCGAGCTCGAACGCGACCGACAGCGCGACGACGGGGAAGTCGCCGACCGGCCGCTCGGACTCGTAGGTGAAGAGCGGCGCGCGCGACGCGCGGAACGCGGCCACGTCGTCGGGCAAGAATGCGCGCTCGGCACATCGCCCGCGCGCGTGGAGCGTGCGGTAGACGTGCTGGAAGCCCAGCGAGCTCATGCCGGTCGCGTACGGGCTCGGGTAGACGAGGGCCACCGCCTCGCGGCTCTCCGTCCGCAGCGTCCCGACCTCGTCGCGCAGCCGCGCGCGGGCCTCTTCGCGCCACCGCTTCGCGCTCATCGTCCGACGCCGCTCAGTGTACGCCGTCGAAGATGCGATCCCAACGCGTGCCGCCCTCCCACGACCAGTAGATCGCGAGCGCGCGCCCCTTCACGCGCTGGATCGGGATCATGCCGACGCGCGGGTTGCGGCTGTCGTTCGAGCGGTCGCGGTGATCGCCCATGACGAAGATGTGCCCCGCGGGCACCTCCATCGCCTCCATCGTGTTGGGCACGCTGAGGCGCGAGCGGCTCGTCTGCCAGTGGCGCGACCCGATCGACTCCTCGACCCACTCGCACGAGTCGTAGTCGTGGCCGCCGTCCTCGCTGCGGCACGGCCCGACGATGCGCACCTGCAGCGGCTCGTCGTTGCGGAAGACCACGTCGTCGCGGATCTCGATCACGTCGCCGGGCACGCCGATCACGCGCTTGACGATGTCGATGTTGTCGAGCGGGCTGCGCACGATCACGACGTCGCCCGGGCTCGGCATCCCCCACGAGGCCACGGCCTCGTTCGTGAACGGGAGGAAGAGGCCGTACATGTACTTCGCGACGACGACGCGGTCCCCGTTGAGCAGCGTCGGCTCCATCGAGGGGCCGTCGATCTCGAACGCCTCGAAGAGCAGCACTCGGATGAACAGCGCGAGCAGCACCGCGCCGCCGATCGTCTTGGCGTTGGACTTGTGCCGCTCCCAGCGATCGGCGGAGCTCGCCGCTGCCGCGATCGGCCCCTCTGCGGCCCGCTCCTTGGCCTTCCGGCTCACCGCCCGCTTCCTAGGTCAGCCGAGCAAGAAGAGCAAGGAACCGGCCACGGAGAACGTGAAGCAGCCCAGCACCATCGCCGCGCATACCAGGAGCGCCTTGAGCAACAGTGCGCTGCGCACGTGCCCGAGCGCGTGCACCACGTGGTGCCGCTGCTGCCGGTCGCGCAGCACCTTCTGGAGCTCCCACACCGCGAGGAGCTGCCAGATGGCCACGGCCGTCGCGAGGATCCCGATCACGACGTGCGCGACCGACCCCTCGCCCGTCAGGTAGCTCAGCCCCGTCAGCGCGCCGACCGCCAGGGTGATCAGGCCGCAGAACCCGATCCAGCGCGCCAGCGACGCCACCGTGCGCCGCCCGGAGGCGTCGAGCACCAGCCCGGTCGGCGGCGCGCTCAGCCGCTCGGGCGCCAGCGCCGGCGGCTTCGCGGGGTCGAACACGTCCGCGTCGTCGGCGTCGATGGCGAGCTCGAGCCGCTGCCGCGCAGACGTCGTGAGGTTCTTCAGGCCGACGGGCAGCTTCGGGCTCGTGTCGTCCGCGTCGAGCGCGAGCTCGAGCCGCTGGCGGGCCGACGTCGAGAGCTCGGTGAGCCCGACCGGGGCCCGCGGGCCGTCGGGCGCGCGCTCCTCGTGCGGGCGCGTGTCGTCCGGCTCGGACGCGCGCTCCTCCTCGAGCGCGAGCTCGAGCCGCCGCCGCGCGGACGTCGAGATCCCCGCGAGCCCCGGCGGCGCCTCGGCGCGCGGCGGCTCGCTCGGCGGGTCGGACCGGCGGTGCGTCCCGCCGAGGCCTCGGGGCGGCTTGCTCTCGCGCCGCGGCGGCGGGTCGCTCTTGCGCTTGGGCGGCCGCAGCGAGACCAGCTCGCCCTCCGGCGTCGACACGCGCCGCTTCTCGCTCGCGCCCTCGGGCAGCCCGCTCGGGCGCGCCGCCTCCTCGCCGTCGGGCGCGCTCACGAGCCCCACCCCGCGATCGTCCCCGCGTAGATCCCCGCGGCGATCATCACCATGAGCAGCGACTCGAGGACGAAGTAGTTGCGCAGGCGCCCGAGCGCGCCCTCGAGCGCGTGCTGCGCGCTCTCGCGCGTCTCTTCGCCCTTGCCGACCACCACCTCGAGGTCGTCCGACGCCGACAGGAGCAGCATCCCGCCGCGCAGGAAGATCAGGCTCAGCACCACCACCACGCCGACGACCGCCGCGATCGTCCCGCGCGAGACCTCGCCGATCTGCACGAGCGGGTCCTCGCCCGCGCCCGCGCTCGCCGGCTCGACGAGCTCGACCGTCGTCACCACGCCCGTCACCCCGAGCAGCACCACGAACACGAACACGGCCGCGACGATCTGGAACCGACCGAGCACGCCCATCCAGCGCGCGAGCCCGGCGATGACGCGCTCCTCGCGGGGATCGAACCGGATGCGCGTCGCGGTGCTCATGGTACGGCGTCGTCTCGAGCCGACGGAGGCCGGCCCAGGCGCATTCAGTGTACCCTGCCGGGCTCCGATGCGCGTCTTGTCGATCGAGACCTCCACCGACCTGGGCGCCGTCGCGTGCGTCGAGGCGGGCGCGCTCCGCGCGGAGGTCGCCGCGAGCGTGCGCGCGCGCCACGGCGAGCGGCTCTTCGCCCTGCTCGAGCAGGCCCTCGATCACGCGGGCTGGGCGCGCGCCGACGTCGACCTCGTCGCGTGCGGCCTCGGCCCCGGCTCCTTCACGGGCACGCGCGTCGGCGTCGCCGCGGCCAAGGGCCTCGCGCTCGCGCTCGACCGCCCGATCCGGGGGGTCTCTTCGCTCGTCGCGCTCGCCCTCGGCGCGCCCGGCGCCCTGCTCGCGCCCGTCGCCGACGCGCACCAGGGGGAGGTCTTCCTGGCCGTCTACGAGCGCACCGCGGTCGGCCTGCTCGAGCGCCTCGCCCCGCTCCACGCCGGGCCCGAGGCGGCGCTCGCCGCGCTCGCCCCCTTCGGCGGCGCCGTCGTCTTCGGGGCGGGCGCCCGGCGCTACCCCGACGTCCTCTGCCCGATGCTCCCCGCGATCCACGACGCCCCCCGCGCCGCGCTCATCGCGCTCGAGGCCGAGGCTCGCTTCGCCGCCGAGGGCCCGCACGACCGCGCCGCCCTCGAGCCGCTCTACGTGCGCCCGTCGGACGCCAAGCTCCCCTGCTGATCTCCGGCGGCGGGATCCACCCTCGCCGCCAGCTCAGATCAAGATGCCGCCGACGGCCGGGACGACGATGTAGACGTTGCGCCGATCGAGCGCGGTGCCCGACGCCACGTCGACGACCTCGATGTACGCGCGGAAGATCTGCACGAACGTCTCGGCGGGCAGGAAGTCGTTCTCGAAGTGCACCTGGAAGGTGACGGTGGTGCCGCCGCCGACGCCGTAGAACGTGGTGTCGTCGAAGCGCGTCGCGCGCGTCGCGCGCAGCGGGCGCACCGCCTTGATGAAGCGCGTCGCGTCGACCTCGTCGCTCGGGTCGTCGAGCGTGCGGCGCGTGACGTCCTGGACCGATGCGCCCACGAGGTCGAGGATCCCGTCGACGACCGAGGTGCTCACCGAGCCGCCGGGCGAGTCGTAGACGGTGAGCGCGCCCGCGACCGAGCGCGAGCCGGTCGCGGTGCACAGCTCCTCGAGGTGCGGCCGGCCGCTCCCGCCGCCCGGGATCGGGAACGGGAAGGGCGAGCTCACGCTCACGGACGCGCCGACGATCTTCACCGCCTGCCCGTTGAGCGCGGTGATCGTCTCTCCGTAGGTGCGCGGCGTCGGGGTGACGCTGCCGGCGGCGTAGTCGTTCGGGGTGCGCGACGGCGGGCCGTTGTGCGACGGCGCGTCGGTCACCACGACGATGATCGGGTGCGAGCTCGAGCGGAAGCACGCCTCGCCGAAGCCGCTGCCGTCCGCGCACGTGCCCGCGACGGAGCGGTAGAGCCCCTCGACGAGCGACTCGGGGATGTCGTTGCCGTCCCCGAGCGAGAGGGCGTTCACGGCGGACTGGACGGCGGCGACGTCCGCGGTCATCGAGCGCCGCAGACGGAACGGCACGTCGCCGGGCGAGCCGTACGGCGCGACGGGGAAGTCCTGGTAGTCGGCGACGCCCATCACGACGTCGACGATCGCGTCGCGGATGGCGGGCACGATCGTGCTCGAGAGCGTGCTGCGGACGTTGCTGATCGCGGTCCCCATGCTCCCCGTCGTGTCGACGAGGAAGAAGATGTCGCCGCGGCCGAGGCGGGCCGAGAAGTCGAGCTCGCGCAGGAGCGGCGGGTCCATGTACGGCAGCACGACGTAGAAGTCGGTCGGCGGGATCGTGCTCCGCGCGTCGAGCGGGTCGGTGCCCGCGAGGATCTCGACGCCGTCCTCGACGCCGTCCCCGTCGGTGTCGGGGTTGAACGGGTCGGTCCCGTACATCGCCTCGTCTTCGTCGGGGATGCCGTCGTTGTCCGAGTCGAGCCGCCGCGGCGGGCCCGCGTCGAAGGGCGGCGGCGGGGGCGGCGGCGGACCGGCGTCCGCGCGCGGCACGTCGCCCGCGTCGGTGCCCGGGCCCGTCCCGCCCGCGTCGCGTAGCCGCGGGCCGGGGCCGGCGTCACAGCCCGCGAGGGTGAATACGGCGAGGACCAACGGGGCGAGGCGCTGCATGGCTCCCACACGCTAGCGGAGGTGCGCGGCCGATAGAAGAGCGCGCGCCACCCGATCCTGTGCGTGCGCACACACCGCGGGACGCCGCGGGCCGCGGCGCGCGCCCGCGGCGTCGTGCCATGCTGTCGGGGCGTGAAGGCCCTCATCAAGGTCGGCTACGGGTGCAACGACCATTGCTCGTTCTGCCACACGCTCGACGTCCGCCACGTCGACGCGGAGGCGGCGGAGGTCCACGCGAAGATCGAGCGCGCGAAGGCGCTCGGGCACTCGATGGTCGTCCTGAGCGGGGGCGAGCCGACCATCCGCCCGGAGCTGCTCGCGTGGGCCTCGCACGTCGCCCGGCTCGGGATGGACTTCGGGCTCGTGACGAACGGGCGCATGCTCAGCTACCCCAGCCTCGTCGACGAGCTCGCCCGGCGCCGGCTCCGCTACGTCTACCTCTCGCTCCACGGCGGCACCGCCAAGGTGCACGACCTGATGGTGCGCTCGCAGGCGTTCGAGGAGACCTACGGCGCCATCGCGGTGCTGTCGGGGCGTGGGCTCGACTTCACCGTGAACTGCGTGATCACGCGCCACAACGTCGAGCACCTGCGCGGCCTGGTCGACGCGGTGCGGCCGTACGAGGACGTGCGGCTCAAGCTCTCGATGGTCGAGCCCAAGGGCGGCGGCGCCGCGCTCTTCGAGCACCTGATGCCGCGCGTCTCCGACGTGGCGGCGAAGGTGCGCGACGCGATCGACTACGCGCGCTCGCTCGGGATGGACCGCGTGAGCCACGGGGCGATCCCGCTCTGCCTGATGCGCGGCTACGAGGACGCGTTCGACGATCTCAAGACGCACCGCTTCGCGACGATGATCGAGGTCGGTGAGCCCGACTTCTATCCCGTCGACGACCTGAACAAGGTCCAGCCCGAGGCGAGCTGCCGCGGCTGCAGCGCGAGCGGCCCCTGCCCCGGGCTCTACCGCGGCTACCACGAGACGTTCGGCCACGCGGAGCTCTCGCCGATCCGCGATCGGCCGCGGAGCAACTCGTTCCACTGGGTGCTCGAGGAGACGGTCGAGGCGCCGCGCCGCGAGGGCTGCCCGCTGTTGCGCGACGGCGTGAGCCCGTGGGATCGGGGCCGGCACCTCTTCGTGCGCCATGGGGATCGTGTCGCGCGCTTCTTCACGCCGACGCGCGACTTCTCGGACGCGGAGCTCGTCGAGATCAAGCACGCGCGGGGGCAGCTCTACGTCGACGTCGCGCGCGAGAAGGCCGCGCCCGACGACTTCGCGCGGGACCTCTGCCCGCTCGAGCGCAGCGCGGTGTGCGCGGGCTGCCCCGAGCGCGCGCGCTGCACGGGCCTCTTCGAGCCGCGGCTCGACGACACCCGCTTCGCGCGCGCCGACGCGCGCGTGCGGGCGCACCTCGCGCGGCTCGAGGGCGACGTGCTCGACGTCGGCGCGGGCCACGGGCGCTACCTCGACGTCCTCGCGGCCCGCGCGGGCGCGATCCGCTACCGCGCGCTCGATCCCGACCCGGCCGCGGTCGCCGCGCTCGCTGCGCGGGGGCTCGACGCGCGCGTCGCGAGCGCCGAGGGCTGGGCCCGCGAGGCGGCGCCCGCGAGCCTGGACCACGTGCTCGTCTCGCGGAGCTGGAACCACCTCGCCGATCCGCACGCCTTCGCGATCGCGGTCGAGCGCGCGCTCCGGCCGGGCGGTGAGCTCTTCGTCGCCGACGACGCGGCGTTCGGGCTCGCGCGGACGCGCGCGCAGGCGGCGCGGGCGGAGCGCTCGCTCGCCGCGCTCGAGCACTACCGGAACGACGTCGCGGCGGACGCGGCGCGCGCGCTCGCCGAGGCGGCCCCGGGGCTCGAGGAGCTCGAGCGCCACGAGGTCGTCCCCGGCGAGGGCACCCTCTGGACGTTGCGCCTCCGCAAGACGCGTTGACGAGCGCGCTAGCGGCGCAGGTGGCGGAGCCAGCGCACGAACGCGCGGCGCGGGCGCCGCCGCCGCTCCGTCGCGAAGACGTCGTCCGGGATGCGCTCGACGAGCGCGGCGAGGTGCGGGTCTCTCAGATCGTGGTCGGTCATGCGGGGGCTCCTTCTCGGCGGGACAGGGGCTCGGCGACGAAGCGGACGCTTCGCGCGATCACGTCGGGGTCACAGAGGATGCGCTGGTGGCCGAGGCCGCTCGTCGTGACGAGCGCGGAGCCCGTCCACGCGCGCGTGAGCGCGACCGAGGCGGCGACGGGGACCTCGCGATCGTCGGTGTCGTGGATCGCGAGCATGGGGACGCGCAGCCGCGGCGCGAGCGCCTCGAGGCGCAGCGCGCTCGGCGGCCGGCCGGCGCGCTCCGCGAGCGCGTCGCGGAAGGGCGCCTCGACGCGCGGGTCGAGCGCGAGCAGCTCGCTGAAGTGCGCGACCCACCGCATCGGATCCGTCGGCGAGGCGATGAGCACCGCGCGCTCGAGCGCGAGCCCGTCGTGGACGGCGATCGCCGTCGCGGCGCCGCCGAGCGAGTGCGCGATCACCGCGTGCGCTCCGCCGACCGCGTCGGCGACGCGCGTGATCGCGCGGGCGAAGTCGGCGAGCGTCGCGTGGGCCCCCGTCGAGTCGCCGTGCCCGACGTTGTCGAACGCGATCACGCGGAGCCCCGCGCCGACGAGCGGCCCGACGAACGGCGCGAGCTGCGTCCCGCGGCCGTTCCACCCGTGCGCGAGGAGCACGGCGGGCCCGCGGCCCCACGACCACGCGACGAGCCGCTCGCGCTCGAACGGGACCACGAAGCGGACGGCGCGGCAGAGCGCGTCGCGCTCGCCCTCGCGCGGCGCGCGCCGCGCGGTCTGCGTGAACAGGTGCAGCGCCACGCGCCCGGCGAGGGGCGGCGATACGACGCCGAGCGCCCGCAGCGCGCCGCGCGCGATCCGGACCTGAGTGCGAACGTTCGTGCTTTTTTGTGGACGTGCGGCGGTCATCGGGGTTCCCTTCGTCGGAGCTCAGGCGGCGGAGGAGGCGAGGAGCGCCTCGAGCGCGCGCTCCGCGCGCGCGAGGGCGCGCGGGTCGCGCAGGAGCCGGTGGTAGAAGTGGTAGCCGAGCGCGAGGCCCCACAGCTCGTAGGCCCACTGCTCGACGTCGAGGTCGGCCCGGAAGTGGCCTTCCTCGACCGCGATGCGCGCGGCCTGCTGGAGCGCCTCGATCCAGTCGCGCTGCGTCGCGACGAGGTGGTCGCGCGCGGGGCCGGGCTGGTCGTCGAGCTCCATCGCGGCGGCCATGAACAGGCACCCGCCGGGCTGGAACCCGGCGGCGTCCCACTCGAGCCAGCGCTGGAACAGCGCGCGGATGCGCGGCAGGCCGCGCGGCGCGCGGAACGCGGGCGCGATGACGCCCGCGACGAAGCGATCGCGCGCCTCGTCGAGCACCGCGATGTCGAGCTGCTCCTTGGACTTGAAGTGCGCGAACAGCCCGCTCTTGCTGAGCCCCGCGCGCTTCGCGAGCTCGCCGATCGTCACGCCGCCGAGCCCGTGCACGCTCGCGCGCGAGAGCGCCTCGTCCAGGATCGCGGCTCGTGTCTCGGCGCCCTTGCTCACGAGACAGACAATAGTACGGTCGTTCGGGGTTTGTCAACCGCGCGCCTGAGCGACGGTGGGTCGTGCGGTCCAAGCGCGCGCGCCGACGGCTCGCGCCGCCCGGGCGACCGCTCGCGCCGCCGCGGGCATATGCGCCCGCGCTCCGGCGTACTCGGAGCCGTGACTGCGTGGATCGACCGCGAGGCGCCCTTCGTCGAGCCCATCCGCCCGCGCCCGCTCCCGCGCGCGTTCCGCGAGCCGCCGCCGCTGCCCGCGCGCAGCGCGCGCGCGCCGGCGCGGCGGACGGCGCTCCTGATCAACCCCTTCTACCCGAAGGACCCGCACGCGAGCTTCGGCAAGCACGTGCTCACGCCGACGCTCGCGCTCACGAGCGTGGCGGGCGCGACGCCGCCGGGCTGGGACGTGCGGTACTTCGACGAGAACCTCCTGCACGGCGCGGCGCCGTCCGATCCGCCGCCCGAGGTCGTCGGGATCACCGTGCACCTCACGTTCGCGGACCGCGCGTTCGCGCTCGCGCGCCGCTACCGCGAGCTCGGCGCGAAGGTGGTGCTCGGCGGCTTGCACGTGCTGTCGTGCCCCGAGGACTGCGCGCCGCACGCGGACGCGCTCGCGCTCGGCGACGGTGTCGCCCTCTGGCCGCGCATCCTCGCGGACGTCGAGCGCGGCGCGCTCGCGCCGCGCTACGAGGCCGACTTCCGCTCGGACTACGCGAGCGACCCGGCGCCGCGCCGGGATCTGCTCGCGCGGCGCTCCTTCCTGACCACCACGAGCCTCAACGCGACGCGCGGGTGCCACAACCGCTGCGGGTTCTGTTACCTCGCGACCGACGGCCTGCGCATGCCGTACCGCATGCGCGAGCCCGCGCAGATCGCGGCCGAGATCGCGGCGGACGGCCAGCCGTACGTCGTGTTCACCGACAACAACCTCGGCTCCTCGAGGGCGTACCTCGCGCGCCTCTGCGACGCGCTGCGCCCGCTCGAGATCGTGTGGAGCGCGGCGGTCACCATCGACGTGACGGACGATCCGTCGCTCGTGCGCAGGATGGCGCTGAGCGGCTGCACGGGGGTGTTCGTCGGCTTCGAGAGCCTGAGCGAGGACAACCTCCGCGACGCGCGCAAGAAGACCGCCCGCGCGGCCGACTACGCGCGCCGGGTGCGCCTGCTCCACGACCACGGCGTCCAGGTCAACGGGAGCTTCGTGCTCGGGTTCGATCACGACCGCCGGGACGTGTTCGCGCGGCTCGCCGAGTGGGTCGAGGCGCAGCGCCTCGAGTGCGCGACCTACCACATCCTGACGCCGTACCCGAAGACGCCGCTGTTCCGGCAGCTCGAGGCCGAGGGGCGGATCCTCCACCGCGACTACCGGCGCTACGACACCGCGCACGTCGTGTTCCGCCCCAAGCACATGCGACCCGACGAGCTCCAGCGTGGCTACGAGTGGCTCTACCAGCGCACGTTCGGTCACCGCTCGATCTGGCGCCGGCGGCCCGAGGACGCGCGCGCGGTGCTGCCGTACCTCGCGATGGCCTACCTCTACAAGCGATCGAACCCGCTCTGGCACCTGCTGATCGCGAACGACCTCACCCAGTACGCCTGGCGGCCGCTCGTCGAGTGGACGCGCGCGCGCCACGTGCGCTACCGGGGGGCGCTCGCGGCGCGCCCGCTCGCGCCGCGCGGTGACGGCGCGCCGGTGCGGCTCCCGATGGTCGTCTCCGCGAGCGTGTGAGCGCGTCGCCGCGCGGGCGGCGCCGGTCTGCTAGACCGACCGCATGAAGGGAATCTGGCACGCGATGAGCGCGTCCGAGCTGCTCGAGGAGCTCGGCACGGACGCGAAGGCGGGGCTCGAGGCCGAGGAGGCGGCGCGCCGCCTCGCGCGCGACGGCGCGAACGTGATGACCGCGCGGGGCGGGACGTCGTGGGCGCGGCGCCTGCTCGACCAGTTCGTCCAGCCGCTGATCGTCATCCTCGTCGTCGCCGCGGCGGTGTCGTTCGCGCTCGGCGACGTCGTCGACGCGATCGTGATCGGCGCCGTCGTGCTGGTGAACGCGCTGATCGGGTTCGTGCAGGAGCACCGCGCGGAGCAGGCGATCGCGGCGCTCGACGCGATGGTCGTCACCGAGGCCAACGTCGTGCGCGGCGGCGCGCCGCGGCGGCTGCCGAGCCGCGAGCTCGTCGTCGGGGACGTCGTGACGCTCGCGCCGGGCGACGCCGTCCCGGCGGACCTCCGCCTCCTGCGCACGCGCGACTTGTCGACCGACGAGGCCGCGCTCACCGGCGAGTCCGTCCCGGTGATGAAGGCCGTCGGCGAGCTCGCCGTGGACACCGGCGTCGGCGATCGCTCGAACATGGCGTTCGCCGGCACCGCGGTCACGTTCGGCACCGCGACGGGCGTCGTCGTCGCCACGGGCGATCACACCGAGACGGGCCGCATCGCGACGATGATCGCGGGCGCGACCGAGATCGCGACGCCGCTGACGCGCCGCATCGCGGCGCTCTCGAAGCTGCTCGTGTGGATCATCCTCGGCGTCGCGGCGGGGCTCTTCGCCGTCGAGTGGCTCCGCGGCTCCGCGCTCGCCGACACGTTCAACGCCGCGGTCGCGCTCGCGGTCGGCGCGATCCCGGAGGGGCTGCCCGCGGCGGTGACCGTCCTGCTCGCGGTCGGCGTCTCCACGATGGCGCGGCGCCGCGCGCTGATCCGGCGCCTGCCCGCGGTGGAGACCCTCGGGAGCACGACCGTGATCTGCTCGGACAAGACGGGGACGCTGACCGAGAACGAGATGACGGTGACGCGCGTGTGGACGGTCGGCGCGGACTACACCCTCGAGGGCGTGGGCTACGCGCCCTCCGGCGCGATCCGGCGCGGGACGCAAGCGATCGACGAGCTCGCCGCCGAGCCGGTGCTCGCGCTCGCGCTGCGGTGCGGCGCGCTCTGCAACGACACGCGCGTCGTGCGCGAGGGCGACGAGGCGCGGGTCGAGGGCGATCCGACGGAGGCGGCGCTGCTCGTCGCGGCAGAGAAGGCCGCGCTCGACGACCTCGCCGCGTTCCCACGGCTCGACGAGATCCCGTTCGCCTCCGAGCACATGTACATGGCCTCGCTCCACGCGGACGGGGACCGGACGCCGATCCTGTTCGTCAAGGGTGGGGCCGAGGCGATCCTGTCTCGCTGCGTCGCCGTCGAGGGCGGCGCGCCCTTCGACCGGGCCGCGATCGAGGAGGAGGTGCACGCGCTCGGCGAGGAGGGGCTGCGCGTGCTCTGCCTCGCGTACCGGCGGCTCGAGCGCCCACAGGACGCGCTGCCGCGCGAGGCGGTCGCCGAGCTCACGTTCCTCGCGCTCGCGGGGATGATCGATCCGCCGCGCGCGGCGGCGCGGCCGGCGGTGCTCGCGTGCCAGCGCGCGGGGATCCTGGTGAAGATGATCACCGGCGATCACGCGGTGACCGCGTCGGCCATCGCCGCGCAGATCGGGCTCGAGGGGGAGCGCGACGCGCGGGGGAAGCTCCGCGCGGTGACGGGCGGCGAGCTCGCCGAGATCGCGGCAGAGACGGACGCCGCGGCGGCCTCGGACGAGGCGCTCGAGCGGATCGCCGACGTGGCCGAGCGCGTGGCGGTGTTCGCGCGCGTCGCGCCGGAGCAGAAGCTCGTGCTCGTGCGCGCGCTGCAGCGGCGAGGGCACGTCGTGGCGATGACGGGCGACGGGGTCAACGACGCCCCGGCGCTCGAGCAGGCGGACATCGGCGTCGCGATGGGCAAGGGCGGGACGGACGTGGCGCGCGGCGCGGCCGCGATGATCCTCACGGACGACGACTTCGCCACGATCGCCGCCGCGGTCGAGGAGGGCCGCGGCGTCTACGACAACCTCGTGAAGTTCGTGACGTGGACTCTGCCGACGAACGGCGGCGAGGGGCTCGTGCTGCTCGCGGCGGTCGTCGCGGGCGCGGCGCTGCCGATCCTGCCCGTGCAGATCTTGTGGGTGAACATGGCGACCGCGGTGCTGCTCGGCATCTCGCTCGTGTTCGAGCCCAAGGAGCCGGGGCTGATGGAGCGGCCGCCGCGCGACGTCGACGAGCCGATCCTCGGCGCGCGCCTGGGGCTGCGCACGCTGCTCGTCTCGACGCTCATCGCCGCCGCCGCGTTCGGGCTCTTCGAGTACGTCGAGCGCACGCGGCCCGGGCACCTCGAGGAGGCGCGCACCGTCGCCGTCAACACGATCGTCGTCATCGAGGTGGCGTACCTCTTCGCGTGCCGGAGCCTGCGCGTGCCGCTCTGGCGGATCGGGCTGTTCAGCAACCCGTGGGTGTGGGTCGGCGCGCTCGTGATGCTCGTCGCGCAGCTCGCGTTCACGTACGTCCCGTTCATGAACCGGCTCTTCCACACCGCGCCGCTCGATCTCGGGTGGTGGCTCTACTTCACGCTCGCCGGAGGCCTCGTGTTCGCGGCCGTCGAGCTCAAGAAGCTCTTCGGGCGCCGCGTCGACCGGAGCCGCGCCGAGGGGTGAGGGTCAGCGGGCGACGACGCGGAGCGGGGTGACGACGCGCGCCGCGACCTCGCGCGCCTCGACCTCGTAGCCGATCGCGAGGTAGGCCGCGTGATCGCTCAGGCCGCGCGCGCGCCCGCGGAGGTACTCCGCGACGTAGCGCGCGAAGAACGCGGCCGGCCCGTCCCGCAGGACCTGCGCGACGTGCGTCACCTCGTGGGCGACGAGCTCGATCGGGAGCGACCCGTCGGGCGCGTACCGATCCGCGCGCACGAACACCGCGCGCCCGAGCGCGATGCCCGAGGCGCGCGTGGCGAGCGCGACGTGCGCGATCAGCGAGCGCGGGCCGCGGATCTCCGCGAGGCGCGGCGTCCGCGCGCTGAGGGTGGTCTCGTCGACCGCGCGCGCGAGGACGGACTCCGGCGCGACCCGGCACGCGCGCATCGCGGCGAGGCTCCGCGCGCGCTCCTCGTCGCGCAGGTGTCGGGGCGCGGGGGCGATCATCGCTCGAGAGGGTGGCGCGCGCCGCGTACGCGCGCCACCGAGCTGCCAGCGGTCGCGCTGGCTCGCGCTAGCCCTGCGTGATCGGGGCGGTCTCGCGGAACGTCCAGCTCGGGTTGTCGCGCTCGAGCCGGCCGAGCTCCCACGGGTCGCGGACGAGCGCGACGGGCTTCCCGTCGAGATCCGTCACCGCGAGCGGCACGCGCGCGGCCCTGAGCGCGTCGGGCGTGCCCGCCTCCATCACCCAGCGCGCGAACGAGTAGCCGAGCCGGTCGAGCACGACCTCGGCGCCGTACTCGTGCTCGAGCCGATAGGCGAGCACGTCGAACTGCAGCTGGCCGACGACGCCGCAGATCGGATCCTTCTCGCGCCCCGGCTCGAGGAAGAGCTGCACCGTGCCCTCCTCCGCGAGCTGGCTGAGCCCCTTCTGGAGCTGCTTGCGCTTGAGCGGATCCTTGAGCGCGAGGCGCGCGAAGTGCTCCGGGCTGAAGCGCGGCACCGAGTCGAACGTGAGCGGACCGTCCGTCGAGAGCGTGTCGCCGATCCGGTAGAGCCCCGGGTCGTGCAGCCCGACCACGTCGCCGGCCCACGCCTCGTGCACGGTGCGGCGCTCGTCGGCGAAGATCTGCTCCGCGCGCGCGAGCCGGATCACCTTGCCGAGCCGGTAGTGGTGCACGCGCATGCCGCTCTCGAACTTGCCGCTCACGACGCGCATGAACGCGATGCGGTCGCGGTGCGACGGATCCATGTTCGCCTGCACCTTGAACACGAAGGCGGTGAAGCGGTCGTCGCCCGGGTGCACGACGCCGGCGCTCGTCTCGCGCGGTCCGGGCGGCGGGCAGATGTCCGCGAAGTCCTCGAGGAACGGCTCGACGCCGAAGCTCGTGAGCGCGCTGCCGAAGAACACCGGGCTGATCTCGCCGGCGAGGAAGCGCGCGCGGTCCCAGCCGTCGCCCGCGCCCTCGAGCAGCTCGACCGCGCCGCGCAGCTCGTCGGTCTGCTCGGCGCCGAGCAGCGCCGCGACCTGGGGGTCGTCGAGCCCGCTCACCGACACGGGCGCCTTCGTCGCGTTCTTCGCCGTGCGCTCGAACGTGAGCACGCGCTGCGCCGTGAGGTCGTAGACGCCCTTGAAGAGGTCGCCGCTCCCGACCGGCCAGGTCACCGGCACCGTCGCGAGGCCGAGCACCTCCTCCACCTCGCTCATGAGCTCGAACGGATCGCGCGCGGGGCGGTCCAGCTTGTTCACGAACGTCACGATCGGCGTGCCGCGCATGCGGCAGACGTGGAAGAGCTTCTTGGTCTGCTCCTCGACGCCCTTGGCCGCGTCGATGAGCATGATCGCGCAGTCCGCCGCGGTGAGCGTCCGGTAGGTGTCCTCGCTGAAGTCCTGGTGGCCGGGCGTGTCGAGGAGGTTGTAGCGGATGTCGCCGAGCTCGAACTGCAGGACGCTCGAGGTCACCGAGATGCCGCGCTTCTTCTCGAGCTCCATCCAGTCGCTCGTCGCCGAGCGCTGCGCGCGCCGCGCCTTCACCGCGCCCGCGGAGTGGATCGCGCCTCCGTAGAGCAGCAGCTTCTCCGTGAGCGTGGTCTTGCCCGCGTCCGGGTGCGAGATGATGGCGAAGGTCCTCCGCCGCTCGTGCTCCTTGGCCATCGCGATCGCGCGGTGTGGCACTCCGCCACGCCGCCCGCAAGCGCCGCGCGCGCGAGCGGCCAATCGTCGCGTGCGCCGCCGGCGAACGTCTGCGAGGATGACGCCCGCCGTGCGCTCGCGCGCGCGACCGTCTGGAGCTTTCCATGCACGAGCCCGAGCCGATCTCTTCGACGAGCCTCGCCCCCACGGAGCGCCCCATCGACGTGCTGCTCAAGCCGTTGATGACGTTCGCCAAGCACAAGCTCGCGGGCGCGGGCCTGCTCTTGTTCGCCACCGTGTTCGCGCTCGGCTGGGCGAGCTCGCCGTGGCACGACACGCTGCACCACCTCCTCGAGACCGAGCTCGCCGTGTCGCTCGGCCCGGCCCGCTTCGCCAAGTCGCTCCATCACTGGATCAACGACGGCCTGATGGGTGTGTTCTTCTTCCTCGTCGGCCTCGAGATCAAGCGCGAGCTGCTCGTCGGCGAGCTGTCCTCCGTGCGCAAGGCCGCGCTCCCCGCGGTCGCCGCGGTCGGCGGCATGCTCGTGCCCGCCGGGATCTTCGCCGCGCTCAACGTGGGGACGCCCTCGGCGGACGGCTGGGGGATCCCGATGGCGACCGACATCGCGTTCGCGCTGGGGATCCTCGCGGTGCTCGGCGATCGCGTGCCGCTCGGCCTCAAGGTGTTCCTCACCGCGCTCGCGATCGTCGACGACATCGGCGCGGTGCTGGTGATCGCGGTCTTCTACACGACCGACATCTCGATGATCTCGCTCGGGATCGGCGTCGGGTGTCTCGTGCTCAGCGTCGGCCTGAACGTGATCGGCACGCGCGATCCGGTGCCCTTCTTCATCGTCGGCACGTGCGCGGTCCTCGCGTTCCTCGACTCCGGCGTGCACGCGACGATCGCGGCGCTCCTGATGGCGTTCACGATCCCGGCGCGCACCCGCATCGACGGCCCCGGCTTCGTGAAGCGCATGGAGCACCTGCTCGGCAAGCTCTCCGCGACGGGGCTGCCGTGCGACACGAAGATGAACACGAACGCGCAGCAGCACGTCTTCGAGAAGATGAACCTCGCGATCGACGAGGCGAGCGCGCCGCTGCAGCGCATCGAGCACGCGCTGGTCGGCCCGGTGACGTTCGTCGTTCTGCCGGTGTTCGCGCTCGCGAACGCGGGCGTCACGATCGAGGGGGATCTCGGCGAGACGATCGGCTCGCCGCTAGTGCTCGGCGTGATGGCGGGCCTCCTCGTCGGCAAGACGGTGGGCGTCGCGGGCGCGACGTGGCTCGCGGTCAAGCTGAAGCTCGCGGATCTCCCGCGCGGGGTGACGTGGGGACAGGTCGTGGGCGCGGGGATGCTCGCGGGCGTCGGCTTCACGATGGCGCTCTTCATCGCGCAGCTCGCGTTCTCGGACGCCGCGCTCGGCGAGGCGGCCAAGGTCGGGATCCTCTTCGGCTCGACCCTCGCGGCGGTCGGCGGCCTCGTGGTGCTGCGCTTCTCGACGCGCGCCCCGACCCCGGCGCCGGCAGAGGGATCCGATCCGGCGTGAGGCGCGATATCCTGCGCGGATGAGTGACGTGATCCCTCGGCTGGCTCGGCTGTGCCCGGCCCTCCTGTTCGTCTTCGCCCTCGCGTGCGGCGGAGGCGCGAGCGAGCCGGCGACCGAAGCGGAGCCCGCTGCGACGGCTGGCGAAGAGGACTCGGATCCGACCGAGGGCGGGCGCCGGCGCGCCGCGCGCGGCGCGCGCTGCGACCACGGCGGCGCCGCCGACTTCACCTGCCAGCGCGGGCTCTTCTGCTGCTATCAGGACGCGCCGTCGGCCGAGAGCGGCACGTGCGTGCCCGTCGACGACTGCTCGGGCTGAGCGTCCTCGATCGGGCGCACGCCCGACTCGATCGGCGAGGGCTCGGCCGCCGCGCGGACCGCGGCGCGCGCGAGCTTCTCCTCGAGGAACCGGACGTACGCGTCCGGGTCGCCGAGCTTGCGCGCGATGGCGTCGAGGTAGTCGCGATCGTCTCGTGTCGGTTCGGTCATGCCCGAGCTCGTGTGAAAGATTCGTACAGCTGCCGCGGGTCCGTCACTGAGGCTCCTCACAGCGCGGGGTAGGCCGGGCGCGGCGGCGCCGTACACCGCAGCGTGCGTTGGCGGCGAGCCCTGGGGGTCTTCGTGTTGCTCGCCGCCTGCGAGGGTGGGGGGCGGCTCGACGGCGGCGTCGCGCTGCGTGACGGCGGCGCGTCGGACGGCGCCGCGCTCGACGCCGAGGTCGCGGACGCGAGCGCCGGCGACGCGGGGGAGGTCGCGCGCGACGCCGGCTCGGCGTCGGACGACGGCGGCGGCCTCGACGGATCGGTGCTCGCCGACGGCGGGGGCGCGCCGGTGCGCGACGGATCGGTGCCGGACGACGGCGGGGACCTCGACGCGTCGTCGCTCGACGACGCCGGGCGCGACGACGCCGGGCTCGCGGACGCGGGCTTCGACGCGTCGGTGCCCGACGCGGGCTTCGACGCGTCGGTGCCCGACGCGGGCTTCGACGCGGGGACCACGACCGTGTCGTGCCTCTCGGGCGCGACGGGCACCCACGTCGTGCGCTTCCGCTGGGCGGGCACGTCGAGCGGCTCGACCGCGTACGTTCAGTACGAGGCCAACACGCTGCCCGACACGACGCGCTGGCGCGTCACCGCGGCGTCGAGCGCGATCGGCTACCGCCCCGTCTTCAGCGATCCGTTCCTGGGCGAGGGCGGGCTCGAGCTGTCGGGCACCGCCTTCATCGACGTGGAGCTGAGCACGAGCGGCCTCGGCCGCGTCGAGCGCGCGACCTTGGCGATCTACGGGCGGAGCTTCAACACCACCGCGAGCGGCAGCTTCTCGTGGCAGACCTTCTCCGGCACCGGCGCGACGCCGAGCGGCTTCGTCTCCAACGTCGCGCCGTATCGCTGGTATGGCGCGGACGCGACCGCCCCCTTGCCGGCGGGGGACGAGCGCACCTTGCTGCGCATCCGGCCGGGCCCTCCGTCGGGCGCGCTCATCGTCGCGCGCGTCGAGATCTGCTTCGACGCGCGGTGAGTCGGCTGCGTTCCAACGTTCCAACCCTCCTCGTCATCGAGAAACCCTGCGTCCAACGGGCGGGTGCGGCGTCTTGAGCGCTAGAATCGAGGAGGTGACCCGATGAGTGAGCCGAGCCACGACGCCGTTCGAGACTTCGTCCGCGACCAGTACGGTCGCATCGCCCGCGAGGCGGGGAGCTGCTGTGCGCCCTCGTGCTGCGCGCCCGGGGGCTTCGCGCCGCCGCCGCCCGCGATCGCGCAGAAGCTCGGCTACAGCGCCGAGGAGCTCGCCGCGGTGCCCGAGGGCGCGAACCTCGGCCTCGGCTGCGGCAACCCCCAGGCGATCGCGGCGCTGCGGTCCGGCGAGACCGTGCTCGACCTCGGCTCCGGCGCCGGGTTCGACTGCTTCCTCGCGGCGCGGCAGGTCGGCGAGCGGGGGCGCGTGATCGGCGTCGACATGACGCCCGCGATGCTCGAGCGCGCGCGCGTCAACGCGCGGAAGCTCGGCGCGGACAACGTCGAGTTCCGCGAGGGCACGATCGAGGCGCTCCCCGTCGAGGACGCGAGCGTCGACGTGATCCTGTCGAACTGCGTGATCAACCTCTCGCCCGACAAGCGCGCGGTGTTCCGCGAGGCGTTCCGGGTGCTGCGCCCCGGCGGCCGGCTCGCGATCTCCGACGTGGTCGCGCTCGCGCCGATCCCCGAGGCGCTGCGCGCGTCGGCCGAGGCCTACGCCGGCTGCGTCGCGGGCGCGGCCACCCTCGACGAGGTCCGCGCGATGCTCGTCGAGGTGGGCTTCGAGGACGTGCGCGTCGAGGCGCGGCCCGAGAGCCGCGACTTCATCCGCGAGTGGGCGCCGGGGACGCGCGCGGAGGACTACGTCGCGTCGGCGACCATCGAGGGCCGGCGGCCGGCGAGGCGCGCGTGATTGACGCGGGCGCGCGCGCGCGGTGGGCGGAGCTCCGCGCGACGCTCGAGCCGTTCGTCGCGCGGCGCGTGCCCGCGGAGGACGTCGACGACGTGGTGCAAGATGTCTTCCTTCGTCTCAGCCGAGGGCTGCCCTCGCTGCGCGACGAGGAGCGCTTCGGTCCGTGGGTGTACCGCGTCGCGCGCAGCGCCGTCGCCGACCACCTCCGCGCGCGGGCGCGCGCGCCGTTCTCGTCGCTCGAGGACGAGGAGCCCGCCGCCACCCCGGACGAGCCCGCGCTGACCGAGGGCGAGCGCCTGCTCGCGCCGCTCGTCGGCGTGTTCGTCGCCGCGCTCCCCTCCCCGTATCGGGAGGCGCTGACCCTCACCGAGCTCGAGGGGATGAGCCAGCGCGACGCGGCGGACCGCGTGGGCATCACCGTCTCGGGGATGAAGTCGCGCGTCCAGCGCGGCCGAGAGCGCCTGCGCGCGTCCTTCGAGGCGTGCTGCGCGATCGAGCGTGACGCGCGCGGGCGCGTGGTCGAGATCAGCCCGCGCCCCGGCGGGCGCGTCCCCGACGGCTGCAGCTGTTGAGCCCGGGCGCGCGTGCAGCGGCTTGCGCGCGCCGTGCAGGCCGCTGACCGTCGGCGCGCGCGAGGCCGCCGTCGCAGGGCCGCGAGCGGCTGGCATCGGGGTTGCGGAAGCGGATGCATGCGCAACCTCCTCACCGTCGCCCTGGTCCTCGCCACCTGCCTCCCCCACGCCGCGTCGGCGCAGGACACGCTGCGCTACGAGCTCGCCGTCGACGCGCCGCGTCGGCCCCGCGCGCCGCGGCTCGAGGTCGACGAGGTGCCGTGCGGCACGCGCCTCGAGTGCCTCCGGCGCGAGCACGACGCCATCGACCTCGACGGCCCGGCGGCCGCGACGTTGATCGGCATGCCGCTGCTGGTGGGCGCGGCCCTGTTCGGTTCTTTCTCGATGCTCGCGACCTTCGCGGCCCGCGACGACGAGCAGGAGACGCTGTGGGCCGGGCTCGCGATCGGCTCGCTCGTGGTCGCCGCGGCGGCCGCCGTCGCGGGCATCTGGGGGCTCGTCCGCTGGATGGGGGGAGCTCACGCCCGGCGCCAGCTCACCCGCGAGATCCGCGCGCTCGAGGACGCCGCCGTGCCGGTCCCGTTCATGATGATCACGCCCGAGGGCGACGCCGCCGGCGGCGTGTCGCTCACCTACCGCCGGTGACCCGAGGCCGGCTCGCTCGGTCCGTCGGCGAGGAGGTCGCGCGTGATCGCGGCGACGTCGGGGCAGCCCGCGAGCGCCATCGCGAGGTCGAGCTCCTCGCGCAGGATCGAGAGCGCGCGCTCCACGCCGCGCTGGCCGTCGAGCGCGAGCCCGTAGAGGACGGGGCGCCCGAGGAGCACCGCGCGCGCGCCGTACGCCAGCGCCTTGAGCACGTCGGTCCCGCGGCGCACGCCTCCGTCGACGTAGACCTCGGCGCGGCCCGAGAGTCTCGGCACCTGAGCAGCCGGGGAGCACCAAGACCGTGCCAGCATGTCCCACGCGACAGCCGCTGCCGTGCCGAGACGGCGCGGATCGCGCGAGCAGTTCCGTCGCTTACAACCGCCTCGCGACGGGGTATGAACCATGCTTCCCCGGGGCAGCGAATGATGGACCCCCCCCCGCCCCCCCCCCCCCCCCCCTCCCCCCCCCCCCCCCCCCCCGGCGGTAGCGCAGACCCTCCCCTATACCGGTTGCACCTGGAGCGGTTCGGTCCCGGTCTACTTCATCCCGGGCACGCTCGCCGCGAACGGGTTCAACGTCGACCAGGTGCGCGAAACGCTCCTCAACGCGTTGGCCATCTTGAACGAGGAATCCGGCGCGCATGTCGACCTCTACTACGCGGGTGACGCCGGAGACGTCCCGTTCATCCCCAACGCGCTGACGGTTCGCTTTCAGGACATCCGGGAGTGCTGCCCGACCCAGCCCTGCCCGGATGGCGTCGTAAACAACAACCCGCTCGGCCAAGCCAGCAGTTGGAACTGCGGGTCCGAAGGTTCCGGCGTCGCCATCTTCCTGAAGAACTGCGATGGTACGGTTCGCGACTGGAGGACCTCGTTCTCACCCGGCCTCGGGATCATGTTCGAAGGGGTGCTCGTTCACGAGATCGTGCATGCGGTCTGGGGAATCCTGCACACCGACGCGGGCGGCAGCTCCGTGATGATACCGGCCTATGTCCAGGATACTCACAACGCGTTTCGTCACCTGTTCACGATCGACGCCAACACCATCGAGCTCCGCTCTGGGCTCTCGTCTCGCGTCGCCTCGTACACCACGTCGACGACCGGGGTGAGCTGGTCTGCACCGCAGCTCGTGACGAGCCACTACCCGGAGCGGTTCACCACGGTCGGTCCGGCGATCGCCCGGCGAGCCACTCTGCCGGGTCAGAGCTCGGGCGAGGTTCTCGTCGCGTGGCCGAACATGGACGTCCGCGCTTGGCGCGCCCGCTTCGGCGTCCCCGGCAGCGGCGGCGCCTTCACCCCGCCGGCGAGCTACCCGTCGAACGCGGCGGGTCGTCGCCTGCCGGTCGCCGTGTCGTACAGCGCCTACGGCGAGGTGGCGGTCGCCGCGGTGGGCCCGTGTGGAGCGGGATCCGTCCATTGTCCCATCCACACGGCTTGGTCCAGCAACCTCGGCGGGAGCTGGGTCCAGTCGTCCATCGAGGCGGGCTTCGGAACGATCACGCGGCCCGTCCTCGAGTACGATGGGTACCGGGACCGGTTCGTGCTCTTCTTCATTCGAGCCTCGGATGGCTATCTCTACTCGACCTGGCGGGCGGCGGCCCCCGGAGGGTGGTGGCAGTCCCCCGTGCTCGCTTCGTCGCATCGACGCTACCGCTTCCTCGGGGGCGCCGTCTTCCACCCCTCGGGGGCGCCCAACCTCCTCACGGCGGCTCAGGACGATCCCGACATCGCGACGATGCACCGCATGGTGCAGCTCGCGGTGAACGTGACAGGTGGTGGTAGCACCTACACCCTCGGGTCGCCGGGCAACCTCGGGTCCGCGTTTCAGAACTACCGCACGCGGCGCCCGTTCGGCATGGCCTATGATGCCGGCACCGACCGAACCCGAATCGTGTGGCGGGGCAACAACGCCTCGAGGGCATTGTTCTCCACCGATAGAGTCGGCACGGGGACTGGATTCTTCGGCTCCCCGGTCGAGCTGATGCCGAACGCCGTGAACTCGGTGGATCTCACGCGCACCAGCTCGAGCTGGGTGGCGACGCTGAGCGCGCTATGATGAGGAGGCCCATGTGAGCGCCACACCCAGCCCGATGCCCGGTCGTCTCTGGAGAGGGAGCGCGCTCGCCGTGCTCGTCATCCTCGTCCGGGGTTGCCTCTTCGCGCCGCCCGATGACGAGCCGGGAGGTCCTCCGACCGAGGCCCGACAGGGGCTTCGTGAGCTGCCCAGCCCCGAGCCCGAGGAGCCGACGGCCGGGGCTCCCCATTCCCCGGGTCGCGGCGTGGCTGCGCCTGCGCCTCCCGAGGGTGGCTGGCGAACCATGCCTCACTGCGACCTGATCGTCGCGAACCCGGAGGCGATCTTGCGCGATGTGCCCCGTCCGCACGCGTTGGTCGTCGGGCGGGCCACCCGGCTGAGCCACGGGCGCACCTACCGCACCGAGGGCCGGGTGCAGCCGACGGGTGAGGTCGAGGCGAGCACGTTCGTGTCGGTACACCTCGTCATCGAAGACACGGCGGCAGGAGATCCGAGCGGCGAGATCGACGCGTGGGTTCGCGACTCCATCGAGACCACGATGCCCAGCGGGCGTGTCTACCAGGCCCTCTCGACATCGTCGGGGCGGCGCGCCTCCGACTCCGACGCCTCTCACCTCTGGGTGCTCAGCATGAACGTCAGTGGAGAGTGGTTCGTGTACGAGGCCTTCCCGATGGCGGGCACGGCGGCGGAGATTGGCCCGGCGCGCGTGCCGGTGATCGAGTTCGTGGACGCGGTCGAGCGGCTGCGGAGGGAGGCGAGGCCATGAAGAGGCGCTGGCGTGGACTGCTGGCGCTGGCCGGCGTACTGTTCGGGGTAGGTTGCGCGAACCCCGGTGATCCGTGCGGGCGGGACCTCGATCGCGCGCACGGCGCGATCTGCGAGCCTCAACCCCAGAGCCTCGAGATGATCTGGCAGTCGGCGGTGTCGTACAATCACGCGATCGCGCTCATCGTTACCTGTGGTCCGTCGATGGTGGGTGACCCATCCCTGATTCCGTCGACCGCGGTTCCGCTGATGGGTGTATTCTTGGCGACATGCGTAGACGAGGGTGCGTGCAGTGTCGACGATACCCTTGGGTACGCTGTGCCGAGCGGTATCGTACTCAGGGCGCGCATGGGCGTTCAGTACTACGCCACAGAGGATGGAGCGCGACACTCCGAGGCAAACGAGTATGCGCCCCTGACTGGTCCCGAGTGCCTTTGGGCGGCGCAGCGCTACCCTACCGGGCGCGCGTTCGTTATCGTCGCCGGGCGAGACGGTGTGTATTCGCTCATCCACGCCGCCACTGTCGACGCGGACGGCATGGTGTCGGGCGCCGGAACGAACGACCCGACGCCTCTGCCCCTCGACACGTTCCGGGCGCTGTAGTGACAGAGGCTCACGCCGCGAGGTCGGGCGGCGCGGGTGTGCCGGTGATCGAGCTCGTCGGCGCGGTCGCGCGGATACGTAGGGAGGCGAGGGCATGAAGAGGCGCTGGCGTGGACTGCCGGCGTTGGTCGTGCTGAGGGGAGTTTTGCACGAACCCCGATGATCCGTGGGGGCGCGACCTCGATCCAGCCCACGAGGAGGTGCCGTGCGGCACGCGCCTCGAGTGCCTCCGGCGCGAGCACGACGCCATCGACCTCGACGGCCCGGCGGCCGCGACGCTGATCGGCATGCCGCTGCTGGTGGGCGCGGCCCTGTTCGGGTCCTTCTCGATGCTCGCGACCTTCGCGGCCCGCAACGACGAGGCGGAGCAGCTGTGGGCCGGGCTCGCGATCGGCTCGCTCGTGGTCGTCGCGGCGGCCGCCGTCGCGGGCATCTGGGGGCTCGTCCGCTGGATGGGGGGAGCTCACGCCCGGCGCCAGCTCACCCGCGAGATGCGCGCGCTCGAGGACGCCGCCGTGCCGGTCCCGTTCATGATGATCACGCCCGAGGGCGACGCCGCCGGCGGCGTGTCGCTTACCTACCGCCGCTGACCCGAGGCCGGCTCGCTCGGGCCGTCGGCGAGGAGGTCGCGCGTGATCGCGGCGACGTCGGGGCAGCCCGCGAGCGCCATCGCGAGGTCGAGCTCCTCGCGCAGGATGGAGAGCGCGCGCTCCACGCCGCGCTGGCCGTCGAGCGCGAGCCCGTAGAGGACGGGGCGCCCGAGGAGCACCGCGCGCGCGCCGTACGCGAGCGCCTTGAGCACGTCGGTGCCGCGGCGCACGCCTCCGTCGACGTAGACCTCGGCGCGGCCGCCGATCGCGTCGACCACCTCCGGCAGCGCGCGGATCGTCGCGACGGAGGTGTCGAGCTGCCGGCCGCCGTGGTTCGAGACGACCACCGCGTCGGCGCCCGCGGCGACGCAGCGCGCGGCGTCGTCGGCGCGCACGACGCCCTTCACCACGAGCGGGAGCGTCGTGACCGACTTGAGCCACGAGAGGTCGTCGAAGGTGATCGAGGGGTCGAGCATGGTCGCGAAGTACGCGGCGAGGCCGGAGTCGGCGACGTCGGGCAGCTCGCCCTTGCCCACGGCGGTCATGTTCGCGACGGTCAGCCCCGCCGGCAGGCGGAAGCGGTTCCTCCGATCGCGCTCGCGCGTCCCGAGGAGCGGCGCGTCGACGGTGAGGACGAGCGCGCGCGCGCCCGCGGCCTCTGCGCGCTCGACGAGCGCCTTCGTCTCGCCGCGATCCTTGTACACGTAGAGCTGGAACCACACCGGCGCGGCGCCCGCGGCGAGCACGACCTCCTCCATCGGCGTGTTCGACAGCGTGCTGTTGATCATCAGCGTGCCCGCGTGGGCGGCGGCGCGCGCGGTCGCGCGCTCTCCGTCCGGGTGCGCCATGCGGTGGAACGCGGTCGGCGCGATCAGGACGGGCATCGACACCTTCGCGCCGAGCACCTCGGTCGAGGGATCGCGCCGCGAGACGTCGACGAGCACGCGGTAGCGCAGGGCGATGCGCTCGAACGCGGCGCGGTTCTCGCGCAGCGTCAGCTCGTCGTGGGCGCCGCTCGCGTAGTAGTCGAACGCGTTGTCGTCGAGGCGTGCGCGGGCGGCCGCCTCGAGCTCGAGGAGGTTGATGGGGACGCTCTTCGTCTTCTTCTTCGTCATCTCGGCGTCGCTCACTCGCCCCACGGCGGGATCTCGATCCGCCGGCCCGTGAAGCCGTGCTCGAAGTAGGGGCGCACGTAGCGGTGGAAGTTCATCTTCACCTTCGCGCGCGCGAAGTACTCGTAGTAGCCGAGCACGACGCGGCTCAAGAAGAGGAAGTCGCGTCGCGCGGGCGGAGGGCGCCGCCGCGTGAGGAAGTGCATGACGAGCTCGCGGCCGGCGGCCGGGTAGTCGAACGTCGAGAAGTCGAACTCGACGTCCTCGCGCACGCCCGCCGAGAAGTAGGCGGCGACCTTCTCCATGTCCTCGAGCTCCACGTCGCTGTCGCGATCCTCCATGAGCCCGAGCTCCACGAACACGTCGCGCAGCGCCTCCTCGTCGCCCTCCATCTCCGCGTGCATCATCCGCCCGAAGGCGCGCAGGAACGGCTCTTCGAAGATCTTCACGCAGCCGTAGTCGAGGATGCCGAGCCGGCCGTCGGACAGGACCTTGAAGTTGCCCGGGTGCGGGTCCGCGTGCAGGAGCCCGCCGCCGAAGAACTGGAGCCAGAACGCGCGCTGGAGCTGGAGCACCACGCGCTCGCGGATCGTCCGATCGGGATGCTCGAGCGCCCAGTCGAGCGGCTCGCCCTCGATCCAGTCGTACGTGATCACGCGCAGGCCCGAGTGGCTGTCGTGCACGCGCGGGACGAGCAGCTCCGGGTCGTCCTCGAGCAGCGCGTAGAGGAGCTTCGCGTTGTACGCCTCGCGGCAGTAGTCGGTCTCCTGCATGAGGTGCTCCGCGAGCTCCTCCGCGAACGGCGTCACGTCGAAGCGGCTCTGGCCGAGCAGATCGCTCAGGAGGCCCTTCACCATCTTGGTCGCGAGGTGGATGTTCGACAGATCTCCCTCGACGCTCGCGACCGCGCCCGGGTACTGCACCTTCACGGCGACGCGCGTTCCGTCCGCGAGGCGCGCGCGGTGGACCTGCCCGAGGGAGGCGGCGGCGACGGCCTCGCGCTCGAAGTCGGCGAAGAGCGCCTCGGGCGGCGCGCCGAGATCTCCCTCGAGCACGGCGCGGATCGTCTCGTAGCGCATGGGCGGCGCGGAGGTCTGGAGCGGCGCGAGGAGCTTCACCATCTCGTCGGGGAGCGCCTCGGCGTGCGTGCTCATGAGCTGGCCGATCTTCATGAGCGGCCCGCGCAGCTGCGTCATCGTGTGCGCGATGCGCTTGGCGTTGTCGACGTGGCGCTCGACGCGGGCGCGCTCGCGATCGCCCTCGCCGCGGAAGACGTCCGCGAGCTTGCCGCCGAGGTAGCTCGAGCCGACGCGCGAGCCGAGCAGCCCCACCTTGAGGGTCCTCGCGAGCCGGCCGGGGAGGCGTTCCTTGTCGTCGGCCATCGGCGCGCGTCACGCTATAGCACTCGTGGAGACCGTCGCCGACGCGCTCGCGCGCTACCACCGAGAGAACGGCTTTCGCGGGGACGCGATGGTCGCCGAGACGGTGCAGGTGCGCCTCTTCGGCCTGCCGCCCGTCGAGCTGCCGAGCCCGCGCTTCCAGCGGCACCTGCTCGCCAAGCACGACCTCCACCACGTGCTCACCGGCTACGGGACGGACCTGCGCGGCGAAGCCGAGATGGGCGCCTACGAGCTCGGCGCGGGCTCGCTCCATTGGTTCGTGTGGCTCAACAACCTCGGCGCGCTATGGCTCGGGCTCCTGTGCCCGTGGCGTACTCTCCGCGCGTTCGTCCGAGGCTCGAGGGCGCGCTCGCTCTACCTCGACGAGGCGCCCTACGAGGAGCTCCTCGCCACGCCGCTCGACGAGCTGCGGCGGCGGCTGCGCGTCGCGCCCTCCTGACGTTCGCGCTCTCGCTGGGCGCGCTCGGCTGCGAGGCGCCGCCGCTCCCGGCGCCCGCGCCGGCGCCCGCGCCCGCCGAGGACCCGAGCGAGCCGCTGCGCCTCGGCGTCCCCCCGCACGCGATCGCGCGCGCGCGCCGGGAGGCGGCGGGCCTGCGCCGGATGACGCCGGGGCTGCGCCGCCAGACGCTGGAGCGCCGCCGGGCGCTCGAGGCGCCGAGCTACCGCGCGCTGCGCGAGGACGCGAGCGCGCACGTCGACGCCCGCGCGAGCTTCGAGGGGCGCGTCGATCTGGTGCGCTCCGCAGGGCCCCGCCTCTGGATCTTCCCGATGATGACCCGCGCCGACGGCGAGCGCTGGGTCGACCCGCTCTACGTGCTGGCCGTCGTCGAGCCGCGGCTCCCGGCCGGCGCGGTCGCGCGCGTCGACGGATGGGTCGTCGGCGAGCGCCGCATCGGGCAATACACTTTGCCCCTGATCGTCGCCTACTCGGCCGAGGCGCTCGACGCCCCGCCTCAGTAGCCGGCGCGCTGGCCGAGGGCGCGCTCGAGCGCGTCGCGCATCTCGGGCGACAAGCCGTCCGCGCCCGGGAAGCGCGCGCCGCGATCCGGGTCCCCCCGCTGGTCGCGCTCCGCGGCGACCTGCGCGGCGTGGTACGCGTTCGTGTCGGCGCGGAAGAACGTCAGCGCGAGCTGGTTGCCGAGCTGATCGAACGCGCGGTCCGCCATCACCGAGTAGACCAGCCCGTCGCGGTACGCGCTGTCGCCGCTCGGGTCGATCCCCGAGTAGCTGTGCACGGTGAAGTGCTCCGGCGGCTCGACCGACGTGTCGAACCCGTAGGCCTGCTCCACGCCGGGGATGCGCATCCGGATGTGGAAGTCGACGTGGATGCCGACGAACCCGCGCGAGGAGGTGTCCGACGTGTAGACGCTGCCGCTCGGCCGGATCGCGTAGGACACGTCGAACACCGGCTCGGTCACCGCGTCGTCCTGACGCTCCGGATCGATCCGGCCCGCGTGCTGGAGCTCCATCACGTCCGACGGGAAGATCGGCGCGAAGCCGCGCGCGAGGACCTGGGTGATCCGCGACTCGCGCGGCGCGCTGCGGGCTTCGTCGAAGTGGGGCGACACCGGCGCGATCCCGCCGGTCACGCCTTGGACCTCGCCGAAGAGATCGAGGTTGCCGTCGATCATCGTCAGCGCCTCGCCGCTCGGCGCGAAGAAGCGCACGCGGACGGGCGGAGAGTCGTGCTCCTCGAGCCACTCGAGCAGGCGCCCCATGAAGACGGGCATCTCGGGGTCGCCGGTGGCGGCCTGGCTCATGAAGTCGCGGCGCACCGCGGCGAAGCGCTCGTGGATCGCGGCGCGCGCGTCCGCGAGGCGGGCGCTGTCCGGGTGCTCGCGGACGAACGTGCGGAGCGCCGCGACGGTGCCCGCCTCGCGGGCCTCGCGGAACGCCGCCTCGGGCAGGAGCGCGTCGACGACCTCGCGCTCGTGGCGCCCCTCGCCCGCGACGTAGGCGCGGAACGCCCACGTCGTGTCGTAGCGCTGCGCCGCCGCGAACGCGGCCTCGTCGCTCGCGAAGTTGCGCGCGAGCCAGGTCGGCGGCGCGAGCACCATCGCGCCGAGCGCGAACACGGCCGCGCGCTCGGCGATCGCGCCGGCGGGCCGCGCGACCGTCCCGCCGTCGCGCGGGGCGGCGCGCAGCGTCTCGGCGGCGAGGCGCTCGGCGACGATCGGGTCGTTCCACTGCTCGGTGATCCGCGCCTCGAAGAACAGGTCGAGCCGCGCGAGCGCGTCGAGGTCCTGGAGCTGGACGGC
This sequence comes from Sandaracinaceae bacterium, assembly GCA_019637095.1. Taxonomy (GTDB): domain Bacteria; phylum Myxococcota_A; class Polyangia; order Polyangiales; family Sandaracinaceae; genus JACKEC01. The sequence goes on along the minus strand of JAHBWG010000016.1, from coordinate 69,379 downwards.
CTGCGCGATGTGCTGCTGCGAGAAGTGGAGGTCGTCCATGACCTGCTCCGCGAGCTCCTTGCCGTGGATCGTGAAGACCTCGCGGCCGTACCCATCGAAGACGAAGGTCAGGTCCGTCCCTTGATAGACGCCGTTGACGTGGCGGTGGACGCCGTCGAGCTTGAGCAGCCGCCCCATCGGGATGATCGTCAGCCGCTGGTCGGTCGCGACGACGACGTCGGTCGGGAACACGTAGCGGCCGCGCACGAACGGGATGTTCGCGGCGAGCCGCGACGTGCGGACGGCGCGCAGGATCCCCCACGCGGTGAGGAAGAAGCCCGCGGCGTACGCGGCGAGGAAGACCGCCGGCTGATCGAAGGCGCGCACGTCGCCGAAGTCGATCACCGCGGCGCCGATCACGAGGGCGAGGCCGCACAGGGCCAGGATCGCCCAGCCCGCGATCGCGCCGCCCGTGGACGAGGGCTGTGAGAGGATCGGGGCGGGCCCCCCATGTCCGCGCGTCGCGTCGATGAAGCGCTGGCGCGTGATGGGGTCGAGCGCGTTGAGCTCGATCGTCCGGTACGGCGGCGCGGCGGGGGCGGGCTGGTCCATGCGCCCATCATGCGCTCGGCCGGCGGAAATCTCCCCCTGGGCGGGCGGCGCGTCAGCGCCAGAGCAGGGCGGCGGCGAGCGCGCCCACGGCGAGCCCGACGACGAGGAGGAGCGTCGCGAGCCGGAGCGTGCGCACGAGCGGCGGCCCCCCGTACTTCGGCGCGGGGCGCGCTTCGGGCAGCATCCACGCCGGCGCGACGGGCATCCGGGGCGCGGCGCTGCCGCAGAACGGGCACGCGGGCTCGTCGCCGTAGTGCCGACCACACCCAGGGCACGGCCTCAGGCGCGCGCTCACCTCACCGCTCCGCGCGCGCCGGCGCGGCGTGTCCGTCGTCGCCGAAGAGCCGCCCGCGCTCCACGAAGAGCGCGATCCCCAGGCTCGCGAGCCCGAGCACCACGTACCCCAAGAGCAGCGGGCCCGTCGTTCCGTCGTAGGCGCGCCCGATGAGCCCGCCGATCACCGCGCTCACCGTCGTGGTCGCGAAGCCGTAGGCGGCCGAGCCGGTGCCCGCGATCTTCCCGAGCGGCTCCATCGCGAGCGCGTTGAAGTTCGCGCCGATGAGCCCGAAGAGCGCGAAGCAGATCGTGAAGAGCGGGAAGAAGATCGCGAGGTGCTCACCGAACGCGCGCGTCGCGACCCACAGGAGGATCGCCGAGATGGTGAAGCCGACCAGCGCCCCGTGCGCGAGCCGGCGCATCCCGAAGCGCACGACGAGGCGCGAGTTCGCGAAGTTCGCCGCGCCGAGCACCACCGCGACCGCCGCGAACCACAGCGCGAACGTCTCCCCCTGATGGAAGACCTCGCGGAAGATCTGCTCCGAGGCGGACAGGAACGAGAAGAGCGCGGCGAAGATCACCCCGCTCGCGAGCATGTAGCCGAACGTCGGGCGGCTGGTCAGGACGGCCTTGTACGCGCTCGCCGTGGCGCCGATCCCGAGCGGGCGGCGCGCGTCCTCGGCGAGCGTCTCGGGCAGGCGCAGGCTCGTCCACGCGAGCGTCAGCGCGCCGGCGACGCCGAGCACGCCGAAGCACCACTGCCACGGCAGCACCAACAGGACGAGCTGACCGATGCCCGGCGCGATGATCGGCACGATCATGAACACCGTCATCACGAGCGACATCACGCGCGCCATCTGGCGCCCCGCGAACAGATCGCGGATCAGGGTGACCGCCACGACCCGGCAGCCCGCCGCGAACACGCCCTGGATGAAGCGCGTCACGAGCAGCGCGCCGAAGGAGGGCGCGGCCATCCCGGCGAAGCCCGCGATCGTGTAGCCGGCGATCGACCACGCGAGCACGCGCCGCCGTCCGAACCGATCCGCGAGCGGGCCGAACCCCAGCTGCGGGAAGCCGAACCCGAGCACGTACACGACGATGACCAGCTGCTGATCGTTGGCCGAGCGCACGCCGAGGTCGCTCGCGATCGCGCTCATCGCCGGGAGCATCAGATCCACCGCGAGCGCGTTGAGCGCCATCAGCGTGGCGACCATCGCGATGAGCTCGGGCGCCGACAGGCTCACGCGGGGCGCGGGCACCTCTTCGGTCCCCTCGACGACTGCGCTCGCGGGGTGAGCCACGGCCTCAGTCATGGGGCGGCGGAGCCCGTCCGTCCAGGTGCCGATGCGCCGCTCGGCGCGGGTCGGAGGTTCAGCGCAGGGCCGCGCTCAGCACGAGCGGCGCGTCGGGCAGCGGGCGCGGCTCGGCGCTCGGCGTGAGCTCGCGGCCCTCGAGGGCCTCCTCCACGATCACGAGCTCGAGGCCGGCGCCCTCGTCGGCGGTCGTGCCGAGCAGCACCAGGTCGTCGGCGGCGCCGTCGCCGTCGAGGTCGCCCACCCGGTGACGCCGCGGCCCGAACGGGCCGCCGGCGAGCGTGAACGCGGTGCGCGGCTCGAAGTCCACCGGGTCGCGCTGCCGCAGCCACACGAGGCGCGGGTGGTCCCAGCCCGCGAGGTCGACCTTGCCGTCACCGTCGGCGTCGAGGACCTGCAGGCCGCGCAGGTTCGCCGGCACGCCGTCGAGCCCGCGCGGCTCCATCCCCTCGAGCGCGCCCGCGCGGATCCAGCGCAGCCCGTCCTCGCCGAGCACCACCAGGTCGGCGCCGCCGTCTCCGTCGACGTCACCCAGCCCGAGCTCGCGCGCGCCCGCGAGGGCGAGCGAGTGCGACCGCGGGAAGCCCCCCGATCCGTCGCCGAAGTGCAGCGCCACCCGACCCGACGCGAGCGCGACGAGGTCCGCGTGCCCGTCGCGATCCGCGTCGGTCACGCTCACCGTCGTGCCGCCGATGCCGACGACCACCGCGGCGGTGCGCGTCGGCGAGGCGCCACCCCCGAACACCCACACCTCGCTCGGGAGCTGCGCGAGCGCATTGGCCCGGTTCATCGCCACGATCTCGGCGCCCGTGTCGCGATCGATCGGCGCCACCACCGCGGCGACCGCGGTGATCGGCGCGAGGCGCGCCGGCTCGCGGATGCCGCCGAACGCGTCGCGCGGGATCCAGAAGAGGCCGCCGCCGCGGCTCGCGCCGTTGTCGCCGAGGAGCGCGAGCGGCAGCACGAGGTCCGCGAGGCCGTCCCCGTCGACGTCGCCGCGCGCGACCGCACCATGCACGTTGCGTTGCCCCGAGGGCGCGGGCTCCGTCGTGAAGCGCGCCACGCGGAGAGGCCCGCTCGGGCCCAACCCGATCACGTGCCAGCCGTCGCGGCAGCCGACGATGATCTCGGGCCGCGCGTCGCCGAACACGTCGGCGAGCGCGAGCGACGGATCGCCGCCGGCGTCGCACACCGTCCAGCGCTGGCCGGCGATCGCGAGCGGCGCAGCGGGCGCGGCAGGCTCCTCGGGCGGCTCGGGGGTCGGCTCGGGCGCGGCCGCCGCCATCGCGTCCTCGATCGCGCCGGCGTCGCTCGGTCGCTCGCCCGCGTCGTCGCTCGGCTCGCCCGCGTCCTCGACGCCACCGTCGGCGCTCGGCGCGGGCCCCTGCCCGAGCGGGATCACGCGGGCGACGAGCGCCACGACCCCGAGGATGACCCAGAGGCCGAGGAGCACGCCGAGCGTGCGCAGGCTCGCGAGCACCTTGTCCACGCGGGGTTCATAGCACGCGCGGCGCGTCGACCCGGAGCGCGTCGTGAACGCGCGCCCGGCCCTCGAGCGCCCGCGCGTAGCCCGCGATCGCGAGCGTGCCCACGATCATCGCGACGAGACCGGTGGCGCCGGCTTCCGGGCCGAACGCGCCGCCGGTGATCCAGTCCGGCCCGTCCTCGACGCGCTCGACGAGCGCGGCGTAGCCGAAATCCCGCCGCCCGCTCACCGGCATGTCGAGGGCGTTCTGGCACCAGTTCCACGACAAGTGCAGCCCGATCGAGACGCCGAGCTCGCCGGTGAGCACGAAGCCGGCGGCGAGCATCACGCCGGCGAACGCGACGTTCGTGGTGGCGATCGCGCCGGCGTGCGGGTTCTCCGTGTGCGCGAGCCCGAACACGACCGAGGAGATCACCGTCGCGCCGACGACGGCGGCGGCGGGGCCGACGCGCGGCGCGCGCAGCCCCTCCGCGAGGTTGACGAGCTGGTAGCCGCGGAAGAGCAGCTCCTCGAGCACGGCGACCCCGACGAACACGGCCACGCCGGCGAGCGCGTGAGGCGCGCTCGGGGCGGCGCGCGGGGCGTAGCTCGCCCAGCCCATCGCGCGCTCCACCGCGCTGACGGCGAAGATCAGCACCAGGCCGAGCGCGACGCCGAACGCCGCGTCGAGCGCCCAGCGTCCGTCGAGGCGCAGGCCGAGGTCGCTCAGCGCGCGCCGGTCGAGGAAGCGGCAGCCGGCCCACACGGACGCCACGACCGCGACGCTCGCGGCGAGGAAGAAGGCCGTGTGGATCGTCCACGCGTCGCCGGTCACCCGCTGCACGCGCCAGAACGCGAGCTGGACGAGCAGCGACAGCACGCCGAACACGGCGAGCTGCAGGCCGATGCGCACGAGCGCGCGCGGCCGGCCCTCGACGTCGTTCCAGAACGGATAGCGGAGCCGGCGCATGGCCGGCGCAGCGCTCAGAACGCCCGCGGCGCCGAGCTGAACGCTCCGCCGCCGGCCATCAGGTCGCCGAGCTTGTTCAGCTCGTCCTGCATCATCAGGATGCCGATGAAGCTCGTCATCCCGGTGAACGCGTGCGCCACGTGCATGATGAGGATCATCGTGGACTTGTCCTCGTGCGGCACGCCGCGCGACTGGAAGACCTCGTGGATGATTTGCGCGTTGCGGTACTGCACGTACATCCCGTAGACGCCGCAGCACAAGATGGTGATCAGGAGGTCCACCATCGGGTTGAGCTCGGTGCGCCCCGTCGTGTTCTTGAGCTCCTCGGTCGTGACGTACTGCCAGTAGAAGTAGTAGAGGCCGCAGGTCAGGAACGTGAAGAGGGCCGGGATGTAGGACTCGCGACGGGTCATGCCGGCAGCGTCGCCGATCCGCGCCGCGCCGAGCAAGGCCGCTCTTCTCAGCGACGCGGACCGGCACTAGGCTCTGCCGCATGCCGCACCCCCGACTCCTCGCCTCGATCCTCGTGCTCGCGCTCGCCGGCTGTGACGGCGGAATGGAGGATCCGCTGCGGCCGGACTCGGGGGTCCCGCCGGGGACCGACGGCGGCGGCGGCGGCGGCTCGGACGGCGGCGGCCCGCCGACCGGCGACACCACCTACTACGGCCACGTGCGCCCGATCCTCGTCGAGAACTGCACGATGTGCCACCAGCCGACGGGCATCGCGCCCTTCGCGCTCCAGACCTACGAGGAGGCCTCGGAGGTCGGCGAGCGGATGGCCGAGATCACCGCCGCGCGCATCATGCCGCCGTTCCTCGCCGACAACTCCGGTGAGTGCCAGACGTTCTCGAACCACCGCGGGCTGACCGACGCGGAGATCGCGACGATCGGCCGCTGGGTCGAGCAGGGCATGCTCGAAGGCGATCCGAGCACGCCGGCGCCGACGCCGTCGGAGCTCCCGAGCCTGGGCACCGCGGACCTCACGCTCGAGATGCCCGACACGTACGCGATCATGCAGGGCATGGACGACGACTACCGCTGCTTCGTCATCGAGACGGGCACGACGGCGGACACGTACGTGACCGGCTACGAGGTGCACCCCGGCAACACGCAGCGCGTCCACCACGTCATCGTCTACAACCCGACGAGCGACGCGGCGGCCCGCGAGGCGCGCAACCTCGACGCGACGGAGGGCGCGGTCGGCGACGGCTACCAGTGCTTCGGCGGGCCGCGCGTCGACGCGGCGCCGATGGTGCTCTGGGCGCCGGGCGCCGGCGCCACGCTCTTCCCGCGCGGGACCGGCGTGCAGCTCGCCGCGGGCCGCGCGCAGGTCGTGCAGATCCACTACAACAACCTCGTGCGCGGCGCGCCGACGGACGACCGCACGCGCGTCGATCTGCGGACCGCGTCGAGCGCGAGCCCGGCCTACATCGTCCCGCTCGCGCACACCGGCATCGTCCTGCCGCCGCGGATGGCGAGCGTGACGCAGACCACCTCGCAGAGCCTCTCGGTGCTGCCGGTCCCCGTGCGCGCGCACGGGATGTTCCCCCACATGCACACGCTGGGGCGCCAGCTCCGCGTGGAGCGGACGGGCTCGTCGGACGAGTGCCTCATCGACGTCCCGCGCTGGGACTTCAACTGGCAGCTCGCCTACTGGTTCACCCGCCCGATCACGATCCAGCCGAGCGACACCGTCTCGATCACGTGCACCTACAACACGATGTCGCGCGACGACACGGTGCGCTGGGGCGACGGCACGCAAGACGAGATGTGCCTCAACTTCTTCTACCTGACGCTGTGAGCCTTTACGCGTCGGGCCGCGCGCCCCACGATCGCGCGTGATGGACGAGATCGGCCGCCGCCGCGCGCTCGAGCTGCTGATGGCCTCGGGCGCCTACGCCCTCGTCGGCTGCGCGCCCGAGCCGGAGCGCCGCGCCCGCGTCGATCTCGGCGGCGCGCGCCTGCCGCCCCCCGCGCGCACCGGCGCCGACGCGGTGCTCTCCGTCGAGCCGCTCACGACGCCGTGGCAGACGCGCGATCCGTTCCTCTTCTGCATGCACCACGACGACCGCTACCCGCCGGGCAACCCGCGGCTCGGGCCGGCGACCTCGCTCGCGGGGCGGCGACTCGGGAACGACTTCGCGGGCCTCGACGGCTGGCGCATGTACCACGGCGAGGTCGTCCCCGGGTTCCCGCGGCACCCGCACCGCGGCTTCGAGACGGTGACGGTGGTGCGCCGCGGCCGGCTCGATCACGCCGACTCGCTCGGCGCGACCGCGCGATACGGCGGCGGCGACGTGCAGTGGCTCACCGCGGGCCGCGGGATCCAGCACGCGGAGATGTTCCCGTTGTTGTCGGGCGAGGAGGAGAACCGCCTCGAGCTCTTCCAGATCTGGCTGAACCTGCCGGCCACGCACAAGATGGTCGAGCCGCACTTCTCGATGCTCTGGCAGCCGAGCATCCCCTCGGCGGAGCGCGTGGACGCGGCGGGGCGCCGCGCCCGCGTGACGGTGGTCGCGGGGCGCTACGAGGGCACGCGCGCGCCCGCGCCGCCGCCGCGCTCGTGGGCGTCGTCGGACGATCACCGCGTCGACATCTGGAGCGTCGCGCTCGAGCCCGGCGCGACGTTCACGCTGCCCGCCGCGCCCGCGGGCGCGAACCGCTCGCTCTACTACTTCGAGGGTGAGGGCCTCTCCGCGGGCGGGCGCGCGATCCCTCGCTACCATCACGTCGTCTTGCGCCCCGACGCGGAGGTCGCGCTGAGCGCGGGCGCCGGCCCGAGCGAGCTGCTCGTGCTCTCCGGCGTGCCGATCCGCGAGCCCGTCGCGCGGCACGGCCCGTTCGTGATGAACACCGACGCGGAGATCCGGCAGGCCTACGCGGACTACCAGCGCACGCAGTTCGGCGGCTGGCCGTGGCCGAGCCCGGAGCCCGTCCACCCGCGCGAGCGCGATCGCTTCGCGCTGCGGCCCGGGGGCGAGCTCGAGACGCCCCCGGGGTGAGCCCTCGTGTCAGGGCTGCGGCCCGAGCGTCACGCGGTACGTCGCCGACGCGCCGTCGTGCCCGTACACCTCGACGTACGCGGGGCCCTCGTAGTCGACCCAGTCGTGGTTCGAGCGCTGCGTCGAGCCCCCGATCCGCTCGCCCGACCGATCGTACAAGCGCAGGTCGAGGTTCTGCCGGTCCGCGAGGAACTGGGTGTAGAGATCGAACCGCCAGGGCCCGGTCTCGTCGATCCGATAGAAGTCGCCGCCGGGCGCGCAGACCCCGCCGGCGACCTCCTCGTCGAAGCGGATCGGCTGCGCGCGCGCGAGCTCGTCGTTGGGCTCGCCGGCCTCCTCGTCCTCGGGCCCGCACCGCGCGACGAAGGGCGGCGGCATCGGCGTCCACGGCTGCTCGGGATCGGCCGCGAGCGAGCCCCAGTCGAGCTGGTAGATCGTGTCCTTCTGATCGGCGCCGACCACCATGTCGCGCCGCCGGATGAAGTAGCCGCTCGGCATGCGCGTCACGAGCCGGCGCAGCGCGCTCGGCTCGGTGTTGTCCCCGTCGCCGACCCGCAGGCCCGGGCCGTCGCCGATGAGCCCGTTCACGTAGCGCTCCGCGTCCTCGCCGCTCGCCGGCTCGAACGCCGCCGTCTCCACCTCGACGTAGACGACCAGCGCGCCGCGATCCTCGAGCGCGCGGCTCATCGCGTTCACCGCGCGCAGGTACTCAGGGCACGCCGGGCACCAGCCCGCGCCCACGACCAGCACGATCGAGCGGTAGCCGTCGTACGCGGGCGAGCAGTGGACCTCGCGCAGGTCGAGCGCGCGCACGGCGCCGTCCTCGTCGCGCACGTTCTCCCAGCGCCAGGGCGGGATCACCCGGCCGAGCGCGAGCGTTCCGTCGTGCGAGGGGTACTCGCACGCGGGCGGAGCCGCGGCGTCTTCGCCGCCGGCCGGCGGGGGGCCGTCACAACCGGCGAGCGCGATCGCGAGGACGAGGAGGTGGCGCATGCGGGGACGATGGTGCCGCGCTCGGCGGTGAGTTGCACGTCCGCGAACGCGGGCGCGGACACGGCGCGGCCGACCCCGTCGCGCGGGCGGGCGCGCGCGACAGACGATGTAAGCCGGCCACGCGCGGCGCTCGTTACGCTCGACGGCCGGAGGAGCCGGATCGATGCGCGCTGACCTTTGCGATGCGGCGAGCCCGCGCCGGCCGCGCCGGGTGAGCGGGCCGCGCCGCATCGAGCCGCGCTCCGACGCGCCGCGGGCCGCGACGCCAGAGACCGGCGCGCCCCGGATCCTCGTCGCCGCGCGGCGCAACGCGCCTCCCGGTCCGATCGAGGCGGCGGTGCTCGCGACCGGCGCGGAGCTGCGTCGTGTCGCCGTCGAGGAGGCGCTCGAGGAGGCGCTCGAGACGTACCCCGACGGCGTCGTCGTCCACGCGGACGCGGCGGCGGCGGCCGCGCTCGCGAACGCGCTCGAGATCCCGGTCCTCGCGATCGCCTCGACGCGCGACGCGGTGCACCTCGCCGACGCGGTGGGCGGGCTCGTCCGCGAGGCGCGGGTGGCCCGGCGCGCCCGCCCCGGTCGCGACGACGCGCCGTCCGACCTCCCGCTCGACGGCGCGCGCCTCGTCGTGATCGGTCGCCGGCCGGTGCGTGTCGATCGCCTCGTCGACGCCCTGCGCGCGCGCGGCGCCGCGGTGAGCGTCGCCGAGCCGTCCGGGGTCGGGCTCGACGCGGCGCGCCTCCTCGATCCGCAGGCGATCCTCGTCGACGCCTCCGCGCGCGCCGAGGGACTGACGCGGCTTCTGGCGAGCGATCCGATCCTGCGCTGGGCGAGCGTGCTCCCGTTCCGGTGGAACGTGTCCGACGACCGCTGCGGCCGCCTGCGCCTCGCGCCGGTGGTCGAGCGCCTGTCCTCCAACGTGCGCGCCGAAGCGGCGCTGCGCCGCCGGGTCGCGAGCTGCCCGGTCGTGCACGTCACGCTCGATCTGCTCGGTCCGGCGCGGCTCTGTCGCGCGCTCGCGCGCCTCTCCGGTCTACTGCGGGTCGAGATCGTCGCGCAGGGTCAGCGCGGCGAGCTGGAGCTCGCGTCATCGCGCCTGGTCGGAGCGCGCTGGTGGCACGAGGGCGACCGCGACCCGCGCTTCAGCGACCTCACGGCGCTGGCGGCGTTCCTCGCGGTCGACGACGCGTGGGTCCGCATCACGCACGGGACGTTGCGCCCGGTCGGCGCGCCCATCGGCGTCCCGATGCTCGACGCGCTGACGGAGGCCAAGGGGCTCGCCGAGGGCATCGAGCACCTCGTGCCGACGCGCCCGCGCATCCGGCTCAGCGCGGTGGAGCTCGAACCGGGCCCGAGCGCGCGGTCCGCCCCCGACGCGCGCGAGGCGAGGGAGCCGCCCGCGCGCGAGCCCGCCGCGTCGATCCCGGCGATCGCGGGGCCCGCGCGCGCCGACTCGTGGCCGCTCCTCCTCGGGATCGCGGTGGTCCTGCTCGCCGTGCTCGTCTCGGGCCTCGCGGGCGCCATGATCGCCGTGTTCCAAAGGGACGCGGCGCCGGTCGCGCGCACGCCCGCGCGCGAGGATCTCGCCGCGGCCGCCGTCGCGGAGGCGGCGCGTGCGCCCGGGGCGCCCCCGACGTCCGAGGCGCTCGCGCCGGACGGACTCGCGACCCTCGAGCCCGCCGCGATCGCGCCCGCGATGATCGAGCTCGTGACCGACGCGCTCGATCCGCCCGCGCCCACGACCGCGGCGCCCCCTGTCGCCGCGGCGAGCGCGACGTACGCGCGCGCCGTCGCGGCGCCCGCCGGCATCGCCGAGGCCGAGCGCGGCGCGGAGCCGGAGGCCTCCGACGCACCCCGCGGCCTCGCCGAGCGCGCGATCGTCCGGTCGCCCGTCGCCGCGCCGTCCGCGCCGAGCGCGCCGAGCGCGCCGACCGCGGCCGCCGAGGTGACGAGCCCCGCCTGGGCGCACGACGCGCTCGGGCCGCTCTCGCTCCTGATCGCGGCGCGCCAGGGCTACCCGCGCGATCCGCGCGCGGCGCGTGCGCGCTCCGACGCGCTCCTCGCGCGCGCTGGCGAGGGTCCCGCGGCCTCGCGTGAGCTCCTGCACCAGGCGTTCGTGACCGCGCCGAACAACCCGCACGTCGCCGTCGCGATCGCGCGCCACCACCTCGCCGCCGATCGCCACGACCTCGCGCTCGCGTGGGCGCGCTGGGCGCAGCGACAGCGCCGCCAGAGCCCGCGCTATCGCGCGCTCGTCACGGAGGTGCTGCTCGCCATGGGGCGGCGCGAGGAGGCGCGCGCCACGCGCGAGGCCGAGCCCCTGCCGCCCGCCGACGAGCCCCCTCCGGAGGCGCCCGCGCCGTGAGCCCGCGCCCGCGCGGTGGTTCACCCCGCCCGCGCGCCGCGCTATCGTCCCGCGCCATGCAGCCGCTCTCCGCCTCGTGCCTTCGCGTCCTCTGCGCTCCCGCCGTCGTCCTCGCGCTCGCGGCGCTCGGCTGCGGCGGTGAGACCGCCGAGGAGGCGCCGGTCGACACCACCGACCGCGTCGGCCTCTACGAGATCCCCATCTCGCGCAACAACCAGGCGAGCCGGCCGAGCGATCCGCTGCGCGTCGAGATCAGCCCGACGGAGCTCCTCCTCAACCACCGCTCGCTGCTCGCGCTCGAGCGCGGCCGGCCGCCCGCGGCGGAGGTCGCCGACCACGTGATCACGCGCCTGCGCCAGGAGATCACGAGCGGCGCCGCGCGCTCGCAGGTCGCGCTGCGCATCCACGCGAACGTCCCGTACCTCACGCTCGTCGAGGTGCTCCACACGCTCCACTCGGCGGGGCTGCGCGACGTGCTCGTCGCGGTGCGCACGCTCGGCGCGACGCCGACGGAGGCGTGGATGCAGTGGCCGCACTTCACCGTCGTGCCCGCGGGCGACGAGCCGCCGACCTTCGAAGGCCGGCCGATCCCGTGGGACGAGTTCGTCACGGTGTGGCGCTCGGTCTACGACGCGTGCCGCGCCGGACAGTACGTCGACTGCGACGCGCCCTACACGAACACCGCGCGCGGCGGGGATCTCGAGATCGAGCTCTGGACGCGCGGGCAGGGGATGAAGGTGAGCTTCCGCCAGATCAACGCGCCCGCGGCCGAGCGCCCGCGCGGCGGCGGGGGGCCGGCCCTCATCGAGGGCGTCGCGCCCGCGCCCGCCGCGCCCGCGCAGGCGGAGACGCCCGGCGCCACCGAGGGGGCGTTCACCGTCCGCCAGCAGGACGCCACGTCGGAGAACAGCTCGATCTCCGCGATCCTGGCGCCGACCTGCGCCGACTCGCAGTGCCGCGCGGTGTTCGTCACCGACGCGACGACGCCCGCGATGCGGGTCGTCTCGTTCCTCGGCGCGGCGTTCCCGAACGGGACGCAGCGCCCGCAGGTCGCGTTCCGCATCCCGCGCTGAGGTCAGCGCAGGTCCTCGGTGTGGCCCTGCGGCGCGACGGCGGCGTACGCGGCGGCGAGCTCGTCCACGAGCGCGCCGGCGGAGACGGTGACGCTCGCGCCGCCGCGGAGCCCGAAGCGGAACGCGCCGTCGCGATCGTCGTAGTAGAGGCCGCCGTACGTCTCCACGCGGCCGAAGCACGGGCGCGGCGCGACGCGCAGGCCATCGTCGAGCGCGGTGTGCAGGGCGATGCGGTACAGCATCCGCGCGAGCCAGTAGCGCGGGACGCGGGCGCTGCGCTCGCCGAGCCGCGCCTCGACCTCGGTGGGCGAGACGACCGCCAGGCTCAGCGCGCCGATCGTCGCCCGCGGACCGCGCGCGACCGGCGGATCGAACGGCCGCTCCGGCACGCGCTGCCACACCGCCGGAGGTGGCGACGGCTCGCGCGTCGGCGACGCGATGACGAGCGCGCGCGCGACGTCCGGGTCGAAGCGCGCCCCGCGCGGCACGCGCACGAGGTCGCCCGCGAACGCGCCGGGCGTGTCTCCGTCGAGGAGCAGGACCCACCCGCCGGCGGGCGGCGCGAACGGCGGGGGCGCGAGCGAGAGGGTCACGTCGTCGATCGCGGCGAGCGCGCCGTCTCCCGCGCTCGCGAGCTCGATCAGCCCGAGCGGCGGCCCCTCCTCGACGTACGCCTTCGCGTCGTCCGCGCGGTGCGCGCTCACGCGCGGGGGTGGGCCGCTCGGCGCGGTCGGGCGCGCGGCGCAGAGCACGACGGAGAGCCCGGCGCGGCGGCCGACCCCGGGCGGCGCGTGAGGCGGCTCGAACGGCGGCCGCAGCCGCCCCGGCCAGTGCGACCAACCGAAGGGATGCAGCACGAGATCGTGCGCGCGAGAGAGCAGCCGCGCGACGTCCTCGCCGCTCGCGGGATCGGAGAGGAACGTCCGGATCGGCATCGCGTCGAGGAGCGGATCGCCGCTGCCGAGCGCGAGCACGTGCTCGTCCGAGACGTTGTCGTGCGCGAAGAAGAGCGGCTCGCTTGCGGTGACGAGCTCGAGCTGCGCGTCGCCGGTCCGCGCGACCACGACGAGGTGGTGCTCGAGCCGGCCCTCGCGCGCGGCGAGCGCGCGGAGGTTCGTGCGCTCGAGCGGCGGCGGTAGCGCGGGCCGCGCGGCCGGCGGCAGCGCCCAGTGTCGCGCGCTCGGGTGGACGTCCATCGACCGCGAGTATCGCTCACCTTCCGCGCAGCGCGATCGCGATGGCGCTCGCGACGACCGCGACGAACACGATCGCGTTGAGCACCTTCGGGCTCGCCTTCACCGCGAAGCGCACGCCGAGCTGCGAGCCGACGACCGTGGCGACCGCCAAGACGGAGGCGGCCACCCACTCGACCTGCCCGGCCGCGACGAAGATCGCGAGCACGACCACGCCGTAGAGCGCGGTGCAGACGAGCTTGAGCGCGTTCGCCCGCGCGAGATCGTAGCGGAGCACCCCGCCGAGCACCGCGAGCAGTACGAAGCCGACGCCCGCCTGGATGAACCCGCCGTAGAGCCCCGCCCCGAACAGGCCGGCGAGCGCCCACGGCCGCTCTCGCCAGCTGACCGGCCCGTCGCCCTCGGCGGGCGTCAGCAGGCTCGGACGCACGAGCATCACGAGCGCCATCAGGACGAGCGTGCCGAGGAGCACCGGCTCGAGGATCGCGTCCGGGACGTAGGCGGCGACCGCCGCGCCGCAGCCGGCGCCGAGCACCGTCGGCACGAGGACCGGCGCCATCGCCTCGGACGGGAGGCGCCCCGCGCGGCGGTACGCGATCACGCCGGCCACCGACTGCGTCACGATCGCGAGCCGGTTCGTGCCGTTCGCGAGGCCGGCCGGCAGGCCGAGCAGCATCAGCGCCGGCAGCGTGAGGAGCGAGCCGCCGCCCGCGACGACGTTGATGAACCCGGCGGCCACGCCAGCGAGCGCGAGGAGGCCCAACAGGGCGATGCGCTCCGGCTCCATCCCGAGCGCGCAGCATGGCACGCGCGGCGGCGCGCGCTCGCGCCTGAGCGGGGCTCAATCCCGGGGGGCGCGCTCGCGCGGCAGGCTCGAGCGGCCGCCCACGTGGAGCTGGTGGCCGACCACGACCCCGAGCAGGCCCAGGCCCGCGCCGACGAGGCCCGGCAGCACGGCCGCGTCCGACGCGGTGGCGAGCGCGCCTGCGGACGCGAGGAACACCACGGTCCCCACGGAGGCGGCGATGGCCCCGGCGTTCTCCCGCGCGATGCCCGGCTCCGCGCGCGCGGAGACCTCGGCCTGCCCGTGGGTCGCGTCGTGGGTTGCGTCGTGCGTCGTCGATCGGGCCATGTCGTGTTCCTCTCCTCCGGCTTCCGCAGCGCCGGAGCCTCCGCGTGTGCCTGGGTCGACCCCACCCCTTCTCGAAGATCGTGCCAGCGCGCGCGAGCGCGGCGGATCCCGAGGGATCGACGGTCCAGCGCCCGCGCGAGGGTGGGCTGTCGGCGCGAGCCGACACATCGATCGCAGACACCGTCGGCGTCGGCCGACACCCCGGGCCGTGGCGCGCGCCTGGCGCGACGTCCGGCTGCGCTATGCTCCCGGCACGGAGAGTGCGGATGCCGCGGCCCTCGGAGCTTCCCAACGCCCCCGGTCGGCTCCAGTCCTGGAACGGCATGCGGCTCTTCACGCGCCTCGTCGTCTCGCACACCGTCCCGCTGCTCGTGCTGACGGCCGCGCTCGCGCTCGTGCTCGTCGCGCTCGGCCGCCTCACGCAGCGCATCGCCGATCTCGGCGAGGACGAGCTCAACACGCTCGGCCGCGAGGGCGCGCTGCACCACGCGAACTGGGACCTCGACCTCGCGATGCGCGCGTCGGTCGGCCGGTGCGCGCGAGGACAGGACGCTCAGGCGCTCGCCGACGTCGGCAGCGCGCGCGACGCGCTGCACGCACAGCTCGACCGCTCCCGCCCCGTCTCCGATCCGCTCGCGGACGCTTCTCGCGGCTACCTCGCGCTCGCCGACCGGGCCCTCGCGTCCGACGTCTGCGGCGCGGGCCCGGAGGTCGAGGCGGCGCGCGACGAGCTCGACGCGCGGATCACGACGATCTGGGTCGAGCGCCTCGCCGAGCTCAACGCCGCCGCGCGCGCGGAGGAGGTCGAGGCGCACACCCTCGGCGTGAGCGCGCTCGTGGGCGGCGTGCTGCTCGCGGCGATCGCGATCGTCCTCGCGTTCGCGACGGCGCGGCGCATGGCGCGCGAGATCGGCGAGCCGCTCGCGGCGATCTCCGCGACGAGCCGCCGGCTCGCCAAGGGCGACTTCGGGCAGCCCGTCGAGGCGAGCGGCCCCGCGGAGATCGAGGAGCTCGCCGACGAGCTCGAGGCGATGCGCGTGCGCCTCGCCGAGCTCGACTCCCTCAAGCAGGGCTTCCTCGCGTCCGTCTCGCACGAGCTGCGCACGCCGCTCTCGAAGATCCGCGAGGCGCTCGCGCTGCTCGCGGACGGCGCGACCGGGCCCCTCTCGGATCGGCAGACGCGCGTCGTCTCGATCGCGCGCACGGCGTGCGAGCGAGAGATCCGCCTCGTCACGACGCTCCTCGACCTGTCGCGCCTGCGCGCGGGCGTGCCGCTGCGGCGCCGGCCCGACGCCTCGATCGACGACATCGTCTCGCTCGCCGTCGCCGACGAGGAGGGCGAGGCCAAGGCGCGCAAGGTCTCCCTCGAGACGGCCCGCGAGGGCGGCGCCGCGCCCAAGGGCCCGCTCGACGAGGTGCTCGTGGAGCGCGCGGTCGCCAACCTCGTGCGCAACGCGGTCGCCGTCTCGAAGTCGGGGCAGACGGTGCGCGTCGTGCGCTCGATCGAGCGCGTCGACGGCTCGCCGACCGCCGTCGTGCGCGTGTCCGACCAGGGCCCCGGCGTCCCCGAGAGCGTGCGCAAGATGCTCTTCGAGCCGTTCGTCACCGTCCCCGTCGAGGGCAGCCCCAAGGCCGTCGGCGTGGGCCTGGGCCTGTCGCTCTCCCGCGAGGTCGCGCGCGCGCACGGCGGCGAGCTCGAGCTCGACGCAGGCGAGGCGGGCGGCGCGACCTTCGTCCTGCGCTTGCCGCTCGAGCCCGCCGGGAGCGTCACCACCTCCAACGAGATCCAGCTGAACGTGCTAGGAGCCGGCCCGTGACCGAGAGCGAGACCGGAGCGACCCAGGGCCACGTCCTCGTCGTCGATGACGAAGAGGACCTCTGCGAGCTGCTCGCGATGCGGCTCGAGCATCACGGCTTCCGCGTGAGCATCGAGACGACGGGGCGCGGCGCGCTCGAGGTGCTCGAGCGCGAGGTCGTCGACACGATCATCCTCGACATGCGGCTCGACGACGAGGACGGGCTCGACGTCCTCGACGAGGTGCAGCGCCGCTCGCTCGACCTGCCGGTCGTCGTGTTGACCGCGCACGGGACGGTCGAGATGGCGGTCGCGGCCCTCCAGCGCGGCGCGTACGGCTTCTTGACCAAGCCGTTCCACGACCACGAGCTGCTCTCGAAGGTCAGCCACGCGGTCGAGCGCGCGCGGCTGCGGCGCGAGGTCGCCGGGCTGCGGCGCCTCGTCGGCAACGAGGACGACGCACGCCTGATCGGGACGAGCACGCGCATCGCCGAGGTGCGCGAGCGCATCGCGCGGGTCGCGCCGTCGGACGCGACGGTGCTCCTGCTCGGGGAGTCGGGGACCGGCAAGGAGCTCGCCGCGCGGATGCTCCACAGCCTCTCCGGGCGCGCCAAGGCGCGCTTCGTCGCGATCAACTGCGGCGCGCTCCCCAGCGACCTGCTCGAGAGCGAGCTCTTCGGGCACGCCAAGGGTGCCTTCACCGGCGCGGTGCGCGACAAGGAGGGGCTGTTCGCCGCGGCCCAGGGCGGTACGCTCTTGCTCGACGAGATCGGCGACGCGCCGCTCGCCGTGCAGGTGAAGCTCCTGCGCGTGCTCGAGGAGCGCGAGATCGTCCCCGTCGGCACGACGACGCCGGTGCCCGTCGACGTGCGCGTCGTCGCCGCGACGCACCGCGACCTCCAGCGCGAGGTGGAGCGCGGCACGTTCCGCGAGGACCTGTTCTATCGCCTCCACGTCGTGCCGATCGAGCTGCCGCCGCTGCGCGAGCGGCGGGAGGACGTGCCGCTGCTCGCGGAGCTCTTCCTCACCCGCGTCGCCTCGCGCCACGACGTCGTCGCGCCGCACCTCTCGAGCGACGCGCTGCGCGTGCTCTGGGAGCACGACTGGCCGGGCAACGTTCGCGAGCTCGCCAACGTGATCGAGGGCGCGATGTTGCTCGCGCCCGACGGAGTGCTGCGCGCGCCGCACGTCAACGCGGTCCTCGCGAGGGCGGAGGGGCGCTCGGTGCCCCCCGTCGAGCGGCCGGCGCCGTCCGCCGAGTCGCTCGCGCACGTCGCGCTCGGCGGCGAAGAGGAGCTCGCGCCGCTGCGCGAGGCGCGCGAGCGCTTCGACCGGCTCTACCTCGAGGAGGCGCTGCGCCGCGCGAAGGGCAACGTCTCGGCCGCGGCGCGGATGGCCGGGCGCAACCGGACGGACCTGCACGCGCTGATCAAGCGCCACGGCCTCGACGCCGATCAGTTCCGCGGCGAGTGACGCGCAGGGAGTTGCGGGCGCGCCTCCGCGCCCTAGGACGGTGTGCACGGGCGAGGGGAAGAGGAGCCCTCATGGTGAAGCTCGCGGTGCTCGACGCGTCGTTGCCGGCCCAGTTCGAAGAGACCGATGGCGCGACCGAGAACCTGGACCTGACCTACCACACGACATCGCTCGACGCGTTCCGCCGCGACGCGCCGCGTCACGGGCCGCAGGTCCTCTTGCTCAACCTCGGCCTGCTCGGCGAGCACCCGGCGCGCGAGGTGAGGGCGCTCGAGGACGCGTGCCGCGCGGAGCTCGTCATCGTCCTCTACAACTTCGCCACGCGGTCGCTGCTGCGCGAGCTGACCGGGCAGACCGTGAAGGTCGTGAAGCTCCCCGTGAGCCTCGCGTCGCTCCGCTCGAACATGCTCGGCGTGATCATCCGCAGCATCCTCGAGGGCGACGCGGAGCAATCCCCGCGCGAGCTCGAGCTCGCGCCCAAGCGCTTCGACCCGGTCGCGCTCGGCCGGCTGCAGGAGCGCACGAGCGTGGTCGACTGTGAGTGTCCGAACCACCTCTCCGGGCTCGTGCAGAGCCTCGGCGCCTTCGAGGACTACTCGAAGGAGTGCGAGAACCGCTCGCCGGACGACGCGCGCGTCCACCGCATGCTCTACGAGAAGAGCGCGGTCGCGCGCGGCCTCATGGAGGAGGCGCTCGTCGAGCTCTGCCGGTTCGAGGGCATCGAGCTCACGTGACGCTACCGGCGCGCGAGCCAGTCGACGACGACGTCCATCAGCGCCTCGACGTGCGGCGCGTCGCGCGCGCCGAGCGGCGCCTCGAAGTAATGTCCGGCGCCTTCGAGGGTCACGATCGTGGCGCGGCCCGCGAGGGCGGCCTCGACCGGCGCGCGGTCCGCTTCGGGCGTGATCTCGACGTCGCGCTCCGCGTGGACGACGAGGATCGGGAGCGTGACGCGCGGCAGCGTCGCCGCGAGGTCCGCGTGCGAGGAGAGGCCCGACCAGGTGCTCAGCCACGCGCGCGGCGTCACCGTGCGCGCGAAGCCGGGGAGCGAGCGGTTCATCAGATCGGGCCGCGCGCTCAGGAGCGAGCCGTACGGGCGCGGTGACGGATCGA
Source organism: Sandaracinaceae bacterium (assembly GCA_019637095.1). GTDB lineage: Bacteria > Myxococcota_A > Polyangia > Polyangiales > Sandaracinaceae > JACKEC01. The sequence continues at coordinate 50,628 of JAHBWG010000016.1, read as the reverse complement.
TCGTCGGGTCGGTGTAGTGGAGGCTCGCCATGGTGCGGTAGACGACCATCACGTGGCGCGTGTGGCGCGCGCGCTCGATCGCCTGCCGCTCGGCGAACGGGCGCGCGGCGAAGGCGGGGTCCTTCATCGCGCGGGCCGCGTCGCGTGCGGCCCCGACGAGCGCGCGGGCGTGGGCGTCGATGCGGGCGACGCGCGCGCGCTGCGCCGCGCGGTAGGCTTCGACGAACGCGGGCGCGTAGCGGCTCGGCGCGGGCGGCTCGGCGAAGCCGTTGGCCGGCGCGTACATGTCGAGCGCCTCGTCGGTCGCGTGCGGATCCGCTTCGTCGATCACGCTCGGATCGATCGCGCGCGCGGCGACGTGCCCCTCGCCGCGGTGCGCGGCGATCAGGCAGAGCGCGTCCGCCGCCACGAGCGGCGCCTCGGCCAAGCCGGTCGGTGCGCCCGCCGGCGTACGCGCCAGGCGCGCCTCCGGCGCGGCCGCCGCCTCCGCCGCGTAGAGCGCCATCAGCGATCCGCCGCCGGAGTTGCCGAGCAACGTGACGTGCTCGACCCGCCGCCGCAGCCACGCCACCCCGGCCGCGACGTCGAAGAGGAGCTCTTCGTGCACGGTGTCCGTGTCGTCGTTCGGGCTGCGCCCGTTCAGCGCGAGGACCGCGACGCCTGCGTCGAGGAGGCGCGGGATCGTGTAGTGGCGCGTGAAGTCCACGCGCGGGTGCATCACGAGCGCGGCGCGCGAGGGCGCGTCGGGCCCCCAGTAGAGGCCGCGCAGGACGCGGTGATCGTGCGAGCGCAGCGTCACCGGCTCGACGTGCGCCCGAGGCGCGCGCGCGAAGTCGAACGGGAACCGCCCCCAGTAGGTGTCGCGGATCAGCGTCACGCGCGCTCGACCGGCCGGCCGGCGCGCGACCACTCGGAGAACGAGCCCACGTAGAGCGCCGCGCCCGAGATCCCCGCGTGCTCGAGCGCGAGCAGCGTGTGGCAGGCGGTGATGCCCGAGCCGCAGCTCACGATCAGCGCGCGGCTCGCGGGCTCGCCGAGCGCCTCCGCGAAGCGCGCGCGCAGCGCCTCGGGCGGGAGGAAGCGGCCGCTCGCGTCGAGGCTCTCGGTGAGCGGCACGTTGATCGCGCCCGGGATGTGGCCGCCCGGCGGGTCGAACGGCTCCGCCTCACCGCGGAAGCGCGCGGCGGAGCGCACGTCGAGCAGCACCGCGCCGCGCGCGAGCGCGTCCTCGAGCGCGCCGAGCTCGACCGTCGGGAGCGCCCACGCGCTCGCGGGGTAGGGCGGCGCCGGGATCCGCGTCGGGATCTCGGCGCTCGCCGGCCAGCCGGCGGCGAGCGCCGCCTGCATGCCGCCATCGAGCACGCGCACGCGCGCGTGACCGACCGCGCGCAGCATCCACCACGCGCGCGCGGCGGCCTTCGCCCCGCTCGCGTCGTCGTAGACCACGACGTCCGTCTCGGGCGTCACGCCGAGCCGGCCGAGCGTCTGAGAGAACGCGCGCACGCTCGGCAGCGGGTGTCGCCCGCCCCGCGCCGGGTCGCTCGCGTCGCCCGAGAGGTCGCGCTCGACGTCGACGAAGTGCGCGCCCTCGAGGTGCGCCGCGCGGTACGCCTCCGCGGCGTCCGGGCCCATGCGCACGTCGAAGAGCCGCAAGCCTTCGTGCAGGTCGCCGGGGTCGATCAGCGCTGACATCGCCCCCGAGCCTACCAAGAAGGCGGCGCCGAGCGCCCCGGCGAGGGCGGCGGCGCGGCGCGCGCCACGCGAGCGGTGAGCGCAAACTCACGGGGCGCCGGCCCGGCTCGTCATTCAATGAGCCGACCTGGAGGTCCCGGCATGCTCGAGCTCACTCTCCCTCGGCGCGCGGTCGGCGTCGCGCTGATCCTCGCGCTCTCTGGCTGCACGACCGGCGGCGGCGCGTCCGATGGCGGCGGCGGCGGAGGCCTCGACGGGACACTGCCCGACGCGCCGCCCTCCGGTCCGGGCACCCTGCGCGTCGAGCCGCTCGACGCGGAGGTCACCGCGATGGAGGGCGCGCCTGGCGTGCTCGACTACCGCGCGATCTACGTGAACGACGAGGGCCGCGACGAGGACGTGACGAGCGAGGCGTCGTTCGCGCTCGGCTCGCCGGGTCTCGGGAGCTTCTCGGGCAACCGCTTCACCTCGGCGACCGATCGCGGCGGCCGCACCACCGTGATCGCGAGCGCGCGCGGGCGCATGGCGACGACCACGCTGACCGTGCGGCTGCGCCGCAACTTCATCGGCCCCGGCGCCTCGCCCGACGACCCCGGCCGCTTCGAGGGGGCCGACGAACCGTCACGCGCGCCGGAGCTGGTCTACCCGCCGGACGGGATCATCGTCCCGCCGAACCTGAACGAGCTCGAGGTGCACTACCGCGCGAGCGGCGCCGACGTGTTCGAGCTGTCGTTCGTCGGGGCGACGGTGGACGTGCGTGTCTACTTCACTTGCATGACGCTGGGCGCCGGCTGCGCGTACACGCCCGACGACACGGTCTGGCGCGCCATCGCCGAGGCCGAGCGGGGGCAAGGCGCCGTGCGCTATCGGCTGCGCGGGACGAGCCGCGCCGGCGGGGGCGTCGGCGCGAGCGCGGAGCACACGATCGAGTTCGCGGAGGAGGACGTCGTCGGCGGCATCTACTACTGGAACGCCGGCGCGGGCGCCGTCCGCCGCTACGACTTCGGGCTGCGCGGCCAGCGCGCCGAGAACTACATCGACGCGCCGCGCGCGGGGGCGATGACCTGCGTCGGCTGCCACGTCGTCTCGCGCGACGGGAGCCGCATCGCGGTCGGCGTCGACATCCCCGCGCCCTCGCCCTACCGCGTCTACGAGGTCTCGAGCCGGCGCGAGCTCAACCGCGACGGGAGCATGTTCGGCGGCGGCGGCGCGAACTTCTTCACGTTCTCGCCGGACGCGCGCCAGATGATGGCGTCGAACGGCCTCTCCATCGTCCTGCGCGACAGCGACACCGGCGCGGTGATCACCGACCCGCTCGTCGAGCGAGGCACGATGCCGGACTGGGCGCCCGACGGAGACCGCATGGTGTTCGCGCGGCCGGGGGGCACCTCGCCGCCGTGCTTCCCGGGCTTCCCGTGCGGCGTTCCCGGCACCGACTCGGCGAGCCTCGAGCTGCTCGTGCGCTCGGGCGGCGCGTGGTCGCCGGGCGCGACGCTCGTGCGCTTCGACGGACAGAACAACTACTACCCCACCTTCTCGCCCGACGGCTCGTGGGTGCTGTTCAACCGCTCGCCCTCGAACGCGAACTCGTTCGACGCCCCCGACGCGCAGGTCTGGATCGTCCCCGCGGACGGCAGCGCGCCGGCGCGCCACCTCGCGACCGCCTCGAGCGGCGGCGACTCGTGGCCGAAGTGGGACCCCACGATCTACCGCCACCGCGGCGGGGGCCTGATGTGGATGACCTTCGCGAGCCGCCGCGGCTACGGCCTGCGCCTGGGCACCGGCGAGCGCGCGCAGATCTGGATGACCGCGTTCGATCCCCGCCGGCCGGGCGACGGCTCGTACCCGGCGTTCTGGCTCCCGTTCCAGGAGATCGAGAGCGGCAACCACATCGCGCAGTGGGTCACGCGCGTCGACCGGCAGCCCTGCCGCGACAACACCGAGTGCCCCGGCGGCGAGTTCTGCTCCGGCGGCGTCTGCATCCCCGACCTGATCTGAGTCTTCGGAGGGGCTGTTCCAGCCCCTCCCTCGTCGCGGCAAAGCCGCGACGGGGCCCCCCACAGGCGAACGCGGCGGAGCCGCGTTCGACCCCATCGCGGAGCGATGGGGCCCCTCGGCCAACGGCCGTCGCTGCGCGATGGCCTGGCCTCGAATGGCGCGCTCGACGGCGCGGCGCTCGATGGAGCGACAGCCTCGATCCGAGCTCCCCCGATTGGCGCGCCAAGGCGCCACGGCGCAAAGACGGAAGGCGCGCTCCGCCTCTACGCGGCCGTGCGCCGCCAGCGGGCGAGGTGCTCCATGCCCTCGCGGCCGGGGTGCGTGCGCGGGGCCGGGGCGAGCTCGATCGCCTCGAAGCCGAGCGGCTCGAGCAGCGCGCGCACCTCGCGCGGCCAGAGCGGGAAGGGCGGCCCCTCGCCGCGCAGCGGCCGCTCGACCGCCGGGAAGATCAGGGTCACGAGCTCGCCCTCGGGCGCGAGCAGGCTGTCTACTTTCTTTGCCCACGTGCCGCGCACCGACGGATCGAGGGCGCACAGGAACGTGTAGTCGAAGATCACGTCGAACGGCCCCTCGCGGAAGGCGAAGAAGTCCCCGGTGACGATGCGCGCGCGCTCGGCCGGGATCCCGCGCTCGGCGCGCAGCGCCTCGAAGCGCGCGGCCGCGCTCGGCGCGATGTCGAGCCCCACGACCTCGCGCGTCGCAGACACCAGCGTGAACACGTCGTGTCCCGCGCCGCAGCCGGGCACGAGCGCGCGCCCTTCGGGCAGCACGCCCCGCGCGGCGAGCTCGACCAGCGCGGGCGCCGACGCCCCCGCGTCCCAGCCCGTGCGCCCCTCGCGCCACGCCGCCTCCCAGCTCACGCGCTCACCACGGCAGCACCTCGCCGTTCGCGTGCCAGAACGTCCCCGAGGTCTCGAGCGTCAGCGCGTCGATCCGCGCCCACAGCATCGCCGCCGACTCCGCGGCGCTGAGCGGACCGGTCCCGCCGGTCATCTCCGTGCGCACGTGGCCCGGGTGCAGGATCGCCACCGCGATCCCGCGCGGCCGGAGATCGTGCGCGAGGCTCGCGCCGGCCATGTTCACCGCGACCTTGCTCATGCGGTAGCCGTAGGCGCCGCCGCTCGTGTTGTCGCCGATCGAGCCCATGCGGCTCGTGACGATCGCGATCTTGCTGCCCGCGCTCATCTTCGGCGCGAGCGCCGCGCTCAGGCGGAGCGGCGCGTACGCGTTGACGCGCATCTGCGCGTCGATCCCGTCCCAGTCGAGCGCGTGGAGCGGCGAGCGGCGCATGATCCCGGCGTTGTTGATCAGGACGTCGGCGCCCTCGAGCCGCGCCGCGACGCGATCGATCGACGCGCCATCCGCCGCGTCGAGCCCGGCCTCGATCCGCACGCCGAGCGCGCGCAGCGCGTCGCTCGGCTCGCGCACGAGGGCGACGACCTCGTGGTCCTTCGCGCGCGCCCGCGCCAGCTCGAGCCCGATCCCGCGGTTGGCGCCCGTGATGACGATCGTCGACATGCGGCGCACTATAGAGCGCCGCCGCCCCAGCGGAACCCCGCCGCTACTCGCCGCCGTCCGGGGCAGGCAGCGGGCCTCCGCCGCCGACCGGCTCCACGCGCCAGTCGCACGCGAAGCTCCCGCTGCCGAAGGCGCGGCTCGTCACCGTGAACGCGCCCGTCGGCGGGCACGTCGCCGTCGTGCGCGGGCAGAGCCCGCCGCCGGAGTCGTCGTCCTGCGCCAGGAACCCCGAGGACAGCGCGGCGCACGACTCCGCGGTCTCGACGCCGTCGCACACGCGGATCACCGGGTCGCCCGAGCAGCGGCCGACGCCTTCGTTGTCGCACGCCACGACGTAGACGACGCCGGGCGTGCAGCCCTCGAGCCCGTCGGGGCGGTGCCGGCGGCACCCGCTCGCGAGCGCGGCCAGCGTCAACACACAGAGGCTCAGCCCGATCGTCGCACGCATCGCCACCCTCCCGTCACGCCCCCTTGGTACCGCGGACGGGGGCGCGATGTCGAGGCGCTACTCCGCCTCGGGCATCGGCACGTTGCCGCTCGGCACCATGCGGATGCGTCCGCCGAGGCCGCCGGTGATGCGCCACTGGAACCCGCCGCTCGACGTGCGCGCCGGGCGCACCTGCGGGTTGATCTCCATGAGCGCGAAGAGGCCCTCCATGCGCGGGCTCGACGTCTTGTAGGCGTCGGCGAACTGGATCCGCAGCAAGAGATCCATCGTCGAGCGCTCGAACGGCTGCGCGAGGCGCAGCGAGCCGGTGCCCCAGAGCTCGGCGTGCTCGCCGCCCGCGTGCAGGCGCCGGATCACGCCGTTGCCGCGCTCGCTCTCGAGGCGCAGCTCGAGCGTGCCGAGCTCGAGCCGCTCGAGCGTGAGGCCGGCGCCGAGCCCCTCGATCTCCAGCGGGGTCTGCCCGTCGGCGATGGCGAGGTTCTCGATGCGCAGATCGACGTTGCCCTCGGTGTTCACCGCCTCGGCGCCGATGCGCATGTCGATCGTGCCGCCGGCGCGGCCCGAGATCGGCAGGCGCATGCTGGAGGTGAGCGGGCGCAGCCCGGCGAGGTGCACGTTCTCGAGCCGCGCGATCAGGTGCGTCGCCTCGTCGTTCTGCGCGTAGCTGCCCTCGACGCGCCCGTTGCCGGCGAGCGCGACGTCGTAGCTCACCGAGACCGTGCCGCCGAGGAGCGAGAGGAGCGAGATGCGCGCCGACGCGCTCGGGATCTCCATCGTCACCGGCTCGGTCTGGCCCTCCGGGACCTTGCTGATGCGCACGTCCTCGAGCTCGACGCCGGTGATCCACGAGGGCGAGAGGCTCCCGATCTCGAGGGTCAGGTCGCTGCCGCGCTCGACCTCCTGGATGATGAAGTCGCGCAGGTGGTCGTACGGGAAGGTCCAGTACGCGCCGAGCACGAGCGAGAGCAGGAAGAACGGCGGCGCCGCCACCCCGTAGAGCAAGATCTTCTTCGTACGTTCGCTCATGGCGCCGCCGGCCCCGCGCGGCCCGGGCCCGCGCTCGAGGGGACGCCGGCGTCCGCGCCCGTGGCCGCCTGGGCCTCCGGGCGATCGAACGCGACGATCCCGATCTGGAAGTTGTACCGATCGCCCGCGAGCTGGTGATCGACGTGGATGCGCTCGATCGCCACGGGGTAGCGGCTGTTCTTGATGGAGGCGAGCAAGCGGATCGCGGGCCGCAGGCCCGTGCCCTGGAAGCGCGCGCGCGTGAGGCGCAGGCGGTAGCCGTTCACCTCGCGATCCGGCTCGTGCTGGACGTCGGAGATCGCGAGGCCCTGCTGCTCGCCCGCCTTGGCCTCGAGGAACGAGCCGAGCGAGGGCGCCTGCCGCGCGTAGCGCTGGTCGGCCGCCGCGCGCTCGGCGCGCTGCGCCGCGAGGAGCGAGCGCGAGCGGGAGATGGTGCGCAGCGCCGTCGTGATCTCCTCGTTGTCGCGCTCGAGGTCGCGGATCGACGTCGACAGCAGGTACACGGGCAGCAGCACGACGAGCGCGCCGGCGACCGCGCCCAGGATCCCGAGCAGGAGCCGCTCGCGGTCGGTCAGGTTGGTCCAGTAGGCGCCGAGGCCGGCGAACAGTGCGCGGATGCGGTCCACGTCAGCCTCCCCGCCGGCGGTTGGAGCGCGAGTCGCGCGCTGGCTCTTCGGGCGGCTCCCAGTTCTCGGGCAGACACCGGATGTGGCCCTCGAGGCGGTAGGCCTGGCGGTCGTCCGCGGTCGCGGTGGTGTTGCCGAGGGTCAGCTCGCGGAAGCAGGACAGGCGTGTCTCCTCCTCGCCCACGCGGCGCACCAGGCGGTGGTCGCGGAGCGCGCGCAGCACGACCTCGGTGTCGCTGACGCTCGCGACGGTGCCGCGCAGCGAGAAGCGCCCGGTCTCCTCGCCGTCGCCGAGGTCGATCTGGAGCTGCCGCACGTCGTGCACGACCGACTCCGGGATCGAGGCGCTCACCGCGGCGAGCGCGTCGTAGGCGTCGAACGCGGGCATCGGGTCCTCGCCGCGCGCGCCGCGCTCGAGCAGCCTCAGCGCCTGCGAGGGGCTCGTCGCGCGCACGCCGAGGTACTCGTCCGTGACCGCGGCGAGCTGCTCGCGCAGCTGCTCGTGTCGTGCGTCGAGGACCGAGTAGCGCGCGTAGCCCGAGAAGATGAACGCGCCGAGCAGGACGAGCAGGCACGCGGCGGCGAGCGGGATGTGGCGCCGGATCGCGGTCGCCGTCTGGAGCGAGGCGAACTCGCCTTGGCGCGCGTCGAGGTGCTTGCCGCGCGCGAGCGCGCGCCCGGCGAGCGCGGCGGCGCGGCCGAACGCGGGGCGGTCTGCCTCGTCCGCGCCCGGCGCCGCGGGCAGCGGCAGGATGCGCACCTCCGCGCCGACGACCCTCGTGAGCCACTCGTCGATGCCGGCCCGCACCGCCATCGTTCCGCACGCGAAGAACCCGGCCGGCTCCCTGCCACCCTCCATCCGGTACGCGGCGAGCGTCTGGCGCAGCTCGCGCTGGAGGCGCCCCTCGTGGCCGGTGTCGAGGTCCGCCGTGCTCACGCTGATCGTGCGCGCGAACGCGACGACGCCCGTGTCGAGGATGCAGACGTCCGTGCCCTCGTGGTGGATGTCGATCACGCAGTGCGGCCCGGGGGTCGCGAGCTCGGGCAAGAGCGGCACGAGCCCGTCGAGCGCGACCGCGCCGACGGCGACCTCGCGCGGGTCGACGCCGACCTCGCGCATCGCGGCGAGGTGCGCGGCCACGCGGGCCTTGGGCGCGACCGCCGCGAAGAGCTGGAGCGCGCCGGCGCTCGCGCCGATCGGCTGGTAGTCGAGCACCGCCTCGGCGGGATCGAACGGGACCTGCCCCTCGAGCTCGAAGGGCAGCAGCTCCGTGATGCGCTTGGCCGCCTTCGAGGGCAGCGACACCTTGCGGATCGAGACCTCGTCGCCGCTCAGCTCGGTGATGATCCGATCCGGCGGCTTCACGAGGCGCGACATGACGGTGCGCATCGCCGCGTGCCGGTTCTCCGCGCGCTCCTCGTCGGTGTCCGCGGGCGCGATGTCGACCGACGCGTACATCGCGATCTCGGAGCGGCGCAGCGAGGTCGTGAGGACCACCGCGCGCACCGCCTTCGGATCGACGTCCAGGCCGAGGATCGTGGCCATGGCTAGTCCAGCCTCCAGTAGTGGAAGATGCCGAGCGGCGTCATCATCCCCGCGTTGGGCGGAGGCGGCGTCCACGGCGTGTCGAAGTTCAGCACCGAGCGCACGCGCACGGCGGTGCACCCGCCGGGGCCGCGCTCCTCCTCGGGGATCTCCTCGTTGCAGCCGCCGCCGACGCGGCCGGTGCTCTGCACGAAGATGATCGCGGCGCTCGTCAAGAAGACGTTCCCCATCTGCTGCTGCGCCGCGGTGTCGATCTGGACGGGCGCAGGCAAGAGACCTTGTCCGAGCCCGATCGACTCGAGCATCGGGCGCAGCGCCATCCCCGTGCCGCCTCCGCGCAGGAACTCGATGTAGTCGTTGACGTTGCTGAACCACGGGATCGGAGCCAGCGCGCGCGCGGTGTTGATCACCGTGATGAACTTCGCCGCCTCGCCGGGGTCGGTGCAGAGCGAGGTCATCGGGATGATCGAGCAGGTCCGCGCGAGCAGCACCTCGGCGCGCGCCTCGTTCAGGTGGACGCGACCCGAGCCGTAGATCGTGATCGTGCGCGTCGTCGGGTCGTCCGGGTCGGGCTCGACGAAGGTCGCCCAGAAGTCGTCGCCCACACCGCGGATCAGGCGCAGCTCCTCGAGCGAGTCGAACGGCGCGTTCTTCACCTCGTAGGGGTCGCGGAAGTTCGAGTAGGCGCTGTCCTCCGCGCCGCTGTTGCTGTCGATGCGGCCGGCGCCGGGGTCGAACACCGTGCGCTGCGTGTCGTAGTCCCACCAGTCGACGAGCGCGCTGATGATGTCGAGCCGCGTCGTGATCAGGCCGTCGCCGTCGCGCCGCTCGAAGAGCGGGTCGTAGGGGCTCGGCGCCTGGTAGCCGCCCGTCATCGCGAACACCTGCATCGCGACGTTGAGGCGGCCCGGGTCGCCCGGCATGTGCAGGGGGCTGTTGAGGTTGAGCTTGCTGTTCTCCGCGAACGCGACGATGTCGCAGGTGCCGCCCGCGTCGCCGAGGCCGGCGGCGGCCGAGAAGTCGATCCCGCTGTTGGCGCGCTCCGCCTGCGCCGCCTCGTAGTTGCAGAAGGGCTCGAGGATCTCGTTGGCGAAGCTCCAGATCGGGAGCTGTGGCAGCCGGCGGCCGCCGAGCATCGCGCCGATCAGCGGCTGCACGGCGGCGCGGATCTGGGGCTCGTTGGCGATGAGCATCCGCGTCAGGTTCACGCCGCTGCGCGCCAGGTACTCCGCGCGCACGCGGTCGCGCTGCGTGGTGGCGAGCGCGAACGACGTCGCGGTCGTCTCGTGCATCTCCGCGAGCACGATGGCGAGCAGCACGATCGCGATCGACACGACGATCAGGGCGACCCCCTTCTCCCGGCGGCGCGGCTCGCGCGCCGCGTCTCCATGCGCGAGCGGGCGGTGCGCGCGCGCGCGCGAGTCCGTCGAGCCGGCGAGCGCGGGCAGGTGGGTCAGCGCCGATGAGGTCGCGGTGGTCACGTCAGTTCGTCTGGTACACGGAGTGGTTGAGGCCCCAGGTGATCATCGGCTGCGCGCGCGTGACGTAGCGGCGTTGCTGGCGCTCCGCGTGCTCGTCGACGACGGTGAGCGAGATCTTCACCTGGATGGGCAGGCGGTTCGGCTGGCGCGTCATCTCGCGCGTGTCCCACGTCTCGGTCCACTGGCCGGTGACCGCGTCGAGGTACTCGAACTCGAGGTCGAGGGCGTCCTCGACGAGGATCGACAGGACGCCCCCCGTCTGCGGGTCGCGATCGATCCGGTTCTGCATGCGGCGCACGAGGACGCGGCGGCTCGAGTCCTCCGGGTGGTCGGTGATGAAGTACGACAGCTCGTTCTGATCGGACTCGTGCGCGTCGCGGTAGAGGCGGCGGTGGCTGAAGCTCGTGAAGTCGATCCGGTGGCCGCGGCCGCCGCGCCCGCCGATGAAGCACGTGTTCATCATCTGGAGCTGCGGGCTCGGGTTCACGTGGATCGACACGTAGGCCATCGACAGCTCGGCGACCATCCGCTCGAGCGCGACGCGGATCACGTGCGCGCGATCCGTCTGCTCCTCGATGAACGCGCGGTTGCGCATCGTCTGGTTGAAGCCGCTGAACGTCACGGTCGCGATGATCGCGAGGATGGTGACGGCGACCATCACCTCCACGAGCGTCATGCCTCCGACGATGCGCCGCCTCACCACGTCACCTCTGCAGGCCCGGCATGCGAACGGACGGGATGCCGGGCACCATGCCCTGGCCGCCGGGCATCCCGGGCATCCCCGGCCTGCCCGGCATCCCCGGCGCGCCCGGCGTTCCCGGCGCGCCCGGCGTCCCCGGCGCGCCCGGCATCCCCGGCACCGCGGCCGGGTCGACCATCGGGGGCGGGCTCGACACGATGTACTGCACCACGTCGAACGACTGCTCCGAGGTGCCCTCGCTCCAGAACACCGTCACGGTGGCCCGCCGCACCTGGTCCTCGATCACCGGGCGGATCACCGGCCAGGCGAACTGCACCGCGTAGCCGCCGATGCCGCCGCCGCCGGCGCCTCCCGAGAGCGCGCTCTCGAGGTTCATCGGGCCGGGCGTGCCCGGCGCGCCGCCCGCGCCGCCGAGCCCGCCGAGCCCGCCCGCGAGCCCGAGCGGGTCACCGCCGCCGCTGTCGCCGCCGAGATCCACCGAGTCCGGCAGCTCGACGCGCTCGACGAGCCACTCGCAGCGGAAGCCCGGCTGCTCGCCGCCCTCGCAGCACGCGTCCTGCCCGTCCGCGCCGACCGCGGGGAAGCCCTCGAGCGCGAACTGCTCCTCGATCTCTCCCATCTTGCAGCGCGCGAGGAACGCGGCGGCCGTCATGTGGCGCGCGCGCGCGCCGGTGCGCACCGCGCCGCCCTGGCTCGACAGGATCGCGGTGAGCGAGATCCCGAGGATCGCGACCGCGATCGTGACCTCGAGGAGCGTGAAGCCCCCGAACAATCGCCGGCTCATCGCTCCACCTCCGAGCGCTGGCGGCCGCGGCCGTCGTCGAGGAGCTGCTCCGGCTCGTAGGCGAAGTCGTACACGGTGCCGCGGCCGGTGAGGGGGTGCAGCTCGACGGAGTACACGCGGTCCTCCGGGTCGCCGATCCAGATCACCGCGTGCTCGGTCTGGCCGCCGGGGAAGAAGTGGATCGTGGCGCGCCCCTCCTCGATCGGCTCGGGCGCATGCGGGACGGTGACGCGCAGGATGCGGATCCCGTTGCCGAGGTCGCGCGGGCGGAACTGCGGGCTGTCGATCTGCTGGAACGGCGACGCGCCGAACGACGGGCGCAGCGTCTTGGAGAGGCGCGCCTCGGCGGCCGCCCACGGGTCGACCGCGGTGGTGTCGACACCGGCGCCCTCCTCGTCGTCCTCGATCAGGCGCCGCGTCGCGTCGTCGAGGCGGGTGAGCGTCACGCGCCCGTGCGCCTCCTCGAACGCGAGCGAGCTCTGGCCGACCTCGAACACGAGCCGGACCGTCGTGCCCTCCGCGATCGAGCGCGCGTACGCGCCGCGCGAGGCGGCGGCGACGGTCATCGCGGCGGAGCGCAAGTTGGCTTGCGTCACCGCGCCGAGCCCGTAGACGGCGCCGACGGCCGCGAGCGCGATGATCAAGATGACGACCATCATCTCGATCAGCGTCAGCCCCGCGCGTGCGCGGCGCCGTCTCCAGCTCGCCGTCGTCCGTCCCATCGCCGCCCGTCAGTTCCCGGTCGCCTCGATGATGTCGGTGCCGTTGTAGCGGTCGCTCACGACCACGATGCTGCCGCGCTCGCAGCGGATCGTGAACTCGTTGCCCCAGCCGTCGGTGGTGTCCGTTCCGTCCTGCAGGAAGCCCTGGTCGCGCAGGTCGGACACGCTCGGACACTGCGAGCGGCTCGACTGCGCGACGAAGAGCGTCGCGGCCGAGCGGATGGTCGCGGCGCGCGTGCGCGTCGTGTCCTCCTTGGCGGACTCGAGCTGCGGCAGCACGGCCACGGCCACGCCGGTCGCGATCAGCGCCATGATGATGACGACGATCATGATCTCGACGAGGGTCATGCCCTCTTGGCGGAGGTGGCGGCGCCAGCGCCGCCGGGCGCGCCGGATCGTCGTGGGGTCGTCGTGGTTCTGGTTCTCGTTGCTCATCGGTCTCCTCGCTCGGTCAGCGTAGATTGTCGTCGTTCAGGAAGTCGCCGCTCGGGCCCGCGGAGACCACGTCGGCGTCGTCCGGATCGTAGCGCCCGGGGCACTCCACCCAGAACGCGCGGCCCCACCCGTCCACCGGGACGTGCCTCAGATAGCGTCGCCTGCTCTCGGGCGGGTGCAAGAGCTCGTGCAAGCTCTGCGGGCAGCGCCCGAAGTCCGCGCGGAACGTCGCGATGGAGCGCTTGATCTCCGCGATCGCCGCGCGCGTCTCCCGCGTCCGCTGCCGCTCGTCCGCCGCGCTCGCCATCGACACCACCGCCGCCACGATCACCGCCGCCACCAGCGCGAGCCGCCACCGCCGGCCCGCGAGGAGCGTCCGGAGCCAGGCGCCCTGCCGCTCCCAGGGCAGCGCGATCGAGGGCCGCCGTCGTCGGTTGGCCACCCATCACCTGCCCGTCACGAACTCGTTGATGCGCATCAGCGGCATCAGGATGGGGAAGATCACGCAGACGACGATCCCCGCGAGCACGAGGATCATCACCGGGTTGAGCAGCGAGGTCATCACGTTGACCTGGTTGTCGACTTGCTGGTCGTAGCTGTCGGCGACGTTCTCGAGCATCTCCTCGAGCTGACCCGACCGCTCGCCGACCGCGATCATGTGCGTGACGATCGGCGGCAGCCGCCCGGAGCGCTTGAGCGGCTCGGCGATGCTCTCGCCCTCGCGGATCGAGTTGCGCGCGTCCTCGATGACCTGCATCAGCGCGACGTTGCCGAGCACGTTGCGCGTGATCTCCATCGCGTTGAGCAGCGGCACGCCGCTCGTGAGCAGCGTCGCGAGCGTGCGCGCGAAGCGCGCCACCGACGCCATCAGGTTGAGCTTGCCCAGGACGGGCAGGTCGATCATCAGCCGGTCCCAGCGCTCGCGGCCCTTGGGCGTGTTGCGCCAGCGCTGGAAGCCGAAGGCGCCGCCGACGATGGCGATCCCCATCGCCCACCAGTAGTCCGTGAAGAAGTCGCTCGTCGCGATCAGCGCGCGCGTGTACCAGGGCAGCGCCTGCCGGAACGACTGGAAGATCGCCGTCACCTTCGGCACGACGACCGTCATCATCACGGCGAGCGTGAGGAAGGTGACCACGAGGAGCACGACCGGATAAACGAGCGCGCCCGTCACCTTGTTCTGGAGCTTGCTCTGGTTCTCGAGAAAGCCCGCGAGCCGGCTGAGGACGAGCTCGAGCGTGCCCGACGCCTCGCCCGCCGCGACCATGTGGACGTAGAGGTCCTTGAAGATCGCGGGGTGCTTGGCGAGCGCGTCGTGGAAGCTCGAGCCCTCGTTCACGTTGTCGCGCGCCTGCGTGAACGCGCCCTTCAGCTCGGGGCTCTCCATCTGGTCGATGAGCGCGCTGAGGGACTCGACGAGCGGCACGCCGCTCCGCAGCAGCGTCGCGAGCTGCTTGGTGGCCAGCGCGAGCTGGAGCGGGGAGACGCGGCGGAAGTAGCGCGCGATGTCCACGTCGCGCGCCTTCTTCACGCGCGCCTGCGCCTCCTCGAGCATCTCCGTGACGAAGATCCCCTCCTTGCGCAGGAGCGCGCGCAGGGCCTTCTGGTTGTCCGCGTCGCGGACGCCCTTGACCTCTTTTCCGGCGGCCGTGATGCCGCGCCAGACGTAGACGGCCATGGCGCGCGCTACTCCATCTCCGCCGCCTGGGTGGCCGCGAGGACCTCCTCGAGGCTCGTGATGCCCGAGAGCACGAGGCGGGCGCCGTCCTCGCGGAGCGTGCGCATCCCGCCGGCGATCGCGGTGCGGCTGATCGTCGCCGCGTCCGCGTGGTTCAGGATGTCGCGGCGCACCGCCTCGTCGATGATGAGCATCTCCGAGATCGCGAGCCGGCCCTTGTATCCGGTCTGCGCGCAGTCGTCGCAGCCGATGGCGCGGTAGAAGATCGCGCTCGACAGGTCGGACGGCAGGCCCCCCGGCTTGAGCGCCGGCGTGATCGCGTCGGCCGCGACCATGCGCGTCGGCTCCTCGTCGAGCCCGAGCTCGAGCTCGGTGAGCTCCTCCGGCGTCAGGAGCTGCAATGGCTCGATGCTCAGGCGCTCCGGCGCGGCCGGCGCGTCCTCGGCGTGCGTGTGCACGATGCCGCGGAACGCCTGCACGCCGGGCCGGCGCAGCGCCGCGAAGCGCTCGTCGTCGACGCCGAGCGAGCGCAGGTCCATCACGCTCGGCGCGTACGGCTGCTTGCACGTGCGGCAGAGCTTGCGCACGAGGCGCTGCGCGATCACCCCGAGCACGCTCGACGAGATCAGGAAGGGCTGCACCTCCATCTCCACCAAGCGCGTGACCGCGCCGGCCGCGTCGTTCGTGTGGAGCGTGGAGAGCACGAGGTGGCCGGTGAGCGACGCGTGGATCGCGATCTCGGCCGTCTCGTGGTCGCGGATCTCGCCGACCATGATCACGTCCGGGTCCTGGCGCAGGAAGGCGCGCAGCGCCGACGCGAAGGTGAGCCCGATCTTCGGGTGGATCTGGAGCTGGCCGACGCCCGGGATGTCGTACTCGACCGGGTCCTCGGCGGTGAGGATGTTGAGCTCGGGCGAGTTGATGCGGCGCAGGCACGCCGAGAGCGTCGTGGTCTTGCCGGAGCCGGTCGGGCCGGTGACGAGCAGGATGCCGTTGGGGCGCGTGATCAGGTGGTGCAGCGTCTCGAGCCGCGCGCCCTCGTAGCCGAGGTCCGTCAGGTCGAGGACGACCTTCTCCTTGTCGAGCAGGCGCATCACGATGCGCTCCCCGCGCGCGGTCGGGATGGTGCTGACGCGCACGTCGATCAGGCGGCCCTGGATCTTCTTCGTGATCCGGCCGTCCTGCGGGAGGCGCTTCTCGGCGATGTTCAGGCCCGCCTCGATCTTCACGCGGCTCACGATCGCCGCGTGCACGCTCTTGGGCGCCGTCTTGACGGGGAAGAGCTTGCCGTCGATCCGGTTGCGCACGATGACCTCGCGCTCGCCCGGCTCGATGTGGATGTCCGACGCGGCCGCGCGCGACGCGTTGTAGAAGAGGTTGTTCACCCAGCGGATGACCGGCGCCTCGTCCGTCGCGTCGAGCAGGTCCTGGATCTCGTCGACCTCTTCGGCGGTGTCCTGCCCGATCTCGCCGTCGGCCTTGCGCTGGTAGACGCTGTTGATCGCGTCTTCGATCTTCTCGCCGGGCGCGGCGACGGGCTCGACGCGCTTGCCGAGCAGCGCGCGCAGGTCGTCGAGCGGGCCCGGGTCGAGCGGGTTCGAGATGGCGACCTGGACGTAGTCGCCGTGGTCGACGAGCGGGACGAGGCAGTGCGTGCGGGCGAACGCGATCGGCACCGCGTCGACGAGCTCGGCGGCCACGTCGTCGGGCCTGATCTCCTCCTCGAGGAAGGGGATCCCCACCTCCTCGGCGAGCGCGCGGACGACCTTCTCCTCTTCGGTCTCGCGGGTGGCGAGCACCACGTCGAGGAGCGAGGCGTCCTTCTCGATCGCCGTGACGAGGAGCTCCTCCATCCGCTCCGCGGCGAGGGCGCCGCGGCGGACGAGGATCTCTCCCACGTAGCGCTGTTGCTCGACTTGCACGCGTCTACTCGTCTGGCACCTGGATGGTCACCGAGGTCCCGACGCCCGGCGCGACGATGGACGCCGCGTCGTCCCCGAACGACTCCTCGCCGTCGGGGCCGATGATGATCGTGCCGCGGCCGGAGAGCGAGTCCGGGCCGGCGCCGACCGGCGGCCGTGGGACGTGCTCGGGCGGCGGCCGCGTCCGCATCTCCTCCATCAGCCGGTGTTCCTCTTCGGAGGCGCTCATCGCGTTGAGGATCTCCGAGACGAGCCCGCGGGTCCGCGAGTAGTCGGTCGGCGGCGTGTAGCCGCTGTCGCCGAACACGAAGAAGCGGTCGATGAACTCCTGCCGCTCGCGCATCTTGCGCTCGAAGATCGCGCGCAGGTCGCCCGGCGAGCGGATGACGTAGGGCGTGAGGAACAACAGGAGGTTGGTCTTCTGCGTCGAGGTCGAGCGGCGTCGGAACAGCACGCCGAGCAGCGGGATGTCGCCGAGGATCGGGATCTTGTCCTCGCTCGTCGTCACGCGGTCGCGCATCAGGCCGCCGATCACGATCGTCTGCTGGTCGCGCACGACGACCTGCGTCTTGGCGATCCGCTGGTTGATCGGGATGACGCCGAGCGTGCCCTGCGCCTCGCCGGCCTCGGAGATCTCCTCCTCGATCTCCATGCGGATCTCGCCGGCGTCGTTGATGTGCGGCGTGATGCGGATGGTCGTGCCGACGTTCTGCCGCTGCACGCCCATCATGCCCATGCCCATGCCCATCATCCCGCCGAGCCCGGCGAGGCCCGCGAGGCCGGCCGCGCCCTGCTGGCCCGCCGCGCCGGCGAGCCCCGCGACGCCGGGCAGGCCGCCGCCGAGCCCGCCGAAGCCCGAGGTCTGCAGCGGCACGTTCGCGCCGACGGTGATCTCCGCCTGCACGTTGTCCATCGCGATGATGTGCGGCGTGGACAGGACGTTGACGTCGCCCGAGTTCGCGATCGCGTTGAGCACGATGCCGAAGCTCGGGATCGAGAAGCCGGCGATCTGCGCGGCCTCCGGGATCTCCGGGCCGCGGATGCCGAGCGCGAGGCCGGTGAGCAGCTCGGGGCTCAGCGTCGGCGTCGCGGTGCGACCCGCCTCGAAGCCGAAGACCGAGAGGCCGTCGTCGGGGGAGGGCACGCCGCCGTGGAACGCGAGGCCGAGCCGGGACGAGCGGTTCACGCTCATCTCCATGATGACCGCCTCGATGAAGACCTGGCGGGGCGAGGCGTCGAGGCGCTCGATCACGCGTCGCAGCGAGAGGTAGTCGTGGAGCGAGGACGTGATGAGGAGCGAGTTCGTGGCCTTGTGGGCCTGCACGTTGATCTGCCCCTCGAACGACCCGGCCGCCCCGCCGCCCGCGGTGCCGCCGGCTTGCGGGGCCGCGGCCGCGCCCGCCCGCGCCTTGCTCGCGGCGCCGCCGCCGCGGCCCGTGATCAGGCTCTGCAGGGTGGTCGCCATCTGCTCGGCGTCCGCGTACTGGAGGTTGTGGACGTGGATGGAGCCCTCGCCCTCGACCGGCACGTCGAGCGCGCGGATCACCTCGAGGATGCGCAGGTACGCGCGCTCCGTCGCCAGGATGATCAGCGAGTTCGTGCGCTCGTCGGGCAGGATGTTCGTGATCCGCGCCTCGCCGGAGGCCGACCCGATCGTCTCGGCCTCGCCACCACCGGCCGGCGCGGGCTGCCCGGACTGCGCCGCCTCGCGGGCGCGCTCCGCCGCCGCCGCCCGCGCTCGGGAAGATCTCTTGCAATCGCGCGGCGAGCTCCGTCGCGTTCGCGTAGTGGATCGGCTCGACCCAGATCTGCTCGCCCGTCCGCGGGACGTCGATCTCCTGGAGGATCCGCAGCATGCGGCGGATGTTCGTGCCGGTGTCCGTGATGATGATCGTGTTGGTCGGCGCGTACGCGGTGACGTTGCCCTCGCGCGACTTGAAGCGACCGAGCAGCGTCGCGACGTCCTCCGCCGAGACGTTCTGCACGCGGTGCATCCGCGTGATGTACCGGTCGTCCGCCGGGGTGGCCTGGCCGTCCGTGTAGATGGGCAGCGGGTTCGTCTCCGCGCCCGCGGACTCCACGATCTTGAGGTACTGCCCGGCCGGCACGACGGTCATGCCGTTGAGCTGGAGGATCGACAGGAACGCGGCGTACGCGGCCGCGGCCGTCACCGGGCGCTCGCTCGCGACGGTCGCCTTGATGGAGCGCGCCTTGCCCGGGAGGATGAAGCGCTTGCCCGTCGCGCGGCTGATCATCCGCACGAGGTCCGGCAGATCCGCGTCCTCGAGCGTGAAGTCGACGAGCGCGGCCGGCGGCGCCTGCCCGCCCTGACGGCCCTCGAGCCCGGTGCGGAACGGACGCAGCTTGCCGGCCGGCGCGGGCGCCTCGCCGCCCTGCGGCTGCGGCACGAGCGGCGTGCCCGGCCCCCCCGGCATGCCGGGCGGCTGCGCATAGGAGAGGCCGATCGCGGACAGCATCACGGAGGCGCTGGCCAAGAGGATCGGGATCGCGAAACGTTGCCTCACGGGTGCTCCTACCGGATCTGGTAGTCGATGGTCTGGTCGGACCCACGACGCTGGAGGTTGATGGTGATGCGGTCCGCGGCGCGCAGCCGCGCGTAGGCCTCGAGCGCGCTGTCCGGCGCGGTCATGTCGTAGCCGTTGATCGTGCGCAGCATGTCGCCGTTCTGGATGCCGAGGCGGCCGAGCAGGCTGCTGCGCCGGATGCCGTAGAGCTTCACGCCGACGACGCGGCCGCCTTCCTCGTGCGGGATGACGCGCGCCGTGCGCATGAGCGCGGCCTGGTTCGCGAGCAGCCGATCGACGAGCCCGCGCTCGATCGTGTACTGGCTCTCGCTGACCTTCGTGATGCTCCGCTCGAGGTCGCCCGCGTCCATGCCCTCCGGCGAGACGTCCTCGCCGGCCGGCTCCGGGCGCACGACCGGCGCGATGGTCGCGACGCGCTGCGGCTCCTCGACCGCGAACATGTTCAGCGAGCACGGGTTCGCGCCGCGCGGCCGCAGCACCACGCGGTTGCGCTCGATGCGCACGATCTCGCGGTTGTCGACCTGCATGCCGAGCTGGTAGAGCAGCACGCCGCCGGACGCGTCGGTGATCGCGGCGAACGAGTCCTCCTCGCTGCGCATCCGCACGAACGCGCCGACGAGCCGCATGCTGCCGTCGCACGGCGGCGGGGGCGCGTTCGGATCGAGCGGCTCCGGCTCCGGCTGCTCCTCCTCGTCCCCGTTCATCTCCTCGGGCGGCGGCTCGTCGATGTCGAGGCGGCCGGTCTCGTGGTCGAAGATGTTGCGGCGCAGGATCGGCGTCGCGTCGACGTCCTGCGGCGGCGTCGGCCGCACGGTGCCGAGCGGCTCGACCCGCGCCGGGTCGAGCGGCAGCACGCTCGCGACGACCATCTTCGTCGCGCCCTGCGCGACGAGCACGCCCGTCGTCCCCAGCGTGCTGAACACGAGGAGGGCGGCGACTCGGAGGTGTCGACTGCTAGCGGCCAAGACGCATCATCCCGCGCGTGTGAACAGCAACGGGCGTGCCTAGCCCGCCGATCCCCGACTCGCCAGCAGAAACCCCTCGCGTCGCGCCCTCGGGCTTCGACAGCTTGGCAGGGCGCTCGGGCCCGGCCCCACGGCTCTCGCCATTCTGTCAGCGGACGCAAGCGCGGGACGCCCGCCAGATGTCCCAGCTGCCGCCGTCGAGCCGGCCGGCGAAGACGATCGTGCGGCCGTCGGCGGACGGCTGCGGATCGCCCGCCGCGCGTCCGGCGCTCAGCTCGGGGACGGGGACCGGCGCTCCGAACGGGGCGTCCGCCGACGGCCGGCTCGCGACCCGGATCTCGTAGCGTGATCCGTCGGTCTCTTCGAAGTAGAGCGTCGATCCATCGCTCGACGCGCCCGGGCAGCAATCCGTCGCGCCCGACGCCAGCGCGGCCAGGTGCTGCACGTCGCCGAACGCGTCGGCGCGCGTGGCGCGGGTCGCGCGGAAGAGGTCGAAGCCGCTGTCGTTCCCGTCGCGCGAGAAGAAGAGCTCGAGCCCGTCGGCCCGCACCGCCGGCGTGATGTCGTTCTGCCGCGGATCGTCGATCGCGAGGGGCGCCGCGGCGCCGAACGGCGCGCGGAGATCCGCGCGGCGGGCCGTGAAGAGCGTGTAGGGCACCGCGCCGCCGTACCAGAAGATCTCGAGCTCGTCGGCGCTGAGCGAGGGGTCGCTGTCTTCGAGCGCGGTGCTCAGCGCTTCGATCCGCGCCGGCGCGCCGAACGGCGCCGCCGCGCTCGCGCGCGCGGCCACGTAGAGGTCCTGCCCGCCGAGCCCGCCGCCCCGCTCGGACGAGAAGTAGAGCCGCAGTCCATCCGGCGACATCCACGGCCCCCAGTCGTCCCCGGAAGGATCGTTGACCTCGGCGATCGGGGCCGCGTCCTGCCACGGGCCCCACTGGGCGCACTCGTCGGGGAGCGCCGCGCAGCCGCGATCGGGATCGCAGTAGAGCGCGGGGCCGCACACGTCCTCGCCGACCGCGAGGCACGCGCCCCCGGCGCACCGGCCGACCGCGCACGCGCCCGCGGGCGCGCAGTCGGCGTCCGCGCGGCACGCGGGCGCCGGGCACGCCTCGGGCGTCTCGGGCGTGCACTCCGGCCGCACGCACGCGCCCCCGAGGCACGCGCTCGCGGTCGCGTCGTCGGCCGGGCAGCGCACGCCGCGGCAGTCGCGCGTCGCGAGCACGGTGACGCTCGTCGCGCGCACCACCTCGACCCGCACCGCGCGCTCGAGCACCGCGCTCCCGTTGCGCTCGAGGACCGCGAGCACGTCGTGCGCGCCCGCCGGCAGCGTGGTCTCCGCGACGCGCACACCGCTCGCGAGCGCGTCGTCGCGCCCGAGCGCGAGCTCGGCGCGCGCGGCGCCGTCGACGAGCACGCGCACGCGATCGATCTCGACGCCCGGCACGAGATCCGAGCGCAGCTCGACGACGAGCAGGTGCTCGTCGGGCGCGCACGCCGCCGCGAAGAGCAGCGCCGTCGCCGACCACACCCCACGCCGGGCACCCACGCCGTCAGCGTACCACGACCGCGTGCGGCGCGTCCGCGTGTCAAGTACGGTTGCGTGAGACGCGTCTCGCGAGCGCGGCCTCGACGTCAATCCAGCTTGCGGTAGATCGTGCGCGCGGAGATCCCGAGCAGCTGCGCCGCGAGCTGCTTGTCGCCGCCCGTGTGATCGAGCGTCGCCTTGATCACGCGCCGCTCGATCTCCTCGAGCGGCGTCCCGAGGGAGAACGTGAGGTCGCCCGCGCGCGGCGCGGCGCTCGTGATCTGCGGCGGCAGGTCCGCGACGCCGAGGGTCGGCCCGCGGCCGAGCACCACCGCGCGCTCGATCACGTTCTCGAGCTCGCGCACGTTGCCCGGCCAGCGATAGCTCGCGAGGTGCTCGAGCGCGTCGCGCTCGACGCTCATCCGCGGCTTGCCGTTCTTGGCGCAGTAGCGCTCGAGGAAGTGATCGACGAGCAGCGGCACGTCCCCCTGCCGGTCGGCGAGGCGCGGGCACGTGATCGCGATGACGTTCAGGCGGTAGTAGAGGTCCTCGCGGAACGTGCCCTCCTCGACCGAGCGCGCGAGGTCGCGGTTGGTCGCCGCGATCAGCCGGAAGCTCGCCGTCTGCGTGCGCCCGCCGAGCGGCTCGTACTCGCCCTCCTGCAGGACGCGGAGCAACTTCACTTGCACGGCGGGCGAGAGCTCCCCGATCTCGTCGAGGAAGAGCGTCCCGCCGTCCGCCTGCGCGATCCGCCCGACGCGCTTGGCCGACGCGCCGGTGAACGCGCCCTTCTCGTGGCCGAACAGCTCCGACTCGACGATCGTCTCCGGCAGCGCCGCGAGGTTCACCCCGACGAACGGCCCGTCGCGCCCGCTGCGCTCGTGGATCGCGCGCGCGAGCAGCTCCTTGCCCGTGCCGCTCTCGCCGAGCACGAGCACGTTCGCGGTCGACGGCGCCGCCTGGTGCGCGATCTCGAGCGCGTGTCGCAGCGCGCGCGAGCTCCCCACGATGGGCCGGCTCTTGAGCGCGCTGAGCTCCTTCTTGAGCGTCTCGTTCTCTCGGACGAGCGCGTGCCGCTCCGCCGCCTTGCGGATCGTCTTGACGATCTGCATGCGCTTGAGCGGCTTCTCCACGAAGTCGTACGCGCCCTCGCGCATCGCCTCGACGGCCGTCTCGATGGTCCCGTAGGCCGTCATCACCACGACCTCGGCGTCCGGCGCAACCGTCGCGAGCGCCTTGATCAGATCGATCCCGCTCATCCCCGGCATCATCAGGTCCGTCAGCACCACGTCGACCCGGTGGTGCCGGCACTCGTCGAGCGCCGCGCGCCCGCTCGCCGCCGTGCGCACCCGGAAGCCCTCCTTCGCGAAGATGCGCTCGAGGGACTCGAGGTTGCTCGGCTCGTCGTCGACCACGAGCACCGTCGTCGCAGGCCCGGTCACGGCCCCCGACGGCGGCTCGTGAGCATCATTGGCAAGCGGAAATGTCACTGTGTCCTCGGAAGCCAGCATGTCACGCCCCATGACAAGCTGTCGAGGCGGCTTGTTCCCGCGACCCTGAGGTTTCTCTCAAGTCACTGAGATCAGTTGATGAAATTGGGGGACGATCCTCGTCATCTCGTCATTCTCCCACGTCCTGTCCGAAGTCCAGCCCCAGCTGACCGGCGCCGCGGCGCGGCGCGTTCGTCCTCTCCGGCGCCGCCGGGAGCTCGCCCGCGCTCATCCCGAGCCGGCGGACGTGCAGCTCGAACAGCTGCTCGACCACGTTCCACCGAGCGCCCGCGCCCCCCATGCGCCGGCCGAAGCGCACGTCGGTCAGCGCGCCCCCGCGCGCGGCCCGCAGCCCTCGCTCCACCTTGCGCGCGAGCGCCGCGGGCAGGCCCGCCTGCACCTCGCTCGCGAAGTGCGCCGCCACCTCGCCGGTCAGCCTCGCCAGCGTCATGAACGCCGTGCGCGCCCCCGCCGCGTGCGCCCGCTCCAGCAGCTCCGGGATCATCGCGTCGTTCACGCCGGGGAAGATCGGCGCGACCGCCACCCCGACCGGCACGCCTGCCTCAGCGAGCTGCCGCATCGTCTCGAAGCGGGCCTCGATCGGCGGCGCGAACGGATCGAACACCTTGCGCAGCGCCTCGTCGGTGAACGCCGCGCTCACGTTCACGTGGCAGCCCGCGCCCGCGGCCAGCGTCCCGAGCAGCGCCGCGTCCCTCCGGATCAGCGTCCCCTTCGTGATCACCGTCACCGGGTTCTGCCATCGCGCGCACGCCTCGAGGCAGCGCCGCGTCAGCTCGTAGCGCGCCTCGAGCGGCTGATAGCAATCCGTGTTGCCGCTGAACGCGATCGTCTCGAAGCCCCAGCCTCGGCTCGCGAGCTTCTGCTCGAGCAGCTCGGGCGCGTTGACCTTCACCACGATCTTGCGGTCGAAGTCCGTCCCGGCGCC
Organism: Sandaracinaceae bacterium; assembly: GCA_019637095.1. Classification (GTDB taxonomy): domain Bacteria; phylum Myxococcota_A; class Polyangia; order Polyangiales; family Sandaracinaceae; genus JACKEC01. The sequence goes on along the minus strand of JAHBWG010000016.1, from coordinate 26,583 downwards.
GAAGTCCAGGTACTGGTGCGTCGGCCGCGCGTAGCAATAGATGCAGCCGTGGAAGCACCCGCGGTACGGGTTCACGCTGAAACGGAACCCCACGTCCGGGCTGTCGTTCTCCGTCACGATCGAGCGCGCCCGCTCCTCGTACACCTCGAGCCGCGCGTCCTCGGGCGCGTCGAGCTCCACGCGCGTCGCGTGGAACCGGTTCGGCGGGTTGTGCGTGGGCCGCGGCGCCATCCGAGCAGGCTGCCAAGGGACTGATCGGGTGTACAGGGTCCCTCCGCACGTCGATGTCGGGGAAACTCCCCGGCCACGGCCGCCGATGAGCGGACCGTGACGGAGCTGCGCCATGGCGCTGCAGGGGCGTCCGGCGTCTACGATCCCCGGCGCAACGAGGTCGTCACGCCGCGCGGTCGCACGTACGTCAGGGAGCTGGACGCCCACTGGCAGACGAGGCGGCTGGTGGAGCCTGGGGGGGCGAGCACGACGTACCGATACGGGGCTTTCGGTCGGTTGGACCGAGTGGATCTTCCGCTCGGGGCGTTTCGGGCGTACACGTACGACAGCCTGGGGCTGGTCCACACGGTGCACGACTCGTCGATAGGGGTAGAGCGCTTCGAGCGGGACGGCTTCGGAGAGGTCTTCGAGGTGGTGCGGGCGGACGGCGCCTCGACGGCGGTGCGGCGCGACGGGGCGGGTCGGGTGACGCGGCGGGCGTCGGTGGACGGAGTGGCGCGATTCGTCTACGACACGACGGCGTCGGGGATGGGGCTGCTGGGCCGCTCGGTGGCGGAGGACGGGACGACGGAGACGTACGATTACGACGGGCTGGGCCGGCTTCAGCACGCGACGCGTACGGTGGGAGCGCTGACGATGAGCGCGGCGCTGAGCTACGACCCTGCGAGCGGCCGGCTCTCGGGTATCCGCGCGGGGGCGGGTCCGGGCGGGCTGGGCTCCGGGGCGGGGCTGCGGTTCGGCTACCGCGGAGGGCACCTGACGGAGGTGTCGAGCGAGGAGCTGGGTGGTCCGATCTGGGAAGCGCTCGCGTACCACCCGCAGGGGTTCGTGTCGCGTGAGCGCTACCCGGACGGGGGCCTGGAGGTGGAGCGGGACCTGGACGCGACGGACCGGCGGGTGGGTCTGCGCTCGCGGGTGCAGGAGCTGGACGTGATGCTCGACGCGGACGGCCACGTGGTGTCGGTCGCGGATGGTCTTGCGCCGGTCGTGGGCGCGCAGGCGTTCGAGTACGACGAGCGAGGGCGCCTGGACCGGTGGAGCTGGCCGGGGACGGCTTGGGAGACGCGATACGCGTACGACGACCTGGGGAACGTGCTTCGGACGGAGTCGGCGACGCTGGCGTACCACCCGCGCACGCGCCAACTGTCGGCGGTGGACGGAGCGCCGGTGGCGCACGACGCGCGAGGTCGGGTGGAGTCGAGCGGGGGTCGGCGCCTGACGTGGCGAGACTCGGACCTGTTCGACGAGGTGCAGGAGGAGTCGAGCGGAGCGAACGTGCGTTTCGCGTACACGGCGGGGCGAGAGCGGGCGGGCTGGTCGAGCTCGAGCGGTGAGTCGTCGTTCGAGCTCGGCTCGCTGTATCGCCGCGACGTGCTGCCGAGCGGGGTGCGCGAGACGTTCGGGGTGCCGGGTGGGGGGCGGCAGGTGGCGGAGCTGACGTCGGAGGACGGGAGGCCGCTCGAGGTGCGGTACGTGCACGACGACCACCTGGGCTCGACGGCTGCGGTGTCGGAGCCGAGCGGCGCGGTGCGGCGGTTCTGGTACTCCCCGTTCGGTCGGCGCGTGGACCCGTCGACGGGGGCGTTCGTGGACGCGTCGAGCGGGTTCGGCGAGGTGCGGCCGCGTTTCGCGGGCCACGCTGCGGACGGGCAGGAGGCGGCGCTGGGTGAGCGGGGGGCGGGCTTCATCCACATGCTGGGGCGGGAGTACGACCCGGTGTCCGGGCGGATGCTGACGCCGGACCCGATGACGCCGGTGTCGGGGGAGGCGGGCGGCTGGAACGCGTACGCGTACGTGCTGAACGACCCGTCGACGCTGGTGGACCCGGACGGTTTCGGGATCTTCGACGTGCTCTTCTTCGGAGGTCACGGCATCGTCGACCTCACGTCGTCTGCGGCGCTGTCGTACGATCGGCTGGTCCACCTCGCCGAGGTCGGGGTGCACGCGCTGAGGGACAGCCGGTTCAACCACCAACAGGCGGAGGAGGCGAGCCTTCGCGACGTGGTCTACGAAGGAGCCGGGGTCCTCGCAGGACTGGGCGTGCCGGGGGTTGGGCCGAGTCGTCATGCCACGGAGCGCCACCAGTTCTTCTATCTGCGCGGCCAGATGCTCGGCTCCGCGGTGGGCGCGGCAGCCGACATCGTCGTCATGGCGGCTGGCATGGCGATGATCGTGAGCGGGGAGTCCCTCCCGCTGCTCGGGTCCATCCTCGGGCCGGAGGGAACCGCCCTGGGCGCGGCGATCGGGATACCCGCCTGGGTCATCGGTGCCGGCCTGGTGAACGTCGCAGGAGGGGTGCTGACGCAGTTCCACGGGCCGCAACTGGCGGAGGCCCTCCAAGGGCTCGACCGCTTTCCACGCCCAGGGCTCGCCCACCGGCCCACCCGGCGGGAGCGCCACAGCGGCACGAGGCGTCCTTCCGGGGCGCGGACCGCGCCAAGTTGCGGGTACGAGGGGGCTCGAGCATTCGTTCGAGCGGCACTCCGCGCAGTGGTTCGGTAGAGAGGTTCCTAGAAACACGCACATGAGCCACTGGCAGAGACTCATTGAACGGGCGTCTCGCAGTCGTCAGCAGGTGCCGTGGAGTACAGGTGATATGCCAACGGTCGGTCACCTGGCTCGAATTGAGAACAAGTACTTCTTCGTTCAGTTCTTTAGCGAAGGGCCGAGGGCGGGCGAACTGGCGACCGCGTTTGTTCCGAGTCAGTCACAGCTGGTCAGAATCCTAGCCCTTCTCCGGTAAGCTATGTGTGCCGCACGAATTTCACCGCCATACCTAGAGCTGGCGTTCTATGTAGGCAAGTCCGAGCAGGTCCAAGGCCTGGTCTCTGCGATCGATCTACTCGTGGCGAGTGGTGCGTCTCAAACGGGCGCTGTTGAGTACGACCTGCGTAGCGAAGCCTACCGCCAGGAAGATCATTCCCTAGATGAAGTGAAGGCCGCTGCTGGGCGATGTGAGTCAATGCGGGTCCAGTTTCAGGGGGCCTCGCAGATCACACCTTGTGCGGAGCAGCTCGAAGTAGACCGGGGGATTCTTCTGTTTAGGACCGAAGCAGAAGCGCTCTGCGGGGATCATGCAGCATCCCGAAGGGGGAAGCGGTCGGTCGGGGCGAAGGCGTACCGACTGTTTGTGGCGATGGCCGACGCGCTAGATCCTCTATACGGCGCGATTTCTATCGAGTACTCGCTTGAACGACCGGACGAGCTTCGTCGCGATATCCGGAGTTTGGCGTTCCGTACCTTCTATTTGAGCGAATCGAGGCTTGGTCAGCGGCTCGTGGCGGACGCTCTTAACGCATGTGGCGATGGTGTCTATGTCGAGCGGCTGAGGCGTGGCGTCTACATATCCATGTCTGACGCGTTCAATCCGAAGCGTCGTGAGATTTCTTCTCTCGATTCGCAGCACCGCTCCGTCGAAGTTGCCAAGATCTTGCTTCGAGCCTTCTAGGTTTCGCGCGATCCCGGCGTCTCGATGCCTTCGCGCGACGCCGGCTCCCAGAAAGCGAAGTTCCGTCGGCGGGTAGTCGAGGAGCGGCTTCGTCCCCTTTCGCCGTTCCGGGACGCCGTGCGAGGTCACGGCGATCGCACCGTGTGCGAGCAGCTCGAACGCAGGCTCCCTTTGGCCGTCCCCGGGAGGATCACGTTTCCCGTCCGTCGAGGAGCTCGTGCAGTGGGTCGGCGGTCGAGCTCGGCTCGCCGTATCGCCGCGACGTGCGCGAACGGGGTGCGCGAGGCGTTCGGAGTGCGCAGCAGGCCGGAGGAGCCCTTGGCGGGGCGGCGTGGGTCGGGCACGCTGTCGTCGATGCGCTCGAGGGGCGAGATGGAGCGGCCGCCCGCGCGACCGATGGGGCTGACGGCCGACGTGGTCGAGGTCGGCGGGGAGTCGCTCGTGGTGTTGAGCTGGCCCCTCGCGGCGCCGCCGCGCGAGCTCCCGGAGGCGTTCGGGGTGCTCTCGGACGCGGAGCGGGCGGTGGTCGGGTTGGTGCTCGACGGGTGCTCGAACGCGGAGGTCGCGACCGCGCGGCAGACGAGCCTGGGCACCGTGCGCAAGCAGATCGAGTCGGTGTACCGCAAGCTCGGGGTCGGCTCGCGCGGGGAGCTCGCCGCGCTCGCGGCGCGCGGCCGCTAAGGCTCGCTCAGCTCGCCCTCGGCGATGCGCGCGCGCGCCGCCATGACGAGCGCGACGCGGCCCCGCACGCCGAGCTTGTCGGCGATGCGCTGCACGTAGGCGGTCACCGTCGAGGCGGTGATGCCGAGCTGGTAGCCGATCTCCTTGTTGGAGAGGCCGAGGGCGAGGCGCTCGAGGACCTCGCGCTCGCGGCGGCTGAGCAGGGCGTCGTGGCCGGCGACCGGGGCGTTCGCGTGCGCGACGTAGTAACGCCGGCCGTCGTGATCGAAGCGCTCGAGGACGGAGAGCGAGCCCTCGTGCAGCGCGCGCCAGACGTCGAGGACGGCGGCGTCGGGGAGCCGCTTGCCCTTGAGCCCGACGAGCGCGAGCAGGGCGGCGCGGGTCGACTCGCAGAGGCGGGGGTCGCGCGCGATCGCGTCGCTCGCGTGGGCGAGCCGGCCCGACGCGCCGTCGAGGATCGCTTCGGCGCCGTCGATGGCGCGCTCGGGGGTGGTCCGCGCGCGCAGGCGCAGCGCGGCGGTGAGGTGCGCGGCGAGCTGCGCCCACGTCGCGCGGACGGCCTCGGGCGCGGGCTCCCGCGCCGGCTGCGTGCGGTTGGCCGCGAAGACGGCCCCGAGACCGCCCGGCTCGACCGCCATGACGTTGAAGGAGTCCGGGTAGAAGAGCTTGTCGTCCTCGGGGCGCTCCGCGTCGGGGGCGAAGCGCCCGAGCGTGCGGCCGTAGCCCGAGCGCGCGAGCTCCTCGAGGAACGCGCGGTAGGTCGGGAGCCCGCGCGAGGCCACCTCCCACGCCTCGACGGCGTAGAGGCACACGCCGGTCGACACGAGGGAGAGGCGCGTCGGCGCGTCGAGCGACTCCATGAACGGCGCCCACCAATTCTCGCGCCATCGCTGCTGCCACTCGTCGGTCCCGCCGACGAGGAGCGGCGCGATGAAGTCGGCGCCTCCGGGGCCGCGCGCGTCGACGCCGAACGCCTCGACGCCGACGCCCTCGTCGAGGAACGGCGCCATCGCCTCGGCCACGCCGCGGAGCCACGTCTCGTACGTGCCGCCGAGCTCGTACGCCGCGTCGAGGATCGCGAGCGTGCCCGTCGCGTCGGGCACGCGCTCTCGGAACGCACCGCTCCCTCGCACCAGACCCATGCCCCTAGGATACCGAGGAGACGGGCTCGGGGTCACGCGAGTCTCGCGCCTGCGTGAGCGACCCGCGCCCCCGAGCCGTCGGGCCGGCGCGGGGCCGTCTACTCTCGCTCGCGCATGTGGGGCGGCGGGCCGTCGCTCGTGAGGATGTGCGCGGGGTCGCCGAGGAACTCGAAGTGCATGGTGTCCATGAGGCGGTCGTGGCCGAGCCAGTAGAACCCGTAGCGCTCGAACCCGTGCACCCAGCACTCGGGCATGATCATCCGATCGAAGATCGAGCGCGGCGTCTCCTGACACAGCGGGTGCAGGCGCCACTCCTTCACGCAGTTGCAGCACGTGTTCTGCTGCGGATCGAGGTCGATCGCGATGCCGTACACGTGGTTGGACACCTCGCCGTTGTGGTAGGTGTTCTGCTCGCGCAGGCCGCTCAGGCGGCGCGGCTGGTAGTCGTCACGGCAGGTGCGCGCGATCTCCTGTTCGGCGCAGCGCGCGGCGGGGACGACGCGCTGGTTCAGGCGGATCGGCCGGTCGAAGAGGCGCAGGTTGACCGCGTTCTGCGCGGGCGTGCGCGCGTTCCACTCGGGCAGGCCGAAGCCGCGGAAGAAGCCGTACGTCTCGGTGCGGAAACGGATCGCCTTCTGGTGGATGTCGCGGCGGGCGCGCAGCTCGTCGCGATCCATCGAGGCGCGCGTGGACCAGTTCTCCCGGATCAGGTAGGGCAACGGCTCTTGCGTATTACAGAGGATCTCCTCCTCCGCGGCGCGCTGGCGCCAAGCCGGGGCGTCCTGCGCGCTCGAGCGCGGGAGCGCGAGGCACGCCGCGAGCGCGGCGAGCGAGGACGCGACAGAGAGGGCGAGGATCGATCGGCGCCGCATCGTCAGCTCCGCGTGACTCCGTAGAGCGCGCCGTGGCGCGACCAGAGGTACGCGAGGAGGTCCTCGACGTGGTCGCGCTCGCCGACGGCGGCGCGCACGAGGTCCGGCGCCTCTTCGAGGTGGCCGTGCGCGTTCCTGCGCTCGCGCAGGAACGCGAGCACGTGCGCGAAGTCGCCCGCCTCGACGCGCGCCCAGAGGTCGGGCAGCTCGCGCTCGAGCGTCGCGCCCAGGCTCGCCGCGTAGAGGTTGCCGAGCGTGTAGCTCGGGAAGTAGCCGAAGGCGGCGCCGGACCAGTGCACGTCCTGCAGCACGCCGCGCGCGTCGTTGGGCGGGCGCACGCCGAGGTACTCGACGTAGCGGGCGTTCCACGCCTCGGGGAGGTCGGCGACCGAGAGCGTTCCGTCGAAGAGCGCGAGCTCGAGCTCGAAGCGCACGATGACGTGCAGGTTGTAGGTGACCTCGTCGGCCTCGACGCGCACGAGCCCGCGCTCGACGCGGTTCTGCGCCTGATAGAGCTGCTCGGCGTCGACGCCGACCTCGGGGAAGCGCGCGGCGAGCCGCGCGGCGAGCCACCGGCAGAACGGGCGCGAGCGCCCGATGAAGTTCTCCCAGAACCGCGACTGCGACTCGTGCAGGCCGTAGCTCGCGGCGTCGGTCACGGTCGTCCCCGCGAGCGCGTGCGGCAGGCCCTGCTCGTACATCGCGTGGCCGGCCTCGTGGATCGTCGCGCCGAGCCCGCTCAAGAGGTCGTCCGCGCGGATGTGCGTGGTGATGCGCACGTCGCCCTCGCCGAGCCCGGTGGTGAAGGGGTGCTCGGCGTGATCGAGCCGGCCGCCGTCGAGGTCGTAGCCGAGCGCCGCGGCGACCTCGCGGTGCAGGAGCGTCTGGCGCTCCGGGTCGAACGTCGCGTCGAGCGCAGGGAGCTGAGGCCGCTCCGCGATCGCGCGCAAGAGCGGCGTGAGCCCGTCGCGCAGGCGCGCGAACATCGCGCGCAGGCCCTCGACCGAGGTGCCGGGGTCGAACTCCTCGAGCAGCACCTCGTAGGGGTGGCGGTGCGGATCGATCGCGTCGGCGCGCCGGCGGCTCAGCTCGACGAGGCGCGAGAGGCTGGGCGCGAACCGCGCGAAGTCGGAGCGCTTCTTCGCGTCGATCCACGCCGCGAAGCCCTCGCTCTTGGCCTCCGCGAGCGCCACCACCAGCTCCGCGGGGACGCCGCGCTCGCGCCGGTAGGTCCGGCCGAGGTTGCGCGCGCACGCGCGCCGCACCGGGTCGGCGTCGCCTTCGAGCGCTTCGAGCCAGCCGCCGATGCGCGCGTCGGTGATCCACTCGTGCTCCATGCGCGATAGCAAGGCACGTTGCGCCCCGCGCAGGCGCTGCGCCTTGGGCGGCATCATCGTCTGCTCGTCCCAGCCGAGGGTCCCCATCACGCCGCGCAGCGTCTCGATCCGCCCGACGTGTTCCACCAGCGAGTCCCAGGAGGTGTCGTTCACGCGGGGAGGTGTCTCACGAAACCCCGACCGAGACCACTCCTCGGGGGCTCGAGCGCGGTCGACCGCGGCCGCGCGCTCGAGCGCGCTATCGAGCTCCCCCCGAGCGGCGCACCAGCGCGCGCACCTTCAAGCCACCGGCGTCGGTGAGGAACGCGGTCGCGAGGTCCTGTCCGGCGCGCATGCCGAGCCGGCGGTCCGCGGTGAGGATCGCGAGCGCCCAGCCCCGCGGCGCGCAGGCGCCGAGCGCCCGGTAGAGCGGCGCGAGGTCCTCGCCCGCGCCCAGGCGCTTGCCGAACGGGGGGTGCGTCACGACCGCGCCGCGCGGGGCGTCGAGGGCCGGGGCGGCGCGCAGCGTGGCGACCTCGAAGCGGACGGTGACGCCCGCGCGGGCGGCGTTCGCCTCGCTCGCCGCGATCGCGCGCGGGTCCGCGTCGCGGCCGAGGATCGGCGGGGCCTCGCGGCGCGCCGCCGCGCTCGCCTCGCGCACCCGCGCCCAGCTCGCCTCGTCCAAGAGCGCGGTCCGCTCGAACGCGAAGGCGCGCCCCGCGCCGGGCGCGCGGCCCTCGGCGTAGAGCGCGGCCTCGATGGGGATGGTCCCGATGCCCGAGAGCGGGTCGACGAGCGGCGAGGCGCGATCCCAGCCGCTCACGATCACGAGCGCGCGCGCGAGGTCCTCGCGCAGCGGCGCGGGGCCCGAGGTCGTGCGGTAGCCGCGCCGGTGCAGCGGCGCCCCCGACGTGTCGAGCGAGACGTGGACCTCGTCGCGCACGAGGCGCAGCGCGATCGGCACCGCGCGCTCCTCGTCGTCCTGCGGGGCGTCGCCCAGGCGTAGGGCGATCGCGCGCTCGGCGCGCTCGACGATCGCGCCCGTGTGGTGGAGCCGGCTCTTGTGCGCGCTCGCGCGCACGCGCCGCGGCGCGCCGGGCAGCAGCCAGCGCTCCCACGGGAGCGCCGCGAGCTCGGCCTCGAGCGCCTCGAACCGGTCCGCGCCGAAGCGCGCGAGGCGCACGAGCACGTGCGTCGCGAGCCCGCACTCGAGGTTCGCGCGGTAGAGCACGCGCCGGTGCCCGCGGAACGCGACGCCGCCGGCGAGCGGCCGCGCGTCGAGCGCGCCGAGCGCGGCGAGCTCCGCCGCGAGCAGCGGCTCGAGCCCCGGCGCGCACGCCGCGAACAGATCGAGCGGGGCGCTCATGCTCCCGATTTGGTGACTTCGGCCACGAGCGGGTATCCTCCCCTCCGCCCGTGACCGAGTCCACCGACGCCTCCTCCCCTCGCGACCTGGTGCTCGCCGCCATCGACGCGGCCGGCGCGAACGACGTGTTGACCGAGGCCCTCGAGGTCGCGGGGCTGTCCGCGCTCCCCGAGTCCTACGCCGGGCTGCTCGCGTTCGTCGAGGGCCCGCTCCGGCGCGCGCTCGCCGGGACGCGCGGCCCGGAGGTGGCGAGCTCGATCGTCGAGCCGCTGCGCGAGCGCATCTTCGTGGCGGCGCAGCGCTCCGGCGCGCGGCTCGGGACGCCGGCCGAGCTCGTCCGCCCCGGCGAGCCGCTCCTCACCGACTCGATGTCCGCGACGCTGCCGCCGCCGGCGGAGGCGGACGCCGCCGAGGCGTACGACGATCTCGTCACCGGCGCGGTCCACACGCGCGTCACGCCGGCGTGGGGGATCCGCGTCGTCGATCCGGACGCCGAGCCGGGGACGACGCTCTGGATCATCGTCTCGAACGACTCGACGCTCGTCTCGGAGGCGCTGCGCACGGCCCCGTCGCACGTGGACGTGGTGCACGCGTCGAGCGTCGCGGTGCTCAACGGCGCGCTCAAGCGATCGGCGTCCAAGGCGAGCGTCGTGGTCCTCGACGCGCACGATCCGTCGGTGAAGCTCGATCGCGTGGTCGCCTCGCTGACCACCGACGCGCTCGGGCTCCGCGTGGTGCTCTGGCGCATGAGCCGCGAGCGGCGCGAGCTCTTGATCGGCGCGGTCCCCCACGCGGCGACGTGGCTCCCGTGCGCGGCCGAGGTCACGCCCAAGGAGATCATGCAGCTCCTCGGGCTCTGATCGGCGTTGACGCCGCGCGCGCGGCGACGTAAGGCGGACGATCGTGGCCGATTTTCCCACCTCCGCACCGAACCTCGCGATCTTCTGCGACTTCGAGAACGTCGCCATCGGCGTGCGCGACGCGAACTACAAGGACTTCGACGTCCACATGGTGCTCGAGCGCCTGCTCGACAAAGGAAAGATCGTCGTCAAGAAGGCGTACGCGGACTGGAGCCGGTACAAGAACACGCGCCGCTCGATGCACGAGGCCGCGTTCGAGATGATCGAGATCCCGCACGTCTCGTACTCGGGCAAGAACTCCGCGGACATCCGGCTCGTCGTGGACGCGCTCGACCTCTGCTACACGAAGCCGCACATCGACCACTTCGTGATCGTCAGCGGCGACAGCGACTTCTCGCCCCTGGTCAGCAAGCTCCGCGAGAACGACAAGATCGTGATCGGGCTCGGCGTGAAGAACTCGTCGAGCGATCTCTTGATCGAGAACTGCGACGAGTTCATCTACTACGACGATCTCGAGCGCAAGCGGCGCCAGGTGGAGCGCGGGGTCGGCGCGAAGAAGCCGCGCAAGCGCCCGGGGCCGGGCCGCGACGACTCGGCGCCGCCGGTGGCCGCGACCGGGGCGACGAGCGTGAGCCCGGCCGCGCCGAGCGCGCTCGCCGCGATCGAGCCGCCGCCGCCGCCCGAGGCGGTGACGGACGCCGACGCGCCCGCGCAGAACGGCGAGGAGCTCGAGGAGCGCCGGCAGCAGGCGCTCGATCACGTGCTCGACGTCGTCGAGGCGCTCTTCAGCGATCGCGACGCGCACCTCTGGGGCTCGATGGTGAAGCAGACGCTCAAGCGCAAGCGCCCGAACTTCTCCGAGCGCTTCCACGGCTACCGCACGTTCAGCGAGCTGCTCGAGGACGCGCAGAAGCGCGGGCTGCTCGAGCTGTCGCGTGACGAGCGCTCGGGCGGCTACCTGATCACCAGCTTCGGCCCGAACGCCTGAGTGGGGGGCGGAGCGGTCAGGCGAGCGGCGCGCGGGCTGGCTCGGTGACCAGGAGCGGCGCGCGCGCGCGGAGCGCCTCGAGGAGCCGGCGGTAGCCGTCGCCGCTGACCACCGCGAGCTCGGACTCGCGCAGGCCGACCGCGAGCATCGCGTCGTCGAGCTCCGGGTCGCGCACGAGCGCGACGGCGCGCAGCGCGCCGGCCGGATCGAGCGGGCGCTCGAAGCACACGTACCAGCCCTCGCCGATGCGGCGCGGGCAGCCCACCGCGTGGCGCGCGAGCCGGCCGAGCAGCTCCACCGGCCAGCGCGGCGGCGGCTCGCGCGTCGAGGACGTCGCGAGCCGGAACGTCAGCTCGTGCCCGAGCCCCGCGCGCGCGCCGAGCGCGACGTAGTGCCAGTGCGGACCCGCGTCGCTCGGGAACGCGCTCACCTCGATCTGCCCCGGGCCCGCCCACGAGAACGGCTCACGCCCCGCGTAGAGGCGCGCGAGCCCCGCGTGGTCGACGCGGGTCGAGATGCGGATCGGGCCGATGCGCATGGCTCGTCGCGGTCTACGCGGGCGCCCCGCCGCGCCTTCCCCCGCCGGCCGTCTAACGGTAGACGGGGGTCCAGCCGCTCGGGTCCTGGAACAGGCGCACGCATCGGATGCGCTTGGCGTCGGTCAGGAAGAAGCGGTGGTAGCGGTCCCTCGGGACGACGATCAGGTCGCCCGCCTCGACCAGGACGCGCATCCAGCGCTCGTCCGTTGCGCGGATGTCGAACACGCCCTCACCCTCGAGCACGAAGCGCACTTCGTCTTCGGTGTGGAGGTGCTCGTCCACGAACTTTGCGCAGATCGCGTCGAGGCCCGGCGTCTCGGGCGAGAGCGCGACCTCGTCCTGATGGACGTAGCCGCCGCGCGCCCTGAGCGCGTCGAGCCCGCCCTGGTACTGGGCGGCCGCCGTGGGCAGCCGCTCGTAGTGGACGCCCTCGCGGGTGAGCGCGTCCGGGCCGATGGCGGTGTCGTCGTCGAGGTAGTGAGCGCGCATTCGTCCCTGCCGTGCTGGAAGCTCTCAGTGCGTGAAGCCACGGCGCGGCTCGAGGCCGGTGCCCGGGCGCGCCGCCGGGTCGATGCCGAGCTGGCGCATGCGCACCGCGGCCTCGAAGAGGTAGTCGTAGCACTCGGCCTGCGTCTTGGCGGCGGCCCAGTCGCGCCCCCACACGTACACGCCGTGGCGCCGCACGAGCACCGCGTGCGTCGACGGGTACGCCTCGAGCGCCCCCGCCATCGCGTCGGCGAGGTCGCACTCGTGCGCCGTGTTCTCGAGGATCGGGACGACGAGCTCGTCGTGGTACCCGACGCCCTCGATGCCCTTCATCATCTCGAGGTGCGTGACGCGCAGCTCGCGGTCGAAGAGCAGCGTCGCGAGCATCGCGTTCATCGAGTGGCTGTGGAGCACCGCGCCTGCGCCGCGCAGCCGGAACGCGTGGAAGAAGAGCGGCGCGCAGGCGCTGAGGCGCAGCGACGCGTCGGCTGGCGCCTCGAGCACCTCGCCGGCCTCGTCGAGCACGAACAGGTCCTCGGGGCGCAGCCGCTCCTTCTGCACGCCGCTCGGCGCCATGTACACGCGCCCGTCGACGCGCAGGCTCACGCCGCCGCCCGTCCCGCTCACCCAGCCGTGCTCGTAGAGCTGGCGGCAGAGGGCGCAGATGATCTCCCGCGGGTCTTCCACGACCCTCGTGGTTATCATCGCGGCCCCATGCTGCGCAAACCCGCCGAGACGTACATCCACTCGCACCTGCGGGGCCTGCGCCACTCGGCGACCGGCGCGATCAGCGAGCACAGCCACGCCCTCGCCGCCGAGGGCCGCCGCGTGTTCCGGCTCGGGCTCGGCCAGTCGCCGTTCCCCGTACCGCCGCCGGTGATCGAGGCGCTGCGCGAGCACGCGATCGAGAAGGAGTACCTGCCGGTGCGCGGCCTCTACGAGCTGCGCCGGGCGATCGCGCACTACGCCGAGCGCAAGGCCGGCATCGATCGGACCGCCGAGGACGTGCTCGTCGGCCCCGGCAACAAGTCGCTCGCGTTCCTCTTGCAGCTCGTCTTTCGCGGCGAGCTCATCGTGCCCACGCCGTCGTGGGCGCCGTACGCCGCGCAGGCGCGCATGCTCGGGCGGCCGATCCGGTGGCTCCATACGCGCGCCGAGGACGGGTTCATGATCACCCCCGAGGGGCTCTCGGAGGCGCTCTCCGAGGAGAGCGCGCGCCCGCGCATCGTGCACCTCGGCTACCCCAACAACCCGACCGGCGGCACGCTGAAGATCGAGCAGCTCAAGGCGCTCGCCACCGTCGCGCGCGCGCACGACGCGGTGATCCTCTCGGACGAGATCTACGCGGAGCTCCACCACAAGGGAAAGCACGTCTCGATCGCGCGCTACTACCCCGAGGGCACGATCATCGCGACGGGGCTGAGCAAGTGGGTCGGCGCCGGAGGCTGGCGGCTCGGCGCCTACGTCTTCCCGGACTCGCTGCGCCCGATCCTCGACGTGATGAGCGCCGCGGCGTCCGAGACGTTCACGGCGACGAGCGCCCCGATCCAGTACGCGGCGATCCCCGCGTTCGAGGGCGGCCCCGCGATCGAGCGCTACCTCGATAACGCGCGGCGCGTGCTCTCGGCGCTCGGGCGCTGGTGCGCGCGCAAGCTCCGCGGGGCGGGCATCGAGTGCCCGCAGCCGATCGGCGCGTTCTACCTGTTCCTCGACTTCACGCCGCTGCGCGCGCGGCTCGCCGAGCGCGGGATCTCCTCCGGGCGCGAGCTCGCGCTGCGGCTGCTCGCGGAGACGGGGGTCGCGAGCCTGCCGGGCTCGGAGCTCGGGCGCCCCGACGCCGAGCTGACCCTGCGCCTCGCGTACGTGGACTTCGACGGCGCGCGCGCGCTCGAGGCGGTCGACGTGATCCCGGAGGAGCAGCCGCTCGATCAGACGTTCCTGAAGCGACACTGCCGCCCGGTGGTCGACGCGATCGACGCGATCGCCGCCTGGGTCGAGGGGTGAGCGCGCGATCGGGCGCGAGCCTGCGCACAAAGCTGGTCCTCGCGCGGGCAGGACGGGCACAATGATCGTCCGGCCATGTCGGACGACGAACGGCGACGCGCCTACCGCTTCGCGGCGCGCATCAAGGTGCGCTTCCGCTCGATCGAGGAGCTCGTCACCGCGTACACGGAGGACGTGAGCCGCGGCGGGCTCTACGTGACCGCGGCGCAGCAGCTGCCGCCGGGCACCGAGGTGCAGCTCTCGCTCGAGCTGCCCGACGGGGGGGAGCCCGCGCTCGTGCCCGCGCGCGTCGCCTACCTGCTCGACGAGCCGACCGCGCGCGCCCAAGGCCGCAACCCAGGGATGGGCATGCAGTTCCTCGAGGACCACGTGACGCCGCTCGCCGAGCGCATCGCGCGCTTCCTCGCGGACACGATCGGTTCGGGCGAGCACGAGCGGCCGGGCCCGATCCACGCCTTGGTCGTCGACGACTCGGCGTCCTACCGCGAGCTCGTCGCGCGCTCGCTAGAGGACGCGGGCCACCACGTGACGGTGGCCGAGAACGGCCTCGAGGGGTTCGGCAAGGCGATGCAGCGCACGCCGGACATCGTCCTGACGGACGTCACCATGCCCGTGATGGACGGCTGGCAGCTCCTGCGGCTGCTGCGCGCGCGCGACGCGACCAAGAAGGTCCCCGTGGTGTTCCTGACGAGCCTCGACTCCGAACGCGACCGCATCAAGGGCTACCAGCGCGGCGTCGACGACTACATCGCCAAGCCGTTCGCCGGCGCCGAGCTCGTCGCGCGCGTCCTGCGCATCGTGACCCGCTCGCGCTGGGAAGGGGTCCTGCACGACCCGGGCGATCGCACGACGATGACGGGTGATCTCCGGCAAGTCACGTTGCCCTCGCTGCTCGCCTTCGCGGAGTCCGAGCGGCGCACGGCGGTCGTGACGATCCAGACGCCGCGGACCACGGCGCGCGTCGCGATCCACAAGGGCGTGGTCACGAGCGTCCACATCCCGGACCCGAAGGCGCCGCCGCAGCTCCTCGAGCGGCTGCTCCTGGTGCTCGACTGGGAGGACGGCCGCTTCTACATGGAGGAGGCCGAGCTGCCCGAGCCGACCGAGCAGGTCATCGTGCAGATGGCCTTGCTCGAGCACGCGCGCCGCAAGGACGAAGCCTCGCGGTGAGCTCGCCGAGGGGTGCTTCGCGCGGCTCGCCCGCTGCGCCGAGCCGCGGCGCGCTTCGCTCATCGGGCGAGGCGCCGCCGCACGAACGGCGGCGCGGCGAAGGCGGCGCGGTGGACCTCGGCGTCGTAATGCGCGCAGCCGGCCTCGATCGCGGCGACGCGCGCGGGGCGCGGCGCGCGCGGATCGGTCACGCCGCTCGCCACCGTCCAGCTGAAGAGGCCCGCCGCGTAGAGGTACACCGCGCCGAAGTAGGGGTGCACGCGCTCGAAGGAGGCTCGCAAGGCGCCTTGCATCTCGAGGAAGAGCGCGAGGTCGATCGCGGGGGACTCGGTCTGGAGCGCGAAGAGCCCGTCGTCGCCGACGAGGCGGCGCACGTCCTCGTAGAGCGCGCGCCCGAAGAGGCCCGCCGACGGACCGATCGGATCGCTGCCGTCGAGGATCACGACGTCGAAGCGCTCGCGGCACTCGCGCACGAACCGCGCGCCGTCCTCGAAGCGGACCTCGAGCCGCGGGTCGCTCCAGGCGCTGCCGCCGATCGAGGGCAGGTGGGCGCGGCACGCCTCGACGACCGCGCGATCGATCTCGACCATCACGCAGCGCTCCACCTCGGGGTGGCGCAGCACCTCGCGCGCCGTCCCTCCGTCGCCGCCGCCGATCACGAGCACGCGCGCGATCGAGCGCGCCGCGCAGAGCGCCGGGTGCGCGAGCAGCTCGTGGTAGGCGCGCTCGTCTCGCTCCGCCGTCTGGAAGACTCCGTCGAGCACGAGCACGCGCCCGAGCGCGGCGGTCTCGACGATCTCGATGCGCTGGTGGGGGCTCACCTCCGCGTGCACGAAGGACGTGACGCGCAGCCCGAACGACGCGTCGCCGCGGTGCACCTCGTGGATCCAGCGCTCGGTCATCGCCGACCCGATCTCATCGCGTCAACACCACGCTCGAGCGCGGCGGCAGGCGCACGGTGAGCTGCCCGCGCGAGCCCACCGCGAAGCGCCCGCTCGCGCGGCCGAGCGCGTCGCCGAGCGCCTCGCCCTCGCGGAACCCGGTCGCGAACGTGGCCTCCGCCTCGGCGAGGGCCGCGTTGACGACGACGAGCACCCGCTCGCCCTCGTGCGCGCGCTCGTACGCGAAGAGGCCCGCGTCGGGCGCGCCCATCGCGTCGCGGCCGCCGCGCCTCGCCGCGTAGCGCACCTCGAGCGCGCCGTAGCGAAGCGCGGGCGAGGCGCGCCTCAGCTCGGCGAGCCGCGCGATGTAGCGGAACGTGGTGCCGGTCGTGTCGAACGCGGGCGCGACCCGGAACAAGGGCTCGCGCGAGAGGTGGTGCTCCGTTCCGTCGAGGTCCTGCTCGGTGCCGTAGTAGATGCTCGGGATCGCGTCGACGGTGAAGACCACCGTCATCGCGAGCTCGACCACGAGCGGGTCGTCGAGCTCGCCGCGCACGCGCCACACGTCGTGGTTGTCGGCGAACGCGACCCGCGCCTCCCACGGCGAGAGCCCGAGCCCGAACGGCTGCCCGGACGCGGGGAAGCGGTCGCGGTAGCCGCCGAGCGGCCCGAGCGCGCCCGCCGGCGCTCGCCCCTCGAGGATCACTCCGTCGATCAGCTCGAGCTTGAGGTCGAACGCGAAATTGGCGTCGAGCGCGTCGAGCCCGGTGTAGCTCGCGAGCGCGTCGGGGCTTCCGTCGAAGACCTCGCCGAGCAGGAAGAAGCGCTCCTTGCCGAGCGCCGCGAGGCGCCGCCGCAGCCGCCCAGCGAACGCCGCCCAGAACGCGCGCGGCGCGTGCGGCACCGCGTCGACGCGGAAGCCGTCGACGTCGGTCTGGACGACCCACCACACGTGGGTCTCGACGAGCGCCTCGATCACGTCCTCGCGCTCCGTGTGCAGGTCGCGCAGGCCGCTCGGGAAGTCCGCCAGCTCCTTCTGCCGCGGATCGCCGAGGTCCCCCGCGCCGTGGCGGTGGTAGTGCTCGGCCTCGAGGGTGAGGCGCGCGCCGCCCGACCACACGCGCGGGCGGTGCGTGTGGAGCAGCGGGACGTCGTACGGCGGATCGGCGAACGGCGGCTCGGTCTCGCCCGGGTCGACGTCGCCGTTCGCGTTCAGGTCGTAGTGGAACACGCGCCCGGCGTGGTTCGGCACCACGTCGAGGATCACGAGCATCCCGCGCGCGTGCGCGTCCCGCACGAGCGCGCGCAGCTCCTCCATCCCGCCGAATCGCTCGTTCGCCTCCGTGAAGTCGCGCGGCCAGTAGCCGTGGTAGCCGTCCTCGCGCTCGGTGCGCGGGACGTTCGTGTAGGGCGGCGAGATCCAGATCGTCGTCGCGCCGAGCGCCTGCACGTAGTCGAGCCGACGGCGGATCCCGCGCCAGTCACCGCCCTGCATCCGCGAGAGATCCGTCGAGTCCGGTGTGATCCCGTCGGCGTCCGAGTTGGATGGGTCGCCGTCGTCGAAGCGGTCGACGACGATCTGGTAGATCACCTCGTCGCGCCAGTCGCCGACGTGCGTCGCGATCGGGTCGGGCACGTCCGGCGGCTCGCAGCCGGCGAGCGCCGCGGCGAGCGCGAGGAGGCGGGAAAGCTGCGGCGCGGGTCTCACCGCTCGCCGCGCCCTCGCTCGACGGTGAGGCCGCGCGCGGTGCGCAGCGCGTCGAAGCCGAAGCGGGCGCGCACCTCGTCGACCGCGCGGTGCAGGCGCTCGTGCCGCTCGAACAGCTCGAGCTGATCGTCGAAGTGGCCGAGGTTCGAGAGCGCGAGCCCGACGAGCCGCACCCGAGCGCGCGGCCGCGTGTGCGCAGCGGCGAAGAGCTCGAGCACGATCGGCCACACCTCGAGCTCGGAGTGCGTCGGCGATGTCGTCTTGCTGCGCGTGCGGGTCGAGAAGTCCGCGTAGCGGAGCTTGAGCGTGATCGTGCGCGCGCGGACGCCGCGGCGCCTCGCGCGCCAGCACACGCGCTCGGTCAGGCTCGCGAGCCAGTCCTCGACCGCGCGCGGGTCGCCGACGTCCGCGTCGAACGTGCGCTCGTTCGAGATGCTGCCGATCGCGTCGCCCTCCTCGTCGTGCTCGCGGAACGCCGGCCGGTCGCGCCCGAGCTCCGCCGAGCCCTCGCCGCTCGCGCGCGCGCGCGTCGACTCCGCCCAGGCCCCGAGGATCGGCCGGAGCGTCGCGATCGTCGCGCCCGCGAGCGCTCCGATCGTCGTGATGCCGGCGCCGACGAGGCGCCCCTCGGCGACCGGTCCGATGCCGGGGAGCCGCCGCACCGGCAGCGGCGCGAGGAACGCCGCCTCCTCGCCCGCGCGCACCATCCGCACGCCGGCGGGCTTCGCGAGGCCGGACGCGATCTTCGCGACGCTGCGGCTCGAGCCGATCCCGGCGCTCGAGGGCAGGCCGAGCTCCGCGCGGATGCGCGCGGTGATCTCGCGCACGACGCGCTCGATGGTCGCGTCGGCGTCCGCGTCGCCTGGCCGCGCGTAGACGCGCTCGCAGCCGCGGAAGTCGAGGTACATCTCGTCGATCGACGCGACGCGGCTCTCGGGGGTGTACGAGCTCGCGATCTCTCGCACCTTCGCGGCGTAGTCGCCGTAGGTGTCGTGCCGCGTCGGCAGGTAGATCGCGTCCGGCGCGAGGCGCGCGGCCTCGGTCAGCGACATGCCCGAGCGCACGCCGTGCGCGCGCACCTCGTAGCTGCACGCGGTCACTACGCCGCGCGAGCCCGGGGCGCCGCCGACGATCACCGGCTTGCCCTCGAGCGACGGGTCGATCAGGCGCTCGACGGACACGAAGAACGTGTCGAGGTCGAGGCAGACGATCCGCGCCGGGCGCACCCGAGTACTGTAGTCGAGCCGGCGCGCCGTGCCCGCGCGGGACGCTTTCGCGGAGGCGGACGATCGTCGTACGCTCCGCGCGTGCCGAGCTCCTTCGATGTCCTCCTCGACGCCTGCACCGACGATCCCGCCGTCCACGCACGCACCGCCGCGTTCGCCCTCGTGACGGCGTACGACCACGAGGTCTCCGAGCGCGAGGTCACGCGCTACGTCGAGCTCGTCGGCGGCGACGCCCCCGCGTTCGGCGCGCTCGCGCTCGCGATGAAGGGCGACCTCGACCGCGCCACCGCGTGGGTGATGGCCGTCCTCGCGACGAGCGATCGCGACGCGGTGGCCGTAGAGGAGGTGCTCGAGGCCGCGCGCGCCGCCGTCGTCGCCGACGAGGAGATCCGCCCGCGCGAGGAGCTCGCGCTGCGGCTCGTCGCGCAGGCGCTCGGGGTCGACGCCGACGCCGTGTGAGACGATCGTCCTACGGCCCCAGGACGAGGAAGCTGCGCGGCGGGAGGCTCACGTTGCCGCCCGAGACGCGGCCGCCGTCCAGGAGGTCCGTGTACGTGCCGGCGGGGAGGTTCACGTTGCGCGCCGAGTCGGCGCGGTTGATGGCGACGGTCACGTCCGCGGCTGCGCCGCCGCAGCCGCCCATCGCGTACACCCAGGTGTCGGCGTCGGACGAGAGGGTGCGGCGCCGGCCGCGGGTGAGCGCGCGCTGGTTCACGCGCAGCCGCGCGAGCGCGCGCACCCGGTCGCGCAGCGCGCGCTGGTGCGGGTTCAGCGACGCGTCGTTCCACGGCATCATCCGGCGGTTGTCCGGGTCGCCGCCGCCGGCGAGGCCGATCTCGTCGCCGTAGTAGATCAGCGGCACGCCCGGGTTCGTGAAGAGCACCGCGAACGCCACGCCGAGGCGCTCGTAGGGCGCCGCGTCGGTCGGCTGCGCGGGGCGCCAGTCCCAGCCGTTGCCCGGGTTGCTCCCCTCGCGGCAGTTGCCGATCTCCTGCGACGCGAAGTGGATCGCGCGCGGGATGTCGTGGTTGCCGATCCACGTCGTCATGATCGCGCCCGCGCCGTAGAACGTGTCGTTGCCGTCCATCCAGCTCGCGAACGCGCCGAGGTTGCCGTCCGGCCGGAAGAGCGCCTCGCAGAGGCGCGCCTTCGCCGGGAAGTCGAACTGGCCGTCGAGGCGCGTGCTCGGCGCGACGTAGCGGCGCAAGAGATCGCGGTCGTCGTACGCGAACGTCTCGCCCACGAGGTAGAAGCGCCCGCCCTCGGGCGCGGTGATCTCGCGGTTGAGGCGCGCCCGCAGCTCCTCGAGCCAGCTCAACGGGACGTGCTTGATCGCGTCGAGCCGGTAGCCGTCGAGGTCGAACTCGCGCGCCCACCAGAGCGCGTCGTTCACGCTCCACGCGCGCGCCGACGCGTTGTCGAAGTCGAACGCGGGGAGGTAGTCGGTGAACGCGCAGCGCAGCCCCCAGAAGGGGTCGTCCCAGAGGTTCTCGGGCCCGCAGAGCGGGATGCGCCCGTCGCGTCGCGCGAACCAGTCCGGGTGCGCCCGGTACAGGCCGCTCTCGATGTCGACGTGGTTCATCACGTAGTCGAACAGGACCTTCATCGGGCGGCCGTCGGCGCCGTCGGTGCGGTGGGCGGTGTCGACGAACGCGCGCAGGTCGGCCTCGGTCCCGATGCGGCGCTCGACCTGCGGCCGCGGGCTCGGCGCGAGCGGGTTGGTGAAGTCGACGTTCGCCGGCGAGGGCCAGTACCCGTGGTACGCGGAGTAGATGCGCGGGTCGCTGCGGGGATCGATCGCGGCGCCCGCGAGGTCGCGGTTGTCGTAGGGCGCGCTGAGCCACACCGCCGTCACGCCGAGGTCCGCGAGGTAGTCGAGGCGCATCGTCGCGCCGCGCAGGTCGCCGCCCTCGAACTGCCCGCTCGGCCCAGTCCGCGCGTCCCCGCCGGTCGCGCCCGACACCGGGTCCGCGCGGCCGTCCGAGTCCGCGAAGCGGTCGACCATCGCGAAGTACATGACCGCGTCGCGCCAGTCGAACTCGTCGAGGTCCCCGCAACCCGTCGTGCAGACGTACAGGACCGAGTTCTGGCCGCCGAAGCCGTCGTCGACGCGCTCGTCCGAGCTCGGGTCCGCGATCCAGTCGGTCCCGTCGATGATGAGCTTGTACTCGTGGCGGCCGTACGGCTCGACGAGCGTGGTCAGCTCCCAGCGGCCCGACGCGTCGCGCGTCATCGCGAGCGCCCCCTCCGCTGGGGTGCGGGCCCACTCCGCCGGCGCGCCCGCGCGCGGCGTGAACGTCCCGCTGATCCACACGGTCGAGGCGCCCGCGTTCGTGTAGCGGAACGTGATCTCGTTGCACGGCGGCGGCGGCGGCCCAGCGTCCACCATCGGCATCGCGCCGCCGTCGAGCGGCGCGCAGGCCGCGTCACCCGCGACGCCGCCTTCGCCGGTGCAGCGGTCGCGCCAGCCGGGGAACGGATCCGCGTCGCGGTCGAGGCTCGGCCCGCCGTCGAGCATCGGCGGGGTGATCACCCCCTCGGTGCAGCCCGCGAGGGCGAGGACGGCGAGGAGCAGGGGCGTGAGGGTGTGGCGCATGACGGTCTCTCGTGACTCGGGCCTTTGCGTGACTCAGGCGAGAGATACTGTTGCTCCGTCCCGCGGCCCTGTCCATAGGAGCGGGCCCCGCGATGAACGCTTCCGTTCGAGCCGAGCTGTCGGCGCTCGTCCGCCTCGCCGGCCCGCTCCTCGTGACGGGGCTGGGCCACATGCTGCTCGGCGTCGTCGACACCGCGATCGTCGGTCGCCTCGGCGAGGGCCCGCTCGGCGCGGTCGGCCTCGCCGCCAACCTCTTCTTCACCGTCAGCGTGCTCGGGTTCGGCTGGATGCTCGCGCTCGATCCGCTCATCGCGCAGGCGGCGGGCGCGCGCGAGCCCGAGGTCGCGCGCGGCGCGCTGTGGCAGGGCGTGTGGGTCGCCGCGGCCGGCGCGGTGCCGCTCGCCGCGCTGCTCTTCGTGATCGCGTTCGAGATCGGCCGCTTCGGCGTCCCACCCGAGACGGTGCGCGACTTCACGCCGTACCTCCTCGCGCGCACGTGGAGCCTGTTCCCGTTCTTGCTCCTCGCGGCGCTGCGCTCGTTCCTGCAGGGCTACGAGCTCACGCGCCCGCTCGTGATCTCGGTGGTCGTCGCCAACGTGGTCAACGTCCCCCTGACGTGGGGGCTCGTGTTCGGCGCCGGCGGCTTCGCGGGCCTCGGCGTCGCGGGCGCCGGCTGGGCGAGCGTCGTCGCCACCGTCGTGCAGGCGCTCGTCCTGGCGCACGCCGTCCGCGTGCGCTGGGGACCGCATCGCGGCGCCCGTCCGCCTTCGCGCGCGGAGATCCTCAAGATCCTGCGGCTCGGCACGCCGATCGGGCTGCAGCTCGTGGCGGAGGTCGGGAGCTTCAGCGTCGTCAGCGTGTTGATGAGCACGATCGGCACGCGCGCGCTCGGCGCGCACCAGGTCGCGCTGATGCTCATCAGCGTGACCTTTCAGGTCGCGCTCGCGCTCGGCGCCGCCACCGCCACGCGCGTCGGCCACGCGATCGGCCGCGACGCGCCCGGCGACACGCGGCGCGCCGGCCTCACCGGCATCGCGGCGGGCGGCGCGGCCATGCTCGCCGGCGCGGCGCTCTTCCTCGCGGCGCCGGGTCCCCTCGCGCGCATCCTCACCGACGAGGCGGGCGTGATCGCGGCGGCGGCGCCGCTGCTCGCCGTCGCGGCGGCGTTCCAGCTCTCCGACGGGGTGCAGTGCGTCGCCGCGGGCGCGCTGCGCGGCGCCGGCGACACGCGCTGGCCGCTCGTCGCGAACCTCGCGGGCCACTACCTGGTGGGCGTCCCGCTCGGCGCGCTCCTCGCGTTCGGCCTCGAGTGGGGCGCGGTCGGTCTGTGGTGGGGCCTGAGCGCTGGGCTCACCGCCGTCGCGGCCGCGCTGACCTTCCGCTTCTGGGCCCTGAGCCGCGGGCGCGTCGCGCGCGCGTGAGGCGCGCGCCGGGGTCTGGGCACGAGGCTCGACGCGGGTCGCGGGTGACGCGTCGCCGTCAGGCGCGGTAGGGACCGATCTCGGGCGGCGCCTGCACGCGCGCGAGCGTGGCGCCGGCACGCGCGACCGCGGCGATCCCGGAGGCGAGATGCGCCGGGTCGGCGACGAACCAGTCGACCTCCGCCTGGATGCGGTCGTCGGCGACCTCGAGGCGTGACGCGTCGCTCTGAAGCTCGACGAGCCGCGCGCGCACCTCGTCGGTCAAGAGCGCGCGCACGGCGGCCTCGGGCTGCCCCTTGACGATGAAGCGCTGATCGAACGCGGGGTCGCCGACCTGGATGTCCTGCAGCCCCACCAGCCTCCCGAGCCCCGCGAGCCCGCCCTGCCGCGTCAGCGACAAGCCCACGCCGAGCGGCCGGTCGAAGCGCACCGCGAACACCGTGCAGCGCCGCTGTCCGCGCAGCTGCGTGTCGACCTCGACGTGCACGCCCTCGGCGCGCCCGTACATCCGCGTCGCCGCGAGCTCGAGCGTGAAGCCGCGCGCCTCGGCGAGCCCGCGCCAGACCGTGTCGACGATGCGCTCCACGTCGCTCGCGCCCAGCTCCTGCCGCGCCGCCGCGAGCCGCCGCGCGAGATCGACGGCTTGATCGAGGGCGCGCGCGAGCAGCCACGGCTCGAAGCACTTGCCGTCCTGTTCGCAGCGGACCTCGGAGTCCGAGACGTGCGGCGTGAACGCGAGCTGCGCTTGCACGCGCAGCGCCTCCGCGACGTAGGGGACGAGCAAGAGCCCGCGCGCGAGGTCCGGCTCCGCCGCCTGCACCGTGTAGCTCCCGTCGATCGTGGGATCGCCGACCTGCAGGCCCGCGCCGGACGAGAAGAGAGGACCGAGCAGGCCGCGGAATCGCGGCGTGGGCGAGAGCGTGAGCCCGAGCTCGAGCGGTCGCGGCAGGTCGACCGCGGCGTAGGTGTAGTAGTAGCGGCTCTTGCCGGCGGCGACGACCCGCGTCCCGATGCGCACGGGAAACCCAGCGCGCTCGCCGACCAGCTCGTCGGCGAAGTAGGGCCTGCCGAAGAAGGCGATCCCGGGCCCGAGCGGGCGGGACGAGGGCGCGACCCGCAGGCCCAGGCTCGCCGCGACCGCGTCCCACTTCGACCGCTCCTGCCGCGCCCAGTAGATGGCGGCCCCGATGATGAGGAGCGGGCTGGACATCATCAGCCCGATGAAGACGAGCGCACCGAGCAGGGCGAGGATCTCCACCTGCGCGGTTGTACCAGAGGTGCGGGCTCAGGCGGCCGCGCGCGCGCCGGGCGCGACGCGCAGCTCGTGCACGGTGATCTCCGTCGGGCAGTCGCGGCGGTACGGGACGCCGGCGAAGCCGAGGCCGCGGCTCACGTAGAGCCGCGCGTCGCGCGCGTCGAAGGCGCCCTGATCCCACGGACCGAGGACCGACGCGATGTGGAGCTTCTTGCCCCACGGCGCGACGACGATCTGCCCGCCGTGCGTGTGCCCCGAGAGCTGCAGGTCGAAGCCGAGCTCGGGCGCGTAGCGGAACGCGTCGGGGCGGTGCGAGAGCAGCACGTTGTAGCGGCGCGGGTCGAGCGCGCCGTCCGCCCAGGTGCGCAGGCGCGGGTAGCGCGCGCTCGCGGTGAGCGAGCTCATCGGGTCGTCGATGCCCCAGATCGAGAGGCCGGGCAGGGCGTCGGACTCCCAGCGCTCGCCGCGCAGGACGCGCACGCTGCGGCTGCGCCGGTAGCCGCGCGCGAGGCGGTCGGCGCCGAAGTAGAAGTCGTGGTTGCCGAGGATCGCGAGCGCCGCGATGCGCGGCTCGAGCCCGTCGAGCGGCTCGACGTAGTCCTCTTCGTAGCGGCGCGCCCAGTCCATCGCGTCGCCCGTGATCACGACCAGATCGGGCGCGAGCGCGTTGATGCGCTCGATGTGCGCCGCCCAGTGCTCCGCGCGCATGTAGCGGCCGACGTGCAGATCCGAGACCTGGACGACGCGCGTCCCGTCGAGCGCGGCGAGGTGTGCGGGGAGCGGCACGACGTGGCGCTCGATCGAGGGCGGGTCCGTGTAGCGCTGCCAGCCGGTCACGCCGACGAGTCTGGGGCCCGCCTTGCCGAGCGCAAGGGGCCCGCGGCGCGTGTCTTTACGAACTTCGTACGACCCGCGGGCCGGGCCGCCCTCATACTGTCCGTCATGAGCGACGCACCGAGCACCCGGCGAGACGGCACGCCCCCGATCCTGTCTCTCGCAGCGCCGCCCGGCCTCGGGGATCGGACGGGGTTGACCCGGCGCGGGTTCGCTCGCGTCGCCCTCGCGGGCGCGGCGGGGCTCTGGCTCTCCGTTCGCGCGGAGGCGCAAGCTCGATTGCGGGCTCGAATGGTCGCGAGCGTGACCGACGGCGCGCTGCTCGCCGAGCTCTTCCTCGTGCACTCCGGCCCCGGCGGGCTCGAGCTGCCCGGCGGCGCGATCCGCCTCGAGGGCGCGCTCCACGTGCGCGGCGCGCCCCACGAGATCGTACTCTGGCCGTACGATCCCGTCGCGATGCGCAGCCGCGCGGGCACCCGCATCGCGCGGCACGTGGTGCTGCCGGCGGATCGCGAGGTGAGCTACGGCCGCTTCCGCGGCGAGTGGCCCGCGGCGGCGCCGAGCGACGCGGCTCGCGGCAGCGAGCTGGCCGTCCACGTCGTGAAGCGCGCCGACGTGCCGGGCGTCGAGCCGCTCGTCGGGCTCGAGGCGCGGGCGCGGCTCGCGTGACGCTCGGGCCGGACGCCTCCACCGACGCGCTCGTCGCGTTCTGGCTCGGGAGCGCGCACTTCGAGGCGCTCGACGAGGACGGCCGGCCGCTCGGCGAGGTCGCGGCGCGCGCGTACGCGGGCTGCCCGCACCGCGAGGCGCGGCGCACCTTCGGCGACGGGCGCGACGCGACGGGCAAGCCCGCCAACCTCGCCGCGCTCGCGCAGCTCGAGGGCGCGTGGCCCGCGCTCCTCGCCTCGCTCGCGGGCTTCGAGGCCGAGCGGCCCGCCACCTTCGGGCGCGCGTACCGCCGCGCCGTCGCCGGCACCGTGCTCGGGCGGGCGAGGGCGCTCGCGGGGCCGGTCCCGCGCGCCGACGCCGCGCTCTACAAGGTCTGCGTCGGCTTCGGCGAGGTGATCGCCGCGGCGCTGATCGAGGAGCGCGTGGACGCCGACGCGCCGCCGCCCGGCGCGGACACGCTCTTCGCGTGGCTCGACGAGCGCCCGTGGCTCGTGGGCGACGCGCAGGTGTGCGCGGGCACGCGGCGACAGATCGCGCGCGTGTGGGCCGCGCTCGCGGCGAGCGAGGCGCCGCCTTCGTCGCTGTTCGACGGCGCGCCGACGAGCGCGCTCGTCGACGCCACGCTCGCGCTCTGCGCGCTCGCGGCGGTCGCGGCGGGCGCGGTGCGCGTCCACGTCGCGCACGGCGCGCCTGCCGCCGCGCTCGACCCGGGGCTCGCGTGCGTGGCCCTGTACGTCGCGGACGACGTGCCCCGCGTCGTCGAGACGCTGCGCCAGAGCCCCGGCGCGGGCCCGCTCCACCCGACGCTGCTCTTCGCGGCCGACGAGGTGCCGGCGTGCGTGCGCGGCCTGATCGAGGCGCTGCCCGCGCCCGGCGCGGCGCTCGGGGCC
>JAHBWG010000159.1 GCA_019637095.1 Sandaracinaceae bacterium | reverse complement strand
GAAGCCGCGTTCGTCTCGGGTGGGGGGCCCCATGCGGCTTTGCCGCATGGGGGGAGGGGTTGGAACAACCCCTCCGCCAATCACAGCTTCGCGAGCGCGGCCATGCGCCACGGGCTCATCGCCGGCCCGTTCGACGCGGCGGGCCGCGCGGCGCGCTTCGCGTCGTCGTGGTCGCGGTACGCCTGCGCGATCGCGGCGCCGAGCGTCATCGCGTGGCGCGCCTCGCCCGCGTGTCCGCGCGTGAGCAGGGTGGCCTCGTGGCGCGCGATGAAGCCCGTGTCGTAGTCGCCCGCGACGAACTCGGGCTCGCGCAGGAGCGCGAGGTGGAAGGGCAGGTTCGTCTCGATGCCCGCGACGACGTACTCCGAGAGCGCGCGGCGCATCCGCTCGATCGCCTGCGCGCGCGTCGGCGCCCACACGCAGAGCTTGCTCACGAGCGGGTCGTAGTAGCTCGAGATCTCGCAGCCCTCGTAGGCGCCCGAGTCGTCGCGCACGCCCGGCCCGCTCGGCGTGCGCAGCACCTCGATCCGCCCCGGGCTCGGCAGGAAGTTCGTCGCCGGGTCCTCCGCGTAGACGCGGCACTGGATCGCGTGCCCGCGCGCGACCACGTCGCCCTGCGCGTAGCCGAGCGGCTCGCCCGCCGCGATGCGCACCTGCTCGCGCACCAGATCGATCCCCGTGATCAGCTCGGTGATCGGGTGCTCGACCTGCAGGCGCGTGTTCATCTCGAGGAAGTAGAACGAGCCGTCCTCGGCCATCAACAGCTCGACCGTCCCTGCCGAGACGTAGCCGACCGCCTTGGCCGCGCGCACCGCGACCGCGCCCATCTCGGCGATGCGCTCCGGCGTGCGCGCGGGGCTCGGCGTCGGCGTCTCCTCGAGCACCTTCTGGTGTCGCCGCTGGATCGAGCAGTCGCGCTCGAAGAGGTGCACCGTCTCGCCGTAGCGGTCGGCGAGCACCTGGATCTCGATGTGGCGCGGCCGCACGATCGCCTTCTCGACGTACACGGTGTCGTCGCCGAACGCCTTCATCGCCTCGGAGCGCGCGCGCTCGTAGCCGGCCGCGAGGTCCGCCGCCGACTCGACGAGGCGCATGCCCTTGCCGCCGCCGCCGCCCGCGGCCTTGAGCATCACGGGGTAGCCGATCTCGGCGGCGACGCGGGAGAGCTCGCGCGCGTCGGCGATGGTGGCGCCGGGCACGACGGGGACGCCCGCCTCCATCATCCGCGCGCGCGCCGTCGTCTTGTAGCCCATCGCCTCCATGGCGCTCGCCGGCGGGCCGATCAGCGTGACGTCCGCGGCCTCGAGCGCGCGCGCGAACGCGGCGTTCTCGCTCAGGAACCCGTAGCCGGGGTGCACGGCGCGCGCGCCGCTCTTCCTGCACGCGTCGATGATCCTGTCGATCACGAGGTAGCTCTCGCGGCTCGGCGCCGGGCCGATGGGCCAGGCCTCGTCCGCCATGCGGACGTGCAGCGCGGCGCGATCGGCGTCGCTGTACACGGCGACCGAGCGGATGCCCATCTCGCGCAGGGTTCGGATCACGCGCACGGCGATCTCGCCGCGGTTCGCCACCAGGACCTTGTCGAACATCGGGGCGCAGGATGCCTCGCGCGCGCGCGCGCCGCTACTCGTCGCTCGCGGCCTCGCCGGCGCCGTCGGTCGTCGGGGCGCGCGACGCGCCGGCGTAGCCGAGCGCCTCGAGCTGCGCGCGGGTCTCGGCGTCGATCGCGGTGCGCGCGGCCTCGAAGGTCCGATCCGCAGGTGGGCGCTCGGCGGCGGCGAGCCCGAGGCCGAGGAGCCCGCGCAGGTACCGCACCGCGAGCGGGCGCGTCGCGGCGAGGTCCGTCGTCTCGCCCGGATCGGCCGCGAGGTCGTAGAGCATCCAGCGCGCGGGCGTGCGCTGCACGAGCTTGAGGCGCCCGACCACGATCGCGCGCCAGCCGTCCATGAAGCCGGCGAGCGCGAGCGGCGGCGCGTCCTCGAGCGCGCCTCGCAGCATCGGCGCGAGCGAGCGGCCGCTGAGCGTGTCGGGGATCGGCAGGCCGAGCGCGTCGAGGATCGTCGGCATCACGTCGACGAGGCCGACCGGCGCGTCGATGCGCGCGGCGCCGTCGGGGCCGCCCGCGTCGGTCACGCCTGGCCAGCGCACGATCAAGGGCACGCGGATCAGCTCCTCGAACACGCTGTGCCCGTGGCCCACCGAGCCGTGGTCCCAGAACTCTTCGCCGTGATCGGCGGTGAACACGACGATGGTGTCGTCGGCGAGCCCGCGCCGCTCGAGGCCCTCCATCACGCTCGCGAAGTGGCGATCGTGGTAGCTGATCTCGCCGTCGTAGAGCGCCTCGAGCCGGACGCGGTCGCGCGCGTTCAGGCGCAGCGCGCCGCTCTTGACGGACTCGAGCAGCGCGCGGTCGCGGCCGAAGTCGACGGGGCCCTCGTAGGGCTCGGCGTCGTAGCGCTCGAGGTCCTCGCGCGGCGGCGAGTAGGGGACGTGCGGGTCGATGGTGTGGACGTAGAGGAAGAAGCCGCGGTCGGTCGGCCGCGCGTCGAGCCACTCGAGCACGTCCGCCGCGACGAAGCGCGCCTGGTTGCGGCGGCCCTCGCGCACGTAGTTGCGGAACAGGCCCCAGCCCTGCCGGAACCCGAAGCGATCCGAGACGAAGCCGTTCGCGACGAACGCCCCCGTGTGGAGGCCCTCCGCGCGCAGGCGCTCGCTCAGGAGCTCCACGCCGTCGGGCACGACCGCGTCCTCCGTCGTCGCCTGGTGCTCCCAGGGGTAGAGCCCGCTCAGGAGCGTGGCGCAGCTCGGCTTCGTCCAGTTCTCTTGCGTATGTCCAGCGAGGAACGCGGTGGCGCGGCGCGCCCACGCGCTCAAGCCCGGCGTCTCGACGCGCGTCCGGGGCGCGTACACGCGCAGCCGATCCGCGCGCAGCGTGTCGGTGAGGTAGACCAGGGCGTGGCGCACGCGGCGCGGCGGGCGGATCGCGGCGGGCGCGGGCACGACGACGGCCGGCGCCTCGAGGCTCACCTCGCCCCCGGCGGCGCGCAGGCGCAGGCGCACGACCTCGCCCGCGAAGCGCCCGAGGTCGAGGTCGAGCACGCCTGCCCCGCCGCGCGCATCTGCCGCGCCGCGCTCGAGGGGCTCGATCGCGCGTCCGTCGCGCTCGATCGAGAGCGCGAGCGGCCCGCGCACCGCCGCGCGCAGCCGCGCGCTCGCGGGCACCTCGAACGGGTAGGCGAGCGTCCAGCCCGCCGGGATCACGAGCCGGTCGGGCCCGCCGAGCGCGGGCGGCCCCTGCGGCGGATCGTCCGCGGGCCCGACGCGCAGCCAGTCGATCGCGAGGCCCACGCGCGGCCGGCCGGCGAGCGCGCCCGTCCGCGCGACGCGCAGCCGCAGGTCGTGCTCGCCCGGCGTGCAGCGCTCGGGGGGCAAGTCGACGTGCACGGTCGAGAACGATCCATCGGTCGGCAACGCCACGTGGCCGACGGTCTCGTCGTCGAGGTACACGCTCGCCCGTCCGTCCGCGACGCCGCGCGCGCGCATCGTGACGCGGCAGCGGTCGGGCGCCTCGAGGGGGATCACCAGGTGCCCGGTCACGTTCGTGAGCAGGGCGACGCTCGCGCCGTCGACGAGCGCCGTCTCGCCGGTCCGGGTCCGCCAGCCGCCGAGGGTGTGCTGGTGCCCGCTCGGGTCGCCGAGGTCGATCACGCGCGCGTCGCCGTGCCAGCGCTCTGCGCGCGCGAGGTGCCGCGCGAGGTCGAAGAAGACGCGGACCGGCGCGCCCGGGCTCGGCGCCTCGGGCGCGAACGCCGCCTCGCCGGAGCCCGGCGGTGTGCCGGGCGTCGCGGGCGCGGGCGACGACGACGGGGCCGGCTCCTCGCCGCAGGAGCCGAGCAGCGTGAGCAGGACGGCGAGGGTGCGCGCGCGAGCCACGAGCGCCCGCGTACCCGCGGCGGCGCCTGCGCGCAAGAGGCCTCGCCCATCGGCGGCGCTCGTCTCGGCGACGCGGTGGCCCCATGCTCGGCCGATGACGGACGTGCACTACCTGCTCCTGTCGGTGGCCCTCACGTGGATCATGATCATGACCGCGGGCGAGCTGCGGACGCCGACCTGGACGCGCGAAGGCCGCCGGCTCGCCTTCGGCAACCGCGAGGCGCTGCCCGAGCCGACCCCGCTCGCGGGGCGCGCGGATCGCGCGGCCAAGAACATGGTGGAGAACCTCGTGCTCTTCGTGGCGGTGCTCGTCGCGGCGAAGGCGACCGGCGCCGACGCGACGATCGGCGCCGCGATCTTCTTCTTCTCGCGCCTCGCCTACTTCCCCGCCTACCTCGCCGGGATCGTCGTCGTGCGCTCGCTGATCTGGGGGGTCTCGCTCGTGGGCCTCGGGTGGATCGCGCTCGCCGCCCTCGGCCTCGCGGGGTGACGCTCGCCTCGATCCGCCGGTCTTCCCCTCTTCGCGTCTCGGCGTCTTGGCGCGAGCCTCCCCTCGCGCGAGCTCGAGGGCGCTCGCCTCGACCCGCCGGTCTTCCCCTCCTCGCGTCCTGGCGTCTTGGCGCGAGCCTCCCCTCGCGCGAGCTCGAGGGCGCTCGCCTCGACCCGCCGGTCTTCTCCCCTTCGCGTCCTGGCGTCTTGGCGCGAGCCTCCCCTCGCGCGAGCTCGAGGGGGACGGCGCTCGCCTCGACCCGCCGGTCTTCTCCTCTTCGCGTCTTGGCGTCTTGGCGCGAGCCCCCCTCGCGCGAGCTCGAGGCGCGCGGCGGCCGATCGGGACTCGATCGGGGACTCGATCGGGGAATGGTCTCGCGCGAAGGCGCGAAGGGGGAGCCCGCGGGCGCGCGACTGGATCAGGGGGCCGGGCGGCGCTTGGGCCGCCGCGCTGCGCGGAGGCCGAACGACGCGAGCAGGAGCGCGAGCGCCGGGCCGCCGCGCGGGCGCGCGCCCGGGGCGGCGGCGCAGGGGCTCGCGGGCGGCGCGGCGAGCGGCGTGGGCTCGGGCTCGGGCTCGGGCTCGGGCTCGCGCACGATCACGCGCACGCGGTCGAGCGTCGAGTGCTCACCGTCGTCGGCCTCGAGCCAGAGCTCGTACGCGCCGGGCGCGTCGAAGCGCACCTGCGTGACCGGAGAGCTCGGGGCCTCGAAGCGCGCCGGGGGCGGTCCGGCCCAGCGCGCGCGCAGCTGCGCTCGCGGCCCGTCGTCCTCGACGTGACCCGAGAGCACCACCGGCTCACCGAGCAGGACCTCGCGGTCTGGCCCCGCCTCGACGATCGGGCGCGTGTTCTCGAGCGCCGTGCGCCCGAACCCCTCGATGCGGCGGTCGCGGCGCCAGTGGAAGTACCTGCCGCGCAGCACCGCGTTCGACACGTTGCCCTCGACGAGGTGCAGCGTGTCGCCGTCCACCCGCTCGACGATCCCCGCGTGCCCGAAGCGGCTGGTGCGGAAGCGGACGAAGTCGCCGGGGCGCGGGACGAACGTGTCCCAGTCGGGGTGGCTGCGGTCGACGAAGAGCCCGCGCTGCGCGTGCCACGCCGCGATGGCGCGGTTGTCCGGGACGAGCCAGCCGCCCGCCGCGCCGCCGGTGAGCGGCACGCCCGCGCGCGCGAAGATCCACGCGACGAAGTCGCCGCACCACCACTCGTACGGGTCGAGGTAGTCGGTGAGCGGGCCGACGTCGTCGACCGCGTCCTCGCCCACGCGCCAGCGCTTGCGGCCGACCTCGTGCGCCGCGAGCGCGACGACGCGCGCCGCCGCGCCCGGCGCGCGCCGCGCGCGGAGCGCGGCGTCTTCTCCGTCGCTCGGCGCGCACGCGAGCGCGAGCGCGGCGAAGCCCGCGTCGCAGAGGCAGTGCGGCCGCCCGTTCTCCTCGAAGCACTCGCCGCGGTCCGAGCACGTGACGCCCGCGCAGCGGTCGTCCGCGCGCGCCGCCTGCGGCAGCACCGAGCCGAGCGCGAGCGCGAGCGAGAGGGCGCGCACGCCATCAGCATGACACGGGCCCGCGGCGCGGCATGCTCGAGCGTGTGGAGGTCACGATGACGCTGCCCTGCTCTTCGTGGGCCAGAGCGCTCGCCGCCCTGCTCCTCACCGGCTGTCCGAGCGCCCACGGGGGCGACGCCGGCGCCGCCGGCTACGACGCGTGCCGCGTGCCGAGCGAGTGCGTCGTGGTGCCCGCGAGCTGCTGCGGCGCGTGCGGCGCCGCGCGGCGCGGCGACGCCGTGGCGGTGAGCGTCGCGCGCGCGGACGCGTATCGCGCGGTGGCCTGCGGCGGCGACCCGACGTGCCCCGCGTGCTTCTCGCCCCCCGACCCGACGCTCGTCGCGACGTGCGAGGCCGACCGCTGCGTGGTCGTCGATCTGTCGCGCCACCCGGCGAGCGAGTGCGCCGCGTCCTCGGACTGCCGCGTGCGCGCGAGCGCGTGCTGCGAGTGCGGCGCCACGATCTCCGAGAGCACGGTGGTCGCCGTCTCGAACGAGGCCGCGTACGCCGCGCTCGTGTGCGACCCGGGCACGGCTTGCCCCGAGTGCGCGCCGGTCTATCCGGCCGAGTACGGCGCGGTGTGCGACGCCGGCCGCTGCGCCATGGTCTTCGCCGACCGCCCTTGAACGAAGCGCGCCCGCGCGCAACCGAGCCTCTGCCCTCGGTTGCGTGCGCGCGGCACGGGTGGCAGGACGGGCGCGATGACGCAGCTGGACTTCGTGGGGATCGGTGCGACCAAGTCGGGCACGAGCACCTTGCATCGCCTCTTGGCGGATCACCCGCAGTTGGTGTTGCCCGCGGGCAAGGAGGCACCGTTCTTCAGTCACGACGAGCGCTTCCACCGCGGCTGGGAGCGCTACGTCGAGGACGAGCTCGCCAGCGCCCCGCTCGATCGCAAGTGGGGGAAGATCACGCCGCAGTACCTCGCGCACGTCGACGTCCCCGCTCGCCTCCATGCGCACAACCCCGCGCTCCGCTTGATCGCGCTGCTGCGCAACCCGATCGATCAGACCTACTCGTACTACCGGATGGTGCGCCGCGACGGGCTCGAGCAGCGGAGCTTCACCGACGCCGTCACGCAGATGCAGCGCACGGCCGCGGCCGATCGCGACCGGCCGATCGCGCCCGACGCGCGCGCGGCGGGCTACCTCGTGCGCGCCGAGTACGCGCGCTGCATCTCGCGCTACCTCGAGCGCTTCGACGCTTCGCAGCTCCTCGTGCACTTCACCGAGGAGCTGCGGGACGACCCGGAGGGCACGCTGCGCTCGGTCCTGCTCCACATCGGCGTCGACGCCGAGGGCTACCGGCCGGCCACCCTCGGCGGCGTGTTCAATCGCGGCGGTGAGGCGCAGCGCTTCCCGTGGCTGGTGCCCCTCGCGCGCCGCATCACCCCGCTGCGCTGGGCCTGGCACCGGCTGCCGATCGAGACGCGCCGCCGCGCGGCGATGCTGTGGAAGATGGAGGTCAACGTGGCGCGCGGAGCGCCCGAGCCGCTCGATCCCGCGACGCGCGCCGAGCTGCGCGCGTTCTTCGCGCCGGACGTCGCGCAGCTCGAGGCGCTGCTCGGGCGTCCGGTGCCGTGGCCCGAGTTCCGCGCGGCGCCCGCTGCGCGGGCCGAAGCGGCGGGGTGATGCCGCGCGGGGTGCGCGTCGCTATGCTCTCGCACGTGCGTGCGCTCTTCGCTCTCTCGGTGGCTCTCTCGTCGCTCGTCGCGGGCTGCCGGCCGAGCCTCTTCTGCGGGCAGCCGCGCGACGCGACGGGCCGGCTCGTGCCGCTCTGCGAGAACCAGCGCGAGGAGCCGGTCTGTGACGAGCCGGGCTCGATGGCGCGCTACGAAGAGGGCCTCTCCGGGCTGGTGCTCGTCGGCGGGCAGCGGGCGCTCTGCGACGGAGACGACGTGGTGATCTGCCCCGCGGGCACGGTGGGCGAGCCCTACTGCCTGCTCGATCCCGAGCTCTGAGTCTTCGTCTTCGGAGGGGCTGTTCCAGCCCCTCCCCCCATCGCGGCAAAGCCGCGATGGGGCCCCCCACCCAAGGCGAACGCGGCGGG
>JAHBWG010000158.1 GCA_019637095.1 Sandaracinaceae bacterium | reverse complement strand
GGAGGACGGCCGCGGCCGACCCGCAGCGAGCCTCGCGCTCCTCGAGCGCGCCGAGGCGCTCTCGCTCGCGCACGCGCGCCCGGTCGCGGCGGCGATCGCGCGCTACCAGCGCGGCGCGCGGCTCGGCGGCGACGAGGGCGCCGCGCTCTGCCGCGACGCCGAGGGCGTGATCGCGCAGGCCGGGCTCTCGCCCGCGCTGCTCCAGGAAGATCCCGCTCTGCGGTGAGCAACGAGAGCTGACACGGTCGGGCCGCGGCTCGCGGTCGGGTTGCGCGAGCCCGCGAGTCGGGTCACTCCCTCGACCGCGCGCGCGTGGGGACGTCGCGCGGACCCACCGAACCGCTCTTCGGAGAGCCATGCACCAGCTTCGTCTCGTCATCGCGGCGCTCGTCGCGCTCAGCACCCTCACCGCGTGCTCCGCCGAGTACTACTCGCGGCGGCGCGCCATCCGCGAGCAGCGCGTCGCCGAGCGCGACATGCGCCGCGCCGAGCGCGACCAGCAGCGCATCATGGAGCGCTGCGGGAACGCGCAGCGCGCCTACGAGCGCGGGTTCAACGAGGGCCTCCAGCGTCGGGCCATGGACACCCGCTGGGTCGGGGAGTGCCCGCCCGTCTACCAAGCCCAGCAGCAGCAGGCCTACGTGGCCGGCTACCAGCAGGGCATCGACCGCGCCGGCACACAGATCGTCGTCGCCGCGCCCGCCGGCTACGGGGGGGTCGTGGCCTCACCCGGCGTGGCGTCGTGCCGGTTCTCCTCGGACTGCGGCGCCGACATGCACTGCCGCGCGTGGGGCAACATGGGCAACGTCTGCATGGGCTACGGCGGGCCCGGCAGCCCGTGTTGGTTCAGCTCCGACTGCCTCTCCGGCCGCTGCGAAGGCGGCTCGCGGACCTGCCGGTGAGCACGCGCCATCGCCGCGCGCAGACGTGATGCCCCGCGAGGGGTTGTGTGCGCCCGCCGCACGCGCAAGACTCGCCGCATGGGGAAGCTTCTCTTCGCGACGAGCGTCGCGTGGTCGCTCGTCGCTTGCGACGGTGGCGTCGCGACGTGCGTGCCCGGCGCCGTCCAGGCGTGCCCGTGCGCCGGCGGCGGCGCGGGCGTCCAGACGTGCAACACGGCCGGCACGTTCGACGCGTGCGAGTGCGCGCCGAGCGACGCCGGCGCGGGAACGGACGCGTCGGCGCCCGACGCGGGAGGCGGCGCCGACGCCGCCCTCCCCGACGACGACGCCGGAGCGACCGACGGTGGGTCAGCCGACGCCGGTCCGCCGGATGCTGGGAGCGACACCGTGTTCGAGAGCTGCGCCGACGTCGGTCGCGCCGGCATCACGACCGACGGCAGCTACCTCGTCGACGTCGATGGCGCCGGACCGCTCGGACCGCAGCGCGTGTACTGTGACATGACCACCGACGGTGGCGGCTGGACCCTCGTGTACAAGATCCGCAACGACGTCCCCGACATCGTCGACCCGTGGTGGGCCGCGGTGAACCTGGGCGAGGGGAACACCTTCCCCACCTCGCCCGATCCGATCCCCGCGGGCCGCCACTTCGAAGGGCCCACGCGAGACGTCCGGGCGGCGTACTACAGCCTCCGCGCGACGCGCGCGCGCGCCAGCACGCGTGGCCTCGACGGGAGCTTGCTCGTCGACCTCACCAACGTCGCCTTCTCGTCGGCCACGCGGCTCGCGGCGAGCGGCTCCACCGGCCTGCCCGACCGGTGCGGCCCGACCGTGGGGGGGACCACGGGGCTCCTCCTGTACGCGCCCGACACCACCCCGGGCATCCGCGTCGAGGAGTGCCTGACGGGCAGCGGCTCCAGCGACTACATGCTCGTGCGCGACGGGGCCGGAGTGATCCGCGCGCGGCTCATGGGCGACGAGACGATCGGCCCGCCGTACGTCGGCACCACCACGCTGATCTGGGTCCGCTGAGCAGCTCGGAGCGATCGCGCGGTCCGGCGGAGCGTCAGCGGGTGCGGAGCGGGGCGCCGGTCTTGGCGGCGAGCTCGGCCTCGCTGACGCCGGGGGCGAGCTCGACGAGGGTGAACGCGTCGCCCGCCACGTCGAGCACGCCGAGCTCGGTGATCACGCGGTGCACGCAGCCCTTCGCGGTGAGCGGGTAGTCGCACGCGCGCACGAGCTTGGGCTCGCCGTCCTTGGTCACGTGCTGCGTCAACACGAGGATGCGCTTGGCGCCGCTCGCGAGATCCATCGCGCCGCCGATGCCCATCATCTTGCCGCCCGGGATCCACCAGTTCGCGAGGTCGCCGTTCATCGCGACCTGCATCGCGCCGAGGATCGCGAGGTCGACGTGGCCGCCGCGGATCATCGCGAAGCTCGTCGCCGAGTCGAACGTGCTGCCGCCCGCGACGACGGTGACCGTCTCCTTGCCCGCGTTGATGAGCTGCGGGTCCTCGTCGCCCTCGTAGGGGAACGGGCCCATGCCGAGCAGCCCGTTCTCGCTGTGGAACCAGACGCCCGCGTCGTCGGGGAGGTAGTCCGCGACGAGCGTCGGCAACCCGATGCCGAGGTTCACGATGCTGCCCGGGGCGATCTCGCGCGCGGCGCGCGCCGCCATCTGTTGCTTGTCCCAGCTCATGGCCGCGCCCTCACTCGGCGGTACTCGAACGGGTCCTCGTGCTCGCGCACCTCGACGACGCGATGCACGAAGATGCCCGGCAGGTGCACGTCGTCGGGGTCGATCGCGCCGAGCGCGACGAGCTCGTCCGCCTCCGCGATCGTGGTCTTCGCGGCCATCGCCATCAGCGGCGAGAAGTTGCGCGCCGTGCGCCAGAAGCGCGCGTTGCCGAACGGGTCCGCGCGGTGACAACGGATCAGCGCGAAGTCCGCGGACAGCGCCTCCTCGAGCAGGTAGGTGCGGCCGCCGAACGCGCGCGTCTCCTTGCCCTCGGCGACCACCGTGCCCACGCCGGTCGGCGTGTAGAACGCGGGGATCCCCGCGCCCGCGGCGCGGATGCGCTCGACGAAGGTGCCCTGCGGGATCACCTCGAGCTCGACCGCGCCGCTCTCGCGGGCGGCGTGCAGGTCGTCGTTGTTGCCGAGGTACGTGCAGGTGACCTTCTTCACGATGCCGGCGCGCAGCCACTGCGCGAGGCCCTTGCCGAGGTTGCCCGCGTTGTTGCTGATGAGGTGCAGGTCGCGCGCGCCGTGCGCGACGACGCCGGCGATCAGCGCCTCGGCGTTGCCGCAGAGGCCGAAGCCGCCGACCATCACGCGCGCGCCGTCGAAGAGCGGCGCGAGCGCGTCCGCGACCGACGCCCGCACCTTGTCCCTGTGCCGTCCGCTGGTGTGCTCCATGCGCGGGGCCAACCCTGCCGCGACCCGCCCCCGCGCGCCAGCCGCGCTCGCGATCGAGCGGTCGTGATAGGGTCGGCGCGCATGATCGGCGGTCAGAGGGTGCTCGCGCTCCTCCTGCCGATCGCGATCGGATGCGGGCCGAGCCCCGGGGTGCGGTCGGCGGGCACGCGGGACGAGTCGCTCGTGGGCGCGACGCCGCGGGCGCTCGACGGTCCACGCGTCGAGGCGCTCGACGCGTTCATCGAGCACGCGCGCGTCACGCTCGAGGTCCCCGGCGCCTCGGTCGCGGTGGTCCGCGGCCGGGAGCTCGTCTACGAGCGCGGCTTCGGCGAGCGGACGCTGGGCGGCGCGCAGCCGGCGACCCCTCACACGCTCTTCCTGATCGGCTCGATCACGAAGTCGCTGACGACGATGATGCAGGCGGCGCTCGTCGACGCCGGCACGGTGCGCTGGGACAGCCGGCTCACCGACCTGCTGCCGGGCTTCGCGGTGGGCGACGCGGCGCTCACGGAGCGGCTCGTGCTCTGGCACACGAGCTGCGCGTGCACGGGCATGCCGCAGCAAGACGTCGAGACGCTCCTGGAGTACGGCGGGGTGAGCCCCGAGGCGCGCCTCGCGTCGATGCGCGCGATGACGCCGACCGCGGCGTTCGGCGAGCGCTACCAGTACTCGAACCTCATGCTCGCCGCGGGCGGGTTCGCGGCCGCGCACGCGTTCGCGCCCGAGCTGCCGCTCGGCGACGCGTACGCCGCCGCGCTCGCGAGGACCGTCCTCGAGCCGGTCGGGATGACGACGAGCACGACGGACCTCGCGGTGGTCGAGCGCTCCGAGCACGCGTCGCCCCACGGCGCCGCGATCGACGGCACGACGCGCGTCCTGCCGCTCGCGATCGAGCACATGGTCACGCCGATCGCGCCGGCCGGCGCCGTGTGGTCGAGCGCGCACGAGCTGGCGCGCTACGCGATCACGGAGCTCGCCCTCGGGGTCGCGCCCGGAGGCCGCCGCGTGGTGAGCGCGGAGAACCTCCTCGAGCGGCGGCGCACGCGCGTGCGCACCGACGACGGGAGCGGGTACGGCCTCGGAGTGTGGCTCGGCGAGCGCTTCGACGTGCCGATCCTCGAGCCCGCCGGCAACTCCATGGGGTTCCGCTCGCAGATGGTCGCGTTGCCCGAGCACGGCGTCGCGGTGGTCGTGCTCACGAACACGACGGGGGTCGGCGGGGACTTCGCCGACGTGGTGCAGCGACGCGCGCTCGAGCTCCTGTTCCGAGAGCTCGAGGAGCGCGCCGAGGGCGACCTCGACGCGCGCGCAGCGGCGCGGCGCGACGCGATCGCAGACGCGCTCTCGCGCGTCGTGGTGAGCCCGGAGCCGGCCTGGACCCAGGACCTCGCCGGCACGTACGCGCACCCCGCGCTCGGCGAGCTCGTCCTGAGCGCCGACGGAACCCTCGACGCCGGAGAGTGGCGCTCGCGCTTCGGCCAGCGCTCGGAGCACGAGGGCTCGTCGGCGGTCGTGCTCCTCGATCCGCCCTTCGCCGGGGGCGTCCTCGTGGTTGGCGGCGACGAGGCTCGGCGCACGCTGACCATCCACCAGCCGCCGCACCCTTACGAGCTCGTCCGCGTCGGCTCGACCGGAGCGCGGTGACCGGTCGCGACCTCACGCCGTGCGCTGCGCGCGTCGGCGCGCGGTGCCCGACCGAGGCGCTGCACCGCGGCTCGCCGTCAGTCGCACGAGGAGACCGGAGGGTCAGCGCGAAAGATGGCTCCCTGCTCCTGATCGGTGCATTGCTGCCACCGGTCGGACAGGTCGAACACCAGAATGTACGCGGTCTTGTAGATGTCGCCGGAGTAGCCGTCGCGCGCGCATCCGTGTGCCTCCGCGTTCCCCGGAACCGCACAGATGAGGACCGTGCGCTCCAGACAGTTCCGTGTGGCGTCATACCGCTGTCCGCCCGTCCCCACGTTCCCAGGACACCCGTCCTCGAGGGCAGCGATCTCGTCGCTTCCGCGCGTCTCCGCCAGGCACGCCGAGAAGAAGCAGGAAACACCCAGCGCGACCGCTAACCAAAGATTAGAACGCACTGGGATTTCCTCCGTGAAAGTAGTCGGCCATGTGGATGCGCGCCCCTCCTGGCGGTGCGGCGAAGATCCGGACCTCCATCTCGAGGCATCGGCACGTCGGGCGCCCGGCCGGGCAGACTTCGCTCTGCGACAGCTCGATCCGTTTTCGCGGGTCGAAGCTCAGGTCGCTCTTCACGATAACGCGGCCATGAACCGGATCGCATGCGTCTGCGACACTGAGAGTGTAGTCGGTCTGCAGATTCCTTAGGTCGTTCTCGAACGAGGCGGCGGCCCAGCGCCATTCTCTCACGCCAGGCGACTCCGGCCCTGCGTCCCACACCGTGAACGTCGTCAGGGTTCCCGCCGCCGCAGTCACGCGGTGCGTACCCCACCCCCACGGCGCGGTCAGCACAGAGCTCGTAGGCGCGAAGACGCGCATTCGACCCAGGCCCTCAGTCGTCGATAGTCCCACGGTGTTGCCCCGGTCGCCCATCAGCAGCGCATTGACCAGGACGTCGCGGGCGTTCGCGATGTTTCCGGACGGACTGAGGACATGCGCGAACAGCGCAACTGCTCCAGAGACCGCCGGCGCCGCGAACGACGTACCGCTTGCCGTGGTCAAGCAGGAGTACCCGGAGGCGCCTGTGGCGAAGCACTCCCAGAAGCCGGGTGCAACAAGCGCAAGGCCGGCCGCGGTGCGATCGAATCCCGCACCTGCGTAGCGAATTCCGACCCCCCCGCGCGAGGAAGTAGCGTCCACCGGGACGGTGGCGAGGGTCCCGCTGCCTCCGAGTGTTCGTAAGGAGCCGACGGCGATGACCTCGGGGCGCCAGGCGGGGTAGGTGATCCCGCAGTCGGGGTCCGTCTCCCCGAAGTTTCCAGCGGATTTGACGACGACCACTCCAGCGTCGGTCGCCGCTCGGATCGCCTCGTTAAGGCCACCACAGTTATAGGCCGCATCGCAGGACGAGGTGGACTCGTTGATGAAGTCGGCACGGAGGGACATGTTGACGACATCCACCCCGCGAGCCACTGCTCGTTGAACTGCCCGGGTTACCGCGTCGCAGTCGTTGGCGCCGTAGTAGTCGATTACGGTCTCGCGTGCGATCCCACTCCGTTCTGCACGCGCGCTCGCGTTCGTTACGCTGGGATCCTGTCCCTCTTCGATCGATCCCGCGGCCACCCAGGTCACGATGTCCCCATGGCCCGTCGTGGTCGAGCGATTGCTCGTCGGACGGCAGCCCCATTGGAAGCAGATACCCAGAAACTCTGCCGTGCAGGTGTTGCAGTCCTCGACCAAGCTGATGCGCGTGGTTGGGTCAGTGCCGCTCTCGCGAAACACCGGGTGCGGTTGGGCGCTCGGCCAGTTTGGGGAGATAGCCTGACTCTCGATGATGCCGATGCGGTAGCGGCCCACTCCGGGCGGATCGCCGTGGAAGCCCGCGTTCACGAGGCGAGACGCACCCGTCTGCAGACGAGCCTGGCTCCCTGTCCACTCTGGAGCGACGGGCCGGTTCAGGCTGTACTCCGCCTCCGGATGGAGCCGCATGAACGATACCGCCGCCGAGACCGGCAGAGAGAGTTGAAGCGAGTTCGTCAGCCAGATCGGCGTCGCCGCCGTGGCGCCGAGTTCCCGGGCCTCGGACTGTGCCCCGCTCATCGCCTCGCTCACTGCGTCCTGACGACGGAGGATCCGTTCCGCGCGCTCAAGTACCGAAATCCTGGCGAGACCGTCGATCGACGGGAGCTCCGAGGAGGGGAACGTCGCTGTTAGCTCGACGACCTCTCCTCCTCCGCGGGCGCCGAGTTCGGCCCGGAGCGAAGCGTTGGGTCGGGCTTCGCCGAACGTGGCGAAGCCAGCTGGGACACGTTCTGCAGCGCGGTCGCGAATCTCCGCCTCAAGGATCGTCTCTACGCGGCGTCTGACGGGCGCCGCGGGCTCGCTACCCCAGACGATCGACACGACCGACTCGGCGTGCTCGCCGGCTAGCTCGAGCGCAACCGTTGGCCCCTGAACAGCCGGGGGGGGGGGGGTCGCAGGCCGCGAGGGCCAGCACTACGATAGTGTTCCACCCCACTCGCGTACTCATCGCGCAACCCTGACATTGCCGTTCGCCCGTGTCAAACTGTAGCCCGTCGAGCGGCGCAGCTCCGCAGCTCCGGCCGCGCCCACTCGGCGCCGAGCTACCACCTGCCGTTCGACGAAGGGTCGGTCCATCGGAGCACCGCACTGGCGTGGCGGATGCGATCCTGATCAAGCTGCAAGCGGAAGTTCTTTCTGGTGCTTCGCAGCATAGGCAGGCCAGGCGTCGTCCCAGCGGTCCGAGAGTACGAGACCTCGCGTGGTCATGATGCCGTTCAGGCCGGGAGTGCGCGTCGGCTCGCCGGCTCGCACTACGCCCCAGGTTTGCCCGGGACGCTTCACGCGGCCTTGCATCTGCCAGCACGCGCCCTCGGTCGCGCCGCTGCCGATTGGAAGGTTCGCGGCGTAGTGCGAGGCGTAGCGCATCTTGTTCTTGCGGTCGCGGATGTAGCGCAACGCCGCCGCAACCGCGGTTCGCGCTTCGGTCCGCTCAGGCGGCAACCGAGGCGGATCCATTCCTGAGCCCCGTTGAAATCTTAGCGAGAACGAAGGCTTGAGATTCGTCAGCAAGGGGATCAGCCTGTCGTCGGAGGTCCTCATGGCGAAGCG
>JAHBWG010000157.1 GCA_019637095.1 Sandaracinaceae bacterium | reverse complement strand
CGCGGGCGGGGCGACGCGCGGGCGCACCGGTCGCTCGGTGACGACGGGGGTGCTGGGAACCGGCGCGGGAGGCGGGGTGACGGTGATCGCGCCGGGCAACCGGGTGCCGATGACGAACGGGGGGCGAGCCATGCGGCGATCGTACGTGGTTCGGCGCGCGCCGACCACGCCGGTCAGAGCGAGAGCGACGCGTGGGGCGGGCACGGCTCTTGGTCGATGCAGCCACCCGCGCGCTCGAACCGCAGCGTGCCGGTGCCCTCGGCGACGATGGTGTCGGCGTCGAGCACGCGGACGGCGAGGGTGCCTCCCTCGGGCAAGAGGGGCCGCACCTCGGGTGTGCGCGTGATCCGGAGGATCAGGAGGCCGGCGTCGGCGAGCCAGCTCGCGCAGACGCGCGGCTCGGCGCCGGTGCACGTGGCCTCCTCGCCCACGTCGTCGCCGAGCGAGAGCTCGGCGAGCAACGCGCCGTCGCCGTCGACCTCGAGGGTGAGGCCCGCGGGGTCGCGCGGCACCTCGATCGACGCCTGCACGCCCTCGACGTCACAGCGATGCCGCGGGCAACACGCGGAGCACGCGAGCGCGAGGAGGGCGAGACGGAACCAGCGCGACCAGGGCACAGCCACGCCAGCATAGCGGTCGCGCGCGCTCGACCCCACGCGCCCGCGGCGCGGGCGCACTCTCCTCCCACTCCTGGTCTCCTCGCCTCCCGTGCTTCCGCCGCGTCAGTCGCAGCGCTCTCGCAGGTTGGCGGCGTAGACCCAGCCGGCGAGCGGGGCGTCGATGCGCGCCCAGCTGCCGCGCCGCTCGACGAGCACGAGCACGGTGCCGTTGTCGAGCTCACCGCGCGCCTCGGTGCGTGAGCTCGGCCCGGCGCGCACGCGGAGCGGCGGCGCGGGATCCTCGACGACGGTGCGGCAGGTGAGCGCCCGCCGGCGCACCTCGCCGCGGTCTCCGTCCCCGCCGTCATCCTCGTCCGCGCCGTCATCCCCGTCTGCGCCGTCATCCCCGTCCGCGCCGTCATCCCCGTCCGCGCCGTCATCCCCGTCCGCGCCGTCATCGTCGGCTTCGCGCGCGTCGGCGAGCTGCCGCGCGACGTCCGCTCCGAGGTGCGGCGCGCGCAGGTCCTCGGGCCGCTCCGCGGCGAGCCCACCTCGGCTCGCGTCGAAGAGCTCTTGGGCGATCGCGCGCGCGCACACCCACGCGTCGGTGGCGGCGTCCCACGGGCAGTCCGTCTCGAGACGCTCGTCGCGACCGCGCGCGCCGGCGCGGCGCACGTCGACGCGGTCGTGCCGACAGCGCGACCGGATCCGGACGTCGTCGTGGCCATCCGCGTCGAGGTCGGCGAAGGTGGCGGTGGCTTCGCAGCTCGACGCGGTGCCCGCGACGTCCGCGAAGGTCGCGTCGTACTCCGTCGTGAGCGCGAGCTGCGAGCGCAGGGTGCGGGCGTCGAGCAGGAAGCGGAGCGCGCCGTCGGTCGCGCCGGTCATGCTCGCGTCCTCGCGCGGGACGCTGACCGCGAAGCGCACGTCGAGCTCGGTGTGACCGTCCCCGTCGAGGTCGCGCGCGTCGATGCGCGGCGCGACCCGCGGCGGCGAGCCGCTCGCGGCCTCGCAGCTCATCGCGTAGAGCGAGCGGCGCGCGACGCGGACGAACGCGCCGCCGCGTGCTTCGATCGCGGCGACGCCCCACTGGCGCGTCGGGCAGATCCACTCGGCCGCGAGGTAGAGGTCGGGCGCGGCGCGGACGCGGCAGTCGAAGACGCCGTAGTCGTCGTGGTCGGCGTCGCACGCCTCGAGCGCGTCGCGGATGACCTCGAAGCGACGGCGGCCGTCCGGCTGCGCCTCGATCCGCGCGCGC
Organism: Sandaracinaceae bacterium; assembly: GCA_019637095.1. Lineage (GTDB taxonomy): Bacteria > Myxococcota_A > Polyangia > Polyangiales > Sandaracinaceae > JACKEC01. The sequence goes on along the minus strand of JAHBWG010000157.1, from coordinate 6,244 downwards.
GCGAGGAGAGCTCCGTCGAGATGATAGAGGACGTAGCGCGTGCTCCCGCGCTCGACGCTCGCGGCGATCGTGACGACGTCGGCGAGCGGCTCGATCGCGCGCTCGATCCGGTCGGCGCGCACTTCGTCGGGCGCGGGCGTCGCGGGCCCAGGGGCGACAGGCGCGCGATCGGCGCGCAAGTCCGGCGGGGGCGTGACCACGGGCGCCGGAGGATCGGCGCGCAGCGGCGGCGGCGCCGGGGGCGCCTCCGACCCGCAGCCGCAGAGGGAGGTCATCGCGGCCAGGGCGATGATGGGGGTCGTCGTCCATCTTCGTTCGCTCATCGGTACCTGCGCTCGTCGCCAACGTACGTCGGAAGGTCGGAGCGCGCGACGCGGACGGCTCCGTCGCGAAGTGGGCGGCGCTCGCGTGGTCGCTCGGGACGAATCGGCGGCGTTCAGGGCGCGGCGAGCTGGAGGGCGGCGGCCACGTCGCCGCGGTGGCAGTCGAACGAGGACGCGCGCGCGGGGAGCGACCGCCAGGCGAGGGCGCGGTCGGTGCCGCCGCAGTGGCGCGTGAGGCGCTCGACGATGCCGGGCTCGCACAGGGGGTCGGCCTGCGCGGAGCGGCGCGCGGGAGATCGAGCGCACCGGCGGGTCGCCTGCTCGACCGCGTCGGCGAACCGCGGGTCGTCGCCCGCGAGCTCGAGGAAGCGCTCGATCCACGACAGGACGCGCCGGGAGCGCTCCATGTCGAAGCACGGGACGAGGTTGATGGGCGAGGTGGCGCGGTACCAGTACGCCTCGGGCCGCTCGGGGGCGCGCCGCATGGCGGCGTCGAGGAGGGCGTCGGCGGCGTCGAGGCAGCCGAGCCGATCGAGCGCGCGGCCGGCGCCGGTGACGACGTCGTAGGGGGTGTCCCCGCGCGAGAGCGCGGCGCCGAAGAGCGCGAACGCCTCCTCGTGGCGTCGCTCGCGCAGGAGGAGCTCGCCGAGCGTGGCGAGGGTCGAGGGAGTCGGGTCGAGGGCGAGCGCGGCGCGCAAGGCGTCCTCGGCGGCGTGGAGCCGACCGGCCTCGAGCGCGAGGTCGGCGCACGCGCGCCAGAGCGCGAGGTGCGCGAGCCCAGGCGCGCGCTCGCAGACGGAGAGGCCGGCGCCGTGCTCGGCGCGCGCGGCGTGGAGGCGGACGAGCAGAGCGATGGCGTCGGCGTCGTCGGCGTCCCGCCGCAAGAGCGCGGCGACGATCGCGAGGCCCTCGTCGGTGGCGCCGTCGAGCGCGAGCTCGGCGAGGCGCAGCGACGCGGCGCGGCAGGCGGGCACGGCGCGCAGGCGCTCGCGCGCGAGGTCGACGGGGAAGCTCTGGTCGGCCAGGACGAGGGCGAGGGCGCAGTCGCGCGCCCCCGCGGACCAGGCGGCCTCGTAGGCGCGGCGCGCGTCGTCGGGTCGGTCGCACCGCGCGGCGACGTCGCCGTAGAGGGTGGTGTCCGGCGCGAGCTCGGCGAGGAGGCGGGCGCACGCGTGCTCGCTCGGGGCGTGCTCGCTCGCGAGGAGCGAGGCGGCGCGCTCGGGGGCCGTGGGCTCGGCGACCGCCCTCTCGGGGAGGCGCTGCGGGGGCGCCACACGCGGCGAGCAGCACGCCGACGTACGCGACGCCAACGCACGCGCCGTCGACGCGGCGCCTCAGGGCAAGCCGACGTTGTCGGGGCAATACACGGTGTTCCGGGTGCGCTCGACGCAGCGGCCGCCCTGGCAGACGAGCGAGGCGCACTCGTCCGGCAGGATGCAGAGCGAGTTGAGCTCCTCGCCGGGGACGGCGCAGACGCCGTCGAGGATTCGGCGTTCGCACCGCGCGTTCGGATCGGCGCAGTCGAAGGCGAGCGAGCACGCCTGCCCGTTCGTTGATGGCGCGAGGCAGTTCCAGTCGCCGCGGCTCCCGCGGATGCATCGCAAGTCGTCTTGGCACGAGAGGACGGCGGCGAGGACCTCGTAGGTGTCGGTCGTGCTCGCGGGCGTGCAGACGGCGCCGGCGGCGCGGTTGCCGCGGATGGCGCCGAAGTACCCGTCGAGGTCGAGGTACCACCCTTGGACCTCGGTGCTGCAGGAGTCGTCGACGAACGCCTGGCCTTGCGCGAGCGTGCGGTGCGCGGCGACCTCGTCCCACTCGAGGAAGGCGTAGTCGCGCACGCGCTGCGTCATCTGGTTGCAAACGCTGCGGGTGTTCGTCCGGCACGTGCTCTGGTCCCACTCGGCGGGGGCGCGAGGGCAGCAGCGCGCGACGGCGTCGCACACGATGCGGACGTACTCGTCGCAGAACGCGTCGAGGGGGACGCGCGGCGCGGCGTCGGCGCCCGGCGGGGCGCCGTCCTCGCCGGGCGGGGTGCTCCCGTCGAGGCGACCGCCGGTGTGGCGGCCGGTGTCGTAGACGGCGGAGCAGGCGCCGAGCGCGATCGCGAGGACGCCGGCGAGGAGCGCGCGCATCAGAACCTCCCCACGGCGGAGACGCCCGCGGCGGTCGGCGTGACGAACGGCACGAGCGCCGCCTGCGCCGACTCGCCCTCGGGCGGGAGCACGAAGAGCAGGACGAGGCCGGCGGCCGCCGCGACGGCGCCGCTGATCCACGCGACGTCGGCGCCGAGGGTGAGCGCGCCGAGGGTGCCGACATCGTCCGCGCTGCAGCCGGGGCTGCACGCGTCGGAGAGCCGCGCGTCCTCGGCGGCGGCGACGCCCGCGAGGATGGCGAACGTGACGAGCAGGGCGCCGCCGGCGACGAGGAGCGCGATCGGCGCCGGGTGGACGCCCCCGTCCGCCGCGGGCGCCGCGGGCGCGGGGGCCGGCGCCGCCTGGGTCGGCTCGGCGATGGGCGCGGGCTCCTCGCGCGCGGCGCGCGCCCCGGCGATCCGCTCGCGCAGGCGGGCGAGACGCGCGGTGAGCGCGGCGCGGCGCTCACCGTCGGGGTCGCCGTCGCGCAGGTAGCCGTCGAGCGCTTCGGCGGCCTCCTCGATGCGGCCCGCGCGCTCGAGGGCGGAGTAGACGTTGAAGAGCAGGTCGGGGTGCCGCGTGAGGTCGTAGGCGGCGCGGAACTCGGTGGCCGCTTGCTCGTAGTCGCCGACGTCGAACGCCGCGGTGCCCGCCTCGAAGTGCCGCCGCGCCTCGGGGGACGCGCGAGAGGCCGTGTCCTGCGCGCCGGCGTGCGCGGCACCGACGAGCAAGAGCCCCAACGCGAAGAGCGCCCGCACCATGAGCGGGAGGGTACAACGCGGGGCCGCGCGGTGGGAGTGCGCTCGCGAGCGCTGCCCCTCGCGCCGGAGGCGCACACGCCTCGCTCCGGGGCTCGTCGCCTCCCGTCACTCGAGCGCGATGTTGCGGGAGACGGACTCGCCGTCGGTCGCGGGGATGGTGAGCTCGCGGAACGGCCCGGCGCCCTCGCGCTGGAGGCGCACGCGGACGACGCCCGCGGGGACGCGGCGGCGGTAGACGGGGGTGTTCCCTGCTTCTTCGCCGTTGATCCACACGCGCGCCCACGGGCGCGTGATGAGGGTGAGCGTCGCGCTGCCCGTCGCGGCGGGCGCGGGGGACGGATCGCGTGGCGGCGCGCGGCGCCCCGCGCGGCCCGCGCGCGGCGGCTCCGCCGTAGCGGTGGGCTCCGTCGCGGGTGCCTCCGTCGCGGGTGCCTCCGTCGCGGGTGCCTCCGTCGCGGCGGTGCCGGGCGGCTCGGCGGTGCCGGGCGTCTCGCCCACGCCCGCGGCGGGCGGACCGTCCGGCGGCGCGGCGGCGACGACGGCGGGCTCCTCGCTGAGCGCGTAGTGGAGCTCCACGCGATCGCCCGCCGCCTCGAACGTGCCCTCGAACGGCGCGTGTCCGTCGAGCTCGGCGCGCAGGCGATGGGCGCCGCGCTCGAGCGCCTCGACGAGCAGCGGCGTGCGGCCGTCGACGGGCTCGCCGTCGATGATGACGCGCGCCCCGCTCGGCGTGGTGTCGACCCGCACGACGGAGGTCGGCGGCGTCGCGAGCGCGAAGTACGCGCCGGCCGCCGCGGCGGCGAGCAGGAGGAGCGAGACGGCCGCGATCGCGGCGATCGGCGGCCCCTTGCGCAGGCCGGCGGGCGCGCTCGGGGTGGCGCTCGAGCTCGCGTCGGTGCGCCGCGTGTGGCTGCGGCTCGGCTCGTCGACCTCGACGTCGATCGGCACCTCGTCGGCCTCGGGCGGGCTGCCGTCGCGGTGCAGGATGGCGTCCTTCTGCGCGATCTGCGCGGCGAAGTGCTCGCGCATCGCGCGCGCGAGGTCCGCGCTCCCGGCGGGCGCGCTGCTCGTCGCGAGGAAGCGATCGAGGTCGCGCGCGAGCTCCTGCGCGGTCGGGTAACGCGCGTCCGGGTCGTTGGCGAGCGCGCGATCGATGATGCGCTCGAGCTCGGGCGGGAAGCCGGGCACGAGGGCGCTCGGCGAGAGCCGGTAGCCGCTGTAGATGCGGTGCAGCGTCTCGGCGTCGGTCGAGCCGCGGAAGAGCCGGCGGCCGGTCGAGATCTCCCAGAGGATCACGCCGAGCGCGAAGAGGTCCGAGCGGCGATCGAGCGGCGCGCCCTTGACCTGCTCGGGCGACGCGTACGCGAGCTTGCCCTTCACCACGCCGGTCTCGGTGTGCGTGATGCGGCCGGCCGCCTTGGCGACGCCGAAGTCGGTCAACTTGACTTGCCCATCGTAGGTGATGAACACGTTGTGCGGCGACACGTCGCGGTGCACCAGGTTCATCGGCTGGCCGCTCGCGTCGGTCGCCTCGTGCGCGTGGTGCAGGCCGTCGGCCGCGCGCGCGACGAGGTAGGCGGCGAGGCCGGGGGGCATGCGGCCGACCGCGACGGAGAAGCGCGTGGCGAGGCTCGTGAGCGGCTCGCCGTGCAGGTACTCCATCGCGAGGAAGTAGCGGCCGTCGACCTCTCCGAGATCGAACACCTGCGCGACGTTGGGGTGCTGGATCGCCGCGGCGATGCGCGCCTCGTCGAGGAACATGTTCACGAAGTCGCGGTTCTTCGCGAGCTGGTCGTGCACGCGCTTGATCGCGAACCAGCGCTGGAACCCGGCGGGGCCGCGCGCGCGCGCGAGGAAGACGTTGGCCATCCCGCCGTGGCCGATCTCGTAGATCAGCTCGTAGCGCCCGAGGCGGCGGTCGCGCCCCTCGACCTTCGAGACCTCGAACGCCGGCGAGCTGCCGAGGGGCTCGTGCGTCGCGTCGGGGGTGGCGGGGGTCTCGCGGCTCACGCGCCCCGATCCTAACAGACCTTCAGCGGACCGTACGCGCGCGCGATTCGATCTGGTTGAGGCGCGCCTTGAGCAGCTCGTTGTCGGGCTCGAGCTCGAGCGCGCTCTTCATCAGCCGCCACGCGTCGCGCCACGCGCCGGCGCGCGCGGCCTCGGCGGCGCGCTCGTAGAGGCCGCGCGCCTGCGCGGAGCGGATGGGCGCGGCGCCGGGCGCCTGCGCGCGGCGCTCCTCGAGCTCGGCGCGCTCGCGCTCGTCCGCGCCGAGGCGGACCTTGCCCATGCGCAGGAGGCGGTCGTACGCGCGCCGCGACACGGAGCTCGTGAGGATCTGGTACGCCTCGCTCCCGCGCCGGTAGATCTGCGTCGAGCGCGCGAGCCGCTCGTCGTCGCCCGCGAAGCGGTCCGGGTGATAGCGGCGCGCGAAGCGGCGGAACGCCTCCTTGATCTCGGGGACCGACGCGTCGGGCTCGACGCCGAGCAGCGTGTAGTAGTCGAGCAGCTCGAGGCGATCGGTCATCGCGCCTCCTCCGCGTCGAGGCGGCGGCGCATCGCGTCGATCTCGTCCGCGGCGAGGCCGCCGCGCAGGTTGATGCGCGTCGCCTGCGAGCGGCCGCTCGCCGCGTCGCGCGCCTGCACCGAGAGCGTGCCGTCCGCGTCGAGGATGAACGCGACCTCGATCGAGAGCTCGCCGCGCGCCTTGCGCGGGAGCTGATCGAGCACGACCTCGCCGAGCGCCTCGTTGTCCGCGAACGTGTCGGACTCGCCCTGGCAGATGCGGACGGCGACCTCCGTCTGGTCGTCGCGCGCGGTGCTGAACAGCTTGGTCTGCTCGGTCGGGACGGGCGCGTTCTTGGGGATGAGCTTCTTGCAGTAACCGCCGACCGTCTCGATCGCGAGCGAGTGCGGCGTCACGTCCATGAGGACGGGAGGCCGCGCCATCGGCGCCATCGGGACGACCTCCATCGCGAGCGTCGGCTGGACCGGCGCGCGCGCGACGGGCCGCGGAGGAGGTGGCGGC
>JAHBWG010000156.1 GCA_019637095.1 Sandaracinaceae bacterium | reverse complement strand
CCGAGGCGCCCGCCGCCGCGCCGCCGGCGCCGCGCCCGCTCCTCACGCAGGTCGTCCAGCGCCTCGGCGCGGAGGTCGACACCCTCGTCGGCCTCGCGCGCCTCGAGCGCCGCGCGGACGACGCGCCGCTCGGCCCGAACCCGTTCGGCCCGCCGACGGCGGAGCTCGACCTCTCGCCCTACCTGCGCCGCATCCCGGTCGACGTCCCGCCGCGCGTGCTCGGCGCCGTCGTCGTCGCGATCGCGTTCGTGCTCGGCTCCGGGCTCGCCGTCGCCGCGATCGATCGCGACGGACCGATCCACGCGCACAAGTACGACGCGAAGCCGCCGGCGTTCGAGGCGACGCCGGAGCCGGAGGTCTCGGTGTCGCCCCGCCTGACCGAGCTCATGCGCGACGACGCGGACGACGCGGACGACGCGCCGAGCGTCTGGCCCTCGCTCCGATCCGAGGCGCCCTCCGTCGCGACGCGCGCCGGCGGCGCCTCGCGCGACGGTGCGATCGAGGCGCTGCGCGAGCGACGGCAGGCCCGCCGTCGCGCGCGCATCCGAGCCCGCTGGCGCGCCGCCCGCGGGAGCTGACGCGGCCGCTCGCGAGACATCGGTTCACTCCTCGAGCGCGCACGCGAGGGGCGGCGTCGTGCAGCGGACGGCGGCGAGCTCGGTGCCCGTCGAGAACCACGCGAAGCGCACCGCCGGCCCGATCACCGCGTCCGGGTACTCGAGCCGCACGCCGACGTTGAGGTCGCGGAAGAAGATCGTCTCGTCGGTCGCCTCGACGCGCGCGCGCGACAGGATGCCCGTCGGCTCCGGCCCGAGCGTCACCACCGCGCCTGGATCCTCGAAGAGCATCCACACGCGCTGGTCGGTCTCGCGGCAGGTCGCCGGGATGAGCTCGACGATCTCGACCGCGAGGCGCGTTCCGTCGAGCACGCCGCTGAGCCCCGTCACGACCACGGGATCGGTGCTCGGACCACACGCGCCAGGGCCGGGGCTCGCGCAGCCGAGCACCGCGACGCAGGCGAACAGCGCACCGAGGGAGCGAACGCGCATGGGGGCACGTTGTAGCAGCGGCCCGGCCATCTACCTATCCTGAGAACGTCATGGCTTCGCATCCTCCTCCGCCCCCGCTCGTTCGCCAGGGGGCGCTCTCGCGCCCCGCGCGCGCGCCCGCGACCCGCCACCCGCAACGCGACGTGACCGTGCACGGCCTGCGCCTGCGCTACATCGACGTCGCGCCCACGGGCGACGAGGCGGACGCGCCGGTGCTCCTGATCCACGGCCACAGCTCGCGGCTCGAAGAGTACGAGGCGCTCCTCCCGCACCTCGCGACGCGCCGCCGCGTGCTCGTGCCCGATCTGCCGGGCAGCGGCTACTCCGACAAGCCCTCGCGCGACTACGACCTCCGCTTGTTCGAGGACAGCCTGCTCGGCTTCCTCGACGCGGTCGGCGTCGAGCGCGCGCACCTGGGCGGCGGGAGCCTGGGTGGCAACCTCGTGCTGCGCCTCGGCCACCGCGAGCCCGAGCGCTTCGAGCGGCTCGCCGCGTGGGCGCCGGCGGGCTCGTGGGAGCCGATGCGCGGGTGGGCGCGGTTCGCCGGCGTGATGAAGAGCCTGCGCTTCATGTTCTGGCCGGCGCTCTGGATCCAGAGCCGCTTCTGGTACCGCCGCGACTGGGAGGGCCGCGACAAGGCGCTCGCCGACGCGTGGGCGTACTACGAGGAGGTCTACTCGGAGGGCTTCCACCGCATGTACTGGGACATCGGCATGGATCAGGCGCTCCAGTCGCTCTTCGAGCGCGCGCCCGAGATCACGCACCCCACCTACGTCGCCTACGGCGATCAGGACAAGGCGCTCGACATGGATCGCGGCGTCCAGCGCCTCGCGACCTTGCTCCCCAAGGCGGTGCTGCGCGTGTTCGAGGGCGCCCGCCACTCGCTCGCCAACGAGGTGCCCGAGGCGCTCGGGCGGGACGTCGACGCGTTCCTCGCCGGCGAGCCCTCCACGCCGTAGCGCGCAATCAATCTTGCCAGGGGCGCACGGTGACGCCGGCGGGCGCGCTCGGCGCGGTGCGCGGCTCCTCGCTGATGCGCATCGCCTCCGGCTCGATCGACTCGTGCGGCTCGAGCCGCACCTCGACCTCGCGCAGCGCGGGCTCGCCGTGACGCCACGCGACGAGCCACTCGCGATCGCGCGCGCGCAGGCGCACGACGTAGCACTCACGCGTCATCGCGCCGTTGCGGCGATCCCAGAGCGGGACCGCGTCGCGCGCGGCGACCGTCCACCCCTGCTCGTCCTCGAACTGCCCGTCCGTGAGCACCGCGCGCGGGTCCGCGAGCGCGCGGTCGCAGTCGAGCACGACGTCGTCCTTCACGCGGCGGACGCGGATCGGCAGGTCCGCCGCGAGGTGGTTGCGCACGTAGACGTCCGTCTCGAACCGCCCCGCGGGGGGGAACGGGTAGCGCGGCGGCGCGTTGCCGCCGGGCACGTTCGACGCGGCGCAGAGCGCGAGCGCGACGACGCCGATCGGCGCGGCGCGCCACGCGCGGCGCGGCGGGGCGTCGCCGAAGGCCAGGAACGAGACGGCGAGCGCGGGCAGCGCGAGCAGATCGGTCGGGTCGGCCCAGGCGCGGACGGGGAGGGCGGCCTCGAGCGCCGCCGCGACGGCCGGGTGCTGCAGGGCCGCGAAGCCCGCGCCGACCGCGACGTGGCAGGCGAGTCGCGCGCGTCGCCCCCCGACGCCGAGCAGCCACGCGAGCACGGTGGGCGCGACGAGCAGGCCGGCGACGTCGCTGAGCTTGCCGGCGAGCGCCGGCCACGCGCCGCTCGCCTTGAGCACGTGGTCGTTGAACGCGAGCGCGGCGAGCGCGGCGAGCAAGAGCGGGTGCGTGAGCGACGCGCGGGGACGTTCGTGCACGTGGAGGGCTCCGTCAGACGTGGGCGGTCTTGAGGCGCGCGGAGACGAGGACGTGGAGCGCGAAGAGCGCGTCGCGCTCGGTCGCGGCGGTCGGGTGCAGGCCCGCGAGCCGGCAGAAGCGGAGGAACTCGCGGCCGTCGAGCCCGAGCAAGGCGGCCTTCGCCATCGGGCTCGCGAACTGGCCCGTGCCGGGGAGCGTCTCGAGCAGCTCGACCATCGCCGAGACCGCGAGCGCGAGCGCCTCGCCGTACGCGCCCCGCCGGATGCCGCTCTCCACGCGCGCGACCGCCGCGGCGTCCTCGTTCTCCCAGAGCGAGGCGAACGAGAGCGCGCGCTCGGGGACCTCGGCCGGCTCCGGCGGCGGCGCGGCGCGCTCGACCGCGACGACCTCGAGCTCGCCGCTCGAGGTCGCCTCCTCCGCCACCTTCGCCACCTCCGCCTGGATCCCCTCCGCGAGCGGCCGCTCGGCGCGGCGCGCGGGCGCCTTCGGCACGCTGCCCCAGAGCGCGCGGATCACGAGCTTGGAGGCCGCCTTGAGCGCGGCGAGCACGCCGTCTCCGCGCGTCGCCGACGTCGGGAACTCGGGCGCGCCCAGCCAATTGAGCTCGCGGCTCAGCTCGGCGACGTCGCGCGCGTTCGCGAGGTCGCGCTTGTTCCATTGGAACACGATCGGGAAGCGCGCGACGTCCACGCCCTCCGCGTCGAGGTTGCGGCGCAGGTCCGCGAGCGACTCGCGGTTGGCCTGCGCCGCGGCGGGCTGCGAGTCCGCCACGAACACGACGCCGTCGGCCCCCGAGAGCACGAGCTTGCGCGTCGCCTCGTAGAAGACCTGGCCGGGGACGGTGTAGAGCGCGAAGCGCACGCCCATCCCGTGCACCTGATCGACGTGCAGCGGGAGGAAGTCGAAGAAGATCGTCCGGTCGCCCTCGGTCGCGAGCGTCACGAGCTCTCCGCGCCGCTGCGGCTTCACGGCCGAGTACACGTGCTTGAGCGTGGTCGTCTTCCCCGACAGGCCCGGGCCGTAGTAGACGACCTTCGCGCTGATCTCCCGGGTGAGCGGGTTGATGACCGTCACGCGGCGACGGTACCAGATCCCGCTCGCGTGGTAGCGTGGGCACGTGCTCGCCGGCGACCTGACGACGATGCCGCTCGCGGAGCTGTTGCAGTGGGTCGACGTGCGCGGCGCGCGCGCGCGGGTCGCCGTGCGGACCGACGAGGGGATCTCCTCGTGGCTCGTCGCCGAGGCGCGCTACGTCACGCGCGCCGCGGCGCCGCTCGCGCGCGGGCGGCTCGCCGCCGACGGGACGCCCGAGGCGCCGGGTCCGGGCCTCGTCGCGCTCGCGCGCGAGCAGCTCTTGGACCTGTTCCTCGCGCCGAGCGGGACGTTCGAGCTCGACGAGCACGCGCCGCCGCCCGCGCCGGGCGTCGCGCTCGAGGTCCCGGTCGCCTTCCTCCTGATGGAGGGGCTGCGCTTGCTCGACGAGTGGCCCCGGGTCGCGGCGAAGTACCCGCGCGAGACCGCGCGGCTCGGGGCGACGAGCGGCGTGCCCACGGGCCCGCTCGATCCGATCGACGCGGCGATCCGCGCGCTCGCGGACGAGGCGCCGACGCTCGCCGAGGCGCGGCTCGTGCTCGGGCTCAGCCGGCCCGCGCTCTTGCGGCGGGTCGACGGACTCGGCGCGCAGGGGCTCGTCGAGGTCGAGGGCATCCCGCACGGCCCCGACGTCGAGGGCGCGCTCGTGCGCGAGGCGACGAAGCTGCTCCGCGCGCGCCAGTTCGCCGAGGCCGCGCACGTGTTCCGCTCGATCTCGATCACGAGCCCGGGCGACCGGCTCGTGCGGCGGCTGCTCGAGGAGGCGGAGCGCGGGCAGATCGAGGCGCTGCGCGCGAAGCTCCAGCCGACCGACGTGGTGAGCCGCGCGGGCTCCGCGGCCGTCGCGCTCCGCGGCGCGGAGGCGATCGTGGTCGACGCGCTCGCGCGGCCGACGACCGTCGCGGGGCTCGTGGTGGCCTCGCCGCTGCGCGAGCTCGAGACGCTCGCGGCGCTCACGCGCCTGAGCGCGCGCGGGATCGTCGCCGTCGAGCCCGCCGATTGAGCCCGCCCCGGGGGAATGACGAATGACGAGGATCGTCCCCTCGGCTGCGCACGTGGGGTGATCGTCCTGACGCGGCGCGGGTTATCCTCGCGCATGGCCTTCTTCGTGGTCTTGAACGGTCCGCGGGCGGACGAGGTGCTCGAGCTCGATCCGCACGCGACGTTGATGCTCGGCGGCGGGCCGAACAACCACGTCGTGCTCCCGGACCTGCACGTCGCCGATCTCCAGGCGCAGGTCTATCCGGCGGAGGGGTACTACTGGTTCCAGGACCTCGGGTACGGGTTCACGCTCGTCAACGGCCTGGAGCTCGCGCGCGCGGTGCACGCGCTCGTCGAGAACGACGTGGTCCAGCTCGGCCGCACGTTCTTGCGGTTCTGCCTCCAGCCGCCCGCGGCGGCCTCGGCGGGCGGGATCGAAGAGCTGCGGGCGGAGATCGCGTTCCTGCGCGACGAGGCGCAGGACGCGACGGCGCGGCTCGCTCAGCTCGAGTCGACCAAGGCCGAGATGGGGCGGCGGCTCGAGGCGGCGCGCTCCGCGGAGAGCGCGGCGGCGCGCGACGTGAAGCGCCTCACGCGCGAGAACGAGAAGATCACGAAGGAGCTCGAGCGCGCGCGCGGAGAGCTCGCGGCGGCGGGCGAGGTCGCCGAGGGAGGGCGGCGGCTCGAAGGCGAGGCGGCCGAGCTGCGCGCCGAGCTCGAGCGACGGCGCGCCGCGCTCGCGGCGCTCGAGGCGGAGGTCGCCGAGCACGCGCCGCTGCGCGAGCAGGTCGCGGCGCTCGAGGCCGAGCTCGCGAGGCTGCGCGGCTTCGAGGGGGACGCGGGCCGGCTCGAGGCCGAGCTCGCGCAGGCGCGCGCGGGCGAGGCGTCGCTGCGCGACCGGGTCGCGGGGCTCGAGGCGGAGCGCGCGCGGCTGCGCGGGCTCGAGGGCGACGCGGGCCGGCTCGAGGTGGAGCTCGCGGACGCGCTGTCGGTGCAGGAGTCGCTGCGCGATCGGGTCGCGGCGCTCGAGGAGGAGCTCTCGCCGCTGCGCGGCGCGGACACGCGCGCCGCGCGGCTCGAGGACGAGGTCGATGGCCTGCGCGCGGAGCTCGAGCGTGCCGAGGGCGAGCTGTCGCGGCTGCGCGGCGTCGACGCGGCGCGCGAGCGCCTCGACGTCGCCTGCGCCGAGCTGCGCTCCGAGCTCGAGGCGGCGCGCGCCGAGCTCGAGCACGCGCGCGCGGAGGACGCCCGAGAGCAGCTCGCTTCGACGCTCGCCTCGCTCGAGAGCGCGCGCGCGGCGCTCGCCGCGCTCGGCGTCCCGGGCGCCGCGACCGAGCTCCCGCGTGACGAACCGGACGACCCGGGCGCGCTGCTCGCGGGCGCAGAGCTCGCGCCGGCGCTCGCGCGCAGACTGGAAGACAGCTTGACGCGCTACGCCGAGCGCGAGGCGCTCCGGCGCCTCGCCGGGATCACGCCGGTGCACGCCGCGCTCGCCGGGGCGCAGCCGGTGCGCGACGAGCTGCGTACCCTCCACCTGCGCGCGACGCGGCTCGCGTCGGCGCTCGACATCGCGGGGGCCGACTGATGGCGCCGAGAAGAGGTTCCAGGAGGAGGGACGGCGTGGCGGACGCGCCCGCGAGCGACGCGCCCGAGGCGCCGGCGCCCGACGGTGAGGCCTTCGCTCCGGGAGACGACGCCGCGGCGGACGCCGCGCAGGCGGAGGCGCGCTGGTCCGAGCTCGCGGCGGCGACGCGCGAGCGGATCGCGCGCGCGCGCGAGGCACAGCAGGCCGAGGACGAGGCGGCCCAGGAGGCGGATCGCGCGATGCGGCGCGCGACCGAGGCGGCCTTCGCCGCGCTGCGCGAGGCCGTCGCGGCCGAGAACGCGGCCCGCCTCGCGGAGGCCCAGGCCGCGAGCCACGCGATGGTGGCGACCGCGCGCGCGACCGAGGCGGAGCGCCTCGCCGAGCAAGCCGCGCTGACGCTCGAGCACGTCGGCGCGGTCGCGGTGCAGGCGGTCGAGACGTCGAACCGCGTCTCCGACGAGGAGGCGGCGGCCGGCCGGCGGGTCGAGGAGGCAGAGGCGCGGCTCGCGGCGCTCGAGGCCTCGCTCGCCGAGGCGCGGCGGGACACCGAGGCCGTGTCCGCGGCCGAGCGCGAGGCGGTCTCGGCCGCGCAGCGCGCCGCCACCTCGGAGTCCGAGGCGGCGCTCGCGCTGCAGCGCGCCAAGGCCGAGGCGGCCCAGCGCGCGGCGGAGCTCGCGCGGCGCGAGAGCGACGTGCGGGCCGCGGCGGGGGAGCTCGCGGCGGTCGAGGCCTCCGTGGCGGAGGCCGAGGCGCGCGTCGAGGCCGCAGCCGAGGGGAGCCGGCGCGCGAGCGAGGCGGCGGAGGCGGCCAACCGCGAGGCCCTCGAGCGGATGCAGGCGGTGTCCGCCGCGGGCAGCGCGGAGGAGCGCCGCGCGCTCGCGCAGCGCGCGGCGGACAGCTCGTCCGCCGGCTTCCTGAAGGCGCAGGAGGAGTCGCTCGCGCAGGACGAAGAGCGCCGTGCCGCGGAGGCGCTCGCGCACGCCCGCGCGTCGCTCGAGGCGCCGGCGGAGCGGCTCGCCCGCGCACGAGAGGCGTGCGATGCGGCCGAGCGCGCGAGGTCGGAGGCCGAGGCGCAGGTCGAGCACGCGGCGCAGGCCCACCGCGCGGCCGGGGCCGGAGCCGAGCGCGCGAAGGGAGACGCGCAGGCGGCGAGCGAGCGCAGGCACGCCCAGGAGGTCGAGGCCGGCGAGCTCCGCTGCGCGCGGGACGAGGCGCGGCACGCCGTGCGCACGCAGCAGGCGCAGCGCGAGAGCGCCCGCGCGCGCGCCCGCCACGCGTCCGAGGCGGCGATCCGCGCGCACGAGGAGCGCGACCGCGCCGCGGAGCTCGCCGCGCGATCGGCGGCGCGCGCCAAGGAGGAGGAGGCGACGGCGAAGGCCGCGCTCGAGGCCGAGGCGCTCGCCGAGGCGGAGGCGCTCCGCGCGCGAGAGATGACCGCGGCGCGGCGCGCCGCGCTCGCCGAGCGCGAGGCGGCGGAGCTCGCGTGGCTGCGGCGGAGCCAGCGCCGGTCGGCAGACCTCGCCGCGCCGGCGGCGCCCGAGTCCGTCCCGCCCGACGGCGCGTGAACGGCGGCCGCAGGCCGAACGCGACCGACGG
>JAHBWG010000155.1 GCA_019637095.1 Sandaracinaceae bacterium | reverse complement strand
GACGCCGCCGTCCGTGCCCGGCGTCGGGCTCGCGGCGGGCTTGCGCTCGGGCGCGAGCGCCCAGCGCGGTCCGTCGCCGAGCGCGTACGCGCCGACGTCCGTCACGCCGCCGCGCGGGGTTCCGTCGAAGTCGTCGTCCGTCACGTGGGCCGCCGCGCCCGCGCCGTCGAGCCCGCCGCCCGCGCGCGGGTAGACGTCGTTGGGCACGGTGCCCGAGTAGCTCGCGCCGCGCAGGTCCGCGCTCATCGTGCTCGGCGTGAAGCCGCCCGAGATCCCCTGCGTCGCGCCCTCGCCGACGTTGCCCACCACCGTCAGCATCGGGTGCGCGTCGCGGTTGAAGATCGCGCGCCCCGACTGCGAGTACACCGCGTTGTTCGCGACGAGCACCGCGCCGGAGACGCCGCGCAGCGCGATCGCGTCGGCGACGGGCGCGATCACCGTGTTGTGCACGATCACGAGGTTCTGCGGCGTCCCGGCGGCGTGCGGCTGGAACGCCATCGCGCCGTTGCCGCGGCCGTCCAGGACGATGTTGTTGCGCAGGATCGCGTCCGACGCCCACTGGATGCCGTGCCCGCCGCAGCCCCACACCACGTTGCGCTCGACGACGTTCGGCGGCCCGTTCCCGAGCGTCGCGTAGCCCAGGATGCAGGGGTAGTTCGCGTCGTGGACGACGTTGTCCGCGATCACGCAGCCGTAGCTCCCCTCCTTGAGCTCGATCCCGTCGCCCTGCGTGATCCCCGGCCCGTTCGTGTGGTGGACGTAGTTGCCGGCGATGCGCGAGTCGGCGAGGCGGCACGCGTCGTCGTTGCAGCCGAGGTACATGCCCTCGCCGGTCCCGCTCGTGTGGTGGAGGTGGTTGTCGAGGATCGCGATGCGCAAGTAGGTTTGCCCGCTGTCGTTCATCCGCAGCGCGACGTCCGCGGTGTCGTGGATCTCGCAGCCCTCGATCGTGAGGTCCTCGGCGGACTGCACCCGCAGCCCCGCGGAGCCGCCCGACAGCTCGACGCCGCGCAGGACGACGTGCCGCGCGTCGAGCTCCCACACGTTCTGCCGCGCGTCCTGCCGGAAGTGCGGGCGCGCGCCGTCCGCGGCGCGGATCACGACCGGCTGCGCCGCGGTGCCGCGCACGTCGACGTGGAAGCGCCCGTTCAGCACGTAGAGGCCGTCCTCGAGGAGCACCTCGTCGCCCGGCGAGAGCGCGTTCAGGCGCGCCCGCACGTCGTCGGTCGGGCCGAGCCGGATCTGGGCGCTCGCGGGCGCCGCGAGCGAGGCGAGCGCGAGCACGACTACGAGCGTTGCCCTCATCGGACCTCCGGCCTCCGAGTGTAGACGGACGCGCGCGGATCCCGAACGAGCCGCGCGAAGGCCGCGCGCCGGCAGCTTTGCTACCGTGGTGCGCGCATGCGCTTCGCCTCGCTCGTCCTCGCCTCGCTTCTCCTCCCGGCGACCGCCGCGGCGCATGGGCGCCCGGCCTTCGTCGGGCAGATCGTGTTCCACCCGACCGACCCCGACGTGATCGTCGCGCGCGGGACGTGGGGGCTCGCGATCACCGAGGACGGCGGCGCCTCGTGGCGCTGGCTCTGCGCGGCCGTCGCGGGCGTCGACGCGACGCGCGAGGATCCGGCCATCCTCGTCACGCCCGACGGCTCGATCCTGTTCGGCACCTACGACGGCCTCGCCCGCAGCACCCCGGACCGCTGCGCGTTCGAGCGCCCCGCTGCGCTCGACGGCCGCTTCGTCATCGACCTCGCGCCCGACGCGAGCGAGCCGAGCGTCGTGTGGGCGATCGCGACCAGCGGGGGCGAGCCGGACGAGGTGTTCCGCAGCGCGGACGAGGGTCGCACCTTCCGCCGGGTCGGGATGCCGGTCGACGAGATCTTGCTCGAGCGCGTCCGCGTCGCGCCGAGCGATCCCTCCCGCGTGTACCTGAGCGGCGCGATCCCGGTCGTGGCGATCCGCTACGACGGCGGCGTGCCCGACGGCGGCCCGGCGACGACCGAGCGGCGCGGGATGCTCCTGCGCTCGCGCGACGGCGGCGAGCGCTTCGAGGTGATCGAGGTGCCGCTCCTCGACGAGGAGCGCAACGTGCACCTGCTCGCCGTCGACCCGACGGACCCGGATCGGCTGCTCGTGCGCATGACGCGCCGGATCATCGACCCGCGCGAGGAGCGCGTCGTGCTCAGCGAGGACGGCGGCGAGACGTGGACGACCGTGATGAGCGCGCGGCAGATCAGCGGCGGCGCGTTCTCGGCGGGCGGCGCGCGCGCGTGGGTCAGCTCGCGCGTCCTCGACGGCCTCTTCCGCAGCGACGACGCGGGCCGCAGCTTCTCGCAGCTCGAGCAGCTCAGCATGCCGTGCGTGGCGGCGCGCGGGGACGAGGTGTGGGCGTGCGTCGACGAGCTCGTCCACGGCTACTCCGCGGTGCGCTCGTCGGACGGCGGCGACACGCTCGAGACCGCGCTGCGCTTCAGCGACCTCTACGAGCTCGTCGAGTGCTCGCGCTGCACGCCGGTCGGGCACCTCTGCCCGCAGTGGTTCCCCGACCTCGTCTACGACCTGCGGCTCGACGCGAGCACCGGCGGGGAGTTCCTCGACGGAAGCACGGGCGGCCCGCGCGACGCGGGCACGCTGCCCGGCGAGTGCGGCATGGACGGGAGCGTCCCGGCGCGGGACGCAGGCCCCGGCGGAGGCGACGACGGCTGCGGGTGTCGCGCCGCGGGGCGCGGCGGGCCGGCCCCGAGCTGGCTCGTCGGCCTCGCGCTCTTCGCCGCGCTCCGGCGCCGTGGTTGACTCGCTTCCGTCCCCCTCCGTACATTGACGGCGCCCTCTTCGTGGAGGCCCCGCCGTCATGACACGCTTCGCCATCGTCTTCGCCGCGCTCACGCTCTTCACCTTCGGCGCCCACGCGCAGGACGACCGCGAGCAGGCGCGCGCGCAGTTCGAGCGCGGCGTCGGCCTCTACGAGGCGCAGGACTACGCGGGGGCGCTCGCCGCCTTCCAGGAGGCCTACCGCATCGCGCCGCACCCGACGGTGCGCGTCAACATGGCCAACTGCTACGAGCACCTGAACCGCCCGATCGAGGCGATCCACCACTTCGAGCGCTTCCTCGCCGAGTCGCCCGGGGCGCCGCGCCCGCAGCGGCGCGAGGTCGAAGGCGCCGTCGCGCGCCTGCGCGGCACGGTCGGCGAGATCCGCCTCGCGGTCACGCCCGACGGCGCGCGGATCACCATCGACGAGCAGGAGACGCGCATCGCGCCGGTGCTCGAGCCGATCTTGATGATGGTCGGCACGCACTCGGTCGTCGTGGCGATGGACGGCTACCGCACGTCCCGCGAGACGATCGAGGTGCGCGCGGGCGACACGCAGCGCGTCGCGATCCGGCTCGAGCGCGGCGTCGACGCGCCCGCGGTCGCGGCCGTCGAGCCGGTGCGCGAGCCCATCGCGAGCGCGAGCGAGGCGCCCGCGGCGGCCGAGGACCCCGACGAGCCCGAGGCGTTCGCCGACGGAAGCGGGGGCGCGCCGGCCGAGGACGGCGGTGGCGGGTTCACCCCGCGCCTGACGTTGCCCGTCGTGATCTTCGCGGCGGCGGCGGTCGGCCTCGGGATCGGCGCGATCGTGACCGGCTCGCTCGCGGTCGCCGAGAACGACCGGTTCGAGGAGGCGGTGGTGCGCTCCAACACCGCGCCGACCGGCGCGGAGCGGCGCCAGGCCCGCATGGACGGCGAGAGCGCGGCCGACGCGGCCAACGCGCTCTCCATCGTGACCGACGTGCTCTTGATCGGGACGATCGCGGCGGCGGGCGCGGCCGCCTTCTTCTTCATCATCGACGGGCTGAACGACGACGCCGAGTCGATCGTCGGCCGCGAGGGCGGCGTGCTCGCGGCGCCCACCGTCTCGCCCCAGGGCGACGGCGGCGGCGTCGCGCTGATCGGGTGGTTCTGATGCGCGCCGGCGTCCTCGCGCTGGCGCTCTCGCTCGCCGGCTGCAGCGCGCTCGTCAACCCCGACCCCGGGCGGCTCGGCGGAGACGAGGACGCGGGCCCGTCCGCGCTCGACGCCGGCGGCGCCGACGCCGCGGCCCCCGACGACGCCGGGCACGACGCGGCGATGCCCGGCGACGCGGCGATGCCCGAGGACGCGGCGATGCCCGGCGACGCGGGCCCCACGTGCCCCGCGTCCTGCGACGACGACGTCGCCTGCACCGACGACGCCTGCGTCGACGCGCGCTGCGTCCACACGCCGGACGACGCGCGGTGCGGCCCCGCCGAGCGGTGCAGCCCCGTGCTCGGGTGCGTCCCGATCCGCTGCACGCGCGACGAGGAGTGCGACGACGGCCGCTTCTGCAACGGCGTCGAGCGCTGCGACGCAAGCGCCCCCGGGACCGGGTGCGTCGCGGGCGCGCCGGCGGTCTGCGACGACGGCTTCTCCTGCACGAGCGACGCGTGCGATCCCGTCGCCGACGCGTGCGCGTTCACGGCCGACGACGCGCGCTGCTCGGACCCCTTCATGTGCACCATCGATCGCTGCGCGCCTTCGGCGACGACGGGCCCGAGCGGCTGCGCGTTCGTGCCCGACGACGAGCGCTGCGCGACCGCGTTCTGCACCGTCGGCCGCTTCTGTGATCCGACGCGCGGGTGCCGCGGCGGCGGCCCGCGCGACTGCTCGGACGGCTCGCCGTGCACCGTGGACTCGTGCAACAACGGGATGCGGACGTGCATCCACCGGCCGCTCGACGCGGACGGCGACGGCGCGCCCGCGGCGTCGGTCGCGAGCCCCGGCGGCGTGGACGTGCTCTGCCCCGGCGGCACCGACTGCGACGACTCCGATCCGCTCGTGTTCCCGGGCGCCCCCGAGCGCTGCAACGGCCGCGACGACGACTGCGACGGGAGCGTCGACGAGGGCTGCCCGCGCGTGCCCGACGACTGCGGCAGCGCGCAGCCGATCCCCCTCGACGGGTCCGGGCGCGGGACGGTCCGCGGGAGCTTCGAGGAGCTGCGCGACGACTACCAGACCAACCCCGTCTGCGAGGCGATGAGCGGCGGGCGCGACGCGGTCTACTACATCGACCTGCCGATCGGGCTCTCCGACGTGACGATCGACACCCTCGGCTCGAGCGGCGACACGGTGCTCGGCGTCGGGGTGAGCTGCGACGCGATGGGGCTCGCGATCGCGTGCAACGACGACTTCGACCGCGCGTCGGGCACGGCGAGCCGCATCTGGCTGCACCGCCTCGGCAGCCTCACCGGCTCGCTGCGCGTGTACGTGCTCGTCGACGGCTACCGCGCCACGACGAGCGGGGACTACGTCGTGAACGTCGAGCGCCGCGCCGCCGCCGGCGACTCGTGCAGTAGCTTCGTCACCCCGATGGACATCTCGGGCGGCGGCACCGTCGTGGGCTTCAACGACTCGTTCACCGGCAGCCAGAGCGGCACCTGCCAGATCTCCTCCGGCCCCCTCAGCCCGCCCGAGGCGATCTTCCGCGTCGGGCTCCGCGCCGGGAGCGCGCCGCGCTTCGACGCGTACGTCACCGACTTCGTGCCGGACCTCTACCTCCGGGCCTCGACGTGTGGGGGGACGGAGGTCGCGTGCGCGCGCGGCGCGGCGCTCGGCAGCGGCGTCAACTTCGCGCGGCTCGACCCGACGGTGAGCACGTCGGGGACGCACTTCCTCTTCGTCGACGGCGGGCGCGGCGGCTACTCGGTCTACTACCGCCCCTGAGCCCGTTGCAGTCTCGGGCGAGATGGGCGATACCCGTCCGCGATGACGACGACCGTGACCATGCCGCAGCTCGGCGAGAGCATCGTCGAGGGAGAGGTCGGCGAGTGGTTGGTGCGGGAGGGTGATCGGGTCGAGCGCGACCAACCCCTCGTCACCGTGCTGACGGACAAGACCGACGCCGAGGTCCCCGCGACCGAGGCCGGCGTCGTGACCCGCATCGTCGCGGCCACCGGCCAAACGGTCGCCGTCGGCGCGCCGCTCTGCGAGATCGATCCGAACGCGCAGGCCGGCGCGCAGCCGAAGGCCGCGCCGCCGGCGCCCGCCGCGGCGCCCGCCCCGCCCACCGTTCGCAACGAGCCTCCGGCCGCCTCGCCCTCGGTGCGCAAGCTCGCGCGCGAGCACGACGTCGACCTCGGCGGCGTCGCGGGCAGCGGCGACGGCGGGCGCATCACGCACGAGGACGTCCGGCGCGCGGTGAGCCCCGCGCCCGCGCCGACCCCGCGCGAGGCCGCGCCCGCGCCGCGTGCCGACAAGAGCCCGCTCGGGTTCGATCCGGGCGCGTTCCGCGTCCCGCCCTTCTCGCCCAAGCCGGGCGACGAGGTCGTCCCGTTCAGCCGGCGGCGCCGGATCATCGCCGACCACATGGTCTACTCGAAGCTGACCTCGCCCCACGTGGTCACCTTCGCCGAGACGGACATCCACAGGACGGCGCAGCTGCGCGACCGGCACAAGGGCGCGCTCGCGCGCGAGGGCATCAACCTCACCTACCTCGCGTTCGTCGTCGCCGCGACGTGCAAGGCGCTGCGCGAGCACCGCGTGATGAACAGCCGCGTGCTCGACGGCGAGTACGCCCTGATCAAGGCGATCCACATCGGGCTCGCGGTCGAGACGCCCGAGGGGCTCGTCGTGCCCGTGATCAAGAACGCGGACGAGCTCAGCGTGCGCGGGATCGCGCGCGCGATCGGCGAGCTCGCGGACAAGGCGCGCGACGGGCAGCTCACGCCCGACGACCTGAGCGGCAAGACGTTCACGATCTCGAACCCGGGCCGCAAGGGCAACCTCGTGGGCGGCGCGATCATCAGCCAGCCCAACGTCGGCATCCTGCGGATGGGCGAGATCAAGAAGCGCGTGGTGGTCGTCGAGCACGAGGGCGTCGACACGATGGCGATCCACCCCGTGATGTACATGGCGCTGAGCTACGACCACCGCGTGGTCGACGGCGTGGAGGCCAACGGCTTCCTCTTCCGCATCCACGAGTTGCTCGAGGCGGGCGACTTCGCGATCTGACGCGGCGCCGGGAACGCGGCGCCCGTCGTGCGGTCATCTCTCTGGCGCGGCGATCGTTGCTTTGCCCGACGATCGGGCGGGCGACATGCTGAGGCAGAGGACATGGCCGACCTGGAGAGGGATGCGTTCCGCCGAGACCGGCGCTTTCTGTGGCGCCTCGTGCTCGTGCTCGTCGTCGGCGTGCTCGCGGGCGTGTGGATGTATGCCCAGCTCACCGGGGAGCGGGTCGCCGGCTGCGCGGCGGAAGCGTTCGGGGGGGTGACGGCGGCGCCTCCTTCCGAGTAGATTCCCCCGCATGAACGAGCTGACCAAGGAGGAGCGCCTCCAGTTGATGAGGTTCGTGTGCTCCTTCGCGTGGGCCGACCTCCGCATCGAAGACAGCGAGCGCAGCATGGTGCACAAGCTCATGCGCCGCCTGAAGCTCGACGAGGACGAGCGCCGCCAGGTCGAGGACTGGTTGGATCTCCCGCCGCGGGCCGAGGAGCTCGATCCGGCGCTGGTCCCGCCCGCGCACCGCGCGCTCTTCTTGCGGACGGCGCGCGAGATGATCGAGGTCGACGGCGACGTCGCGCCCGAGGAGATGGAGAACTTCGAGCTCCTCGCGCAGCTCCTCTCCTGAGGTGCGGGTGGCGTGCGCCCACGCGAGCGGGCGTCGCGGATGACGCTCGACGCCCGCGCGCTCGAGGAGCACGCGATCCTCGCGGGTCGCGTGGACCTGCTGATCGAGCGCGCGCGCGCGGCTCGAGGGATCGCGGCGCGCCGCTTCGCGCTCGACGAGCTCGCGCGCGGGCTCTTGCTCGCCGATCCGGGCACGCTGAGCGCCGAGGCGGCGGAGGCGGCGCGCGTCCTGCGCGTCGACGCGTCGACGATCGCGGCGGCGAGCGCCGGACGTCAGCCCCACGCCGTCGGCGCGCCGCTCGTCGCCGGGGGCCTCGCCTTCGTGCGCCAGGTGCTCGTCGTCTACGACCCGGTCGCGCTGCTCGTCGACGCCGATCCGCTCGAGCCGGCCGCCCGCCGCGCGATCGCGCTCGCGATCGCCCGCGCCGCGCGCGCCGCGCCACCGCCGTCCGACCCGCTCCTGCATCGCCTCGTCGCCGCGCGGCCCGAGGCCCTCGCCGGCACGCGCATCGAGGGCCCCTCGCTCGGCGCCGCCGCCTACGTCTCGGCGCTCGCGCTGTGGAGCGGGCGCGCCGTGCGCCCGGACGTCGTCGTCACCGGCGCGGTCCGAGGCGACGCCGTCGTCTCGGTCGGCGCGATCGAGGCGAAGGTCCGCGCCGCCGCCGCGCACGGGGCGCGCGCGCTCGTCGTGCCCGCGAC
>JAHBWG010000154.1 GCA_019637095.1 Sandaracinaceae bacterium | reverse complement strand
CGAACGCCCCCGCCGAGAGCGCGATGGCCGCGGGGTCGACCGTCGCGACGGCCGGCACGAGGAGTCGGAGCGGGCCGACGTGCCGTTCGTCGACCTCGCCGAACCACGTGTGCAATGCGAACCAGAGGGCGAGGTTCAGTACGACGCCCACGACCGCGGCTGTGATGGCAGAGAGCGCCGCGTTGAGCCACCTCTGACCGCGCAGCTTCTCGATGAACGGCGCGCCGAGGAAGATCCAGAGGAAGCAAGGCACGAACGTGACCCACGTCGTGAGGACCGACCCGAGGACTCCCGCGACCATCGGGTCGAGGGGGCCGGGATTGCGGTAGGCGCCCATGAACCCGACGAACTGAACGACCATGATCAGCGGACCGGGAGTGGTCTCCGCCATGCCGAGGCCGTCCAGCATCTCGCCGGGACGGAGCCACCCATAGCGCTCCACGGCCTGCTGTGCGATGTAGGTGAGCACGGCGTAAGCACCCCCGAACGTCACGACGGCGGCCTTGCTGAAGAAGACGCTCTCTTCCGTGAAGACGTGCTCGGCACCGAAGGTCGCGAACAGGATGGCGATCGGCGCGCCCCACAGGAGCGAGCACACGACGATCACGCGCAGCGCGCGTGCGCTGGACGGCAGCGTATGGGAAGGGGGTGACCGATCGAGCACATCGGCGACGGGGCTCGTCGAGCTCGCTCGGTCCTTCGCCTCGTGGCCCTCGACGACCGCGAATGCCTCGGGCCAAACGCGCCCACCTGCGAGGCCGGTGAGCGCGGCGCACGCGACCACGACCGGAAACGGGACGTCGAGGAAGAAGACGGCGACGAACGCGGCTGCCGCGACCGAGAGCATCACCGCGTTCTTCAGCACGCGCTTCCCGAGGCGGACCACCGCCGCGACGACTACCGCGAGGACGGCGGCCTTGAGCCCGAAGAAGATTGCGGCGACCGGACCGACGTTCTCGAAGAGGGCGTAGAGGACGCTGAGCGCGAGGATCGACGCGAAGCCGGGGAGCACGAAGAGCACGCCGGCGACGAGCCCTCCGCGATACCCGTGGAGGAGCCAGCCGATGTAGGTCGCGAGTTGTTGCGCTTCCGGCCCCGGAAGGAGCATGCAGTAGTTGAGGGCGTGCAGGAACCGCGACTCGCTGACCCACCGCTTCTCGTCGACGAGGATCCGGTGCATCACGGCGATCTGCCCGGCGGGACCCCCGAAGCTCTGCAGCCCCACGCGCGTCCAGACCCTGACCGCCTCCGAGAACGGGACCCCACTCGCCCCGGGCGAGGCCTGGGGATCCTCCGCCCTCACCGTGACGGACGTGCCCTCGTGGTCGCTCATCGGCGGGACTCGTGTGCGGCCGAGCGCCGCGAGAAGGCCGCCAACAGCGCCTCGAAGAGCGCGCTGCCCGCTGCGATGCGAGCCTCGTCTTCGCGGTGCAGGAGCCCGATGCCGGCGATGGCCGCGGCGACCCCGGGCGTCTCTGGGCGTCCGAATCGACCGTCCTTCAGGTCGATGTCGTGGACGATCTCGCCGATGGCGCGCAGCCCGTGCGCCCGGCAGTCGAACCGGCGAACGAGGACCTCGAACGTGCAGTCGTCGCCCTCGTGCGTGTGCTCCGCGCCTTCCATGTCGAAGCGCAGCTCCCCCAGCGCCGGCGCGTAGCCCCGCGGTGCGACGAACTTCAATCGGGCCTCGGGGTCGATGAACCGGCGGATCAGCCAGGCGCACGCGATGCGATCGACGTGCACACCGGAGCGCGTGACCCAGGTCGCGCCGCGCGGGGGTCGCTCGACCGTCGTGTCGACGGCCACCTCGGACGGCGCCAGGCGAGCACGCAGCTCCGCGACGCTGGCTCTCGCCGGCTCGCGCGACGGCGCGCCGAAGAAGTCGATCGCGACGATCTCGTCGAAGCGTCGCTCGAGCTTCGCCACGTCTGCGAGCAGGCCGGGCCGTCGTCTCTCCGCGATGCGCCGCCCCGTCGTCGCGCGCCGGATCTCGCGCGCGTGCTCGGCGAGCGCGACGTAGTCCGCGTCGCGAGCCCGCCGGAAGAGATCCTCGATCTCGGCGTCGCTCGCACCTGCTGCCATGCCGGCCTCGATGACGAGGGCGTCGCCGCCTGCGCCGGCGATCTCGGCGCGCAGCCAGTCGAAGTCCTCACGCGCCGCCTCGCTCCTCGGCAACGCGTAGACCGTCTTCTTGAGTGACACGGCGCCGACCTTGGCGAGGCGGCGGCCGATCTTGACCCGGAGGTAGTCGGGCTTGGCAGGGATCTGGTGGATCAGGAGCAGCCATCGACCGTCGGCAGGCATGCGGGGCGTGGTTTGCCAGATCACTCGTACTGAATCAATGGGGTTGATATCTTGATTCGCTAGGGCTATCTGCTTCGGGTGGCGGATCCCATCGGGCGCCGGCAGGCGATCGAGGCGGTGGCGGCAGGGACCGCCTCGCTGGCGCTGGGCTGCGGCGCGCCCGTCCGCCCGCGCACCGCGGCGATGGAGAGAGTAGGAGAGACGCGAATGTCCTTTCCCAGAGCGCTGTCAGGGGAACATCGGGTCGTCCCGCTTCCGTTCGCGGCGGGGTCCCTCGACGGGATCTCGGAGCGGATGATCACGTCGCACCACGAGAACAACTACGGGGGCGCGGTTCGAAACCTGAACCGCACGGAGCAAGAGCTGGCTCGAGTCACGACGGACACGCCCCCGCTGGTGGTCGCGGCGCTCCGCGAGCGCGAGCTCACGTTCCGTAACTCGAAGACGCTGCACGAACTCTACTTCGCGAGCCTCGGCGGCGACGGCCGCCGCTCGGGGGCGATCGAGCGCGCGCTCACCGAGACGTACGGCAGCGCGTCGCGCTGGGAGGAGCACTTCCGCGCGACGGGGAGCGGCCTCGGCGGCGGGAGCGGGTGGGTCGTGTTGTCGTACGAGCTCGACACGGGCGCGCTGCGCACCGCGTGGTCGGGCCACCACACCCAGGTGCTCGCCGCGAGCGTCCCGCTCCTCGTGATGGACATGTACGAACACAGCTATCACCTCGACTTCGGCGCCGCTGTCCCACGCTACCTCGATGCGTTCTTCGCGAACGTGCAGTGGGACGAGGTGAACCGCCGCCTCGAGCTCGCCATGCGTCTCGGTGCGCTCGTCGCGCGTCGCTGAGCGACGCAGCGCTCGCCGCCGCGCTGACGGCAGGTCGACGATCGCCGTGCGACGCTCGAGCGCACCGTGCCCTTGCCCCGGGGCTCCACCGTCGACTCAAGCGAAACGCCGTTGGAGCGCGCGGTGGCGGGCCCGAAGAGCGTGCGGACGACCGGCTCGACGAGCGCGCGCGGAGCGTCGCGCGGCTCGACGACGAGCCGGTCCGTGACCACGCAGCCCTCGCCTTCGGCGGTGATCGTGCGCTCGTGCCGCCAGCGGCGCTGAAGCCACGACCAGCTCTCCTCCACGAACGAGCGCTCACCGACCGAGACGAGGGTGAGGTGATGCCGATCGAACGGCAGCCAGCCGAACGCGAGGAGCGTGCTCACGAACGCCTCCTCGCCTCGCGGTGCATCCGAGATCCGCGAGCCCTGCATCGCGCGGGACCGTCCTGCGCACGAACGGGGCGAGCTCGTGGTTGACACCCTCCATCGCCGAGGCGTGCGCCCAGACCTCGTCGGCGCTCGCTGACAGCGCGGTGCGGAGCTCCAGTGTGAACGACGCGTCGACCGAGGCTATCGCGCGCCGTCGCGGCGAGCGAGGTCCGCGTGGTGTTCCCCGGTCGCGCCGCCGCAGCGTTCGAGCTCGGCGGCCCGTGCGCGGACGCCGTGGATCGCGGATCACTCGGCGCGCGCGGCGAGGAGGGCGCGGAGCTGCTCGACGATCATGGGCGGCGCCTTGTCCACCGAGCCGGCGTCGAACGGGGGGGCGGGGTCGTACTCGATGCCGAGCTGGATCGCCTGCGCGAGCTCGGGGCCGGCGAGGGTCGCCGCCAAGCGGAGCGCCATGTCGATGCCGCTCGAGACGCCGGCGGCGGTCACGATCCGTCCCTCGTCGACCACGCGCTCGCGCACCGGGACGGCGCCGTACTTCGCGAGCTGCTCGAGCCAGGCCCAGTGCGTCGTCGCGCGTCGGCCCTCGAGCAGGCCCGCGGCGCCGAGCACGAACGAGCCGGTGCAGACCGCCGTCGTGTACCGCGACGTGGCGTCGATCGCGCGCACCCACTCGAGCACGCGCGGCGCGCGCTCGAGCCGCCGCGTCCCGTAGCCGCCGGGCACGACCAGCAGGTCCGCGCGATCGATCTCGTCGATCGAGACGTCGGCCATCAGCCGCAAGAAGCCGTTGTCGGTGGTGACCGGCCCGACCGCCTCGCCCGCGAAGCGCACGCGCGCGCCGGGCAGCCGCGAGAGCACCTCGTACGGGCCGACGGCGTCGAGCGCCGTGATGCGATCGAACAGGAAGAAGACGATGTCCATGCGCTCTCAGCCTCCCGCGAAGCGCGCTCGATACTGGGTCGGAGCCACGCCGAGCTGGCGCGCGAACGCCCGGCGCAGCGTCTGATCGCTGCCGAAGCCCGTGGCCTGCGCCACGCGCGGTAGATCGAGGCGCGTGGTCTCGAGCAGACGCCGGGCCACCTCGACCCGCGCGCGCTCGACGAACACCGCCGGCGTGACGCCGACTTCGCTCCGGAACACGCGCGCGAAGTGGCGCGGCGACATCGCCGCCCGCTTCGCGAGCCGCGCCACCGAGAGATCGCTCGCCACGTTCTCGAGGACGTGCTGTTGGAGCTCGCGCAGGGTGTCGCGCTCGGCGAGCTGCGACGCGAGCTGCGCCGAGAACTGCGACTGCCCGCCGGGCCGGCGCACGAACATCACGAGCCAGCGCGCGACCTCGAGGCTGAGCTCGCGGCCGAGATCGTCCTCCACCAACGCGAGCGCGAGGTCCATGCCCGCGGTCACGCCGGCCGAGGTCCAGACGCGGCCGTCGCGGACGAAGATCGCGTCCGGCTCGACGTCGACCCTCGGGAAGCGCGCGCGCATCCGATCGCACCAGGCCCAGTGCGTGGTGGCGCGCTTGCCGTCGAGCAGGCCCGCCGCCGCGAGCAGCCACGCCCCGGTGCAGACCGAGGCCACGCGTCGCGCGCGCCTCGCCACGCGCGCGAGCGTCCGCAGGAACGCCGCGTCCTGCGCCAGCGCGCGGGTGCCGAAACCTCCGGCGACGACGAGCGTGTCGATCGCGCCGCGCAGCCGCCCGAGCGAGCGATCCGTCACCAACACGACCCCGCTCGATCCGCGGATCGGCCCGCCGCGAGGCGAGGCCAGCTCGAGCGTGTACGCGCGCTCGCCGCCGCGGTGCGCGGCCAGCTCGGCCGCCGCGTGGAAGACCTCCAACGGGCCCACCACGTCGAGGAGCTGCGCGTCCTCGAACGCGACCACGACGATGCGCTTCGTTCCCACGCGCCGTGAACCTAGCGCGCGGTGCGTGAGTCCGAAACGACATCGTCCGGTCGGATCCGGCCACGCGCGCCGTTGGACCGCGAGGACGGCAGCGAGGTCGGTCGAACCCGAGCTAGACTGAGCGATGGACGCCGACCCGCCGGCCTCGTTCCGGGACCCGTCGCCCGCGGACGAGCGCGCCGCGGCGCTGCTCGCGGAGATCGCGCGCGACCTGCTCGGGGCGCCCGCGCTGCCGGCGCCGCTGCCGAGCGGCGGGCTGTCGCTCCTCGAGCTGCGCGCGGATGGCCGCTGGCTGGACCTGGTCGTCGGCCCCAGCGATCCCGTGGCACGCGTGCGACTGCGCGGCGGCCGCGCGGACGAGGTCGCGCGGCTCGATCCGCGCGCGGCGCGGGTCGCGCGGCGGCACCCGCGCGCGGCGCAGATCGAGGCGCGCGTCGAGCCGCTGCACGAGGACGCGGCGCGCTTCGGCCCCGCGCTCGAGGCCCTCGCGGCCCGGCTAGAGGTCCGCCTCGAGGCCACCCGCTGGGCGCGGACCGAGGCGCGGCTGCGCACGATCGCCGCGCTGCCCCGCGGCATCCCGCTGTCGTATCTGCGCCAGCTCATCGAGGGCGTGGCGCCGCGCCGCGGGCTCGTCCGCACCGGCTTCGGGTGCAACCAGGATTGCGGGCTGTGCTGGCAAGGCCGCGGCTGGGGCGGCGCCGACGCGGCGCAGGTGCGCGTGTGGATCGAGGACCTCGCGCGCTCGGGCGCGGTCGGGCTCACGATCTCCGGCGGCGAGCCCACCCTCGACCCGGCCCTCGCCGACCACATCCGACACGCGAAGGCGCTCGGGATCGGCGACGTCGTGCTCGAGACGAACGCGATCCTCTGCGCCCGACCCGGTCGCGCCGCTGCGCTCGTCGAGGCGGGCCTCGACACCGCGTTCGTCTCCCTGCACAGCCCCGACGCCGAGGTCTCCGATCGGATCACCGCGTCCCCCGGCACCTTCGAGCGCACCGTCCGCGGGATCGACGCGCTGCTCGCCGCGGGCGCGGAGGTCGTGCTCAACGCGGTGATGACGAGCGAGGCGATCGCGACGCTGCCGGACTTGCCGGGCTTCGTGCGCGCCCGTTTCGGCGCGCGCGGGCCGCGGGCGATCGTGCTCAGCTACCCCACGCGGCCCTTCGACGACGCCCGCTTCGATGCGCTCGTCCCCGAGCCCGAGCCGCTCCGCGACGCGCTGCGCGCCACGCTCGCCGCGGCGCGGGCGCACGGCGTGCGGCTCGAGGGCCTCGACGGTCCCTGCGGCCCGCCGCTCTGCGCCTTCGACGCCGACCCGTGGGTCACCGACCGGGCGCCCGTCGAGCCCGTCCACTTCCGCGTCCACGTCCCGGCGTGCGATACGTGCGAAGTGCGTCGCGCGTGCTTCGGCGTGCGGCCGGAGACCGTCGCGCGCTTCGGCGCGCGCGCGGTGCGCCCCATCAATGAACGTTGACACCCAGCGCGGTGCCGCCCGCGCGTCGCCGCCGGGTCAGCGCGCCGGCTCGCTCTCGCCGTCGCCTTCGTCGACCTGGTCTTCGGGCTTGGGCTCTTCGCCCCAGCTCAGGGCGAGCGCGGATCCCGTGTCGCCGGTGACGGACCGGATCGCGTTGCCGCTCAGGTCGACGACCTCGGGCCCGTGGCCGCGGTCGACCTGCAGCACGGGGCCCTCGGCGGTCAGGCGGACCGTCGGCGCGAGCGCGGTCGGCAACAGGGCCCACGCGAGCAGGCACTTCGCGTCGCGGTCCGCGCGGCGGGCTGGTGGTAGGCGGCCTCGAGCTCGACCGTGCGGGCCGTGCCGGTGAGTGCGGCCCCGCGGGATCGGCGGCGATCGCCGCGCCTTCCTTCGCCGCTTCGCCGCTTCGCTCTCGTAAGTGTGCGAGATCATGTGAGCCGATCTCCGGCACGCGCCTTGATGGGCTCGGTGGCGTGCAACCGCGCCGCCTCCCGCCGCCTCGGCGCACCTTCCACGTCGTCCGGCGGGTGAACGACCGCCGCTTCATGCTGCGGCCCGACGGAGAGCTCACCGCGCTGTTCACCTGGCTGCTGGCCGTCTGCGCGCAGGCCTTCGGTCTCGAGGTCCACGCGATCTGCGTGATGTCGTCTCACTACCACTTGGTGTGTTCGGTCGAGGGCGACGTCATCAGCCGGTTCCTCGAGCTGCTCGACGGGCAGCTCGCCAAGTCGGTGAACGTGCTGCGTCGTGCGCGGCGAGGGATCCTGTGGGAGCCGAACACGCTGGGGATCACGGAGCTGAAGACCCTCGACGCCATCGTCGAGGCCATCGCCTACACGATCGCCAACCCCGTCGCGGCCGGGCTGGCCTGGGAGCCCGGCGACTGGCCCGGGCTGAACGTGCTGGTGCACGAGCTCGGCCACCGCGTGCTCGGGGGCTCGATCCCGGGCGTCTACTTCCGGGCACAGACGTGGGACTCGGAAGCCAGCGTGTCCGTCACCCTCCCCGCGTCGCTGCTCGAGGCCTACGGCGAGGACGAGACGCGCGAGCAGATCGAGACTCAGCTCGCGCGCTTCGTCGCCGACGCGCGGGTCGACATCAAGAAGAAGGGCTGGACCGTGCTCGGACCGGTCGCCGCACGCAACGTCTCGCCGTTTCGCCGGGCCACGAGCTGGGAGCCCTTCGGGACCCTGCGCCCCACCTTCGCCACCGGACGCGGGAACGTCGCCGAACGCGTCGAGGCCGCCGAAGAGCTGCGAGTCTTCCGCGCCGAGTACCGCGCTGCGTGGCTCCGCTACCGCGACGGAGAGCGCGAAGGCGTCGTCTTCCCCTACGGTACGCTGATGATGCGGCTGCGACACGGCGTCGCGGTGAGCCCGGCGCCGTCGTAGCTCGGCGGAGCCGCAGCGCCCGATCTCGGCCTGGGACCGCGAGGCTCCCGGGCCGAACTGCGTCCGGCGCCCTCCCGCGAGTGCAACCGGCCGCCCGGGGCGGACGTCTGGACGTGGAAGCGGGGCGGAAGAGAGCCGGCGAGCGCCAGATCGACCGGGCCGCGCGGCGCGCGACCGTGACGACCTGCACTTGGTGCAATCCGACTTGTCAACGACCCTGGGACGGATCGC
>JAHBWG010000153.1 GCA_019637095.1 Sandaracinaceae bacterium | reverse complement strand
CGATCCGTGGCGGAGCAGGGGACGAGCGCGACGACGCACACGGCGCTCCCACGTCGGAGCGCGACGGCGCGCGATCGAGGGCGAGCTCGAGCGCGCCCGGCGCCCTCGCCTCGAGGTCTGTCGATGAATCGGGCCGAGCACCGGGGTCGAGGTGGATCCAGCCGCAAGGCGACGCGAGGAGTCGTGCGAGAGCACGGCGAACCGCGTCAACGCCGCGGATGGGCCAGCATCGGCCGCGGGGCAACGCGAGATTCTTCGACCGACCCTCAGTAGACGATCGGGGCCGGGGCGTTCGAGAGGAAGACGGGGACGTTCGACGCCTCGGCGCGGCGGGTCGGGCGCGCGACCGGGCGCTCGGTCGGGTGCTCGACCGGCGTGGCCGGGGGCTCGACCGCGACGCGCGCGCGCACCGCGGGGCGGGCGGCGGCGGACGCGAAGAGCGCGTCCGACTCGGGGAGGAATTCGGTCTCGGCGAGCCGGTTGTAGTCGTCCTGAAGGATCGCCATCGACACGAGCCACGCCCAGCCGGTGAACATCGTCAGGCCGGCGAAGGCGGCGACGCCGAAGGCGCGGTCGGTGTGCGAGGCGCCGCGCGCCTGCATCTCCTCGTGCACGAGGCGCGCGTTGCGGATCGCCGCCCACACGCCCCAGATCCCGAAGGTCATCGCGGCGAGCAGCACGTCCACGAGCGGCTGGAGCTCGTCGCGACCCGTCTCCTTCTTCAGCTCGTCCGTCGTCTTGTACAGCCAGTAGTAGGCGTAGAGCGTGAAGGTGACGAACGTCAAGGCCACGACCGCGAGGGGGTTGCGCTTCTCCATGTCGTGGGTGCCTACGGGCAGCACCCGCACGCTATTTCAGCGCGCCGACAGATGAAGGGGGACGCGCAAGAGCTCGCGGCTCGGATCCGACAGCGTGACCCGGTCGGCCTCGCGCTCGACCGCGAGCACGACGGGCGCGAAGCGGGCGCCGAGCGGGATGCGGCGCGCGGCGCGCGCGAACGCGGGCGCGAGCGCCTCGACGGGGAAGCGGTGGGGCGCGCCCTGCCCGGTGTGGTGCACGACGGAGTCGCCGTCGCGGTGGAACACGCCGAGCTCCCGACCGTTGACGCGCATCGCCCAGCCGTCGCCCTCGCGCGTCCAGCGGATCGACTGCTCGGGGTGGCGCGAGTTCGTCCACGTGCGCTCCGCCACGGCATCCGGAGCGAGCGCGCTCGCGAGCAGGAACAGGAGCGCGAAGAAGGAGTAGTCGGCCACGTCAGTGGAGCGTCTTGGCGGCGAGCGCGTCGTCGGCCAGCTCGGTGAAGCTCATGTTGGCGTATCGCTCCGCTTCCTCCTCGGTGTAGAGCGTCTGCACGACGACCGGCGGCAGGCCGATGAGGCGCGCGAGGAGCGGGCCGAACACGCGGCCGACGATCGGGTCGTTGAAGAGGAGCTGCACGGTCGAGATGAACTTCGAGAAGGGGCGCTCGGTCACGCCCGGCTTGCGACCGAGGAGCTGCATCCGCTTGAACGCCTCGAGCAGGCGCTGGCCGCTCGGGTCGGTGAGCTCCATCGGCGCGAAGAACACGCGGCGGAAGAACGGCGCGGCGAAGTAGAGCATGCGCGCGAGCGCGAGGAACGAGCGCGCCTGCTCGCGCAGCGGCTTGCCCGGCTGCGCGTCGAGCCAGCGCGTGTACTCCTCGCCGGAGTAGAAGCCGACCATGTGGTAGTCGATCGCGATGTGCCGCGACTCGTCGCGGTTGATGAGCTTCATCGCGCGCTTGCTCATCTCGTCGTCGACGAAGTCGTCGAGCGAGCGCAGGAGCGCGATGTCGAGCAGCAGCTCGCCCGCCATGATGTACGACGCGGCCACGTCGGGCGGCAGGTGGTTGACGACGTCGACGAAGGGATCAGCGAACGCGACGAGGTGCGGGTTGAGCTCGTAGGGCTGGTAGTGGTGCACGTCGTAGTGCGCGGAGAGCCGCGCCGCGACCTCGGAGTGCCGCTGCTCGTCGACCACGAAGGACTCGAAGATCGCCCTGAGCGTCGGGTCGGTCGTCTGCTCGCCCTGCACGCGGAACAGCTCGCCGGCGAGCAGCTCGATACCGCTCATGTCCTTGAAGTACTGGCACACGGCGATCTCGTGCTCGCGCGAGAGCGGCCGCGGCGTCACGTCCCAGTCGAGGTCGTCGAGGGTCCACTGATCCCGACGACACATCACCAGCATGCGGTCGAGGTCCATGCCCGATCATAGTACGCTCCGCCGCGGAACGTGCACGAGGACGACGACGAGATCCGACGGCTGCTCGGCGACGGCGCCTCCCGCGGCGTGGTCGAGTCGATGCCGGAGCTTCTGACCGCCGCCCGCGGCTTCGCGGCCCGCGCGTGGGACGCACAGGCTCGCCCTCCCGACGATCCGCTCGAGAAGCGGTTCGGGCCCGTGCACTTCGTGATCTCGCGGCGTTGGGTGCCGCAGCCGCCGGATCCGCGGCGGCTCGCGTGGCGCGTGGAGGATCGCGCGCTGCTCTGGTTCGAGGCGATGGCCGGGGCGCGCTCGACGCCATCGCTCGAGGCGTACCTCGCGCAACGCGGCGCGGTGACGCAGGACGGCTACTACCGCTTCGGGCTCGCCCCGCTGTCGCACCACAGCGGGCTCGACGCGTGCGAGCTCGGCGAGATCGCGCCGCAGCTCGCCGAGCGGCCGATGCGCTACGTGCGCCTCTTGCGCGCGCGGCGGACGATCCTCGCGCTCACGGTCGAGGCGTCGGGCGGCGTCTCGTCGAACGTCGGCGTCCCCTTCGCGGCCGTGTTCCACTCCCTGTGGGTCGACTGATCGCCGCGGCTCCATGATCGGGCGGGTCCTCCGAGCGCAGAGCGGGCAGTACTGGGTCGACGTCGGCGATCGCACGGTGCACTGCACCTTGCGGGGCCGGCTCAAGAAGGAGCGGCGCGCGGTGACGGACCTCGCGGTGATCGGCGACCGCGTACACGTCGAGCTGGTGGACGAGGCGGGCGACGAGGGCGTGATCGACGCGGTCGAGGAGCGCCGGAACCGCTTCGCGCGCCGGCAGCCGGGCGGTCGCGGCAAGTACAAGGAGCAGGTGGTCGTCGCCAACCTCGACTGGCTCTTCGTGGTGATGGCGTGCTCGAAGCCACCGTTCAATCCGCGCCTGCTCGACCGGTTCCTCGTGATCGCGGAGCTCGACGCGATCCCGGCGGCGATCGTGGCGAACAAGATCGACGAGGGCGAGGACGATCGCTTCGCCAGCTACGAGGCGATCGGCTACCCGGTGCTGCGCACGAGCGCGCGCGACGGCACGGGGATCGAAGCGCTGCGGGCGCAGATCGGCGACGGGGTCGCGGCGTTCGTCGGTCCCTCGGGGGTGGGCAAGAGCAGCCTGCTCAACCGGCTCGAGCCGGGGCTCGGCGCCGCCGTCGGGGCGATCTCCGAGACGCTCGACAAGGGCCGACACACGACGCGCGTCGCGGAGCTGCACCCCCTCGCGGGCGGCGGCTGGGTGGCCGACACGCCCGGGCTGCGCGAGCTCGCGGCGTTCGCGCTGCCCGCGGCCGAGCTCGCGGGGTGCTTCCCGGAGATGCGCCCGTTCCTCGGCGCGTGCCGCTTCCCGGACTGCACGCACGACCGCGAGCCCGACTGCGCGGTGCGGGACGCGGTGGCGGCGGGTGCGATCTCCGCCGCGCGCTACGACAGCTACCTGCGGATCCGCGCGGACGAGGCCCGTTGAGCCCCGAGCGCGCGCTAGCGGCCGTCCTTGCCACCCTCGATCTTCACCCCGTAGAGCTCGAGGCGGTGGTCGACGAGGCGGTAACCGAGCTGCTCGGCGATCGCCTCCTGGATGGCCTCGATGCGATCGTTGGTGAACTCGATCACCTCGCCCGTGTTCACGTCGATCAGGTGATCGTGGTGCTCGTCGGGGACCTCCTCGTAGCGCGCGCGGCCGTCGCCGAAGTCGTGGCGCTCGAGGATCTGCGCCTCCTCGAACAGGCGCAGCGTCCGATACACGGTCGCGAGGCCGATCTTGGCGTCGATCTCCGAGGCGCGCTGGTAGACGGTCTCGACGTCCGGGTGGTCGTCCGAGTCCGACAGGACCTTCGCGATGATCCGGCGCTGGCCGGTCATCCGCAGGCCCTTCTCCAGGCACAGCTTCTCGAGGCGAGAGATCATGGGAACCCCCGGGTGCTCCTCCCGTATACCACGTCGAACCGCCGACGGGTCACCAGGCGAGGTGCCACGGCTCGCGCCGCTCGCCCGCGTGGAGCACCGCGTCGAGCGCGCGCACGCCCGCGGCGACCCGCCCGATCCAGTAGCCCTCGCGCACGTCGAGGGTGCTGACGCCGTCGGCGAGCAAGCGGAGCGGCGCCGGGTCTTCGGCGTAGAGCGCGAGCCGCACCTCGCCCCCCTCCTCCGCGGGGTCGAACAAGACCGCCTCGACGCCGAGCGACGGATGGACGCCGAGCAGCCGGCCGGCCGCCGGATCGATCACGCGCGCCGCCTCCGCCGCGGCGAGCGCGAGCCGCGCCTGCCCCGGCGCGCCGCTGAGCCGGAACGCGGCGCGCAGCTCCGCGAGCGCCTCCTCCGAGCGCCGCACGCGCATCGCGAGCGCGCCCGCGGCGAAGCCGTCGAGCTCGCCGCGGAGCAGCCGCGCGAGCTCCGCCGGCGGGATGACCGCCCGCAGGTCGCGCGCGGGCGACGGCTCCTCCGGCAGCGCGCGGCCCGCGAGCGCGCGCAGCCCATCGCGGGCGAGCGCGGCGCACACGCGGAGCGCCTCGAGCTCGTCCTCGTCACGATCCCCGCGGCCGAGCTGCAGCATCGCGACCTGCCCGGCGCGGCGCAGCGCGTCGCGCTCGTCGCGCGCGACGTGGCCGAGGGCGCCCGTGAGCTCGAGCGCGATCGTCTGCGCGAGGGCCTCGAGCACGGGCTCGGGATCGTCGCTCGGTTGCCAGGCCCGCGCGCGCCGCGCGCCCTCGCGCCAGCGCTCGATGAGGCGGTCCAACATTCGCTCGGGGGCGGCTTCGGTCATTCGGCTCACTCGCTCCACGCTCGGAGGTGGGGTTCACGGGCCGGCCTTCCGAGGCGAGCCCCTTCGACCGCGACGGACGAGGGGCGCCGGGCGGGACTGACGCCGATCACGGCTCCCCCTTGCGGCGACTCGGTCGCGGCCGCCCGGCGTCGGCGCGCCGCTCGGTGACCAGCTCGCGCAGGACCGTGATCACCTCGAGCTCGTCGCCGTGCACCTCGGCCGCCCAGCGATCGAGGCCGAGCAGGACCGTCGCGCGGCCACGCTCGATCCACTTGTAGAGGCGGTCCGGGCCGATCGGCTCGCCGTAGTCGAGCGCGCGGGCGATCTCGTCGGCGCTCCAGTCCGCGACGACACGCAGGAGCGTCGCCTGGGCCTGGAGGCGGCGGAGCTGCCGCACGGTCGCGCTCGGGCACGTGGCGTCGAGCGCGTGGTGCGTGTGCTCGAGCACGAGGGCGACGAGCCCGTCGAGCACCTCGGGCGCGAGCGGGCGCGCGCCGTCGTCGCCGACGCGCTCGAGGGACGCGAGGCCCTCCTCACCCGTCTCGTAGCGCAGCGCCTCGCGCACCGGATCGGAGCGGCGGCGCCGGAGCTGATCGACGCGCTTGTGCTTGTGGATCGTGGAGACCCACTTCGCGGCGGCCTTCGGGGTGTCCGCCTGCATCGTCGCGATGTAGCGCACGACGCTGAAGAGCGTCTCCTGGCGCGCGTCCTCGGCCTCGGGGCCCGCGCCGGCGAAGGTCTGCTCGATCCACCGCGCGACCTCGCGCCAGCGAGCGTCGTGGACGGGCGCGAGGCGATCGGGCGCGTCGCGGAGCGCCGCGAGGTGCTCGAAGAGGCGCTCGATCGTCAACCCCGCCACCCGCGCATCGTCCCGAGGGAGCGCCGCGGCGTCAACGGTTCAGGGCGGCAGCGACGAGACGACGAGCGTGAACGCGTCGTCGCCACCCTGAGCGGGCGAGCCCACCCACACGCGGTGGGCGCCGGCCGCCCACGCGTGCGCGCGGGTGGCGCGCGAGCGCTCGCAGGTGTGCGTTCCGTCCGGGTGCTCGACGAGCACACCGAGCGGCGCGGCGCTCGTGAGCGTCAGGGTGACCGTGCGCGCCTCGCTCAGGTCGAGCTCGAGATCCGGCACCGACCCGCCGAAGAGCTCGCGGCACTCGGGGTGCGTGGCGCTGATCGGCGTCGCGCCGCTGACTCGCTCGCTGAACGAGAGGAGCGTCTCGGTGTCGAGGTCCCAGCGGCCGAGGCGCGGCGGCGCGCTCGGATCGACGCGCGGCGCCGCGTCCACCTCGACGGAGAGCTGGAAGTCCCCGCGCGCGTTCGCCGCGTACGTCCCGACCCACACGCGGTAGCGGCCGGGGACGAGCGCCTCGGCGACGAGCGGGTCGTAGTCCCCCGCCCCGTCGTCGTCGCACGCGAAGGTTCCGTCGGGGCGGCGCACGAGCAGCACGAGATCCGTCGGACCGCGCGCGACGATCCGCGCGAACCCGGGCGCGTCGACCAGCAGATCCACGCTCGGCGCGGACGGCACGTAGCCACGGCAGCTCGTCTGACCGAGCGCGGCGAGCACGTCCCCGCGCGCGCTGCCGTCGCGCACGTGGCGGTCGACGCCGCCGATGCGGATCGGGGGCAGCTCCGCCTCGGCGTCCGTGGCGAGCCGGGACTCGCCGGGACCGCGCCCGTCGACGTGCAGCACGAAGTCGGCGCGCGCGCCGCTCGAGTAAGTCCCGACCCACACCGCGTGATCGCCCGGCCCGAGGTCCACGAAGAGCTGCGGGTTCAGCCCCTCACCCGAGTCGTCGTCGCAGACGACGCGGCCGTCCGCGGTGCGGACGTAGAGCACGAGGTCGGCGCTCGACTGCGTGAAGAGGCGCGCGCGCCGCGTGCCGGACGCGGTGCGCAACGTGACGAAGGGCTGCGCGCTCGCGTACCCGGGGCAGGAGTTGCCGACCGGGCCGTCGCCGATCGCGACGCCGCTGAGCGGCGCCTGGGAGGACGCGGCCTCGAGGTCGATGACGCCGCGCTGCGGCGGATCGTCGTGGCGCGGGCCGTCGGCTTCGGAGAGCGCGAGGAAGGCGGCGACCCCGCCCACCGCGATCACCCCGACGCCGATCGCCGCCGCGCGCGCGACCTTCGGGCGCTGCGAGTCGCGGTGGCGGCCGAGCGCGCGCTCGAGCCCCTCGATCTTCGCGCGCAACGCGGGCGCCTCGGCGGCGTCGCGCTCGAGCTCGGCGATGCGCTCGCGGGCGCGCGCGAGCTCGCCCTCGAGCACGTCGATCCGCGCGCGGAGCGCCTCGGCATCGCTGCGGAACGCCACGGCGGCAGTCTACGTAAGAACCGCCCCGCCGCCAGCGTCACCCGCGACGGCTCAGGGCGAGCAGCGCGCCGAGCGCGTCCGGCGCGGGCGCCTCGCCGCGGGCGAGCGCGTCGGCGGCCCGGGCGATCGCCGCCGCGATGACGGGCTCGCCGCGCACGTAGCCGGGGACGTGCTCGAGCGCGCGCGCGGCGCGGCCGGCGACGTCCGCGGTCCACGCGCCCGCGGACGCGCGCGCCTGCGCCTCGTGGAGCACGTTCAAGTGCGCGAGGAACGCGAGGTGGGGCGCGAGCGCGCGGCCGTGGACGAGCGGCGAGGCGGCGAGCACTTCGAAGCCGCGCGCCGGGTCGGCGCCCGCAGACGCGAGCGCGAGGCCGAGCCAGCGCCGCGCGAGCAGCCCGGGGAGCGGCTCCTCCTCGAGGCTCACGCGCACGCTCGGGTGATCGAGCGCGTCGACCGCGTCGGCCGGGCGCGCGAGCGCGAGCAGGGCGCCGCCCCAGCTCGTGCGGATCCAGCTCTCGGTCGCGCGCCGCTCCTCGGGGTCGCTCATCGTGGCGAGCTCCGCCATGGCGGCCTCGCGCGCCGCCTCGCAGTCATCGGCGCGGCCGGCCGCGCCGTAGGCCTCGACGAGGTACGCGCGCGTCCGCGCCGTGCGCTCGGGGTCGTGCGCGAGCGCGACCTCGAGCGAGGCCTCGAACGCGTCGATCGCGCCGCCCGCGCCGGCCGGATCCTCGTCGGCGAGCGCGACGAGCCCGGCGACCCCGAGCGCGCGGATCAGCACGCCGCGCAGGCGCGCGCGGCGCGCGACGTCGACGGCGAGCGCGGCGTCGCGGCGCGCCTCGGCGAAGCGGCCGAGCTGCTTCTGCGTCATCGCGCGCTGCGAGGCGAGGTAGACGAGCGGCTCGTCGGGCACACCCTCGCGCCCGTCGGGCGAGTCGGCGATCGCCTGCGCCTGCTCGAGCAGCGCGAGGCTCCCGAGCGGATCACCGAGGTGCCGCTGCGCCGCGGCGAGGCGCGAGAGCACCTCGACGCGCAGCTCGACGCGCGAGCGCGGCAGCGTGCTGCCGAGGCGCGCGAGCTCGGCCGCGATCGCCGGCCAGCGGTAGCCACGCCAGCCGGTGTCGAAGAGGCGGCGCGCGCGCGCGAGCTCCTGCTCCGGGCGCACGCGCGGCCCCTCGCGCGGCGCGAGGGCCGCGTCGCCGAGCGCGGCCACGTCGGCG
>JAHBWG010000152.1 GCA_019637095.1 Sandaracinaceae bacterium | reverse complement strand
AGCCCCGAGAGCCACGGCGCCGCGCCCCCGCCCTCGAAGCGCTCGTCGAGCACGCGCTCCTCCCCGGCGCGCAGCGGGCCGAGGCGGAGCTGCCCGACGCGCAGCTCCGCCGCGACCGCCGGGACCGCGACGCGACGCGCCGCCTCGGCGCCGAGGTACGCGGGCGCGACGACGCCGAGCGTGGCGGTGACCGACGCGGTGACCGCGTCGTCGAACGGCGAGCCGGGGACGAGCCAGAGGACCGAGATCTCCGCGCCGGCCGCGACCAGCGAGGACAGCGCCGCGCGGGCGGCCGCGCTCGCCGCGAAGCGCCCGTCGCCGACGACGACGACGAGCGGGTCGCGCGCGATCGCGAGGCGGTCGCCGAGGACGGCGAGCGCCGCGTCGAGCGCCGTCGTGTTCCCGAGCGCGGGCAGCACCGCGTCGCGCGGGACGTCGGCGGGCGCCCGCGGCGCCTCGTCGAGCAGCCGCGCGCGCCGCGCGAACGCCACCCGCACCACGCGGCTCTCGGGCGCGAGCGCGCCGAGCAGCGCGTCGACCGCCTCGGCGCGGAGCTCGGGCGCCACGCCGCGGGTCGAGGGCGAGGCGTCGAGCAGGAGGAACACGTCGCGCGCGCGCGGCGCGACCGGCCCCGCCACCGCGCGGTATCGCACGCAACGATCGTTGCCGCAGCGCAGCGAGACGGCGCTCAGCGAGCTCACCGCGTCGGGCACCCGCGCGACGATCTCGACCGGCGCGTCGCCGCTCGGCTCGTGCGCGCTCGCCGCGCCGTCGACGCGCGCGTCGAGGAGCCCCGGCGCGCGCACGCGCACGCGGACGGGCGCGCCCGGCCCCGGCGCGGGCAGCGTGAGGCGCACCACGCCGTCACGGGTCAGCGAGGACGCCACGTAGGCGGCGGTGATCACGAACGGCCGGTCGTGGCGGACCGGCGCGGCGGTGACCGCGAGGCGCCAGCGCTCGCGCCAGCCGCTGAGCGTCGCGTGGCCGACGGGCGCGCGCGAGGGGCGTCGGCCCCGGCGCGCGGCCTCGTACGCGCCCTCGACGCTCGGCACCCCGCGCCGGCACGCCGTGCCCGAGCACACCTCGAGGCGCGCGAGCCCCGCCCCGGCCGGCGTCGGGACCTCGAGCTGGGCTTCGAGCGGCGCGCCCTCGCGCGCGCGGGCGAGCCGGACGCGCGTCGTCACGAGGGCGAGCCCGTCGCGCAGCTCGACGTCCACCTCGCGGCCGTCGATCGAGAGCCCCTCCGGCGGCTCGACGAGCCACTGCGCCCGGGCCGAGGACGCCGACGCGAGCACGACGAGCGCGACGAGCGCGATCGAGGGGGTCCGAGCCACGCCCCCTTCGACGCCGCGCGCGCGCCGCGGTTCCCGCCCCTGACGCGCGTCACGAGAACGCGAGCAGCGCGCGCGTCCCCGCGTGGCCCGCGACGTCGAACGAGAGCTCCGCGCCGAGGCGCCGCCTCATCCCGTCGACCGCGCCATCCCAGCCCTCCGCCGCGGCGCTCGGCGCGAGCCGGCGCAGCACGGCGCGCGCGTCGTGGCCGTGCTCGGGCAAGAGGGCGAGCGAGGCGAGCGGACCGACCGCGGCGCCCGCGTCGATCGCGAGGTGCGCCCGCCCGGCGTCCAGCCCGGCGCGGCGGATGAGCCGGCGGACGAGCGCGGGGTCGCCGGGCCAGTCGATGCGCGCGAGCTCGCCCG
Source organism: Sandaracinaceae bacterium (assembly GCA_019637095.1). GTDB lineage: Bacteria > Myxococcota_A > Polyangia > Polyangiales > Sandaracinaceae > JACKEC01. The sequence continues at coordinate 7,334 of JAHBWG010000152.1, read as the reverse complement.
ATGCGCGATCGGCGGGGACGGACAAGACGAGCCGCACCGCGTCGATCGCGCGGGGCCGGAGCGAGCCGGCGCGCGCGAGCCAGACGTCGGCGGGCATGTCGTCCAGCACGCGCGGCAGCGCGGCGGGGATCTGGTCGTGGCCGGCGCACGCGAGCAAGCCGAGGAGGCGCTCCGCCCAGCCGCGCGCCGGCGGCAGGTCGGGCTCGTGCTCGAAGCCGCCGAGGAGGAGGCGGTCCGGCCACGCGCCGGCGCCGTCGGGCTCGAGGATCACGTGCGACGACGCGAGGCCGGGGACGGGCGGGTCGCGCGCGAGCTCGAGAGTGAGCTCGCTCGGCCCCGGCGCGCCGAGCGCGCACGCGAGGACGCCCGCGCGGTAGGTGCGGCGAAGGTCCGCGGGCAGCGCGGACCACGCGCGCCGATCCACGACGCGGACGAGGTCGTGCGAGACGTCGTGCGTGACCGCGGCGAGCGCCGCGGAGAGCTCGAACGGCTCCTCCATCATCGGCACGCCAACCTCGAGCGGCGCGCCCCGCGCGGACGGTCCCTCGACGCGAAGCCACCTCTCCCCTCTCGGTCGCTCGGCATCGTCCCCGTCCGCGCGAAGCGCGTACACGGACTTCCACCGACCGTGCCAAGCGGCGGAGGCGTGCGCGCGGCGATCGAGTGTCCTCGCGGCCGAACGCACACCGAGCCGAGCGTCCTGCCCAGAGGACACTCGGCGGCGACCGCGGCTACTCCTCCGACGCGGCGGCGTCGCGGTAGGCCTCGGCGACCGCGACGACGAGCCCCAGCGGCGCGTCGAGGAAACCGCCGTCGATCTCGCCGACCCGCTCGCCCTCGGCGCCGTGGATCACGAGCCCCTCCTCGTACTCGGGCTCGAGCCGCGCGACGGTGAAGCGGCCGACGGCGCCCCAGGTGAGCGCGCGCACCCCGTCGCGCAGCCCCAGGACGCACCCATCCGGTGCGAGCACGAGCACGCGCTGGCGCGGCGCGGTCGCGTCCGCCGCCGCGCGCCACCTTCGTCCGATGGTGTGCGCCGCGTAGGCGCCGCCGCCGAGGCCGAGGAACGGGAGCGTGTAGGTGCCGAGCATGAGCGCGGCCTCGCCGTCCCGACCGCCGCCCGCCGCGACCGCGAGCGCGATGATCGCCGCGTAGCCCGCGAAGCCGCCGCCGATCACCGCGAGGGCCTGGACCATGCCCAGCCCCGGGTAGGAGCGGTTGAGCCGCACGGTGGAGGGGACCTCCATCATGCCCGGCACCGGCTCGCGCGCCGCGACGCGCCGCAAGAGCTCCTCGTGCCCCAGGCCCTGCCGGTGGCGGCGCACGGCGTCGCGGTAGCCGCCGCCGACGTCCGGGCCGCCCTCGCGCGCGCGCTCGGCGAAGCGCGCCATGCCCGCGGCGCCGTCCGCGCCGAACATCGTCGGGTCGACCTCGAGCCAGGGCGGCGAGGGCGGGCGGCGCGGGACGAGCAAGTACACGCGCCCGCCGTGGCTCACCACCGCGTAGAGATCGCGGAACGGCGCGAACGTCGCGCGCCCGTCGCGCACGTGGAGGATCCCGCCCTCGATCACGCTGACCCGATCGCCGTGCTTGCGGTCGACGAGGTGCGGCGGGAGCTGCGCCTCGGGCACCGCGTCGATCTCGATCCAGGGGCTGGTCGTCACGGCCTCATCGTACGCGCACCCGGCGCGCTGTCACCCCTCGCGCCGGCTACCACTCGACGACGCCGGGGGTGCGCCGCGTGTCACGCTCGACCCGCGGCTCGCGCGACGCGGGCTGCGCCACCGCGGGCGTCGCGCTCGCGCGACCGCGGCCGCGGCGCGGCGGGGCCGCCTCGGGCGCCTCGACGAGCGCCGGCGGCGGCTCGACGTCGCTGGGCGCATCGAGGCCGAGCGGGAGCGGCGGCTCGGGCGGCGGTGGGTCCGACGGAGGCGAGCTCACGGGCGCGTCGCTCGACGCCGCCACCGGCGCGCTCGGCGGGCGCGAGGTCGGGGCGCCTGCGTCGGCCGGCGCGTCGCGCAGCGCGAGCCACGCGCCGAGCGCGAGGAGCGGGATCGCGACGAGCGGGATCGCGAGCGCGAGCGCCCAGCGCCCGCGTGGCGGTGGCGCGGGCACCTCGTCTCGCGCCGCCGGCGCGACCAGCCGCCGGGGTCGCGCGGCGATCGTCTCCGCGTCGTCGCTGCGGCGCGCCCCGAGCGAGGCCAGCGTCGGCTGCTCCGTGTCGAGCGCGGGACGTGGCCTCCGCGACGGCCGCGCGGCCACCGTGGCGGCCGACGCGTCCGGTCTCGCCGCCGGCGCCTCGGCGAGCCCCCCGGTGGCGGGCTCGACGTCGGGCGGCGGGGGCAGCGAGGTCGGCGGCCCGGCGAGCGACTCGCGCGCGCGCGGCACCGGGACACCGGCCGCCTCCGCGGCGTCGCGCAGCGCCGCGACGAAGTCGGTCATCGACGCGAACCGCTCGCCCGGCGCCTTCGCCATCGCGCGCGCGACCACCTCGACGATGGCCTCGGGCAGCGCGAGCGCGGCGGAGTCGAGCCGCGGCGAGGGCTCGGTGATCACCTTCAGCATCACCAGCGTGACCGCCTCGTCGTCGAAGGGCAGCGCGCCCGAGAGGCACTGGTAGAGGATCACGCCGATCGCCCAGACGTCGACGGCCGCGCCCTGATCGGAGGCGCCGCGCGCCTGCTCCGGCGCCATGTAGTGCGGCGTGCCCATCACCGAGCCGGTCCGCGTCGCGAACGAGCCCGACGCGTCGGCGACCTTCGCGATCCCGAAGTCGAGCAGGGTCGGGCGCACCCGTCCGTCGTGCTCGCGCGCGAGGAAGATGTTGTCCGGCTTGAGGTCGCGGTGGACGATCCCCGCCTCGTGCGCCACCGAGAGCGCGTCCATCACCGGGAGCAGGAGCTCGAGGGTGCGCGCGAGCGGTAAACGTTCCTTGCGATCGAGCAGCTCTGCGAGCGGCTCCCCGTCGAGCAGCTCGAGCACCATGTAGGCGGTGCCGTCCGGCTCGACGCCGAGGTCGAGGACCTCGACCACGTTCGGATGGCGCAGCGTCGAGGCCGCGCGCGCCTCGCGCACGAACCGCCGGCTCAGCGTCGCGTCCTGCGACATCTCGGGTCGAAGGATCTTGATCGCGACGTCTCGCGCCGTGAGGAGGTGCCGGCCGCGGAACACGACGCCCATCCCGCCGCGCCCGATCACCGTCTCGATGCGGTACTTGCCGGCGAGCTCCGAGCCACAGCGCTCTTCGTCCGTCAAGATCGGCACGAGCGCTCCATCGTATCGAGCCGCGCCCGGCGCGGTCAACGCGCTCAGATCGCGTGGGCCTCGGGCCAGAGGCTCGGCGGCTCGATCGGCGCGGGCCACGGCGCCGGCGGCGTGCGCGGGAGCTCGAGCCAAGCCGGCGTCGTCAGGCGGTGGAGGAAGCGCGACAGCTCGGCGTCGGACGCGCGCTCGAGGGTCGAGAGCACGCGCGGCGCGTACTCGAACGGCGGCAGGCTCGCCGGCCCGAAGAGCTCGTCGCTGATCGTGCTCGCCCCCATCGGCTCCGCCGCGCGCGGGTGGTACGCGCGCCCGGGGCCGAGCCAGAGGCCCGTGAGCAAGTCGATGAAGAGGCCGCCGCGCCACGCCCAGTACTCGCTGGTCGGACGATCCGGCTGCGCGGGATCGAACAGGCTCACGAAGTCCTGGTAGAGCCCGAGCCAGCGCGCGTGCCCGGGGTCGACGCGGCCGATCGGCGCGCCGTCCCCGGGGTCGAAGACGTAGAGGCGCGGCGGCGCCATGCTCGAGAGCTCGTGGAGCGCGACGCCGCCGTCCCAGATCCAGCGCGCGTCGAAGCGCGCGCTCGTCGCCGCGACCCGGCGCCCGAGCGCGTCGTAGGTGTAGGCGAGCACGTCGCCGCCCGGGAGCTCGACGTGCGCGACGAGGCCGTCGACGCCGTAGCGGTACGCCCAGCGCCGTCCGTCGGGCGCCGTCCACGCCGCGATGCGCCCGGCGGCGTCGCGCTCCACGTCTCCTTCGCCCGAGAAGCGCAGCGGGGGCTCGCGTGGCGCGCGAGGGACGTCGAGCGCCCCGCTGACGAGGCGGCCTCGCTCGAGGCGCACCTCGTGGCGCGATCCGTCCGGGGCGACGACCTCGATGAGGCGCCCGCCAGAGGCGCCCCAGGTGCGCGTGATGCGCGCGCCGACCGAGCTGACGACGAGCGCGCGGCGGCCGCACGCGTCGTAGCTCGCGCCGACCTCGTCGTTCGCCTGCCGCTCGCCCACGACGTTGCCCGCGCGATCGCGCGCGAGCGCGACGACGCGGTCCTCGCGCCACGCCTCGACGAGGCGGCCCGCCGCGTCGTAGGCGAAGCGCTCCTCGACCTCGGTCCCGTAGCGCGCCTCGGCCACGCGCCCGGCGGCGTCGCGGTAGACCGCGAGCCGCTCGCCGCCGGGCAAGACGAGCGTCGAGACGTCCGCGCTCGCGCCCGCGTACTTGTAGCCGTACGCGCGGTGATCGAAGTCGAGCTCCTCGACCACGCGCCCGGCGCGGTCGCGCGTGAACACCCAGCGCCGGCCGCGCCGATCGATCACCTCGGTGAGGCGGCGCTCGCGATCGAAGCGCAGCTCGCACGCGAAGTCCGGGCGCGTCACGAGGCGCGGCAGCCCGCCGCGGTCGCGCTCGATCACCCACTCTCCGTCGGGGAGCACCGCCTGCACGAGGCGCCCCTCGGCGTCCCGCGCGAACGACGCGCGCGCGCCGTCGACCTCGACCCCGACGAGCCGCCCGTACGCGTCGTGCGCGAAGCGCCGCCGCCCGTCGGGGCCGTCGAGCGCGGCCGGCCGCCCGAGCGCGTCGTGATCGACCCGCCACTCCTGGTCGCGCAGGCGCACGCGCGCCGGGCGCCCCGCGCCGTCGCGCTCGACCTCGAGCCACTCGTCGCCCACGACGATCTCCGTCGCGTCGTCGCGGTCGCGCACCGAGACGGACGGGCCGTCGCCCGCGCGCTCGACCACGCGCTCGCCGGCGTAGCGCACGCGCGCCTCCGTGCCTGCGCCGTCCACGCGTTGGACCACGCGGCCCGCGTCGTCGAAGGTGTAGCGCGCGACGGTCCCGTCCGGCGCGCGGATCTCGGCGGGGCGCCCCGCCGCGTCGAGCATCGCGACGCGGCGCCCGTAGCGGCTACGCGCCTCGACCGGCGCGAGGCGCTCCGGGTCGTAGCGCCACGTCCCGCGCGGGCTCTTGGTGACGCGGAAGAGCGGGTCGAGCTCCCAGCTCCCGGCGTCGCCGCTCGCCGTGGCGACGGTGCTCGCGCCGTAGCGGTAGGAGAGCGTGCGATCGTCGTAGCCCGCGTCGGACCACGTGCGCAGACACTTCGCGTCGGGGCCGCCGTCGTCGTAGCCGAAGTGGACGCGCTCGCCGTCGCCGAAGACGCGCGTGACGCACAGCCCACGGACGTACTCGTAGCCGCGCTCGAGGCCCTGCGGGAGCCGCACGCGCGCGAGCTGGCCCTCGCGATCGTGCTCGTAGGTGGCGATGGGGAGGACCTCGCCGGCGGGGAGCTCGAGCGAGAGCGCGCGCAGGCGCCCGTCCGCGTACGCGAGCCGCGCGCGCAGCGCGCCGACGGTCACCGCGACCGGCAGCCCGGCCTCGTGCGCGATCCACGCGCTGGCCGTGCCGACCTCGATCGAGCGCAGGTGGAGCTCGGACGCGCCGTCGGCGAGCGCCTCGAAGGTGAGGCGGCGCGGGCCGTCGAGCACCTGCGCCATCCCCCGCCCGAGCCAGACCAGGCGCGCTCCGTCGAGCGGGTGACCGATCGGGAGCCCGGCGCGCGGCGCGCCGTCGTGCAGGAACACGAGCTCGCGCCCCGCGCCGTCGCGCCACGCGAACGCGGCGTGCTCGAGCGTGACGCGCTGATCGATCGACAGGCTCCAGCCGCGGCCGAGGGGCCCGCCGCGATCCGCGTCGCCCGACACGTAGGTCCGCGCGATCGCGAGCGCGGGCGGGCCCGGCAGCGCGAGGTCCTCCTCGACGAACGTGACGTGCCCGGTGGCGACGTCGACGCCCCGCCCCGCGATCGGGCGCTGGCTCATCGGCCGCCAGCTCGCGAGCCGAGGCGGCGCGAGGCGCGAGACGAGCCGATGCACGGCGTCGACCTCCCAGCGCGTCCGCATGCTCAGCCGCGCACGAGCACCGGCGGTCCGACGGGCACCGCGATGACGGTAGAGACCTGGCGCGCCGGCTCCGAGCAGCTCGCGCACGTGTCGCCGAGGCGCACGATCGCGCCCTCGCCGAAGTTGACCGCGCTCGAGCCCGCGTCCATCAGCGCGTCGCCGGCGGGACACACCGGCAGGTCCGGCGGCGGCGGCGTCTCGAGGATGCCCACCATCGGCTTGGGCGGCTTGGGCATCGGCGCCCACCCCGTGCCGGGGGGCAACGGGACGTGCGGGAGCGCGGTCGAGTTCTTGGTGATCGTGCCGACGCTCGTCGCGAGCGCGCCGTTGATCGTGACCGGGCGCTTCGCGAGGTCGTCGTCGGACGAGGCCGCCTTCATCGGCTGCCCCACCGCCTGGGCGGCCGCGCGGCTCGGATCGCCGACCGTCGCGAGGAACGGGTGCGGCAGCGGCGTCGGTGTCGGCGCCGGCATCGGCACGAGCTCCATGTGCATGCACATCCCGACCACGAGGTCGTCGTCCTTGCACCCGATCATGCGGCCTCCTCGCCGCGCGCGGCGGCGTCCATTCGAGTTGCTTGCTCGCGCAGCGAGGCGGCCTGCGGCCGCGCCCCGAGGCGCTCGAAGTGATCCGCGAGCTGGCGCGCCGCGACCGGCGCGCTCGTGCGGCCGGCCGCCGCGTCGCCCATCGGCTGCGCGATGGCGAGCGCCTCGGTGAACAGGCGCGCCGCGACGTCCTGGTTGCCGTCCTCGGCGGCGCACTGGCCGGCCATGCGGAAGCCCTCGATCGCGAGGCTCTTCTCGCCGCCGTCGCGCGCGGCGCGGCCCGCCCGACCGTACGCGACCGACGCCGCGCTGCGATCGCGGTCGACGAGGTGGAGCGATCCGATCGCCATCAGCGACTGCGCCGCGAGGTCGTACCAGCCGCGCGCGAGCGCGCGGTCCGCACACGCCTGGTAGCGCTCGCGGGCGAGGGGGCGCTGCTCCGCCGCGACGAGGTAGCTCGCCATCACCATCTCCATGAGCGTCGCCTCGCGCTCGAGGCCCGCCCCGTTCGCCGCGCTCGCCGCGCGGCCCTGGCAACGCGCCGCCGCGATCGGATCGCCCCGCCGCAGCGCGAGCGCGCCGCGCAAGACCTCGGCGCGCAAGAGCCGCAGCGAGCCGCCCAGGAGCGCCGGCGGCA
>JAHBWG010000151.1 GCA_019637095.1 Sandaracinaceae bacterium | reverse complement strand
TGCTCGACGAGCGCGCGGTCCTCGGCGCCGAGCGCCGCGACGTCCTGCGCCGGCGCCCGGACCGAGAGCGACTCGATGATCGCGGCGGCCGCGTCGGCGAGGCGACCGGCGGAGGCGAGCGCGCGCGCGGCCTCGGCGGGCGCCCCCGCGCGCAGGTACGTCTTCACCGCGTGCTCGAGCATGCCGCGCTGCTCGAGCTCGCGGGCGGTCGCGACGCGGCGCGCGCGCGCGCGCTCCTTGCGGTCGTCGCTCACGCGGCGGCTCCGAGCGAGGCGGTGAGGGCGGACTCGTCGTTCGCGTGACGGAAGGCCTCCTCGCGGCTGATGCGCCCCTCCCTCACGAGCCGCAGCAGCGAGTGCTCGAGGCTGTGCATCCCGCGCGAGCTGTCCTCGCCGCCGCGGAGGTAGGAGTCCACCTGGTGGATCTTCGCCTCGCGGATGAGGTTGGAGATCGATGGAGACTGCAAGAGGACTTCCGTCGCCGCCACGCGCCCCTGGCCGCTCACGAGCCGGCACAAGCGCTGGCTGAGCACCCCGCGGAGGAGCAGCGCGAGGACCTCGCGCACCTGCTCCTGGTGGTCCGCGGGCGCCGCGCCGAGCATGCGATCGATCGCCTTGCTCGCCGAGCCGGTGTGGAGCGTCGCGAACACGAGCACGCCGGCCTCCGCCGCCGTGAGCGCGAGGCTGATCGTCTCGAAGTCGCGCATCTCGCCGACCACGAGCACGTCGGGCGCCTCGCGCAGCGCCGAGCGCAGCGCGCCGGCGAAGCTCGAGACGTGCAGGCCGACCTCACGCTGCGTGACGAGCCCTCGCTTGGGCACGTGCACGAACTCGATCGGATCCTCGACGGTGATCACGTGCCGCCCGCTCGAGGCGTTGACGAGGTCGACCATCGCCGCGAGCGTCGTCGTCTTGCCGGACCCGGTCGGCCCGGTGACGAGGACGAGCCCGTTCGCGTGGCGCGTGAAGCCGGCGATCGCGCCCGGGAGCTCGAGGTCGGCGAGGTCGGGTGGCGCGGCCGGCACGACGCGGAACACCGCCGAGAGCCCGCCGGCCTGCCGGCACACGCTCCCGCGGAAGCGCCCGACGCCGGCGAGCTCGTAGGCGAAGTCGACCTGCCCCTCGCGATCGAGCGTCGCGAGCTGCCGCGCCTCGAGGATCTCGTCGAGGAGCGCGCGCACCTGCGGCTCGGACAGCACGCGGAAGGGCATCGTGACCAGCTCGCCTTGGTAGCGCACGCGCGGGACCTTGCCCGCGTGGAAGTGCAGATCGCTCGCGCGCTGATCCGCGGCGATGCGCAGGAACGTGTCGAGGCGCGCCATGGTTCAGCCTCCTCCCAGCTTGGCCGGCGGCATCGTGGCGCCGCGCGGCGGCAGGCTCGAGCGTCCGGTCGCCGTGCTCCCCGCGCCGTGGAGCCCCCCTTCGACGACGCGACCCTCGTCGAGCGCCGCGACGAGCTCGCCGAACGCGACCTTGTCCTGGGCCTTGAGCATCGCGTCGCGCACGTCGACGACGCCGTCGCGGACGAGCGCGGCGAGATCCGCGTCCATGAGGCGCATCCCCGCGGCGCCGTGCGTCGTGATCACCGAAGGGAGCTGGAACGACTTGTCCTTGCGGATGAGGTTCGAGACGGCGTCGTTGTTGAGGAGGATCTCGCACGCGAGCACGCGGCGGCCGTCGCCCTCGCGACGTCGCAAGAGCTGTTGGCAGAGCACCGCGCGCAGCGACTCGGCGAGCATCGTCCGGATCACCGGCTGCCGCGACGCCTCGCACGCGTGGATCAGGCGGTCGATGCTCGTCGCCGCGCTCGTGGTGTGCACCGTGGCGAAGACCAGGTGCCCCGTCTCCGCGGCGTTCACCGCGAACTCGATCGTCTCGCGATCGCGCAGCTCCCCCACGAGGATGACGTCCGGGTCCTGGCGCAGGGTCGCGCGGAGCGCCGCGGCGAAGGTCGGGGCGTGGGTGCCGACCTCGCGCTGGTTCACGAGGCTGTCGCGCTGCGCGTGCACGAACTCGATCGGGTCCTCGATCGTCACGATGTGCCGCCCGTGGTGCGCGTTGATGTAGTCGATGAGCGCGGCGAGCGTGGTGGACTTGCCCGAGCCGGTCGGCCCGCCGACGAGCACGAGCCCGTTCGGGAAGTCGGCGAAGCGCCGCACCGCGTCCGGCAGGCCGAGCTCGTCGAGGGTGGGAAGGTGTTGGTGCACGCGCCGCAGCACCGCGCTCAGCCCGGGGAGCTGGCGGAACACGTTGATGCGGTAGCGCAGCTCGAACCCCGGCACGTCGTAGGACAGGTCGACGTCGTGGCCGCTCGCGAGCACCTCGCGCTGCGCCGCCGACAGCACCGGCAGGAGCATCTTCTCGAGCTCGGGCTCGTCGAGGACCGAGCGGCTGATCGGCTGGATCTCGCCGAGGTGCTTCACGAGGGGCGGCCGCCCGGGGCTCAGCAGCAGGTCGTCGGCCCCGTGGCGCGCGGTCGCGACGAGCAGCCGGTCGAGCAAGCCGACCGACGCGGCGGCGTCCGAGTCGCTCGCCATCTTCCAGCGCTCGAGCAGATCGCGCGCGACCTTGGCGACCCGCGGCTCGTCGTCGTTGGTGCACGCCTGCACGAAGAAGCTCGCCTCGCGCCCGCGATCGAGCCGGCCGAGCGCCTCGAGCATCGCGAGGCGGACCGCGGGATCCGGGTCGGCGGTGAGCTCCGCCTTCTCGAGCAGCACGTCGTCGGCCCCGAGCAGCCCGAACGCCTCGATCGTCGCGACGCGCAGATCGGGCCGCTCCGCGAGGATCACCTCCAGGTAGGGGAGCGCGCGCTCGTCGCCGAGCACGCCGACCGCCTGGACCGCTTGCTCGCGCACCCACCAGTCCGGGTCCGCGACCGCGGTGCGCAACATCGCGCCGAGGGTCGCCGCGTCGCGCAGCCGCAAGAGCCCGAACACGGCGTAGCGCCGGATCTCGGGGCGCTCGTCGCCGAGGAAGGAGACGAGCCCGTCGGCGAGCTCGGGGAGCGAGAGCTCGACGATCGCGTCGAGGACCCGCTCGCGGACCCAGAAGTTCTCTTCGCGCAGCGCCTCGAGGAGCTGGCGCGTGAGCGCCCCGCCCGCGCGCATGGTCCCCGCGAGGCCCGACGCCGCGCGCCGGACGTGCGGGAGCGGGCTCGAGAGGAGCGCGAGGAGCAGGCGCGCGAGGTTCACCCCGCCGGAGCTGCCGAGCTCTTGCAAGACGTCTTGCGCAGCGCGGCGCGCGGTGGGCTCCTCGAGGTGGAGGGCCTCGACGAGCCCGGCGATCACGTCGTCCCCGCCGATGGCGCGCAGCGCGCGGATCGCCGCGAGCTGCACGGCGGGTGGGCCACGGCGCAGGCGCGCGGTGAGCAGGTCGGCGCTCCGCCGCGTGCGGAAGTGACCGAGCGCCTCGACGAGCACCGGGCTGACTTCGGCGGCGGCGAGCCGCGGCTCGAGCGCCTCGTAGAACGTCGTCTCGTCGGCGAGCGCCGCGAACGCCTTGAACGCGGCCTCGGAGACGCGCGGGTCGCGATCGTCGAGCGCCGCGACGACCGCCTCGACCGCGCCCGCGAGGTCCCCGCTCATCAGGTCGCGGTCCCCCGCGAGCTCGAGCGCCCGCAGCCGGTCCGGCATCGTGCCGTGCCGGATCACCGCCGCGATCAGCTCGAGCGCGCGGTGGCGCGCCTTGGGCACCATGACCTCGAGCGCGTCGCGCCGGCCCGCGAACGACTTGCCGCTGACGAGCCGCGTCAGCTCGCGCAGCGCGGAGGGCCCCCCGACGGCCTCGAGCACCGAGGCCACGTCGCGGCGCACCTCGCGGTCCGGCGAGTCGAGCCCCGCGCACAAGAGGTCGTGCCGCTCGACGTCGTTGACCTTCGGGAGCACGGCGACCATCGCGCGCCGCAGGAGCGGGTCGGCGCTGCCGAGCGCCGACGCGATCGGCTCGAAGTACGACGGGTCGGGCGCGCGCAGGCAGATGGCCTTGAACGCCGAGCACCGGTTCTGGTGCTGCGGGCCGTGCTCGAGCTTCGGATCGGTGAGGGCCTCGACGAGGGCCGCGATGCCCTTCTTGTCGACCGCGCCGACGCGCTCGACGAAGCCGCGCAGCTCGTCGACGCTCCGCCACGGCGCCTCGCGCAGCTCCCGCACGGTGGTCCGGTCGACCGGCACGGGCGCGAGCCTACCCTCGCCCGCGCTCCCGCGCGAGCCCTCGGAGCGGATGCGGAGCGGCCGCGGCGGTCGCCTCGAGGGTCACAGCCGCAGCTGCGTCTTGGCCCCCGCGAGCTCCGGGAGGTGCGCGGCCCACCACGCCTCGCGGCGCTCCTCGCTCCAGCTCGGCGCGTCGTGCATCGCCCGACGGACGAGCGCGCGCACCGCCCTCGCGTCCGCGGGGCGCGCCGCCGGATCGCGCGCGAGCAGGGCGAGCACGAGGGCGTCGAGCGAGGGCGGGATCTTCGCCTCCGGCGCGCGCTGCGACGGCGCGACCGGCTCCTCGGTCAGGTGCGCTTGCAGGAGCTCGGCCTTCTCGCGGCGCACGAACACGCGCTGACCGGTCGCGAGGAAGTACGCGACGCACCCGAGCGAGTAGAGGTCCGAGCGGCCGTCGATGGGCTTGCCCGCGATGTGCTCGGGGGCGACGTAGCCCGGCGTGCCGCTCACCGCGCCGGCGAGCGAGACGTGGCTCTCGTCGGCGAGGTAGCGCGGCTTCACGAGGCCGAAGTCGAGCACCTTGAGGAAGTCGACGTCCGCGCCGACGCGGCACAGGACGAGGTTCGCCGGCTTGATGTCGCGGTGCACGAGCCCGAGCGCGTGCGCCTCCGCGAGCGACGCGCACGCCTGATCGAGCACGTACAGCACGCGCTCGGGCGGCAGCGGGCCGAAGTGCCTCACGAGCGTCTCGAGGTCGACGCCGTCGAGCAGCTCCATCGCGTAGTAGAGCGTGCCGTCCTCCGCCGTGCCGTAATCGAAGAGCGAGACGGTGTGCGGAGAGCTCAGCGCCGCGGTCGCCTGCGCCTCGCGGTGGAAGCGCGCGCGCGCCGCCTGGCCGCGCACGTCCGCCTCGTCGGGGCGGATGAGCTTGACCGCGGCGGGCCGCATCAGCTTCGCGTGCTTCGCGCGCCACACCTCGCCCATCCCGCCCTGACCGAGCCGCTCGACGAGCTCGTACTGACCGAAGGCCGCGGCGCGATCGGCGTCGAGGCGCAGGCGGTGCACGACCTGCCCGAGCCACGCCGCGATCCCGGCGACGACGAAGGTCGGCGCGCTCGCCGCGACGAGCGAGCGCACGTCGAGCTGCCCGCGCGCCCCGAGCGCGACCACGCCGAGCGCCACCGGCTGCGCGATCGCGCACGCCACCGTCGCGACGAGGCGCAGGCGCGGCGGCGACGGCACCACGAGCGGGAACACGACCAGCACGACGGCGACCGACGAGAGCCGGAACGGCAGCGGCGCGAAGCCCACGATGACCTGCTCGACGAGCGCGAGCGCGAAGCAGAGCAGCACCTCGTAGCCCAGCCCGATCCAGAGCGCGCGCTCCGCAGGCAGGCGCCCGAAGCGCACCACCCCGAACGCGATCGCGCCGATCGCCGCGAGCAGCCCCGAGACGACGCTCGAGATCAGGAACAGCGTCTCGTCGCCCTCGCGCCAGCTCAGCCAGCGCAGCGGGATGCCGCCGACGAACGCGAGCGCGGAGCCCGCGAGCAGCCACGACAGGCGCACCACCGCGCGCGCCTCGAGGTCCTCGGGCAAGCGTGTCGCGTTCGCCGAGGCCGCCTCGACGAACACCGCCCGCAAGATCCGGGTGGCCGCCATCGTCCGCGGCGCATCCTACCGCGAGGCCCCCGCGGAGGCGGGCCGTTTCACCACGCTCAGGGCGCCACGCCGTAGAGCGCGCGCCACGCCGGCGCGAAGAGGAAGTCACCGCCCGCGTCGCGCGGCGAGGAGCCGTGCACCGCGACCGAGCAGTGCGGGTAGCTGTTGGCGATCGACGTGATGAGCTGTCGCGCGCCGCCGTACGGCGGCGCCGCGTCGTCGACGCTCGTCGGCGCGCCGAGCATGCCGGCGGACGCCCAGCTCGCGAGGTGCCCGGCGTGCTGCTCGTCGTCGGTGTGCGAGAGCCCGTAGAACTCGGCGATCGGCGTCGCCGGCGTCGCGCCGACTCCGCCGAACCCGCCCGAGTGCATCACGACGCGGTGGAACGCCCGCCGCGCGCCGAACAGCCCCGCGCTCGTCGCGCCGTGCGAGATGCCGGCGATGATCACGTGCTCGTCGCGCAGCGCGCCGACCGCGTCGAGGTAGTAGCCCCAGTCGCCGCCCGGGTGCGCGGCGGCGAGGTGCGCGAGCATGACGAGCACGCGCCCCTCCGCGCTGTCCGCGCGGCTCACGTCGATCACCGACGAGACGGGCTCACCGGTGAGCGCCTCCCAGCGCGTGTCGACGTTGCAGCTGCCGCCCATCCCCGAGCACGCCGAGCCCCAGCGGTTGTCGTAATGCGGGATGACCACGTGGAAGCCCAGGCTCGCGAGCAAGCGCCCGTGCGCGCGCCAGTCCGCCGGCCGGTTGTTGGCGCCCGGCAGGAAGAACACGAGCTTGCCGAGCGGCTCGGCCCGCGTATCGAGCAAGGCGAATTGCAGCTCGAGCGAGTCGGCGACCGTCGGGTCGAGCTCCACCGGGTCGAGCGCGTGGTCGTAGAGGCGCGGATCGCTCCGATCGACGACCGGGCCCGAGGGCACCGACGCGTCCGCACCGCCGCCATCGGCGGCGCTCGCGTCCTGTGCCGCCGCGTCCTGTGCCGCGGCGTCCGAGCCGGCGGCGTCGAGCCCCGCCGCGTCGCGCGCCGCGCCGGCGTCGTCACCGGTACCCCCTGCATCGTCACAGCCCGCGAGCGAACAGAGGAGCACCGAGGCGAGGGCGACGTGGCGCATCGCTCGAGCCTACCCGAGGTGCGCCTACCCGGGCACGCGCTCGCGAGGCGGGCGCCGGGCGAGCCGCGCGACGCTCGACGACGTCCCTCGCTCCGCCAGGTGCGCGCGCGGGCTCCGGGAGTAAGGTCCCCCCGATGAAGAGCCGCTACGACGACGCCGCCGCGCCCACCGAGGTCCTGCAATTGCGGGCCTATACCTCTCGCCTGCTCGGCGCCGAGCCGTCGCTGGTCCTGCACGGCGGCGGCAACACGAGCGTCAAGCACACGGCGCAGGACTTCTTCGGCGAGCCCGTGGAGTTGCTCTACGTCAAGGGGAGCGGCTGGGACCTCGCGTCGATCGAGCCCGCGGGCTTCGCCCCGGTGCGGCTCGACGTGCTGCGCAAGATGGCGCGGCTGAGCGCGCTCGCGGACTCGGTCATGGTGCGCGAGCAGCGCGCCGCGATGCTCGAGCCGAGCGCGCCCAATCCGTCCGTCGAGGCGATCCTGCACGCCGTCTTGCCCCCCGCCTGGGTGGACCACACGCACGCCGACGCCGTCGTCACGCTGACCAACACGCCGGGCGGCGAGGCCCGCGTTCGCGAGCTCTACGGCGAGCGCGTGCTCTACGTCCCCTACGTCATGCCCGGCTTCGTCCTCGCGCGCGCGGTCTACGAGCTCGTGCGCGAGCGCGACCTCTCGAAGCTCGAGGGGATGATCCTCTCGAACCACGGCGTCTTCACGTGGGGCGACGACGCGCGCACCAGCTACGAGCGGATGATCCGCCTCGTGAGCGAGGCCGAGGACGCGCTCGCGGGCCCACGCCGCGCGCGCCCGCTCGCCCCGCACCGCGTCGCGCCGGACCCGCTCGCGCTCGCGTCGCTGCGCGCGGCCGTGTCGCGCGCCGCGGGCCGCGCGATGATCGCGCGCTTCGACGGAAGCCCCGAGGCCGCCGGCTTCGCGGCGCGAGAGGACGCGCCGGCCATCGCCACGCGCGGGCCGGTCACGCCCGACCACGTGATCCGCACCAAGGCCGTCCCCCTCGTCGCCGGGACCGACGCGAGCGCCGACGTCGCGGCGTACGCCGACGCGTACCGCGCCTACTTCGCGAGGAACGACGACGGCTCGCGCACGATGCTCGATCCGGCGCCGCGCTGGGCGCTGTGGCCGGCGCGCGGGCTCGTCGCGTTCGGCGCGAGCGCGAAGGCCGCGGGCGAGGTCGCCGACATCGCGCGCCACACGATCGCGTGCATCTCGGACGCCGAGGCGCTGGGCGGCTGGGCGCCGCTCGGCGAGCGCGATCTGTTCGACATGGAGTACTGGACGCTCGAGCAAGCCAAGTTGCGGACGGGCGGCGCGCCGCCGCCGCTCGCGGGCAAGATCGCGTTCGTGACCGGGGCCGCCTCGGGCATCGGGCGCGCGATCGCGCGCGAGCTCGGCCGCCAGGGGGCGGCCGTCTGCGGGGCGGACGTGCGCCCCTCGATCACGGAGGACTTCACGGGCCCCGGGCGCCTGGGCGTCGTCTGTGACGTGACCGACGCGGCCGCCGTCGACGCCGCGGTGCGCGCGTGCGTGGAGGCCTTCGGCGGGCTCGATCTGCTCGTCTGCAACGCGGGCGACTTCCCGCCGTCCGCGCCGATCGAGGCGATCGAGGAGGCGGCGTGGGCGCGCGCGCTCGAGCTCAACCTCGGCGGGGTGATGCGCGCGATGCGCGCCGCGATCCCGTTCCTCGAGCGCGGGCTCGATCCGTCGATCCTCGTCATCGCCTCGCGCAACGTCCCCGCGCCCGGCCCGGGCGCCGCCGCGTACAGCGCGTCGAAGGCGGCCGCGACGCAGCTCGCGCGCGTCGCCGCGCTCGAGCTCGCGCCGCGCGGCGTGCGCGTGAACCTCCTGCACCCCGACAAGGTCTTCGACACGGATCTCTGGACGGAGGAGAAGCTGCGCCTGCGCGCGGAGCACTACGGCCTCAGCGTCGAGGCGTACAAGCGCTCGAACCTGCTCGGCGTCGAGGTCACGACCGACGACGTCGCGCGGATCGCCGCCGCCGTCCTCGGGCCGACGTTCCGCACGGTCACCGGGGCGCAGATCCCCGTCGACGGCGGGAACGACCGCGTCGTCTGACGCCGCCGCGCGCCACGAAGTTGCCCCCCGAGCCCGCCGTCCTTTAGGGGAAGGGCATGCGCCGGATCACGCTGCTCGCCGCCTCGCTCTGTCTCTTCGGCTGTGACGCCGAGCCCACCGCGCCCGCGAAGGCGCCGCCCACGCCGCGGCTCGAGGCCGCCGCGCCGGCGCTCGAGCCGGCCCCCGCGCCGGCGACGCGCGAGGCACGCGTGGAGGCGCCGCGACACGCCA
>JAHBWG010000150.1 GCA_019637095.1 Sandaracinaceae bacterium | reverse complement strand
GCCGGTGCACGGCGCCGCGATCGAGCCCCGCGCTCGGCGTCGCGCGCACCGTCGAGAACAGCACCGCGCGCTCCCCGGGCGTGCTCGTGAGGGGCTCGACCCGGATCGTCTCCATCGACGGCAGGCTGGGCGAGCGCAGCAGCGCGGAGCGGGAGGCGCCCTCGGCGGGCGTGTGCGCGCGAGCCGCCTCCAGCCACGCCTGCCGGGCCTGGGCCGCGCTCGGGTAGCGCTGCTCGGGGTCGCGCGCGAGCAAGCGCTCGACCACCTCCGCGAGCTGCGCCGGCGCCCGCAGCCCCTGGCGCGGGCGCAGCGGCAGCGGCGCGGCCGTCAACGTGTGATGCACGATCTCCATCGCGCTGGAGCCGCCGTACGGCGCGTAGCCGGTCAGCGCGCGGAACAGCACCGCCCCGCAGCCGAACAGATCGCTCGCGGGGCCCGGGCTCGACGCGCCGCGCGCTTGCTCGGGCGAGAGGTAGCCGGGCGTCCCCGAGATCTGCACGCCCGCGGCGAGGCGCAGCGCGCTCGCCTCGTCGCGCGCCTTGGCCAGCCCGAAGTCGATCAGCCGGGCCGCGCCGCCCGCGTTGTCGTCGAGCAGCACGTTGGGCGGCGTGACGTCGCAGTGGACCACCCCCGCGTCGTGCGCGTAGCCCAGCGCCTCGAAGAGCTCCCCGCCGACGCGCACGATCTGGTGGAGGTCGAGCCAGTCCACCGCGTCCTCGAGCGAGCGCCCGTCCACCCGCTCGTACACGAGGTAGGGCTGCTCGTCGTCGGTGCGCCCGTGCTCGAGCAGCGCCACCACGTACGGGTGCCGCAGCCGCGCCGCGAGCCGCGCCTCGCGCGCGAACCAGTGGCTCTCGAGCGCGCTGCCGTCGGGCCGCGCGAGCTTGAGCGCCCCGCGGGCTCCGGTCTCTGCGTGCGTCGCCGCGTACACCACGCCCGCGCCGCCGCGCCCGAGGGTCTCGGCGAGGATCCAGCTCCCGATCCGTCGCTCCTCTCGCCCGGCCGGCGCGTCGCTGCCCGCGCTCATGCGCCCGAACGCACCGCCGCGATCGCCTGGATCTCGACGAGGTAGCCGTGGTGGAGCGTGGTCACCGGCACCACCGCGCGAGCCGGCCGGTGCGGCCCGAGCACGCGCGCGTACGCCTCGTTCACCAGCGGCCAGTCCGCGATGTCCGTCACGTAGACGGTGACCGACAAGAGGTGCGCGAGGTCGCTGCCCGCCGCCTCGAGGATCGCCTCCACGTTGCGCAACGCGCGCTCGGTCTGCGCCCCGATCGGCCCCGGCTCCGCCCCGCGGTCGGCCGGGTCGATCGGGAGCTGGCCGGCCACGTAGACCAAGCCGCCGTGGACGATCGCTTGCGAGTAATGCCCGGCGGGCGCCGGTGCGCCCGCGGTCGCGATGGGGATCATCCGCTCTCGATACCACGCCCCGCCGGGCCCGTCCGCTGCCCCTCGCGGTCGAGACATGCCCATGGTGCCGCGGCGCTCGCAGCCGAGGGTTGGGATTGGGCCCGCGTGCGCCGAGCAGCGCCCCCGACGATGGTCCGCCGGTCCGGCGCCAGCAACGCCTCCACCTCCCGACCGCGAAGTCACGCACTTGTCACGTTCCGCGCCGCGTCGACCGAGCGTCGCTCCCCGCCGTGATCGATGCGCTTCTCCGGCGATCGAGGCCCCACCGCCTCGATCGAGTACCGATGGGTTCTCCCCCGGCCGGGGGATTCGCGCCGCCGGTTGGCTGGCTAGGGTGGAGCGCTCGTGGAGGATCATGTGCGCAGGATCAAGGGTGCCGCCGGGAGCGGGGGTGTGACGTCGCGGAGAGGTAGCCGACGGGTTGCGCTGGAACGGCGACGCAGGAACGAGGCGAGCGGCGCATCGCGGCTCCCCGGGTGGAAGTGGTGGAACTATGGCAAGGGCGCGCTCGTCCTGATCGCGGTCGCCCTCGGCGCGGTCGGGCCGGCGTGCGAGCCGCCGCCCGACCCGCCGCCGCCCGATGACGGCGCCGTCGATGATCTGGAGCAGACGGCGGAGGTCGGCTTCGGTACGGTCGGCCAGTTCCACGTCGGCCACGACGGTTCGGCCAACTACGTCATTCCGCTCGTCGTTCCGGCTGGCCGGCGCGGCGTGCAGCCGAGCGTAGCGCTCGTCTACGACAGCAACCGGCCCGACGTGGGCGTCGGCGTCGGTTGGTCGGTCACCGGGGGCTCGGCGGTCGCACGATGCCGTCGCACGCCAGGCTTCGATGGCGCTTCCGGTCGCGTCGAGTTCGACGACACCGATGCGCTGTGCCTCGACGGACGCCGCCTGGTCCACGTCGGCGGAGGAGCGCCAGCCCGGGATGGCGCTCAGTACCGGCCGGCCCGCGACGGCCACGAGCTGGTCACGTTGCACCGTCCGTTGTCGGACCCGCGGAGCTGGTTCGAGGTGCGCCTCGCCGATGGCACTCGGCGCGAATACGGGCGAGGGGACGATGGAAACGCGCTGATCCGAGGGATGCGCTTCGACTCGGACGCCGACGGTCGTCCCACCCCCATCGGCGAGGCGACGCGTGGGTGGCTCATCAGCCGCCACGAGGACCTCGCCGGCAACTTCATGACGTTCGTCTACGGTCACGACACGATCACGACCGAGTCGGAACGCATTGGCTACGAGACCTTCCTACGAGAGATCCACTACACGGGCCACGAACGCGTGGGGCCGCCTCAGCGGTTCGTCGGCCTCGAACACATCGCACGCCGCGCGGAGCGCCAGGATCGCTTCGAGAACGGGCTCTGGGAGTACTCGTCTCGAAATCTCCTGCGAGTGTCGATGCGTGCGCCCGGGGAATCGTCGGTCATCCGTCAGTACGAGCTCACGTACGAGACGAGCCGGCACACGGGTCGCCCGCTGCTCGCCTACGTGCAGCTGTGCGACCGACACGGGCGATGCCTCCCACCCAGCCGGCTCTCCTACACCGCGAACGCGACACCGACGGTCGACTTCGACGCCGTCGAGCTGGGCGCCACCCCGCGTGGCTGGTTCTCGAGGGCCGCGGCAGGCGACTCCCTTGGGGATGACTGTGCTGGCGCCTTCCCGCAGACCTTCGTGCTGACCGATCTCGATGGTTCGGGGGCCGATGATCTCTTGTACTTCGAGCAAGCGACCGAGTGCGCAGGCGGCTTCTCAGCGCGCTACGAGTACCGGGTGCGCCTCAACGCCGGAGACGGCACGTTCTCGCTCCCGCTGGATGCAGGGATCCCACCGACCAGAGGGTCCGTCCTGGAGCCGCCCGAGCTCCCCCGCCTCATCCCCTTCGACGTCGACGACGATGGACGGGTCGACATCTTCGACCGCCGGACGCTGGCCGGCTACAGCGGCGTCCGCTATCTACGGCGCGAGTGGGATCTCGGTCGGGGTGGGCTGGTGGTCGTGGACCCTGATCTCTTCGGGTGCGCGGCGGTCCCGACCGGCGCTCCGAGTCCGGACGCCGGAGGTGGCCGCCTGAACGCGCTCGATGGGCTCCTCATCGGAGATGTCGATGGGAGCGGCGCTCCCGACCTCTTGGCGGCCTGCGCACCCGTCTGTTCGCGGGAGGCGGACACGTGCGCCGGGGACGCCGACTGCTGCGCCGGGCTGGCTTGCGTCGAGGGTGCGTGTCAGTGGCGGAGCGGCTGTCAGCGCACCGGGCAACAGTGCGGGTCATCCTCCGACTGTTGTGTGGGCCTCCAGTGCTACGGCGGCGGCTTCTGTGCCCCGCCGGACTCGAGCGCCCAGTGGGTGGTCCGTGCGCACGATGGTCGCCAGGCGCCGCCCATGATTCGTTCCATCCGGCGACGACGTTCTTCGAAGCGGGCTTCGGCTCGTCGCTCGCCATCCTGCACGACGACACGGGCGTTGGTGCGCTGGGGATGCTGCTCGCGCAAGAGTCATCGCCGGGAGAGCCGCCCCCGTCGCATCTCGCCATCGGGCGCATCGATCCGCTCGCGGGCGCCGTGGACTTCACGCCGACGAACATCCCCGCGCCCGCTGATTCCCACCTCGTGTATATCGATATGAACGGAGACGGGCTCCGCGACGTCCTCGACCTCTCGGGTGGGCTCGATGCTCGGATCCAGCTCAACTCCGGGAGGGGCCTGATCGAGCCCATGGATGCCTTTCTGCGTCGTCCGGGAGATGCGGTCCCGACGGGGGCGTACCGAGATCGCCGGAGCGGCGATGTGCGCGTAGCCGACTTCAACCAGGACGGCCGTGAGGACTTCTTGTTGCTCTACGAAGGAGACCCCGAGGTCGCCGGTGACAGCATGTACATCCTTCACTACGCTACGGACGCGGGCTTCGTTCGTCATGTGGTATGGGACTTCGCAGGCGAGCCGCTCTTCGTGCGCAACGACGGCCTCGGGCTTCCCAACTTCCGCAGTTGGAACACGGTTCAGCTCGGCGACATCAACGGCGATGGGGAGCTGGACATCGTCGCCGCCAGCCACGACGCGCTGATCGGGTACGTCAATCGCCACGTTCGCCCCGACCTTCTCTCCTCCGTCGTCCTGGCGAGCCACGCGAGGGCGGTTGGGCCGAACGATCCCCCGAGCCCTGTCGAAGTTCCGACCCCGGCGCTTCGGGTCCACTATGCGAAGCTCAATGCCGGACGGCGGATCCCGTCGTCTCCGCGATGGGCGGGCTCGCGCGTCCTCTACCACACGTCTGGAGCGTGTCAGTGGCCGCAGCGTTGCCTGCGACGAGGCCTGACCGTCGTGGAGCGGCACGAGGAGCTGTCCGGTACTCCCGATTCCTTGGACGATCACGATCATCCGGCGCGGGACGAGCTGCTGTCCGCCCACTTCGAGCACACCTACTTCGATGGCCGATTCGATACGCGGGGCCAGGGATTCCTCGGGTTCCAGCGCCGGCAGACGCTTCAGTGGGACGCGGTGCCGTTCGAGGCGCCGCTCTATGCGCGGCGCAACTGGGCCCTGACGGAGTGGACGTACGACTTGACCACCCGAGGGCCGGACGAACGAGTCGCGTTCGTCGGCATGCCGATCGCCGTCGAGCGACGCTTCCTGCACTTGGTGGATGGCCGCTACCACGCGCAGCGGGACGCCACGCGGCTGGAGGTCGCCGTCCCGGCCGGGCTCAACACCCACGGCGGGGCGCCGATCTACTTTCGCCGCATGGCGGGGACGGATCAGTTCACGTATGACCTGCCGGCGGAGCCGACCGAGCCGCTGTCGGGGAACCCCGACTACGACCGGAGGATCGTCACCTCCATCGGATACGATGAGTACTCGGTCCCCACGAGGTGGGTGCACACGGTTCAGGGTGGTCGCCAGGACACGGTGGTCGCGGTGCCGGACCGCGACATCGCGGTGAACGTTCTCCAACGGTATGGACGCATCGACACGATCAGCGACGCGCCGGGCTCCGCGCCGGAGTCGCGGACGGTCCTCTACGACTACGACCCGAGCTCGCGCCTCGTCCGACGGACCACGGCCAATCCCGACGATCCGCAGCGTACGCGAGTGACCGTCCTCGAGCGCTCCCCGGCCGGGGTCGTGCGGCGGGTCGACGAGCGCGCGTGGGATCCGGACTCTGCGCCAGGGAGCGCGCCCGTCCTGCTCCGCTCCGCGCACATCACCCACGACGCGGAGGAGCTCTATCCGGCTACCGTCGGGGTGGACGTGGACGCAGGGCGGCTGACGACCTCGTTCACGTTCCATCCGGCGCTGGGCGTCGTGCAGCGCGTGGTGGGCCCGAACGGCGCCGTGACCCAGATGAGGTATGACGGTCTGGGCCGTCGGACGCGCGCGTCCCAGCCCGGCGGCGAGACCCGAACCTACTCGTACGTGGCCCCCGAGTCGGCCTACGACCAGCTCGTAGTCCATTCGAGCGGTGCCCATGGTGACGCGGAGCTCACGATCGACGCGTTCGGGCGTACGCGGCGGGCGCGAGCGCAGAGTGATCAGCCGGGTGTGCACTTCATCGAGAGCTCCCACTTCGACGTCCGCGGGCTGCTGTCGCGTGTCTCGGTCCCGCACGTCGAGGGGGAGGCGCCGCGCTTCACGAGGCTCGTCCGCGACGACCTGGGACGAGTCGTGCGCTCGATCGGGCCGGATGGGTCCGAGAGTCAGTTTCGCCATGGCTCTGCCGACGCCTCCGGCGTCTACGATCCTCGGCGCAACGAGGTCCTCACGCCGCGCGGGCACAGCTACGTGCGCCACGTGGACGCTCACTGGCAGACGTCGCGGCTCGTCGAGCCGACAGGGGCGAGCACCGCGTACCGCTACGGCGCGTTCGGTCGGCTCGATCGAGTCGATCTTCCGCTCGGGGCGTTCCGCGCGTACACCTACGACAGCAACGGGCTGGTCCACACGGTGCACGATTCGTCGATAGGGGTGGAGGACTTGGAGCGGGACGGGTTCGGGGAGGTCTTCCGGATCGTGCGCGCGGACGGCGCGTCGACGGAGGTTCGGCGCGACGGTGCGGGGCGAGTGACGCGGCGAGAGTCGTCCGACGGGGTGGCGCGGTTCGTCTACGACACGAGCCCGACCGGGATGGGGCTGTTGGGCCGGTCGATGTCCGAGGACGGGACGGCCGAGACGTACAGCTACGATCGGCTCGGGCGGCTGGAGCAGGCGGCGCGCACGGTGGGTCCGGTGACGATGAGCGCGGCGTTCCACTACGACCCGGCGAGCGGGCGCCTCGCCGGGATGCGGACGGAGTCGGGGGCCGCTGGGCTGGGCTCGGGCGCAGGGCTGCGGTTCGGCTACCGCCACGGGCACCTGACGGAGGTGTCGAGCGAGGAGCTGGGTCGCCCGATCTGGCAGGCGCTCGCGTACCACCCGCAGGGGTTCGTGGCGCGCGAGCGCTACCCGGACGGGGCTCTGGACGTGGAGCGGGACCTCGACGCGACGGACCGGCGCGTGGGGCTGCGCTCGAGGGTGCAGGACCTGGAGGTGAGGCTCGACGAGGACGGTAACGTCGTGTCGATCGCGGACGGCATGGCGCCGGTGGGGGGCGCGCAGGCGTTCGAGTACGACGAGCGCGGGCGGCTGGACCGCTGGCGCTGGGCGGGCACGCCGTGGGACACGCGGTACGGGTACGACGACCTCGGGAACGTGACGCAGACGGAGTCGGCGACGCTGGCGTACCACCCGGTCACGCACCAGCTGTCGGGGGTGGACGGGGTCCCCGTTTGGCACGACGCGCGGGGGCGGGCGGAGTCGATCGCGGGCCGGCGGCTGTCGTGGCGCGACTTCGATCTGTTCGACGAAGTGCAGGACGAGGCGAGCGGAGTGAACGTGCGCTTCGCGTACACGGCCGAGCAGGAGCGCGCGGGGTGGCAGAGCTCGACGGGCGCCTCGTCGCTCCAGTTCGGGTCGCTGTACCGGCGCGACACGGGCCCGAGCGGGGTGCGCGAGACGTTCGGGGTGCCGGGGGCGACGCGCCGAGTGGCCGAGCTGACGTCCGAGGACGGCGGCCCGCTCGAGGTGCGCTTCGTGCACGACGACCACCTGGGCTCGACGGCGGCGGTGTCGGAGCCGAGCGGAGCGGTGCAGCGCTTCTGGCACTCGCCGTTCGGGCGCCGCGTGGACCCGGCGACGGGGACGTTCGTGGAGGCGTCGAGCGGGTTCGGCGACGTGCAACCGCGGTTCACCGGCCACGCGCCGGACGGGCAGGACGCGGCGCTCGGCCAGTACGCGGCGGGGTTCATCCACATGCTCGGGCGCGAGTACGACCCGGTGGCCGGGCGGATGCTGACGCCGGACCCGATGACGCCGGTGTCGCCGGAGGCGGGCGGGTGGAACCCGTACGCGTACGTGCTGAACAACCCCTCGACGCTGGTAGACCCGAGCGGCTTCGGACCCTTCGATGTGCTCTTCTTCGGGGGCCAGGCGATCGTCGACTTCAGCTCGGCGGCGGAGCTGTCCTACGACCGTCTCGTCCGCTACGGCGAGGTCGCGTATCAGGCGCTCACGGACAACCGGTTCAACCATCAACAGGCGGAGGCGAGCTTCCGAGACGACGTGTACGAGGGCGGCGGCTTCTTCGCCGGTCTCGGCGTTCCCTCGGTCTTCGGGCCACCGCACCCTGGGGCGGAGGAACGCCACCACTTCTTCTACTTGCGGGGCCAGATGATCGGCTCCGCGGTGGGAGTGGCGGCCGAGGCTGTCGTCATGACGACCGGCATGATGTTGATTGCGGGCGGGGAGACCCTCCCGATGCTCGGGTCCTTCCTCGGGCCCGAGGGAACCGCCGTCGGCGCGGCGATCGGCGTGCCTGCCTGGGTCATCGGTGCCGGGCTCGTCAGCACCGCGGCAACGTTTCTGGGGCGGTTCCACGGGCCGCAACTGGCGGAGGCGCTCCAGGGCCTCGACCGGTTCTACAGCGAGGGCATCTCCTCGGGAGCGTCGGGTGCGGGTGGCGGCACTGCTGCGGGGGGGGCGGCGCAAGGCGCACGGTTCATCACCAACACCGCAGGCAGAACGCTTGACCTCAGAACCTTCCAAGGATTAACCAGAAACCCGGGAACCGTGACGGTCGGCCGTAGTGGTGCTGGGCGAGCACTGACCGGGCCAGCGAACAGCTACAGCGTTACCAGCGGTGGGCACGCGCTCGTCTACGGGCCTGAAGGCCGGCTTCTCTATGACGTGTCTGCGAGCCGCATCAAGGCGTTCCAGTGGAGTCAGGCGCCAAGAGGGGAGTGGTTCGCGCGCACTGGCTCGAACCTGAAGTTCAACGAAGTGCCGGAGGCGGTGCTGAATGCGCTGGGGCTGTGAGAGATGAAAACGTACGATGGCATTCTATCAAGGAGCGTTATGCAGCAGTTCCCGTCGGGTACGGCCGCAGCGACCTTTAGCGACTGGGTCGCGAACCACGTTGGGCTCGAACAGGTACTGGGGCTTGCTGGCTTCTTGGCACCCGAGTTCGTCGAAGTGAAGGGCCATACTTTCTGGGATCGTCAAGTCGGTGAAGACCTCGACAAGCGGCAGGAACTGAGCACACCTTTCGGCAGCGATCCCGTGACGATTGAGCGGTACTACAACATCCTCAACCTCGGCGAGTTCTTCCTGGCGGCTGCCGATCAGGCTGTGTATCAGGAGGACCTCGTCGAGGCCTTCGGGGGCGTGCTTCAGCACTTCTGGAGCCTCGCCCTGGGGACGCGCTTTCCTGAGCGGGTGTACCGCTTCGAGGTCGCGCATGACCTATTCGACGAAGAGGGTCTTTGTTTCACGTTCTGGCAGGACCGGAGCTGACTGAATCCAGCACGGTCGGAAGAGCAGACGGCACGATCAGAACTTTGTTCAGACCTCAGAACGGTAGAGCGTATTGGGACGCTCAGGTAGGTGGCCTGTGACTTCGACGGGATTCGCCTGCGTTTGCTGCGGCGGAACGTGTCAACGCGTTTGAGACAGTCGGAGTGCGAATTCTATGAGCTGACGGCGGCCGAACCAGTCGCGGTGGCAGCCAAGCGATCGTGGTGCCGCGCGCGGCGATCTCGGAGCCTGGTGAGGGGCTGAGCGTCGAGGGTGCGGGGTTGTTCGT
>JAHBWG010000015.1 GCA_019637095.1 Sandaracinaceae bacterium | reverse complement strand
GTCGCGCCCGGCCGCGCGCGCGTCGTCGAGCGCGACGCGCTCGGGCACGCGGCCGACCTGGGTCGGGCGCGGCAGGTCCCCGAGCACCCGCGCCTCGCGCGGGACCGGCGCGTCGCCCGTCGCGTCGCCGATGCCGTCGACGACGCAGGCGCACTCGAACGCGAAGGACACCCGCACGCGCTCGCCGTCGTAGACCGGCTGCATCGGGAACGCGCGGCACCCGCCCGGCTTGGCGTCGAACCCCGCGCGCGCGTGGAGCGCGCAGCGCCGCGCGTCGTCGAGGTAGCGGCACCGCCCCTCGACGAGCACCGGCGCGAGCGCGCCGCCCTCCCGCCCGGCGCCGCGCTCCGGGTAGAACTCGTGCGGCTCGTCGGGCAGCACGGCGAGCGCGCGGTGCGCCTCCATCGGCGTGAACAGGATCGTCGGGAAGATCTCGCAGCACGCCCCGCGCCCGGTGCAGCGGAACGTCCAGCGGTCGATCGGGTCGAGCGGGACCTCGAGCAGGTCTGCGTCGGGGTCGTCGTCCGATCCGTCCTTCGGCTCGACCGGACCCTCGGTGAGCATGCCGAGCGCCGCGAGGTGCGCGAGGAAGCCCTCGAGGTCGGCCAGGTCGGTCTCGATGCCGCGCGCCCGCGCCGCGAGCGCGACGCCCTCGAGGTCGCGCGTGCCGTCGGCGAGCGCGAGGACCTGCCACTGCACCGGCAGGATGCGCGTCACGCGGCGGCTCGCGTGGTCGTGCAGCACGACGACGTCGTCCTCGCCGACGTGCCGGCGCGCGATGACCTGCTCGGTGAGCCGCGGGCGATGCGGGAGGGCGCTCGACAACGCGCCCGTCTTAGCACGGCTACTCGTAGCGGACGTCGAGATCGGGAGAGCACGCGGGGCGGGTGTCGCTGGCTGCCACCCGGAGGCGGTAGGAGCCCCCGCCGCCCATCGGGCACTCGAAGTCCGCGACGCCGGCGAAGGTCCCCAACGTACGCTGGACGATGACGCAAGGGGCCGCCGCCGAGGCCTCCCACCCGAAGAGGAGGGGCGACGAGAAGTAGACGGTGTGGGCGTCGTAGAAGCGCCCGGGGCTCGGCGCGTCCAGCACGCGGGGCGCCGGGGCGTGGTAGAAGACCTCGCCGCGCGCCGTGATCACCGCGTCGACCGGGACGACCGCCCCGCCGCCGCGCACCGTGATGCGCTCGACGTGGTCCGTGACGAAGCTGCCGGCCGGGATCGAGGTCGGCCGGAAGACGCGCGGCACCGCGATGGAGGTCACGAGGACGCTCGCCGAGCCGCCGACCGGGACGGTGCCGGACGACGGCGTCGCGCTGAGCCAGCCGTCGGGCGCCGTCTCCACGGTGAAGGGCAGCGGCAGGGTGCCGCGGTTCTGGACGGTGAGCTGGCGCGGCGGCGGCGTGCTCTGGCAGGCGACCTCGCCGAACGCGAGGGAGCTCGGCACGACGTCCATCCCGAACGTCCCGGCGCCCTCGCCGCTCAGCGTGAGCCGGCCGCTGGGGAGCGGCGCGCACAGCGCCGCGTCGGGCGGCACCGCGAGCTCGACCTCGAAGCGCCGCGCGCCCGCGACGGCGGGGGAGAAGCGCGCGGCGTAGCCGCCGCCCCCGAGCACGATGTGCCGCACGATCGCGAGCTCGTTCATCGGGTCCGCGACCTCGAGCACGCTGAGCGGCGCGAGCGCGTTGCCGCTCACCGAGAGCCCGAGCGAGACGGGGGCCGAGGTGTCGCCGACGCGGGTCGTCGGCAGCGTCACGGTGGGCGACGCCCGCTCGACGATCATGCCGCGCACGAGCTGGCGCAGCTCCACCGTGTGGGTCGCGCTCGCGGTCCGCACGACGAGCGGCTGCGTTCGCGTGCCGGGCGTCGCCGTCACCACCGCGTGGGCGCGGACGCGGAGCGTGGCGGTGCCCCCCGCCGGGACGGTGCCGCTCGGCGGGCTCACGTCGTACGCCGGCGTCATCGCGGCGACGCTCGCCGTGAACGAGATCGGCGCGGCGCCGTGGTTGCGCAGGACCACGTCGCGCGGGGCCGGTACGCCGCCGCCGCAGAGCACGTCGCCGAAGTCGAGCTCGCCGGTCTCGATCGAGGTCGCGCGCAGCTCGCCCGTCCCGGCGATCGTCACGTCCGCGGGGAGCGCGCCGCAGAGCGCGCCGGACGCGCCGCGGTGGAAGCGGATCGTGTCCGTGAAGGGGCCGCTCGGCGCCGTGCGCGGGAAGCGGACCGTCGTCCCGCCGCCCCCCGTGAGCGTGAAGGGCACGAGCTCACCGGTGCCGAGGTGCTCGGCGACCAAGCTCGCCTCGCCGGTACCGAAGTGCGTGACCACCACCCGCTCCTCGAACACGACCCCGGCGGGGACGGCGCCGGCGGCGACGCCAAACGCCGAGTCGGCGACGACGCCGCGCCGGCCCGCGCGCAGCGAGACCTCGCGCCACGGGGCGTCCGCGACGCCGAAGCCCAGCAGACCCGAGCTTCCGGATGTGGGCGGCGCGCGCACCGTGAGCACGCGGGTCTCGCCGGGGGCCAGGGTGAAGCTCGCGCCGAGGGCGGCCCCGCCGTCCTCGACGGAGAAGCTCCCGATACTGGAGAACTGGACGGGCAGCGGCGCCGCGTCGAGGTTCGTGAGCGGCAGCGAGCCCGGCGCGTGCGTAGCGTCGCAGTCGACCGTGCCCAGGTCGAGCGCGTCGAAGGGGATGTAGAGGCTCGCGCCGGAGACGACCTGGGCCACGACCTCGGGGTCGGCGGCGGGCGCCGGGGTCGCGCACGCCCCCGTCGCGAGCGCGCGGATCGACGCGAGGACGCGCGGCGCGCCGGCCGCCGCGGTGAAGGTCGGCCGCACGAGCAGCCGCTGGCCCGGCTCGAGGCGGCCCCCCGGGGTCTCGGCGATCGAGACGCTCTCCGCCGTGCTCCCGAACGAGATCTCGGCCGGCCGGGTGCCGACGTTCTCCAGGGCGAACGTGGTGCTCACCGAGCGCCCCGCGGGCGCGGAGAGGGTCACCCGGGTCGCGTCGACCCAGCGCAGGATCGCGCCGCCGGCGCGCTGGGAGAGCCGCACCGTCCGCGGCTCGTCGCCGGCGACGCTGCTCGTCAGGGTGAGCGCGTCGCCGCGATCGAGCGGCACCGCGGCGAGCGCCGCCGGGATCGGGCGGGGCGTCACCGTGATGTTCGCGCTCGCGCCCGGGGCGAGCGTCCCCGAGGCCGGCGCGATCGTGAACGGGCTCTCGGCCCCGAGCCCGAGCGCCGCGGCCCACGTGAGGCTCGAGCCGCCCGCGTTGCTCACCGAGACGGTCTGCGGCGCGGCGGTGGCGCCACAGGTGGTCTCGCCGAAGTCGAGGTCGCCCGAGCTCCGGAGCGAGCCGGTGCGCGCCTGACCCGAGAGCGTGACGAGCTCGATCCGCCCGCCGCACACCGCGCCGACGGGCACGAGGGCGACGCGTCCGCGGTGCTCCCCGGCGGACGTCGGCGCGTAGGTGACGGTGCCGCTGAGCACCGCGCCGGGCGCGAGCGTGACGCGCCCGGCGACCGCGCCGGGAACGCTGACCGTGAACGGCGCGTCGAGCGTCGCCTCCACGCGCAGCTCGGCCGGGCGGTTGCCGGCGTTGACCAGCGAGAAGAAGTCCGTCGAGGTCGAGCCGAGCGCGCGATCCCCGAACGCCACGCTCCCGCCGGCGGCGACGTGCGCGCCGACGCGCTCGAAGCTCGCGTCGATGGTCAGCCCGCCCGTCGCGTCGCCGATCGGCGAGACGGTGACCGCCTCGCTGAACGGGAGCGAGGTGCGGATCGTGGCGTCGAGGCTCGCGGGTAGGCGCGGCCGCACGGTGAAGGTGGTCATCGCGCCGGGCTCCAGCGCGCCGCGGAGCGCGCCGCCGAGCTCGAAGTAGTCGCGGTACGGGCCGAACATGGCGACCTCGAACCAGCCCGCCGAGCCGCCCGTGTTGCGCACGGTGACGCTCTGGGCCGGCGGCGGGTCCTCGCCGCACGTCCAGGTGCCGAGCGCCAGCGGCCCCGGGCTCACCTCGAAGGCGGCGGGCGACGCCGGGCCTCCGTCGTCTGGGCCCGCGTCGCGGCCCGCGTCGGGCTCGCCCCCGCCGGCGTCGTCGCCGGCCGCGCCCGCATCGACAGGCTCTCCAGCGTCCCTCGCAGGGCCCGCGTCCTGGCCGGCGTCGGAGGGCGCGGGCGCGGAGTCGCAGCCGGGGGCGCAGACGAGGAGGGGCACGAGGAGAGCGGCGAGAGTGGGGCGCATCGCCCCACTCTCCGCGCGCGCGCGCGCGCTGAAAAGACGGCGCGTTGATGGGCCGTTGATGGAGTCGGCCGTGCGCGCGCCTCGCGCTCAGGCGCCCAGCGCCGTG
This sequence comes from Sandaracinaceae bacterium, assembly GCA_019637095.1. Lineage (GTDB taxonomy): Bacteria > Myxococcota_A > Polyangia > Polyangiales > Sandaracinaceae > JACKEC01. Next base: position 113,654 of record JAHBWG010000015.1, on the reverse strand, counting down.
AACGGCCCGCGGATCGCGACGGTGAGGCCTTCCTCCTGCAGGTTGGCGAAGAGCGTGTCGCCGCTCGGGCTGAAGCACAGACCGGCGATCTCGCCCTCGCTCGCGGCGTTGCGCGCCAACGTCACGATGCTCCCGTCGGCGCGCACGGTGCGGACGCAGTCGTGCCCGCGGCCGTCCTCGGCGAACCAGAGCGATCCGTCCGGCGCGAGCGCGAGGTTGTCGGGCATGTCCATCCGCGCGCGGTCGTCCGAGGCGGCGAGCACGTCGAGCACCCCGCCGTCCGGGCCGTCCTCGACGCGCAGGATCTGCCCGGCGCCGAGCGGGCCGCCCGTCGTCGCGGCGACGTAGAGGTGCGCGCCGTCGTGCGCGGCGCCCTCGCCCCGCCGCACGCTCGCCGCGCCCGCGCGCCGCGCGACGTGGCGCAAGTCGTCTTGCGAACGTACGGGCTCGGGCAGCTCCACCCAGCCGACCTCGCGCCGCTCCCCGGTCGCGAGCGGGCTCGTGTCCTCGCCGGGCCGGCCGCGCACGCGCATCGCCTGCAGGCGCCCCTCGAACGGGCGCGCGGGATCGTGGGGCACGAAGCGGTAGAGGCAGCCGTCGCCGCGGTCCTCGGTGAGGTAGGCGACGTGCGTGCCCGGCACGAGCGCGACCGCCTCGTGCTTGAAGCGGCCGTAGGCGTCGATGCGCGCCGGGCGCGCGGCGGCGGTCGCGCTCGGATCGCACAAGAACACGAAGCCGTGCGACGGATCGCGCGCGTCCTCCTCGCCGCTGAGCCAGCCCCACGGCGAGGCGCCGCCGCTGCAGTTCATCGACGTGCCGCAGAGGACCAGGTTCGCCGCGCGCACCTCGAGGGTCGCCGGATCGAGCACCAGGCGGCTCACCGCGCCGCCCGCCTCCGGGTCGTACGCGGCGTCGGGCCAGCGCGCGCCGACGAAGCGCGAGCGCAGGCCGGCGGGCAGCTCGTGGTTGCGCATCAGCACGAGCGCGCCGCCCTCGCCCGCGAAGCACGCCATGCCGTCGGGCCGCGCGGGCGCGCGGAAGCCGTCGCTCATCGTGCCGCCCGCGCGATCGACGACCTGGTAGGTGAAGCCCTCGTGCAGGTCGAGCACCCGGCGCGGATCGGGCCGCAACGCGGCTTGCGCGGTGGCGCGCGCTCCGTCGCCGCGTGTCGCGAGCCACGCCCCGGCGGGCAGGGCGAGCGCCGCCGCCCCCGCGCCGAGCCACGCGCGCCGTGTGAGCTTTCCGCTCATGGGATCCCGATCAGCTTGTGGGTCTGCAGGCTCAGCCGCCAGCGCGGGTGCGCGAGGCAGTAGTCGACGGCGGCGCGTGTGTGCTCCGCGAGCGCGGGCCCGTCCATCGGCGAGAGCCAGCGCTGCGCGAAGTCGAGGTGCTCGTAGCGCTCGGGCTCGGCCCCGGGCTGCGAGAAGACGAGCTTGAGCTCGTCCCCGCGGGTCACGACGAGCTCGGCGCCGGCCTTGGGCGAGACGCACACCCAGTCCACGCCCTCGGGCACGGGCAGCGTGCCGTTCGTCTCGATCGCGACCTCGAAGCCACGCGCGCGCAGCGCGCCCGTGAGCGCCGCGTCGAGCTGGAGCAGCGGCTCACCGCCAGTGCACACGACGTACGGCGCGCCGCCGCCCGGCCACGCCGCCCGCGCGGCGTCCGCGAGCGCCTCGGCGTCCTCGAAGCGGCCGCCGCCGGCGCCGTCCGTGCCGACGAAGTCCGTGTCGCAGAAGCGGCAGATCGCGCGCGCCCGATCGAGCTCGCGCCCGCTCCAGAGGTTGCACCCCGCGAAGCGCAGGAACACCGCCGCGCGCCCCGTACGCGCGCCCTCGCCTTGCAGCGTGTAGAACAGCTCCTTGACCGAGTAGGCCACCGGCGCGCAGCGTGACACGCGCCGCGCCGAGCGCGAGCGGCCGGGCGCGCTGGAGTGCAGCCGCAGGCAGACCCGGGCGCGGCGCCGCGCGTCTGAGGCCACTCATGATTCAACGCCTCCTCGTCGCCCTCGCCCTCGTGTCGTCCGCCTGCGGTGGGTCTGCGCCTCCGGCGCCTGCGCGCGCCGAGCCCGAGCCGGCGGTCGCGGAGGGGCCCGAGTGCCGCGCGGGCCGCTGCGACCCCGGCGACAGCTGCGACACGTGCGCGTCGAGCCCGAGCTGCCCGACGTGCGACGTCTGCGTCGCGATGTGCACCGCGCCCGACGGCACGACCTACCCTCCGCGCTGACCGCGCCTCGACCTCGAGCGCCGCGCCGGCGGTGCTCGGGCGTCGAGCGGGACGGCAGCGCGGAGGGCTCCGCTCGTCAGCCACGCGACGGTCTTCGAGTCGACGAGCGCCCACCCGAGGTTCGCCACGTCCTCCTCGGTCATGACCTTCCGAAGCAGGTCGCGGACGTTCGTCTCGCAGGACACGACGACGCCGTCCGCCTCCATCGCAGCGAGGACGAGGTGCAGATCCTTCTCCAGTGCCGCCCGCTGCGCGTCGCTCACGAGCGCCGGGCTCTGCTTCCAGCGGCGCGCACGCTTGGTCTCCTTCGCATCGACCGACGCGACCTTGCCCTTCCTGTGCATCGCGCTGAGCCAGCGCTCCCCGTACGTCGACGCGGGCTGTCGGTACTCGCGCGCGAGCTGCGGCGAGACGACCGCGCGGTGGCAGATCCCGAGGACCGTGGCCAGGACCTCCCGCAGCGTCGAGCCCGGCGGGGTAGCGCCGGCCGTGCGCGAGGCGCCGCGCAGGACGTTCGTGTCGATGACGAGCCGCATGGACGGCAGGCGCCGGCGCGTCATCGCCGGCTCGACTCGACGAGTTCGAGGTAGGCCCGGTGGGCCTCCAGCTCGACCTCGTCGAAGTCGAGCGGCGCGCCCTCGAGCGCGCCGCGCTCGTCCAGCGTCGCGGTGTGGACCTCGGTCCACCCCGCGCCGTCCCGTTCGAACCAGTTCAGCCGCACGTCTCTGGCCTCGAGCTCCGCGTGCGCGAGCGCGGCGGCCTGGACCCCCAGCAGGAGCATCGCGCTGTGCGTCTCGACGACGACGCGGACGCCGCGCGCCGCCGCGTCGGCGAGGAGCCGGGCCATCGCGTGCTGCGCCCGCGGGTGTAGGTGCAGCTCCGGCTGCTCGACGTACACGACCTGCCCCGGCCGCGCGCGATGGAGCGCGACGACGACCGGCAGCGCCTGCGAGACGCCGACGCCTACGTCGGCGATCTCGACCAGATCGCGCGCGCCGCCCTGCGTGCCGGACCTCAACCGACCGACGCGCAGCGCGACCGAGGTGTCGCCCCGACGCTCCGCGTGCACCTTCCACGTCAGCCCGAGCGCCCGCAGATCACGGCCGACGTGACCCAGCCGCACGTCCTTGTGCTTCTGCCACTCGAGGATGACGGATGCGACGTAACGATCGAAGCGACCATCAAAGGTGTCCCCCGTCGCCGCGAGCGGGTAGTCGCGCAGCGGCGGGGTGCGTAGCCCGGGCACGTGGATGAGGCCCTCGAGCGCGCGCGTGGCGAGGTGGGCGCTCGGGGGTAGGCCGATCTCTCCTGTGCGCGGGAGCGCCATGCCGAGGAGGAAGCGGTGGTGAACGATCGCGCGGCGCCGCCAAGTCCCCCCGCGTCGCAGCGTCGCCGTAGGACCCCGCGGGCCGCTCGAGCGGGTCTCGACGACGGAGATCTCGCCGTCGTCGTCGCGCTCGAGCGCGACCTCGAGCGAGTAGCCCTCATCGGTGCGCACGCCCACGACGACCGGGCCGCGGCTCTGGTACGCGCGGAGCTGGTCGAACGAGGTGAGCTCGACGTGGCCGCCGCGGAGCAGCAGCGGCCCAGGGTCGAACGTCGAGTCGAGCGTCTGCTTCAGCAGCAGCGCGCCGAGCATGGCGCTCGACTTGCCCGAGCTGTTCGCGCCCCCGAGGAGCGTGAGCCGGCCGAGGGGGATCTCGGTCCGGGCGCGGAACACGCGCACGTTCTCGAGCACGAGGCTCTCGATGCCGGGCATCGCCGAATCGGCCACGTGGGCAGGATGCCACGCTCGCTCGGAGAAGTCGTCGAACCGGCTCGACGCGGCGCGCCCCCGGGCTACGGCGCCGGCTCGAGCTCGAAGCGCCAGCGCCGGCGCAGCGCCGCGCGGAGCGTGAGGTAGCCCAAGAGGCCCACCGGCCCGAAGAGCAGCGTGAGCACGAGGAACGGCGCCACCGCGAGGTGCGCGATCCCGAGCTTCTGCGCGTCGCGCACCTCCCAGGCGCCGACGAACAGATCGAAGATCAGGTAGTGGATCCACGCCGCCGCGACGGTCTGCCGGCTCGTGAAGATGGCCATGATCCCGTCGAGCGTCAGGAAGCTGCCGTCGGGTGAGCCGTCGCGGTCGCTGAACAGCAAGAGCGCGTACGCGGCACCGAAGAGCAGCGGCACGAGCGCCGACGACACGAGCCGGTCGGTCCAGCGCCAACCGGGCGCGAACAGCAGCAGCGCCCACGCCCCCAGCACCCCGTAGTTGCACGCGTAGAAGACCGGCTCGTACCACACGGCGCCGAGAGTACCCGGGGACGATCCTCGTCATTTCGTCATTCTCGCCGGCGGCGCGCGCGCGGGCGCAACCTCGGGCGCGAGCGGCCGATGCGTGTGCCATGCTCGCGGGGTCCCGATGATCCGTCTGTCTTTCGTCGCCGGCACGCTCGAGGTCCACGGCCTCGAGGAGGGCTCGCCGCACGCCCCCACCGCACGCTGGGATCCGCGCACGAAGTGCCTGCGCGCCCCGGCGATGGACTACGCGGACGTCGTCCTCTCGCTGCGGCGCGCGGGGCTCGCCTACGAGGACGAGGCGCGCGCGTACCCCGACCTCGCGGGCGGCGCGCTCGCGCGGCGCGAGCCGCGGCCGTACCAGGTCGAGGCGATCGCCGCGTGGAAGAAGCGCATCGGCCGCGGGGTGGTCGTCCTGCCGACCGGCGCGGGCAAGACGCACGTCGCGGTGATGGGCATCGACCACTGGCGGCGCGCGACGCTCGTGATCGCGCCGACGCTCGACCTGGTGCGGCAGTGGTACGACCTCTTGCGCGCGACGTTCCGCGCACCCGTCGGCGTGGTCGGCGGTGGCGAGCACGACGTCTTGCCCCTGACCGTGACGACGTACGACTCGGCGTACCTCCACATGGAGCACCTCGGGAACCGCTTCGGGATGGTGGTCTTCGACGAGTGCCACCACCTGCCGGGCTCCTCGTACGCGCTCGGCGCGCAGCTCTGCCTCGCGCCGTTCCGCCTCGGGCTGACCGCGACCCCCGAGCGCGCGGACGGGCGCGAGTCGCTGCTCGCCGAGCTGATCGGGCCGACCGTGTACCGGCGCGACATCGTGGACCTCAGCGGCGACTTCCTCGCCGACTACGAGACCGAGCGCATCGCGGTCGAGCTCTCGCCCGAGGAGCGCGCGGAGCACGACGCGGAGCGCGCGATCTACCGGAGCTTCGTCTCGAGCCGCGGGATCCGCATGAGCGCGCCGGACGGCTGGACGCGCTTCATCATCGAGAGCGCGCAGAGCGAGGCGGGCCGGCGGGCGATGAAGGCGTACCGCCGGCAGCGCGAGCTCGCGCTCTGCGCGCCCGCCAAGCTCGACTGGGTGGAGCTGTTGCTCCACCGCCACCGCAACGACCGCGCGATCCTCTTCACGCAGGACAACGCGACTTGCTACGAGGTGTCCCGGCGGTTCCTGGTCCCCGCGATCACGCACCAAACCAAGGTGAAGGAGCGCTCCGACATCTTGGCCGGCCTCGCGGACGGCCGGTACGGCGCCGTCGCGACGAGCAAGGTGCTCAACGAGGGCGTCGACGTGCCCGACGCGAACGTCGCGATCGTGATCAGCGGGTCGGGCTCGGTGCGCGAGCACGTGCAGCGCCTCGGCCGCGTCCTGCGCAAGAAGGGCGACAAGCGCGCGATCCTCTACGAGCTCGTGACCGCCGACACGAGCGAGACGTTCACGAGCCAGCGCCGGAGGGAGCACGTTGCTTACCGCTGACCTCGTCCACGCGCGGCGCAGGAAAGGGACGTTGACGCTCTCGCGGCTCGGGCCCGAGCGCGTCGAGCGCGCGCAGCGGCTCGCGACGGCGTACCGCGAGCTCGCGCTCGCCCACGTCGGGCGCACGCGCGAAGAGCTCGACGAGGCGTGGCGCGCGGTGCCCGTCGCGGCGGCGGATCAGAAGCTCGCGGCGGGGCTCCTCAAGCTCGTCGACGACCGGCTCGAGTTCGCGGTGTCGGTCGACGCCGACCCGGTGGAGCTGCGCCGCGAGGTCTTCGAGCGCGCGGCGGCGGCGCGGCGCGCGCTCGGCGAGGACGAGCGCTTCGACCCGGACGCCCTGCTCGCCGAGGTCGCCGCCGCGCGAGGCCTCGACCCCGACGCGCTCGCGCGAGGGCTCTACGGCGACCTGCGCGGCGCGCACGTGCTCGGCTCGGTGGCGTGTCCTCCCGCCGAGGCGCTCGTCGCCGGCTACGACCTCGAGCAAGCGCGCGCGGTGCTCCTGCGCGCGACGCGCGTGCGCGCCCGGATCGAGGGCGCCTCCGCCGACGCGATCCGCGCGCTCTTCCGCAAGCTCAAGTTCCACCGCCTGCTCTACACGCTGCGGCGCGAGGACGGCGGCTACCTCCTCGAGCTCGACGGCCCGTTCAGTCTGTTCGACTCGGTGACCAAGTACGGCCTCGCGCTCGCGCTCGCGCTGCCCGCGATCACCGCGTGCGGGCGTTGGTCGCTCGAGGCGGACGTGCGCTGGGGCAAGCGCCGCGACGCGCTCACGTTCGTGCTCGAGGGCGAGCGGGAGCGCGACGGCGAGCCCGCGCGCCGCCGCGACGAGGTCGAGGAGCTGTGCGCGCGCTGGCCGAGCGGCGAGCGCGCGTTCGACGTCTCCGACGCCGACACGATCCTCGACCTGCCCGGCGTGGGCCTCTGTATCCCCGATCTCGCCTTCACGCACCGCGAGACGGGCGAGGTCGTGCTGCTCGAGATCATGGGCTACTGGAGCCGCGACGCGGTGTGGCGCCGCGTCGAGCTCGTCGAGGCGGGCCTGCCGACCAAGATCCTCTTCGCGGTCTCGAGCCGCCTGCGCGTGAGCGAGGCGGTCCTGCCCGACGACGCGCCCGCGGCGCTCTACGTCTACAAGGGCAAGCCCAGCGCACGCGCGATCGAAGAGCGCCTCCTCGCCCTGCTCGCCCGCTGAGCCGACTTGGCGGAGGAGCACGTTCCGACCCCTCCCCCCATGCGGCAGAGCCGCATCCAAGACGAACGCGGCAGCGCCGCGTTCGACCGCATCGCGCGGCGATGGCCCCCCGCCCGACGCCCGTCGCTTCGCGACGGGCTGGTCTCGAGGGCGTGAGAGCGTGGGCGCTCGAACATCGGCAGCTCGAGCGCGGCTCACGGGGACGCGTCGCTTCGGGGGCATCCTCCGCGAGAACGTGGCAGGCTGCACTCGATGCGCCTCATCGCGCTGGAGCTCCGTAACATCGGCCCGTTTGACGAGGCCACGCTCGACCTCCGACCGGAGGGCGAGGAAGAGCCAGTCCCCGTCACGCTGATCACCGGCGAGAACGGGACGGGCAAGACGCTGCTGCTCGACGTCGTGCGGACGATGTTCGGCGAGCGGTACCACGGCAAAGTCATCCGGCCGGTCGCGCGCCCGAATCAACCAGGGAGCGTCGAGGTGTGGCTCAGTCCCGGACGCCACAAGACGCGCTCTCCCCAACTTCGCCCCTACGCCGCGGTGGCGAACCGGCCAAATGCCGAAGCCCCCCACGTGCGAGGGGAACGGAGCGGACACGGTGCCGATTGGGTCGTCGACTACTGGGCGTCGGCCGCGAGCCCGAGGCCTTTCGAGATCAGTTCGCTCGATCGGTTCCCGCTCTGGAACTTCCTCCATGGCGCATTCTCCGGCCTCGTCGAGAACCCGGAGACTACGCAGTTCATCTGCCAGGTCGACTACCTCCGCGACTCGCGCGACCCGGCGGAGCGGGAGGCGGGTGAGGCACTCTGGGCGGCGGTTCAGCGCGTCGCCGAGGTGTCGCTGATCAACGGACGGCTCGATCGCGTGATGCGCGCGACGCTCAAGCCGATCTTCGTCCAGCACGGGCGAGAGCTCGAGCTTCGGCACCTCAACTCGGGGAGCCTCTACCTCATGCAGCACGCGATGGCGCTCTTGCGTCGCATGTACGGCTGCTTCGCTTCGAGCCCTGGGACGTTCTCGCGCATCCTCGACGTGCCCGGGCTGCTGCTCATCGACGAGGCAGAGAACCACCTCCACCCCAAGTGGCAGAAGACCCTGATCCCGGTGCTGCGGGAGATCTTCCCGCACGTGCAGATCGTCGCGACGACGCACTCGCCCTTCGTCGTGGCCTCGGCGCCGGCGGGCTCGAAAGTCTTCGTCTGCGAGCAAGACGGCGCGGAGCGGTGCGTGGTGCGCGACGTGTCCGCCGACTACGGCCACCTCCCCATCGGCGAGGTCCTGGCGTCGCCCGCGTTCTCGGGGACGCTCCCGTTCTCCGAGGAGGTGACGCAGCTGGTGGAGGCGCGTCGACGCGCGATCGACGAAGGCGACGAGGCGAGACGGGCTCAGCTCGAGGCCCAGCTCCAGAGGCTCAACCCCGACGAGTTCGGCTACCTGAGCTTGCCCGACGATCTTCGCCGCCTGCTCGAGCCGACGGGCACGTGATCCAGCTCGAGCGTCTCGAGGAGCCCGCGGTCCTGCGGGAGCGCGCGCCTCGGTGGGCGGCCGCGTTCCTCGAGGCGCGCGCGGCCGAGCCAGGGCGCCGGCCTCCCTCGAGCCAGTACGCGCACCCCGAGGTGAAGGACAGTCTGCGCGCGATGAGCCACGCCAAGTGCTTCTACTGTGAGACGAAGCTCGGCGTGCAGGAAGAGACGGTCGATCACTACGTTGGCGTCGCTGACGACCCCGCGGGAGCGTTCGTCCGGGGCCAACCTCTACCTGTGTTGTGACGGGTGCCAGAAGAAGGTCACGACCATCCCGCTGTCGTCGACCCTCGACCCATGCGCCACCGACGAAGACCCGGCCGACCACTTGGCCTTCACCGACGAGGTGATCCGCCCGCGGGACGGATCCGCGCGAGGCCGCGCGACGATCCGGCGGTACAAGCTCGATCGCCAAGACCTCGACCTTCGCCGCAGCAAGCAGCTCGGTCGAGTGCGCAAGCTGGTGATCGAGCTGTACCAGCGTCACGGCCGCGAGTGGCCCGAGGAAGCGCGCGAGCAGATCTGCAGCTTCGCGGCGCCAGAAGCCGGGTACTCGCTGATGTTCCGAGCCGCTCGTCCGCAAGCTTGCTCCCGACGGGGGCCGCGTAGAGCAACTCGAGAGAACCGGTATCAGCCGAACACGGGAGCGACGGGGACGGTCACGTCCGGGTACGCGACGAGGGGGATCGTGCCGTCGCGGAACGTCTCGACGCGCGTATAGCGATCGCCGACGGGCTCGCGGTGGACCTCGATGGCGCGCGCGGCGATGTCGACGACCCAGTACTCGGGCACGCCCATCTCGGCGTACAGCGGGCCCTTCGTGCCGCGGTCGTAGACCTGCGAGGTGCGCGCGACCTCGATCACGAGATGCGCCGCTGACGGGTGCTCGCGATGGGGCTGACCGAGCGGGACGACCGCGAGATCCGGCTCGGGCTCGGACTCGTCCGGGCCGATCAGCGGGAGCTGCACGCGGACGCGCGCGCGCCCGACGAGCGGGGGGACGAGGAGCTCCGTCAGCACCTCGATCGGTCCGGCGTGGGAAGGTCCCTGCGGTGCCATGCGAACGATCACCCCTCGGATGAGCTCGACCCGCTCGTCGGCGAACACTCCCGCGCCGACGAGGCGGTCGTACTCGTCTCGCCGGAGGCGGCGAACGCGCTCGCCCCCGACGTCGGGCAGGCTGGTCCAGACCTCGGCCGTCACGGCGTCAGGGTAGCACGCGCCGCCGCGCCGGCTCAGCGTGCTCACGATGCGCGATGATCGAGCCAGCGCTCGATCGGGAGGTCGATCAGGAAGCCGCGGCGCGGCCGTCGAGCACGTGCATCATCGCCTCGAGCCGTGGGACGAGCAGGTCCACGAGCGCGCGCACGCGCGCCGAGCGCCGCAGGTCCGCGTGCACCAAGAGCCAGAGGTCGGTCGCGGCCTCCGCGATCGGCTCGCTGCGTCGCGCGAGGCGCGCGTCCGGGTCGCCGAGGTAGCACGGCAAGAGGCCGAACGCGCGCACGTGCGGCAACACGCGGTGCATCGCGCCGACGGAGCTCACCTCGAACAGCACCGGCGCCGCGACGCGGTCCTGCCCGGCCTTCGCCGCGCCCTCGGCGTACGCGACGAGGGGCTCGACCGGCGGCGGCGCTCGTCGTGCGCGTCGCGCGCGCGGCGCCTCGGGCGGCTCGGCCCGCCCATAGAACGCCCACGCGATCGTGCCGAGCCGGCGCCCGACCGCGTCGAGCGGCGGGCGCGCGCTCGGGCGCAGCGCGAGGTCGGCGTCGCGGCCGAGGTCGAGGAGCGCGTCGTCCGCGCGTACGATCGGCAAGAGGCCCGGCGCCGCCTCGCACACCGAAGCGAGCGCGGGCGCGATCACCGAGAGCAGCGTCTCGGGCAGCGTGAGCCGCACGGGACCGCGGGCGTCGAGGTCGTGGCCGCGCGCCTTGCGCCGCAGCGCGAGCACCGCCTCCTCGACCTCCTCGGCGTGCGGCACGAGCACCTCGCCGAGCTGCGTGACGCGGTAGCCGCGCGGGTCCCGCTCGAAGAGCGGCGCGCCGAGCGCGTCCTCGAGCCCGGCGACACGGCGATGCACGGTCGAGGCGTTGACGCCGAGCGCGACCGCGGCGCCGGCGAGCGTCCCGGTCCGCGCGACCGCCAGGAAGGTCCGCAGGTCGTCCCAGCGCAGCGCGTCGTCGGCGATCATTGCAGAATCGCAAGGCTATCATGCAGTCCTGCCATCTAGGCATGCAGGAAAGCAGCCTCAGGTTCTCTCGAGCGAGGGGCGCAGCGAGCCCCCGAGAGGAGCACGCGATGATTCAGATCCGTCGAAGCCACGAGCGAGGCCGCGTCCGGATGGGCTGGCTCGACAGCCACCACACCTTCAGCTTCGGCTCGTACCACGACCCGCGCTTCATGGGCTTCGGCCCGCTGCGGGTGATCAACGAGGATCGGGTGGACCCGGGCGCGGGGTTCCCGACCCACGGCCACCGCGACATGGAGATCCTCTCCTACGTCGTCGAGGGCGCGTTGGCGCACCAGGACTCCACCGGCGGCGGGGGCGTGATCCAGCCGGGCGAGGTGCAGGTGATGAGCGCCGGCTCCGGCGTCCACCACTCGGAGATGAACGGCTCGCGCGTCGCGCCGGTTCACTTCCTCCAGATCTGGCTCGTCCCCACCTCGCGCGGCGCGGCGCCGCGCTACGCCCAGCGCGACTTCGGCCGCGAGGAGGGCGTGACGTTGCTCGTGAGCCCGGAGGGGCGCGACGGGAGCTTGTCGATCCGGCAGGACGCCGACGTGCACCGCGTGCGCTTGGGTGACGGGGCCTCCGCCTCGCTCGCGCTGCGTCACCCCAGCGCCTGGGTCCAGGTGGTCCACGGGAGCTTCAGCCTCGCGGGCGAGCGCCTCGAGGCGGGCGACGGCGCCGCGCTCACCGAGGTCGCGTCGCTCTCGCTCACGGCGCGCGCGCCCGAGGACCTCGCCGAGGCGCTCGTGTTCGACCTGCCCTGACCGAGAAGAGAGGCACCGCCATGACGGACACGAAGAGCCTGTCGATCCTCGCGCTCTCGGGCTCGCTCCGAGCCGAGAGCCTCAACACCGCGCTGCTGCGCGCCGCGGGCGAGCTCGCGCCGAGCGACGTCGTGCTCACGCTCCACGACCTGCGCGCGCTCCCGCTCTACGACGACGACCTGGAGGTGCCGCCCGCCGTCACCGCGCTGCGCGAGGCCGTGCGCGCGGCGGACGCGGTGCTCCTCGCGGGGCCCGAGTACAACTACTCGCTCTCGGGCGTGCTGAAGAACGCGCTCGACTGGGCGAGCCGCCCCGCCTACCGCTCCCCCTTCCGCGACAAGCCCTGCGCGGTGCTCAGCGCCTCGACGAGCGCGGTCGGCGGCGCGCGCGCGCAGATGCACACCAAGACGATCCTGCTCGGAATGGCCGCCGACGTCTTCCCGTGGCCGGAGCTGCTCGTCGCGAGCGCCAACACGAAGTTCGAGGACGGTCAGCTCACCGACCCGCGGACCCGCGAGCAGCTCGCGGAGCTCATGGCCGGCTTCGCCGCGTGGGCGCGTCGCCGGCGCGCCTGAGCCGCGACGCGTGATGCCCGCGGTCGACGCGACGCGCGATCGACCTCGTCCTCGCGCGTCGCGCGACGCCATCCCGAGCGCAGGCGACCGAGGGCGCGGCGCGGCCAGGGCGCGGTCTCGGCGGTCCGGTCGCGTCGCGCTCGGCGCGGCGTGTCGGCGCGCGCGTGATGGACCTCGACCTTGACGTCGAGGATCTCGCTTGGTCTTTTGAGCGTCGGCTCCCGGTGCTCTTCAACAGCCTCGACTACTTCGTCTTCCTCGCGCTCGTGTTCATGGGCTTCTGGGCCCTCGATCCGCGGACCAGCGTGCCCGCCCGGCGCTTCGGAGCGGCGGGCCGCGGCCGGGAGCGGCTGCTCGCGACGAGCCGGACCGCGTTGCTCCTGTTCGCCTCCTACGTGTTCTACATGTCGTGGAACGCGGTCTTCATCCTCCTGATCATCGCGTCGACGCTGCTCGACTACGGCGTCGGCCTCGCCCTCGGGCGTGTCGAGCGCGAGGCCGGGCGCAAGGCGCTCGTCGCAGTGAGCATCGCCGTCAACCTCGGGCTGCTCGGGCTGTTCAAGTACGCGGACTTCGGGCTCGTCGCGAGCGCCCAGCTCGTGGGCGCGCTCGGCGGGAGCTTTCGGCCCGAGCTCCTGCACCTGATCGTTCCGGTCGGGATCTCGTTCTACACGTTCCAGACGCTCAGCTACACGATCGACGTCTACCGGCGGCGCATCCCGCCGCACCGCGACGTCCTCGAGTTCGCAACGTACGTTGCGTTCTTCCCACAGCTCGTGGCGGGCCCGATCGTGCGGGCCAAGGAGTTCCTGCCGCAGTTTGCGCGGCTCCCCGCGCTCGGTGCGGACGGCGCGCAGCGCGGCATCTACCTGATCTTGCGTGGCCTCGTGAAGAAGGTCGCCGTCGCCGACTTCCTCGCGCGCGCGCTCCTCGACCGCGTCTGGGACAACCCGAGCGCGTTCAGCTCGGGCGAGGTGTGGGTCGCCGTCTACGCATACACCTGGCAGCTCTACGGCGACTTCTCCGGCTACACCGACATCGCACGCGGGAGCGCGCGCCTCGTCGGCTTCGAGCTACCGCAGAACTTCGACCGTCCGTTCGACACGACCGGGCCGATCGAGTTCTGGCGTCGCTGGCACATCACGTTGTCGCGCTGGGTGCAAGACTACCTCTACGTCAGCCTCGGCGGCTCACGCGTGAGCGCGGCGCGCAGCTACTTCAACCTGTGGATCTCGTTCCTGATCATCGGCGTCTGGCACGGCGCGGGCTGGACGTTCGTGATCTTCGGTCTCTGGCACGCCTTCGGCGTGACCCTCAACCGCGCGTGGCGACAGTGGCAGGCGCACCGCGGCCGGGCGGCGTCGCCGCCACAGAGCGGGTGGAAGCGGGCGGTGCTCGTGTTCGTGAGCCTCCACTTCTTCGTCGTGCACTGGCCGATGTTCCGCTCGCCCTCGCTCGCGCGGATGCTGGAGATGTACGACCGCATGTTCTTCGCGAACGATTGGGCGTCGTTGCGGATCGATCCGTGGGTGTGGGCGGTGATGCTGGGGATGGCGGTGACGCACTTCGGGCCGCGCCGCTGGCTCGAGGCGATCGAGGAGCGCGTGCGCTCCATGCCCTGGCCGCTGATGGGGCTGCTCGTCGCGGCCGTCGCGGCGCTGCTGATGCACGTCGCAGGCGGGCGCCCCGCGCCGTTCATCTACTTCCAGTTCTGATCAGCACGGCGGCGCGTCGCTCGACCGAGTGGAGTGAGCATCGTACGCTGACGTCGAGCGTGAACGATCCGCGACGCAGGCAGGAGCCGCACCCCGCGGGGGTCTGGCGAGCTGCGCGCGTCGCGCTCTTCGCCGCGTGCTTCGCGTGGATCCCGTACGCGGTCCCGGGCCTCGAGCGGCTCCGCGTGATCGGCCCCGGCGACGCGTGGCCGCTCGCCGATCTCCTTCACGCGACCCCACGCCAGGGGGGCGCGGGCATCGCCGGGGCGCTCCGCGAGCACCGCATCGTCGACCGCGACGACGACGACGCGCTGTTGCGTCTGGCTCCGCTCCCGCCGCCCCTCGAGATCGTCCCGAGGCGCGAGGCGCCGCCGCCTCTCGCGACGCCCGGCGCCCGGACGCCGCCGCCGCGGATCGACCCCGGCGACTACCACGGGCTCACCCGCGAGATCGAGGACCCGCACGACGCGATGCGGTGGTTCTACCGGCGCCTCGGGCGCGTCGCGCGAGGTGAGCGAGTGCTCGCGCGCATGAGCGTCTACGGCACCTCGATCAACGGCGGCGACCTCACGACGGCGCAGCTGAGGCGGCTCCTCTCGGAGCGCTTCGGCGACGGGGGCAAGGGCTGGGTGCCGATCGCGCCGGGGTGGCGCTACCAGCGCCACCAGGACGTCGAGTGGTCGAGCGAGGGGTGGCGCACCTACGTGGTCAACCGCGGTGACGGTCCGCTCGGGCGCTACGGCTACGGCGGCGTCGTCGCGACGGCCGACCATCCACGGGCGGTCAGCCGGATCGCGACGCGCGGAGGCGACGGCCCGGGCACGCGCGCGAGCGTCGTGCGTCTCTTCTACCAGGCGTGGCCGGAGGGCTCGACGCTCGGCGTCGCGGTCGACGATGGGCCGCCGCTCGAGCGCTCGACGCGCGCCGCGGCGGTCGAAGATCGCGTCGAGACGATCCGCGTCGCGGACGGCGCGCACCGGTTCACGATCGGCCCGGCGGGCGAGGCACCGCACCGGCTGCGGCTCTACGGCGTCACCATGGAGCGGGACGGGCCCGGCGTCGTGGTCGACGGCCTGGCGCTGATCGGGGCATTCACGCGCGTGCTCCGCCTCTTCGACGAGGAGCACCTGCGCGCTCAAGTGCGGCAGCGGGACCCGCACCTCCTCGTCTTCTGGATGGGCGCGAACGACGCGGTGAGCTCGTCGGTCGCGTACGTGCCCGAGCGCTACGAGGCGCACTACCGCGGGATCCTGCGGCGCTTCCGGGAGGCGGCGCCGGAGGCGAGCTGCCTCGTGATGTCGGTGCTCGACAAGGGCGAGCGCGTCGCAGGTCGGATCGTGACCCGCGCGCGGGTCCCGCGGCTCGTCGAGGCGCAGCGCGCGATCGCCCACGCGGAGGGCTGCGCGTTCTTCGACTCGTTCATGGCGCTCGGCGGTGAGGGGACGATGGCGCGCTGGTACACGAGCCGTCCGCGCCTGGTCACGGACGACCTCGGCCACTTGACCGCCTCGGGCGCGCGCGTCGTCGGCTCGCTGGTCCACCGCGCCCTGCTCAAGGGGTACGACGACTGGATCGCGGAGGGTGCGCCGTGAGGCCACGCGGCGCGTGGGGACGCGCGCTCGCCCTCGCCGCGCCGCTCTCGTTGGCCGCGCTCGCGTCGGTGCGCGCCCAGCCGGTCGTCGCTCGACAGCTGGTCGTCCATCCGGTCGACGTCGAGCGCCCGGTCGCGCTCGGCCACTTCCGCGACGCGCTCGGCGCGCTCGCGCGCGACCCGCGACGCCGGGTGCGGGTGATGCACTTCGGCGACTCCAACGTCGCGGCGGATCTCTGGACCGCGGTCGCGCGCGAGACGCTCCAAGCCCGCTACGGCGACGGGGGCAGCGGGTACCTGTTGCCCCCGCGCATCGGGAGCTGGCACCGCGGCCCGGTGCGCCTGGAGGCGGCGGGCGAGTGGACCGCGCGCCGGCGCGGCTACGCGCGCGACTACGGGCCTCTCGACGGGCGCTGGGGGCTCGCCGGCGTCGCGATGGAGCCGGCGGGGCCGGCCGCGAGCCTGGTCGCGCATCTGCCCTCCGACACCGGCCCGCGTGAGGTCGAGCTGCACGCGCTCGGCCGTCCGCGCCCGGGTCGGCTCGAGGTCCGCGTCGACGCCGGACCGTACGAGCCCGTCGCGCTCTCTCGCGGGCGGCCCGAGCTCGTCGTCGTGCGGCGCTCGCTCGACGCGAGCGCACATCGGGTCCACGTGCGGGCGGCGGGCGGTGTGCCTCGGGTGCTGGGGCTCGTCGTCGAGCGACCGAGCGGGCTCGTCTACGACGTGCTCGGGATCAACGGACACCGTGCGAGCGCGATCCTGACGTGGGACGAAGCGCTCCTGGTCGAGCAGCTCCGCCATCGTCCGCCGGACCTCGTGGTGCTGAGCTACGGCGGCAACGAGGCGCTCGACCGCGGGCTCTCGCTCGCCGCCTACGAGGCCGACACGAGCGCGGCCATCGCGCGCGTCCGACGCATCGCGCCAGACGCGAGCTGCCTCCTCGTCGGGCCGCTTGCCACGTTCCCGGCGCATGCGCCGCGCATGGGCGCGGTCAGCGCGACGCAGCGCCGGCTCGCTCTCCGCCACGGGTGCGGCTTCTGGGACAGCGCCGCGAGCTCGGGCGGGCCCGGCACCCTGGAGCGCTGGGCGCGCTTCCCCGGGATGGTCGCGAGCGATCGCCTCCACCTCGGGCGCGAGGGGTACGCGCGCGTCGGTCGCTCGTTCGTCGGCGCGCTGCTGCGCGCGGTCCGCGCGGGCGAGCCCGACTGACGCGGCCGGCGCGCGGAGCGCTACCATGCGGCATGGAGGAGCACGCCCAGGCGCTCGAGGAGGCGTGGACGGGGCCGCGGCAGGCGTTCGTGCCCGCGCCGGACACGCGCATCGTCGAGGAGCCGGGTCTCACGTACGTGCTCACGCCGTCGGTCGTGGCGAGCTCGTTCAACGAGGTGTGGCGCGTCGAGCTCTCCGACGAGGACGCCGACGCGGCGATCGACCGCGTGATCGCGGCCTACCGCGCGCGCGGGCGCGCCTCCAAGTGGATCGTGACCGATGAGAGCCGACCGCGCGATCTCGTGGCGCGCCTCGAGGCGCGCGGGCTCGTCGCGTGGGGAGCGCGCGCGATGGCGTGCGAGCCGTCGCTCGCGATCACGACGCCGCCGGACGTCGCGGTGGAGCCGGTCGACGTCGCGAACGAGGCCGAGTACTGCGAGACGCTGCTCGCCGGCTTCGGTCAGCCGGACGACGCGACCTTCGCGGCCGTCGTCGCGCGCACGCGAGCTTGCATTGCGCCACGCCATCGGCTGTACCTGGCGCGGATCGACGGCGCGCCGGTCGGCGCGGCGTCGTGGGCGGCGCTGCCGCGCTCGGCGTACCTCGGCGGCGCGGCGGTCGCGCCGGCCTTCCGCGGTCGCGGCGTCTACCGCGCGCTCGTCGCCGCGCGCCTCGCCGACGCGCGCGCCCACGGCTACGGGCTCGCGACGACGCAGGCGCGCGAGGCGACCTCGGCGCCGATCCTCGCGCGGCTCGGCGTGCGGACGCTCGCGCGCTTCGTCGTCGTCGGCCCGCCGAGCACCGCGCCGCCGCGCGCTGCGCCGCCGACCGCGTGACTCCGATCGCGCGCGAGTTGACGCGCGCCGCGCGCGAGGGGACGGTGGGCGCGTGCGAGACGACGAGGACGGCGCTTCGCCCGAGCTCCCGCGCGCCGCGCCGCTGCCCGCGTGGCTCGCGCCGGCGACCCCGCTGTGGATCGGGCTCGGGGTCGCCGCCGGCGTCACGCTCGCGGCGCTGCCGCCGCTCGGGCTCGCGCTCGGCGTCGCGGGCGCCGCGGTCGGCGTCGCGCGCTGGCTCGGCCGCCGGCGCTGGCGCGGCGACGTCGCCCGATCCCGCGAGCGCGTCGAGGTGCGAGACGGGCAGCTCCTCGTCGGTGGGCGGGTCGCGCTGTCCCTCGACGAGATCTCCGAAGGCGCGCTCGTCCCGCACGCGCACGGCGCGACGGTGGTGCTCCGCCGCCGCGGGCTCCGCCCACCCCTCCACCTCGACGTCGCATCGGTCGACGACGGACGCGCGCTGCTCGCGGCGTGCGGGGCCGGCGTCGAGGCGCGCGCGATGACGCGCAAGGTGGCCTCGCAGATGTTCACCAAGCGCGGCTACCTGGTGGGCGTCGGGCCGCTGGTCGCGGCGATCCCCGCCGCGATCGGGCTCGCGGCGCTGGGGCTCGAGGCGGCGATCCCCGTGGCCGTCACCGCCTCGGTCGCGTGGGCGCTCCTGTCCTTCTACACGCTCGGTCTCGTCAAGACCCGCGTCACCGTCGGCTCCGATGGCGTCCGCATCCGTTGGCTCGGGCGCGAGCGCGCGATCCCGATCGCGGCCATCGAGCAGGTCGACGCGCGCTCGCGCGGGACCTTCGGCGCGCGCACGATCACGCTCCACCTCGACACGGGCGAGCGCGTACCGCTCCTCGTCGGCGTCCGCGGGAACAACCTGTTCGAGCCGTTCGACGCCGACGAAGAGCGCGCGAAGATCGCGGAGCGCATCGAGCACGCGCGCCGGCTCGGCGGCGAGGTGCGGGAGCTGGGGGAGATGGCGATCGATGCGTGGGTCGATCGGCGCGACGCGCTCGACGTGACCGAGCTGATCCGCGATCTGCGGCTTCGCGCGCGCGTGCGCGCCAAGACGGAGGGCGTCGAGGTCGTGCGCGCGCTGCTCGCCATGGTGGAGGCGAGCGCCGCGCCCGCGGCCTTACGCGTCGCGGCGGCGGCCGCGCTCGGAGACACCCTCGACGCGCCGGCGCGCGAGCGACTGCGCGTAGTGGCGCGCGCGTCGGCGGTCCCGGAGGTCCGCGTCGCGCTCGAGGCCGCCGCGGATGGCGAGGACGCGCCGCTCGCCGACGCGCTCGCCTCGCTCGCGCGCGAGCACCGCGTGCGGGTCCACGCGGCGCTCGACGAGGAGCTGCAGGCGGAGGCGGAGCACGAGGTCGAGGCGCTGCTCGACGCGCCCGGCGAGGGCTATCGCACGCGCGGCCGTTGAGCTCTCGGAGGGCTGTTCCGACCCTCCCCCCAGATGCGGTCACCCCGCTGTCGATCGGGCGCGCGTCGCACGTCGCGCCCGGACCTCACGACGCGGGTGCGGGGCTTCGCGCGCGGTGGCGCAGCGCGTCGGCGGCGTAGAGCAGGACCGCGGACCAGATCAGGCCGAAGGTGATCGCCTCGTGTCGGCCGAACGGCTCGCCGTAGAGGGCGACCGCGCAGGCGAGCTGGAGCGTCGGCGCGACGTACTGGACCATGCCGAGCGTGCCGAGCCGCAGGCGCCGCGCCGCGCCGGCGAACGCGAGGAGCGGGATCGCGGTGACGGCGCCGCTCGCGACGAGCAGCGCGACGGTCGAGGGCGCGCTGGTGCGGAGGTGCCCGAGCGCCGGCGTGAGGAGCGCGAGGTACGCGAGCGCGAACGGGCTCGTGAGGGCGGTCTCGATGGCGAGCCCGTCGACCGCGCTCACCGCCACGCGCTTGCGCACGAGCCCGTAGAGGCCGAACGTCAGCGCGAGCACGAGCGAGATCCAGGGGAGCGATGCCTTCGCGGCCGTCAGCCAGATCACGCCGCACGCGGCGAGGCCCACCGCGGCGAGCTGGAGCGGCCGGAGGCGCTCGCCGAGGAACACGCGCCCGAGCGCGATGCTCAGCAGCGGGTTCACGTAGTAGCCGAGGCTCGCGTCGGTGATCCGGTCCGCGCTCACCGCGTAGATGAAGAGGCCCCAGTTGGTCGCGATGAGCGCGGTCGACGCGAGCAGGGCTCGCCGCACCGCGGGCTCGCGCAGGTGCGCGCGCACGCGGGCGAGCCCTCCGGTCGCGGCGAGGAGCGCGGCGACGAACGCGAGGGACCAGACGACGCGGTGGGCGAGGATCTCGAGGGGCGGGACCGCGTCGAGGAGCTTCCAATAGATCGGCAGCAGGCCCCAGAGCCCGTACGCGGTGAGCGCCATGACCGCGCCACGCGCTTCGTCACCGGTGGGGGCGTCGCGTACCACGGCGGCGCAGTCTGACATCGGCGCGGGGGCCGCGCAGTGGGTCCATCGTTCCACGGCGACGGGCTCCAGCCGCCGGCGACGCTCACGGAGCGCTGAGCGAGGACCGATCAGGTCGCCTGCTCGAGCGCGCGCCGCACCGCGGCCTGCCCTCGCAACGCGTCCGCCGTGGCGAGGCGCCGCCCGACGACGTGCGCTGCGCCGGCCGCCTCGATCACCAGCTCGGCGGTGCGCGCGCGCAGCAGCAGCGTGATCAGGAGCCCGCCCCCGACGAGCGCGATCGGGAGGATCCATACCCAGATCGACCCGCGCGCGAGCTGCGACAGCACCGCGACGGCCCCTCGCGGACGATGGTGACGAACGCCGGGCTGACGCGGAGCCGGTCGTCCTCGTACAAGAGCTCGAGCGGCCGCTCGTCGCCGAGCGCGGTCCCGCAGAACGCGCAGCTCGCCTGCGCCTCGGGCGGCGTGGGGGCGAGGCATCGAGGGCAGCGCTTCGGCATGGGCGGCACGATAGCCGCCGCCGCGGGAGGTGGCGATGTCAGACCACCTTCACCCCTCGCGGCCCCAAAGGTCTTCTCACGGAGCGCGGTCAGAGCGGCCTGGAGGGACGATGCGACACGCTACGTGGGCGCTCCTCCTGTTCGCCGCGAGCTGCGGCGGCGGGTCGGGCACGCCTTCGAACGATACCCCTGCGAGCGCGCCCCAGCCGGCCGCACGCGCCACGACCACCGGCGCCGAGGTCGCGCCGCCGCCCGACGTCGGCGATCTCGCCGGCGCGGCCGCGCGCCCGCCCGAGCCGGAGATCCCGGCCGACACGGTGCCGCTCGCGAGCCGCATGGCGCCGCGCCGGCTGCACATCCCGGCGACACGGGTGGGCGCGACGGAGCGCTTCACCTTCGATGGCTTCCAGCGCGGCTGGTTCGCGCGGACGCCCGGCGGGCAACAAGCGTTGCTCACTCCGGTCTATGGAGAGGGCAAGGTGTACGTCGGCGGAGGGTTCAGCTCGCACCAGCTCTTCGCGTACGACGCGCGCACCGGAGAGCGACAGTGGGTCGCGTCGGCGCCCGACGGCGGCCCGAGCGCGGCGATCCTCGAGGACGGAAAGGTCCTGTTCAACACCGAGAGCTGCACGCTCTTCGCCGTCGACGCGGCGACCGGCCGGCAGCGCTGGAGCCGCTGGCTCGGCGACCCGTTGATGAGCCAGCCGGCGGCGGCGAACGGGCTGGTGTTCAGCGGGCACATCGTCGACGGCCGATCGCCGGGCAGCCTCACGCCCGGCACGACCGGCTTCGGCGTCGGCGAGGGCCGGCGCTACGGCTTCACCGCGATGAACCTCTCGAACGGCGCGCCGCGTTGGACGCAGCCGATCGACGGCGACGTGATGAGCGCCCCGATCCTCGACGGCGACGACGTCTTCTTCACCACGATGGCGGGGACCGTCTACCGGATGGATCAGCGCACCGGCCGCGTGCGCTGGCGCCGGAGCCTGTCGGCCACGAGCGCGCCCTGGCTCGAGGGCGAGGCGGTGCACGTGAGCGTGCGCGTGCGCGAGGAGGGGCGCGTGCGCGAGAAGTCGGTGATCCTCGCGCGCACGAGCGGCCGCACCGAGCACCAGCTCGACACGGTCGACGCGCCGTACGTCGCGGGCCGGCCGGATCCCGGCGTGCAGCAGGGCTGGGCCTACGAGGGCTCGCGCGCGACGGTGGTCGGCGGGCGCATCTATCAGACGATCGGCAACGAGGTGCACTGCCGCGACGCGACGACGCGCGAGCTCTTGTGGCGGCGCCGCTACACGGACGACGCGCGCGTGCGGCCGGCGAGCCCGCCGGCGATCGCCGGATCGCAGCTCGTGTTCGGTACGCGCGACGGCGTGCTCTTCGGGCTCGACATCGACACCGGGATGACCGCGTGGGCGTACGACGTCGGCGAGCCGATCGCGTCGCAGCCGACGATCGGCCACGGGTGGGTCTACGCCTCGACGACGCGCGGGGGCGTGGTCGGCCTCGAGGTCTCCGACGCGAGCTTCGACGGCTGGCACATGTGGGGCGGCAACGCGGCGCACAACGGCCGCGTGATGGCGACCGAGCCGCCGCGCGAGCGGGCCGAGCGCCCGACCGAGGGCACGCTCGCGCTCGGCGGCAACGCGCGGCAGGGCGAGGTCGCCGGCTTCCCGCTGCGCGGCACGCGCGTGAGCGCGACGGTCAGCGGCTTCGTCGCGCGCGTGTCGGTCGAGCAGACCTTCCACAACCCGTACTCGCGCCCGGTCGAGGCGATCTACCTCTTCCCGCTCCCCGACGACTCCGCGGTCGACGCGATGGAGCTGCGGGCCGGCGATCGCGTCGTGCGCGCGCAGATCCAGCGCCGACAGCAGGCGCGCGAGCGCTACGACGACGCGCGCCGGCGCGGCGTGCTCGCGAGCCTGCTCGAGCAGGAGCGGCCGAACCTGTTCCGCCAGTCGGTCGCGAACATCCGCCCGGGGGACGAGATCCGCGTGACGCTGAGCTACACGCAGGCGCTCCCCTACGAGGCGGGGAGCTACCGCTTCGTCTATCCGATGGTCGCCGGGCCGCGCTACGACGCGGGCGACGGCGAGGGCGGGCCGAGCGCAGGCGCGACGAGGCAAGTCGTGTTGGCGCCCGGCGGCCAGCGCCCCGACCGCGTCGAGGTCTCGATCGACGCCGACTTCGGGCTCGAGGTCGCGAACGTCGAGTCGCCGACCCACCGCATCGCCGTCACGCGCGAAGGCGCCCGCGTGCGGGCCGCGCTCGAGGAGGGCGCGAGGCCGGACCGCGACCTCGACGTGCGCTTCCGCGTCGCGGGCGAGGCGCCCGCGGTCAGCGTCCTCGCGAGCCCGCCCGAGGGCGAGGCGCGCGGGCACTTCTCGCTCGCGTTGCACCCGCGGCTCGAGGTCGCGGAGGCCGAGGTGATGCCGCGCGAGCTCGTCTTCGTCGTCGACACGTCGAGCTCGATGCACGGCCGCCCGATCGAGCTCGCGCGCGCCGCGATGCTCCACGCGCTCGGCGGGATGCGGCCGACGGACACGTTCCGCGTGCTCACGTTCAGCGACACGACGAGCGCGCTCAGCGAGGCGGCGCTGCCCGCGACGCCCGACAACGTCGCGCGCGGCCGCCGGTTCGTGACCGAGATGCAGGCGCTCGGCGCGACCGAGATGGTGCGCGGCCTGCGCGCCGCGCTCGCGCCGCCGAGCGAGGCGGGCCGCATGCGCGTCGTGCTCCTGATGACCGACGGCTTCATCGGCAACGAGACGGAGATCTTCCGCGAGGTCGACGCCCGCCTCGGCCACTCGCGCCTCTTCGCGTTCGGCGTCGGCTCGGCCGTCAACCGCTACCTGCTCACGCGGCTCACCGAGATCGGGCGCGGCGACCTCCAGGTCGTGACGCTCGACGAGTCGCCGGACGCCGCCGCGGACGCCTTCCACGCCCGGATCGCGCGCCCGTTCCTCACCGACATCTCGATCGACTGGGGCGGGCTCGACGTCGCCGACGCCTACCCGCGCCGCGTGCCGGATCTCTACGCCGACCGTCCGCTCGTCGTGCACGCGCGCTACGGCCGCGGCGGCGCCGGCGAGGTGACGATCCGCGGCCGCATCGCCGGGCGCCCGTTCGCTCAGACGATGCAAGTCGCGTTGCCCGGGGACGGCGCCGCGAGGCCCGAGCTCGAGAGCGTCTGGGCGCGCACGCGTATCCGCGACCTCATGACCGCGATGGCGTTGCGGCCGACCGACGCGCTAGAGGAGGAGGTGACGCAGCTCGGCCTGCGCCATCACCTGCTCACGCAGTGGACGGCGTTCCTCGCGATCGACGAGGGCTACCGCGTCGACGGTGAGGCGCAGGCGGTCCAGCAGCCCTCCGAGATGCCGGCGGGGATCACGGCGCCGCCGCCTCCTCCGGTGACCGCGTCGCCCGCGCGTCGCGCCGCCTCGCCGGGGAGCTACTACGGCGGGAGCGCCGGCGACCTCCTCGACTCGTACGGCGGGCTCGGCACGGGCGGCTACGGTCGCGGAGCTGGGGGCGGCGGCTCGGTCAGCGCCGAGCCGGTGATGCCCGCGACCGCGGCACCTGCGCCAGAGCCGCACGCGCAGGAGGTGGAGCGCGACGACGCGCGCCCGACGGATCGGCCGTCCGCCGTGACTCGCGGGACCCGCGGGCGCACGCCGAACTGCCACCAGCTCGCGCGCCGACCCGACGGCACGATCGACCAGGCCATCCTCGAGGACTGCCTGCGACGCCAGCGGGAGGGCGGCGCGCCCAAGGCGATCGGGCTGCCCAAGCGCGTCCACGCGCGCGTGCCTGCGCTGGACGGGCCCGCGCTGCGCGCGATCGACCCTCGCGCGCGCCGCGCGACCTGAGGCTCACCCGGCGCGCCGGTGCGCGCCGCCGTGTGGTGGACGCCGCGCCGACCCCTCGGGGTCGGCGCTCGCGCGGCGTCGCTCTTCCTCGACGCGGCGGACGCGACGACGGTCGGCTGGGTCCCGCTGCCGCTCGGGCAATGTAGCCAGCAACGAACGTTGCGGCTTCGTGCCGACGCCACCGTCGAGGCGCTCGTCGCCGCGCTCGGCGAGCCTCGCTCCGAGGGCACCGGTGTTCGCCTCGAGCTGCGGCGTTGATCACTGGGGATGCGTCGAGCGCTGGTGCGGCGCGCGCCGGGGCGTGGCACGACGTGGGCTCATGACGGGTAAGAAGAAGCGGCCGCGTACGCTCCGGCGCGAGCACGAGCGGGCCGTCGACAAGCTCGAGGACGCGAGGGAGAGGCTCGCGCGGCTCGAGCCCGGCGGCGAGGCGACGCGCCCGATCGAGGTCTCGAGCGCGTCGGTGGTGGAGTCCCGCGCGCTCGGGCTGGGGTGCGCGCGCTGCGGTGGCGCGCTCGAGCTCGAGGCCCACGACGCGGTGCGCGGCGAGCTCGGGCCGCTCCGGCGCGTGCGCGCGCGTTGCCGCGCGTGTCGAGCGCGCCGCGAGGTGTGGCTGCGCGTCGCCGTGTCGAACTGACTCTTCGGAGGGGTTGCTCCAACCCCTCCCTCCCATCGCCGCGATGGAACGGCGGGCGAGCGAGGGGACGATCCTCGTCATCTCGCCATTCTCGTCCCGAACGACCAGACGGCAGCGCGCGAGCGTCGCGCCCGCGTCAGGCGTAGAGCGCCCGCTCCTGTGCGACCGCCCGCGCGAAGGCGGGGCGCTCGGCGAGCCGCCGGCGGTAGGCCTTCGCGGCGGGGTAGTCATCGAGCGAGAGCGGCGTCGCGACCATCCAGCCGAGCACCGTGAAGAGGTAGGCGTCGGCCACACCGAAGTCGTCGAGCAGGTGCTCGCGTCCCTCGAGGTGCCGATCCACGTGCGAGAGCCGGAGTGCCGCGTGTGCGCAGGCGTGCCGCTTGACCTCGTCGGACGAGGAGGGGTGGAAGAGCGGGTAGAACACCACCTTGTGGAGCTCGCCGCCCACGAAGCTGAGCCAGCTCTGGAGCTGCGCGCGCCCGGCGTCCGTGGTCGGCGCGAGGCGGCGCTCCGGACGCAGCGCCGCGACGTGCTGCAGGATCGCGGCGGTCTCCGTGAGCAGGGTCCCGTCGTCGAGCCGCAGGGCGGGGACGAGGCCGAGCGGGTGCACCTCCCGGTAGTCCCCGCCGCCGGCGAGCTGCTTCGTGAACCGATCCACCTGTACGTAGGTCGCGTCGACGCCCGCCTCGTAGAGGGCGATGCGGGTGGCGAGCGAGCAGGTCATGGGGGCGAAGTAGAGCTCCATGTCGATGTCCTCCTGCGCGGAAGCTTCGTCGACGCTTTTGGATGCGTCCAACGCATCGTTCGCATAGGATCGATGTGAGATGCGCATCGATGACGACCCGCGCCTGGACGTGCGCGATCTGCGGGTGGTGCTCGCGCTGGGCGGCGCCGGCACCACCGCGGCGGCCGCGCGGACGCTGCACCTGACGCAGTCCGCGGTGAGCCGCGCGCTGGCCGTGGCCGAGGACCACGCCGGGGTGCCGCTGTTCTCGCGGACGGCGCGGGGTCTGGTCCCGACGCGGGCCGGCGAGGCGCTCCTCGAGGCGGCGCCGGGGCTGCTCGCCGACCTGGTCGGGCTCGAGCGGCGCCTGCGCGAGCCCCCGCCGGCGCCGCGCCGCGTCCGCCTCGTCGCCGAGTGCCACATGGCCTACCCCTGGCTCGCCGAGGTCGTCCTCCGCCTCCGGCGGAGCGCGCCGTCGGTGCACCTCGAGATGCCCGTCGAGCAGTCGGTCCGCGCCGCGCACGCGCTCGCCGAGGGCGCGATCGACGCCGCGCTCCTCACCTCGCGCGTTCCGCCCGGGCTCGCCTCGACGGCGGCGGCCGACGACGAGCTGCTCTTCCTCGTCGCGACCGACCACGCGCTCGCCGACTCGCCCGTGCTCGCGCCGCGCGACCTCGCGCGCCACCCGCTCCTCGTCCCCACCGTCCGCACCCAGGACGCGCGCTTCGTGCGCTTCGCCTTCGGCGCGCGGCGCCCGCGGCTGCAGGTCGAGCGGATCGCGGTGACCGAGGCGATCATCGAGCTCGCGCGCGCGGGGCTCGGGATCGCGATCCTCTCGGAGTGGGTCGCCGCGCCCTACCTCGACGCGCCTGCCCCCGGCCTCGTCGCTCGCCGGCTGCGCAAGGGCCCGCTCCGTCGGCGCTGGCGCCTCGCGTGGGCCCCCGCGCTGGATGGGATCGCGCCGCTCCTGCTCGAGGCGATCCGCGCCGCGTGTCCGCTGCCGCGCCCCGCGAGGTGACGGCCGCGCTCGGCGGCGCCTCGCGCCCGCGAAGCCCGCGCCGGCGGCGGGGCCGTGCCATCATCGCGCCGTGCTGGGCGAGGACTTCTGGTGGCTCGTCGCCGTGAGCGCGCCTCCGCTCGAGATCGCGTGGGTGCTCGTCGCGGCGACGTACATCATCCTGCAGCGCCGCTCGGCGCACGCGACGCTCGCGTGGATCTTCGCCCTGGCGTTCTTCCCGCTGTTCGGGATCCTGCTCTACGTCGTCTTCGGACCGCGCCGGTTCGAGCGGCGCAAGAAGCGCCGCGCGCGCGCGCTCGACGCGGTGATGCGCACGACGCGCGTGGACTCGCACCCGAGCGAGGAGCCGCGCCTGGGCTCGCAGCTCGTGCGGATGCTCGAGCGCACGGTGGGGCGCGCCGGCCAGCCGCGGCGCGCCGACCTCGTCGTGCACTACGACGGTGACGCGAAGTACGCCGCGCTCGAGCGCGCGATCGCCGAGGCCAAGCGGCACATCCACCTCGAGTACTACATCTGGGAGCCGGATCGCGTGGGCACGCGGCTGCGCGACCGGCTCATCGAGCGCGCGAAGGGCGGCGTCGAGGTGCGCGTGCTCGTCGACGGGTTCGGCTCGAACAAGGCGCACGATCGCTTCTGGGCGCCGCTGCGCGAGGCCGGCGGGCAGGTGCGGCGCTTCAACGAGCTGACGCTCTTGAGGTGGCGGCCGCGCATGGTGAACTTCCGGACGCACCGCAAGATCGCCGTGATCGACGGCGAGGTCGGGTTCACCGGCGGGATGAACGTGGCCGACGTGCACTCGCGCGAGGTCTCCGGCGACGCCGCGTGGCGCGACACGCACGTCGAGCTGCGCGGCCCCGGCGTGAAGGGCCTGCAGGTGGTGTTCTTCGAGGACTGGCACTACGCCGGCGGTGACGCGCCCGAGGTCGACGAGTACCTGCCCGACATCGGGCCGTTCGCCTCGGGCGACTACCTCGTGCAGGTCGTCTCGAGCGGCCCCGACGAGGGCCTCGACGCGATCCACAAGCTCTTCTTCACCTCGATCGCGGCGGCGGTGCGGCGCGTCGAGCTGACGACGCCGTACTTCGTGCCCGACGAGACGATGCTGAGCGCGCTCATGAGCGCGGCGCTCGGCGGCGTCGACGTCACCGTGCTCGTCCCCGAGGGCGGCGACGCGCCCTTCGTCGCGGCCGCCGCGCGCTCGTACTACCCGGAGCTGCTCGAGGCCGGCGTGAAGATCTACGAGCACCGCGATCCGCCGGTCCTGCACGCCAAGACGCTCGTCGTCGACGATCTCGCGGTGATCGGCACCGCGAACACCGACACGCGGAGCTTCCGCCTGAACTTCGAGGTCGTGGTCGCGATCCACGATCCGCGCGTCGCCGACGCCCTCTCGCAGAAGCTCCGCGAGGACCTCGAGCGCTCGCGGCGCGTCACGCTCTCCGCGATGCGCAGGGCGCCCCTGCACCGGCGCCTCTACTCGAGCACCGCGCGCCTCTTCAGCCCGCTGCTGTGATCGGCCACGCGAGTCGCGGCGGACCGAGTGCCGCCGTCGCTCATTCGCGCGCGCGCTCGTCGCGGAGCATCGCGACCAGGTCGGTCACGCCGGGGTCGTGGCCTCGTTGCGTGAGCAACGTCGTGATCTGGCCGCGATGGTGGGTCTGGTGGTTGAAGAGGTGGGCGACCGACCACCAGAGCGGCGCCGTCTGCGGTTGCCCGCGGCGCGTGAACACGAGCGGCGCGGCGAGCCGCGCGTCGGTGAGCTCCGAGACCCACGCAGAGAGCGCGTCGTCGGTGAGCGCGCGCTCCCGGCGCAGCTCGTCGAAGTCGGCGTAGAGCTCCTGATCGAGCGAGCGGATCCCCTGCGGGCCCATCGCGCCGTCGGGGGCGGTCACGCCCTCGAAGCGCGCGAGCCAGATCCGGTCGGCGACGAGGAGGTGATTGAACGTCCCGTGGATCGACGAGAAGAACGCGCCGGCGTCGCGCTTGCGCTCTTCGTCGCCGAGCGCCGCCGCGAGCGCGTAGAGCTTGTCGTTCATCCAGCGGTTGTAACGCGCGAGCGCGCGGACCCAGTCGAGGCTGATCATCGCCGCGCAGCGTAGAGCCGCGCTCGACGTGGACAAGTGGTGCGTGCGCACGCGTCGGTCGCCGCGCTCGCGGCCGGCCACGCGCCCCTCGCGGATCGCGCCCGTCAGGGCGTGTCGACCATTACGTCGTAGACGACCGCGAAGGCGAGGACGAGGACCACCCAGAGGAGCAGGACCCGGAGAGGGCGCCACGAGCGCGCGGCGCCGCGCGAGCCGCGCAGCTCGGGGCGGTCGCGCACGTGGCGCGCGAGCGTCTCGCGCACGAGCGCGAGCTCCGCCTCGTTCTCGAACGCGCGCTTGGGCACGATCTGGAACTGCGCCCCCGCTTGCTCGAGGTAGAAGGCCTCGGGCCCCTCCAGCCAGCCCGCGAAGAGCCCCCAGTCGGCCTCGCTCTGCGTGCGCTCGGTGCGCAGGCGCAGGCGCCGCTCGGTGATCTCGACGCGGAGCTGGCGTTGCCACTCCTCGATCGCGCGCCACGCCAGCACCGGCTGCTGCGCCGTGCGGCGGCCGGACACCGCCGCGAGCGTGCCGACGAACGCCGCGGTGATCAGCAGCGACACCGAGCCTTGCGCGAGCCCGGTCACGAGGAAGAGGAGCGCCCCGGCGACGAAGAGCCCAGGCAGGATCGCGGCCTTCCTCCTCGCCGCGCGGAGCGCGGGGACGTCACGGTGGGCCGCCACGAAGTCACTGGCCTCCAGGCGCGTGACCCCCGCGACGATCACTCGACCCGCGTCGGTGTCGGCGTCCCCCTCGCTCGGCCCCCGCGTCATCGCGAGCCCGTGGTAGCTCGTCGGCCGCGAGGCAGCAAACGTCGCTGCGGGTCGCCGCGCGACCCGCGTCGGGCGCTCAGGGGCACTCGGTGGCGTAGCCGGGGATCCAGGTGTCGCAGAAGCCGCAGTGCGCGCGCGTGTCGCCGGCGAGGCACGCGTCGCAGACGGGATCGGAGCAGCAGCCCTCGCCCTCGCACGCGACGGTCGGCGGCGCGGCGTCCTCCTCGGCGAGCCGGCGCGTCCAGTCGGCGAGCCGCACGCCGTTCACCTCGCGCTCCTGGAAATAGGGGTAGGGCGTGGCGCAGTGGACCGAGCCGGGCGGCACGTACGCGCGGAAGTTGGGGACCGCCGCCTCGATGCGCGCGAGGCTCGTGCGGTAACGGCTCGACCACTCCGCGGCGGACCCGCCCATCGCGACGAAGTAGAAGATCTGGTCCTTGTCCCAGTTGGTCCCCGTCTGCGCCATGCGCAGCGACGGGAAGTGCCGCCCGATGCCGATGTAGAGGTCGGGCAGCGACAGCTCGTCGAGCGGGCGCTGGAGCGCCTCGATGAAGGGGGGCAAGCCGGGTTGCGCGTTCCAGTTCGGGAGCGACTCCGTGAGGAAGTCGTCGGTGACGATGCCCGCGCCGCCGTCCGCGAGCACGGCGACCGAGGCGCTGGGGTAGTGGTCGGCGATGTACGCCGAGTGGAGGGCCGCGCCGTACGCGCCGGCGCTGCACCCCGAGACGAACACGCGCTCGGGGTCGGGGTAGCGCGAGTAGACCCACGCGAGCGCGGCGCTCGCGTTGACGTAGCCGCGGTGCTCGATCGTGACGCCGGGCCCGTACTCGACGCGCGCGTTGCCCCAGTGGATGTCGCCCGTGCAGTAGGGCACGTGCACGATCGTCCAGTCCGCGAAGTCGCCGTTCGGATCGAAGATCCCGCCGAGCACGCCGCTGCCGAGGAAGCCGAGGAACGCGCCGAGGCCGCCGACGCGGTCGTTGAAGAGGGCGTCCGCCGCCGAGCAGGTCGAGGCGTTCCAGCACGCGCCGCCGCCTTGGAAGTCGACGATCACGCGGCGCGGGTCGCCCCCGCGCACGTAGAAGCGGTAGTCCGTGCCGCGCGAGCAGATCGTGTCGCCGCCCGGGGCGACCTCGATCCACTCGCCGCCCGGCGGGCGGCGGGGGAGGCCGTCGGTGTACGTGGGCTCGCCCTCGCAGGCGGCCAGGACGAGCAAGAGCGAGGCGACGGCGGCGTGACGCATGGGAGACTCCTACGAGCGGCGAGAGGCGCTGGATCGCTCATGCCGCAACTGCGGGGCGCTCGGCAAGCGCTTCGCCGCTGGCGCCTCGGGTGGCCATGGAGCCCCGCGTCATCAGCTCGGGGGGTGACACCGCGCCCTGCTCGCTCGCGCCGAAGGGGCGGCCCGGCGCGTGCTATCGAGCTCCTTCGGAGGTGCTGGACATGGGTTGGACGCGCGTGAGCACGGTGGCGCTCGCGGTGGTGGTGCTCGCCGGCTGCGGCGTGGACGCGGACCTCGAGGCCGAGGACGGTCCCGACGACGACTTCACGATCGCGGGCACGGCCGACGCGTTCGGGGTGCGCGATCGAACGCCCGAGGCCTGCGCGGTGCTCAAGCTCGCGAACCTCGCGAGC
Source organism: Sandaracinaceae bacterium (assembly GCA_019637095.1). Classification (GTDB taxonomy): domain Bacteria; phylum Myxococcota_A; class Polyangia; order Polyangiales; family Sandaracinaceae; genus JACKEC01. Next base: position 82,383 of record JAHBWG010000015.1, on the reverse strand, counting down.
CTCGACGAGCTCGACCTGACCGCCCGGCTGAGCGCGTCGGCGGCGCGCGCGATCGTCGCCTTCCGCGCCGGGCCCGACGGCGTCGAGGGGACCGACGACGACCGCTGGATCCGCGACCTCGCCGAGCTCGACGCGATCCGCTACGTCGGCCCCGCGACGTTCCGCCGCATGCGCGACTACACCCGCGCCGGCGCCTACGCGTGCGGCGAGGTGCCCGTCCAGCTCCTCGCGTTCAACGACTTCCACGGCAACCTCGAGCCCCCGAGCGGCTCTTCGGGCCGCATCCAGACGGGCCCGAACCCCGCCGTCGATCGGGTGGACGCGGGCGGCGCCGAGCTCATGGCGACGCACCTCGCGCGGCTGCGCGCCGAGAGCCCCAACACGCTGGTCGTCGCCGCGGGCGACCTCATCGGCGCGACCCCGCTCCTGTCGGCGCTCTTCCACGACGAGCCCACGATCGAGTCGATGAACCTCATGCAGCTCGCCGTCGCCTCGATCGGCAACCACGAGCTCGACGAGGGCCTCGACGAGCTGCGCCGCATGCAGTTCGGCGGCTGTCATCCCGTCGACGGCTGTCAGGACGGAACGCCCTTCGGGGGGGCGGCGTTCGAGTACCTGGCCGCGAACGTGATCGAGGACGCCAGCGGCGAGACGATCTTCCCGGCGTGGACCGAGCGGCGCTTCGGGGCGGCGCGGCTCGCCTTCATCGGCCTGACCCTCGAGAACACCCCCGCCGTGACGACGGCGGCCGGGGTGCGCGGCCTGACGTTCCACGACGAGGCCGACACGATCAACGCGCTCGTCCCCGAGATCCGCGCGGCTGGCATCGAGACGATCGTGGTGCTCATCCACGAGGGGGGCTTCGTCAGCGGGCGCTACGACGAGTGCGTCGGCGCCTCCGGCCCGCTCTTCGAGATCGTGCGCCGGCTCGACCCGGCGATCGGGGTCGTGGTCGCCGGGCACACCAACGCGGCGCACCTCTGCGAGATCGACGGGCGGCTCGTCACGAGCGCCGCGCACGCCGGGCGGCTCGTCACCGACGTCGATCTCACGATCGACGAGGTCACGGGCGCGATCGTGTCGCGCAGCGCGCGCAACGTGATCGTCACGCGGGACGTGCCCCGCGACGCAGGGCAGACCGCGCTGATCGCTCGGTACGCGGAGATCGCCGCGCCGCTCGCGAACCGCGTCGTCGGCGTGCTCGGGAGCGACGTGCTCCGCGCGGCGAACGCGGCCGGGGAGTCGGCGCTCGGGAACCTCATCGCCGACGCGCAGCTCGCCGCGACCTCGGCGCCCGAGGCCGGCGGCGCGCACCTCGCGCTGATGAACCCGGGCGGCATCCGCGCCGACCTCGTGCACGCGCAGGTCAGCGGCGGCGAGGCGCCGGGCGAGGTCACCTACGGCGAGGCGTTCGCCGTGCAGCCGTTCGGCAACACGCTGATGACGGTGACGCTGACCGGCGCGCAGCTGCATGCGCTGCTCGAGCAGCAGTGGTCGGTCTCCGACGGCGTCGAGCGGCAGATGATCCTCGCGCCCTCGCGCACGCTGCGCTACGCGTGGAGCCCGGGGCGCCCCGTCGGCGCGCGCATCGACCCGGCCTCGATCACCATCGACGGCGCGCCCCTCGAGCTCGCCGCGAGCTACCGCGTCACCGCGAACAACTTCCTCGCCGACGGCGGCGATGGCTTCACGATGCTGCGCGAGGGGACCGATCGGAGCCCCGGCCCGCTCGACCTCGACCCGCTCACCGCGTACCTCGCGGCTCACTCGCCCGTGGCGTCTCCGCCGCGCGACCGGATCGTGCTCGTCACGCCCTGAGCGCCCGCGGGAGCTTTCTGGGCTGCGCGGGCGTAGAAGATCCGCGCGATGGAGCCGGTCGAGGCCGACGTCGAGGTCACCGAGGACGACTACGTCGAGGCGTTCGAAGCGTCCGGCCAGAAGGGCGGCCGCGTCCTGCGCCGCGCCCTCGTGGTGCTCGCCGTGGCGGCGGCCGCGCTCGTCGCGCTGAGCTGGCCGTTCCCGCCCGGCGCGTGGGTGCTCGTCGTGCCGGTCGCGCTCCTCGCCGCGTGGCTCGCGCCGCGACAGTCGGGCTGGCTCGCGCGGCGCGCGTTCGCGGCGCGCCCGGCGGCCTGGAACGCGGTGCGGGTCGCGCTCACCGAGGACGAGGTCCGGCTGTCCGCGGAGCTGCTCGAGACGCGGCGCGCGTGGTCGCGCGTCGATGGCTGGCTCGAGACGCCGCGCCTGTTCGCGCTCGTGGGCGCGAGCACGATCACGGACGTCTGGCCCAAGGCGGCCTTCGGCGACGACGAGGCGCGCGAGCGCGTGCGTGCGCTGCTCGCGCGCTGCGTCCCCGCCCACGGCACGGGGCGCGACGCGGCGGGGAGGCCCGAGGCGCGCGACGCCCGCACGCGCCGGCTCGCGCGCAAGGGGCGCGTCGTGCTGCTGGCCATCCTCGCCCTGACCCTCGTCGCGCTCTACGCCGTGTGGAGGAGCGCGTGAGCGCCTACCGCACGGAGGCGCGCGTCGCGCGGGCGCTCGAGCTCTCGCGCCAGGACTACGTGGCGGCGATCCGCGGCCAGCTCCGGCCGCTGCTGTGGCGGGTCGTGGCGCCGTGGGTCGCCGCGGTGGTCGCGCTGTGTACGGGCCTCATGATGGCGCGGCTCACGCTCGGCGTGGCGCTGGGCGCGGGCGGCCTCGTCGCCGCGCTCGTCGCGATCGTCGCGGTCTGGGCCCTGTCGGGCGCGACGCGGCACCTCGACCGGCGCCTCGACGACGCGCGCGAGGTCCACCTCGACGTGAGCGAGGAGGCCTTCGCGATCCGCGACCGGAGCGCGAGCCTGCGCGTCGCGTGGCCGCTCGTGATCGCGTGGCGCGAGACGCAAGACGCGTTGCTGGTCTACGCGGACGCGTCGCGCTTCCACGTGCTGCCCAAGCGCCTGCTCTCGCGCGAGGAGATCACGGTCTTGCGCCGCCTGCTCGAGGAGCGCGTCCCGCCGGGCGGCGAGGCGCGCCTCGCTGCGGCAGCCCGCGGCGCCTGGGGGCCGTTCGCGCTCTACCTCGCGACGCTCGCGGTCCTGTGGGCCGCGCTCGTCGAGGCGCTCGCGGCCCTCCTCGGCGCGTGAGCCGCGGCTACTCCGGCTCGACGACCTCGAGGTGGACGGGGCCGTCCTTGGCCAGGACCATCTGGCAGCAGAGCCGCACGTCCGGTCCGTCCCCGAAGACCTCGAGCACGTCGAGCTCGTCGTCCTCGGCCTTGCTGAGGAACTCCATCCCCGAGACCACCCGACACCGGCAGGTGCCGCAGCTCGCCGACCGGCAGGAGAAGGGGACCTCCGCCTCCGGGTGATCGTCGCACACGTCCACCAGCGCCGTGCCCGGCGCGACCTCGACTTCGTAGCCCGCGGGCTCGAACCGCACCTTCGCCATGGGGCGGACCTTGGCGTCCCTGGACGAGGTCGTCAAAGGCAATTTCGCCACCCGGCCGGCGGGCGTCGCCGGCCACCTCTCGGCCTGCACCGCGTCCGTACTCGTTGACAGTCGAGGCGTGCCACGGGTACCACATTCGGCGATGGTCACGCGTGCGCCCTTGGCGGCTCTGCTCTTGCGCGCGGGTGTCGTTCTGGCGTTTGCCTCGGCGCTGGCCGCGGTGCTCCCCGAGCGCGCCGACGCGCAGTGCATCGACGAGGCGATCCGCGACGAGCTCAACGCGCGCCGTCGCTACCGCGGGGTGCGCGAGCGCCTCTTCCAGAAGGCGCTGCGCCACGAGCTGAGCGTCATGGGCGGCGTCTACGCCGCCGACCTGTTGAGCGCGTCGTATCTGTTGCAGGCGGCGTACACCTTCCACGTCACCGAGGACCTCGGGCTCGAGGCGTCGTTCGCGTACAGCCAGTCCGACTCCGAGCTCGTCCGCATCATCGAGAACGACCGCGGCGTCTCGCTCATCCGCATCGAGGCGCCGGTCTACGTCTACCAGGCGCACCTGATCTGGACGATCGCGTACGGCAAGCTCCGCTGGTTCGGCGACGGGATCAGCCGCTTCGACTTCAACCTCGCGATCGGCGGCGGCCTCACCGACAACCAGACCGCGCGCGGCCTCACGTTCAGCGCCGGGATCGGCATCAAGTTCTTCTTCGACGAGTGGTTCGCCATCCGCCTCGACATCCGCGACCAGGTCCTGCAACAAGAGTTGCTTGGTCAGTCGACCATCGTGAACAACCTGACCGCCACCCTCGGGTTCTCGGTCTTCTTGCCTCCCTCCCCCTGACGACGGTGAGCCCCGTGCGCCGTGCCCTCGCCACCACCTCCATCGCGCTCCTCTTGCTCGCGGTCTTCGCGGGCGCCGCGGACGCGCAGCGCCGCGGGACGCGCGGCCGCCGCCGGCCGCCGACCGCCGAGCCCGCGGAGCCCGCGGCGGACCCGAGCGACGCGACGGGCGTCCCCGACTCGCCCTTCGACGACGAGCCGCCGGCGCGGCCCGCCTCGCAACCGGCGCGTCAGCCGGCGCCCGCCTCGCCGGGCACCGCCCGACGCCGCCGCCCGCGGCAACCCCGCGCGCCGCCGCCCGCGCCCGCCGAGGCTCCGCCGGCCGAGGCCGACGCGGGCCCGCCGCCGCCGGACGTCGCGCCGATCCGCGAGGAGTACGTCGCGCTGATGGACGACCTGGTGCAGGCGCGCAGCCGCGTCTCGGCGCTCGGTGCCGAGCTGTTCCGCACGCAGATCACGATCGACGTGCAGGACCGCACCGGCGACGACGCGACGCTCGCGCGCCTCGTGATCTACCTCGACGGCGCGCCGGTGTTCCGCAGCGACGGTCCGGCCGAGGGGCTCGGGAGCGGCCGGCAGGTGTTCAGCGGCTCGCTCGCGCCTGGGCCGCACGTCCTGCGGCTCGAGGTCGAGCAGCGCGCGCGCCGCGACGAGGCGTACCGCTACACGCTGCAAGAGGACTTCCGGTTCCAGGTCGCGCGCGAGCGGCTGAGCGAGGTCACCCTCGTGCTCGAGGACGGCTCGGACATGGCGTCGAGCTATCCGTCGGGCGGCGAGGGGCGCTACGAGGTGAGGACGCGCATGCGGGTGGCCACGCGCGCGTTGCCGGCGCGGTGAGGCGGCGACGATGAGCCGACCGCGCCAGCGCCCGATCCGAACCGCGCCGAGCGCGCGGTGGCTCGGCGCGCTCGCGCTCGTCGCCCTCGCGCCGATGCCATCCGCGGCGCAGGACGAGGCGAGCGGCACCGCCCTGTCCGACTACTACCGCGCGCTCGCCGAGCGCCGCCTGATCGCGCCCGAGACCGGCTCGGTCCGGCGGCTGCGCGAGATGCTGCGAGAGGCCGAGGATCTCTATCTCGACGACCGGTACGAGGAGGCCCAGCCGATCCTGTACGAGCTGGTCGAGAGCCCGCGCTTCGCGAGCTTCGACTCGCTCGACGAGTACCGCCAGGCGGAGTTCATGCTCGCAGGCGCGTTGGCGCGCATGGGCGCGTTGCGCTCGTCGTGGCGCTACCTCGAGCGCATCCTCGCGCGCGGGGGCGAAGACCCGTACTTCGGCCCCGCGTACCGGCGCGCCGTCGACGTCGCGCTCGAGGGCGCGCGGCCGGCGGAGGCGATCGAGGCGCTGCGTCGCGTCGCCCCCGAGGACTCGCTCGGCCCCGACGCCCGAAACGAGCTCCTCTACCTCCAGGGCCGCGAGCGCTACGACGTCGCGGACTGGGAGGGCGCGGCGCGCTTCCTCGAGCAGGTCGGCCGCCGCAGCCGCTTCTACGCGAACGCGCGCTACCTCCAGGGCGTGATCGCCGCGCGGGCGGGCCACCTCGAGGACGCCGAGGCGCAGTTCTGCTCGATCGCGACCACCTCCGACACCGACCAGTTCACGTTCTTCGTGGACCGCCGGTACTTCGAGATCCGCGACCTCACCTGGCTCGCGCTCGGCCGCGTCGCGCACGAGGGTCGCCGCGCACAGGACGCGTTCTACTACTACTTCCAGGTCCCGCAGGACTCCGCGCGCGTATCCGAGGCGCTCTTCGAGGCCGCCTGGTCGATGTACGAGGGCGACGACCACGACACCGCGATCGACCTGCTCGACCAGCTCGAGGCGCGCTTCCCCGGCTCGCCGTACGTCCACGAGGCTTCCTTGCTCCGCGGCTACGTGCACCTCGCACGCTGCGAGTTCGAGGAGGCGGACCGCCTCTTCCGGCTGTTTTCGGGCCGCTTCACGCCGGTCGTCCACGAGATCGATCGCGTGCTCGCGAGCCCGGCGCGGCAAGAGCGCCTCTTCGAGGAGCTGCTGAGCGCCGAGGACCGCCCGGCGCCGACGCCCGCCGAGGGCGAGGCGCCCGGCGAAGGCGAGGAGGCGCCCGTCGACGTGCACGCCCTCTTGCTCTCGCTCCTGTCGGTCGACCCGAGCTTCTATCGCCTCCACCGCGACGTCCGCACGCTCGACGCCGAGGCGGCGCGCGCGGGCCAGGTCGGAGACCGGCTCGGCGCGGTGCTCGGGCGGCTCGCCGGCGGCGACGAGCTGCGGCCCGCGGACGCGGACGCGCCTCCCGTCGACGACGTGACGGCGCTGCGCAACGACCTCGCGGGCGCGCGCGCGATCGTCCGCGCGCTCACGGAGCAGCTCGAGGCGATGCGCGCCGCGGGTGCGCGCGCGGAGCAGCTCGCGCCGCTCGAGGAGGAGCTGTCGGGCCTCGGCCGCCGCGTCGTCGCGATGGAGCGCCGCCTCGACCGCCTCGGGGCGGACGCGCCGCCGGCCGCCGCGGGCGCGGACGCGGGCGGCATCGAGGGCATGCTCCGGCGCGATCGCGCCGCGGCGGCGCGCTTCTCCGCGCGGGTCGCGGGCGTTCGCGGCCGCCTGGCCGGCGCCGCGAACGACGCCGCGCTGCGCGCGCTGCGCGACCTGCGCGCGAGCCTCGGCGGTCACCTGCGTCGCTCCCGCATCGGCCGCATCGACGCGGTGATGGGCAGCAAGCGACGCATCGAGATCCAGATCCAGAGCCTCTCGGCCGGGCGCTTCCCGCCCGAGCTGCAGGACCCGCTGTCGGTGCAAGGGCTCTTGCGCGACGACGAGGAGTACTGGCCCTTCGAGGGCGAGTACTGGGCCGACGAGTTCGAGGAGGACGAGGGCCTCGACGAGGACGAGGACGCGGACGACCTCGACGAGCCCGCGCCGAGCGAAGGTGAGGGCGCGGCCGAGGAGGGCTCGTGAGGCGCCTGCTCGCCGTGGGCCTGATCCTCTCGCACGCGGGCAGCGCGCTCGCGCAGGGAGGCGGCGCGAACGTGACGACGCGCTTCCAGGACCCGGCGCAGGAGCGGCGCGTCGAGGTCGACGAGGGCGGGAGCGCCGGCCGAGGCCGCGGGCGCGAGAGCCTCGAGGACCGGCTCTACCTGCGCGAGCGCCCCGACGCGCTCGGCAGCGCCGCGCGCGCGTTCCAGGAGGAGCAGCTCGAGCGCCTCCTGCGCGACCGCGAGCGCCTGCTCGAGGTGCGGCGCTCGACCGCGATCGAGCTGCTCGAGCAGTTCATCCGCGAGGAGCCGGAGAGCGCCGCCGAGATGCCGGACGCGCTCCTGCGCCTCGCCGAGCTGCGCTGGGAAGAGGCGCGCGCGCTGCACGTGCGCGCCTACGGCGCGTGGCAGGAGGCGGGCCGCACGGGCCCCGAGCCGGCGGGCCCGGACTACACGGTCGCGATGCAGCTCTACGACCGGATCCTCACGCGCCACCGCGACTTCTCGCGCTACGACCTCGTCCTCTACATGAAGGCGTTCGTGCTGACGGAGACGGGCCGGGCCGAGGAGGCGATCGCGCTCTACCGCCGCATCCTCGACGAGTTCCCGCAGAGCCGGTTCGTCCCCGACGCGCACATGGCGCTCGCCGAGGAGCGCTTCGCCGAGGGAGACTTCGCGGGCGCGCTCGCGCGCTACGAGCTCGTGCTGCCGCACCGCGACAGCGACTTCTACGGCATGGCGCTCTTCAAGAGCGCGTGGTGTCTCTGGCGCCTCGACCGGTCGACGGAGGCGGCGACGCGCTTCCGCCGCGTGCTCGACCTCGGCCGCGGCGCGGGCCAGGTCAGCGCCGAGCAGCGCTCGCGGCTGCGCGAGCTGCAGACGGAAGCGCTCGAGTACCTGATCCAGGTCTTCACCGACGACGAGCGCAACACCGCGCAAGACTTGTTCACGTTCCTCGAGGAGATCGGCGGCGAGCGCTACGCCGACCGCGTGCTCGTGCGCCTCGCCTCGCGCTTCTACGAGCAGCAACGCTGGGAGCACGGCATCGGCGCCTACCGCCTCGTCCTCGAGCGCCTGCCCGGCGACGAGCGCGCGCCGCGCTGGCAGCTCGCGATCGCGCGCGGGCGCGCGGCGCTCGGCGAGCCGGACGCCGCCGTCGCGGCGCTCGCCGAGATGGCGCGCCTCTACGTCGGCGACACCGACTGGACGCGCCAGCAGAGCGACCCGACCGTGGTCGCGGAGACCTCCGACCTCATCGAGCGTGCCATCCGCGTGCGCGCGATGCGGTGGCACGACCTCGCGCAGCGCGAGAACCGTCGATCGCTCTTCGAGCGCGCGGCCGAGCTCTACGGCATCTACCTCGAGCATTTCCCCGACTCGGAGCAGTCCTACGACCTGCGCTTCTATCGCGGCGAGATCTTGTTCCACCGCCTCGAGCGGTGGGACGACGCCGGCCGCACCTACCTCGCGGCGGCGCAGCAGAACCCGACGGGGCGCTACACGCGCGACGCGCTCTACAACGCGATCGGCGCGTTCGAGCGCGTGCGCGAGGCGCAGCTCGCACGCTGCGCGGGGGGCGCCGCGCCGCCCGCGCCCGCGCCGCCACCCACCGAGGAGCCCGCCGAGGAGGAGCCCTGCGGCGGCGAGACCGAGAACGACCGGCGCTTCGCCGCCGCGATCGAGCTCTACGTCGAGCGCTTCCCCGAGGACCCGGACCTGCCCGAGATCCTCTTCCGCCAGGGGCGGCTCTACTACGACCGTCAGGTCTACGACCCGGCCGTCCGCCTCTTCGGGCAGCTCCTCGAGCGCTTCCCGAACAGCCCGTACTCGGTCACCGCGGGTGAGCTCATCCTCGAGAGCTTCAACCGCGCGCGCGACTACCAGAACATCGAGAGCTGGGCGCGCCGACTGCGCGAGGCGCCCGCCTTCCAGACGGAGGAGTCGCAGCGGCGGCTCGCCGCGCTGATCCTCCAGTCGGTGTTCGCCACCGGCGAGCAGCTCGCGGGGCGCGGCGAGCACGACGCTGCGGCGCAAGCCTACTTGCGCGCCGCGCGCGAGTTCCCGCGCGACGAGCGCGCGCCGCAGGCGTACTTCAACGCGGGCGTCGCCTACCAGGCGGACGGGAACGTCTCCGGCGCGGCGAGCGCGTACGACCAGCTCATCCAGAGCCACCCGCGCACGCCGGTGGGTGCGCAGGGCGCGTGGGCGGGTGCGCAGATGTACGAGTCGATCGCGCAGTTCTCCGACGCCGCCCGCTTCTACGAGTCCTACGGCGAGCACTTCCCGCAGGGCGAGCAGTCGTCCGACGCGCTCTACAACGCGACGCTCCTGCGCATGACCGCGGGCGACAACGACGCCGCCGTGCGCAACGGCCAGCGCTTCCTCGAGCGCTTCGGCTCGCACGAGTCGGCCGACGAGGTGACGTTCCTGATCGCGCGCGCGCACGCGCAGGCGGAGCGGTGGGCGCAGGCGGCCGAGGTCTACAACCGCTTCATCCGTCGGAGCCGCGACGTCGCGCGCCAGATCGAGGCCCACACGCGCCTCGGTCAGGTGCTCGAGCGCTCGGGCGACGCGGAGGCGGCCAACCGCTCCTACGCCGCCGCGGTGCGCCTCGCGCGACGCGCCGGCCAGCGGCTCGCCGACGACGGTCGCTACTACGCCGCGCAGGCGCGCTACCTCCAGGCGATGCGCGTCCTCGCGGAGTACGAGGCCGTGCAGATCGCCGGGCCGATGGCGGGCCTGCGCCAGCGCCTCGAGCGCAAGAGCGAGCTCCTGCGCCGCGCCGCCGAGGGCTTCGCGGAGGTCGTGCAGTTCAACGTCGCCGAGTGGGTCACCGCGTCACTGTTCCAGATCGGGCGCAGCTACGAGCTCTACGCCGAGGGCCTGCGCAACGCGCCGACGCCCGAGGGCCTGACCGAGGAAGAGGAACAGGCGTACTTCGACCAGCTCCAGGGCTTCGTGGTCCCGATCGAAGAGCGGGCGCTCGAGGCGTTCGAGGGCGGCTACGCGACGGCGATGCGCCTGCGCATCTTCAACTCGTGGACCGCGCAGCTGCGCCAGGGGCTCACGCGCCTGAACGACGTCGAGTACCCGCGCCTGCGCGAGATGGGCGGCGCGCTCGCCGAGTCCGCGGCGATCCCGACGCCCGGGCCGCTCGACGGATTGCGCCGCGGCCCGCCCCCGAGCGAGGCGAGCGCCGGTGGCGAGGCCGCGCCCGCGCGCGGCGCCGAGCAGCCCGATCCCAACGCTGCGCCCGCCGCCGGTGAGCCCACGCGCGGCGCGACCCCCCGCCGAAGGAGGCGCCGATGACCGCGCGGCCCCGCGCTGCGTACGGGTGCCTCGCCGCGGCGCTGTTCGCGCTCGCGTGCGGCGGCGGCGCGACCGAGACGATCCGCGCGACCGACCTGCCGCCGGTGGATCCGGCCGCGGCGCGCGAGTTCCAGGCGGGCGTCGCGCTGCTCGGTCGCGGCGGTCGGGCGCGCGAGGATCGCGCGCTCGAGCACTTCGAGGCCGCCCTCGCGATCGACGCGAACCTCTGGGAGGCGCACTACAACGTCGCCGTCATCGCGCGGCAACGCGGCGAGCTGCGCCGCGCGGTCGAGCGCTTCGAGCAGGCCCGCGCGATCCAGCCCGCGGCGGGCGAGGTCCTCGTCGGCCTCGCGGAGGCGCGCTACGAGCTCGGCGAGCGCGACCAGGCCGCTTCGCTCCTGCGCGACTACGTCAGCGGTCACCCCGGCGCGATCCCCGTCCGCCTCGCGCTCTGCGCCGTCGAGCGCCAGCGCGGCAACCACGACGAGGCGCTCGCGCACGCGCGCGAGGTCCTCGTCCGCGAGCCGCGCAACGTCGCCGCGCTCACCGAGATCGGCCGCATCTACCGCGCGCGCGAGCGCTACGACGTCGCGCAGCTCGTCTTCCAGAAGGCGCTGGAGATCGCGCCGAACACCGCCGCGCTCCACAACGAGATGGGCCTGCTCGAGCTGTCCCGCGGCGACACGCAGGCCGCGTTCGAGCAGTTCGCGCGCGCGATCCAGATCGACCCCGGCTTCGCGGCCGCGCACCTCAACCAGGGCTCGGTGCTCCTCAACGCGGGCGACTACGCGGGCGCGGCCGCCGAGTACCGCGCCGTGCTCGAGCACGACCGCGAGCACGTCGGCGCGCGCGTCGCGCTCGGCGCCGCGCTGCGCGGTCAAGGCCAGCATCGCGAGGCGCGCCGCTTCTACCAGGGCGTGCTCGACGAGCACCCGAACCACCCCGCCGCGCTCTTCAACATGGGCGTGCTGCTCGCGGAGTTCCTCGACGAGCGCCCGCAGGCGCGCGACTACTTCGAGCGGTTCCTGCGCGTCGCGCCGTCGGGCGAGCACCGCACGATGGCCGAGCAGTACCTGCGCGACCTCCCCTCCGCGGGCGCGCCGGCGAGCGAGTGAGCCGCCTCCGGGAGCGCGCGACTGACCTTCAGCGGTGGTAGGTGCGGAACGTCGCCGGGAAGCTGGCCGGGCACTCACCCGCGCCGAACGCGACGTCGACGTCCCACCCGCTCGCTCCCATCCGGAAGTAGGCGAAGCGCGCCTCGGGCCGCCCGCCGGCGGGCTCCACGTAGCAGTGCGACATTCCCGCCGTGATCGTGGCCGGATCGGTGCGATCCTCGAGAAACCACGCCTCCGCGGGCAGCTGCAAGGAGACGTTGAGCCGCACGAGTCCCGAGAGCTCGGACGCGATCGCGAAGCGCTCCCCGTACGTGGTGTCGGGCTCGGCGTCGAGGAACCACAGCCCGGTGAGCGCGCCCGGCACGTCGCGCTCCATCGTCCCGCAGTCGGCGGTCGGGATCGGCATCGCGTCGCCGTAGCGGCCCGCCATCTCGCGGCGCAGATGCTCCGGGAGCGCCTCCTCGAAGCAGATCGCGTGCAGCCGGGCCGCGTGCATCCGGTCCCCCTCGAAGCGCGCCTGGTTCGCGAAACGGTTGCGTCGGCGCGTGTCGCGGGTGACCACGTCGGCGCCGTACGCGTGCTCGGGCGCAGGGGGCATGATCGAACCGATCCGCTCGCCCGCGCGCACGAACAGCGGTGGATCCACCCGCTGGAAGGCCGAGAAGCCCTCGCCGAGCGGCGGCAGGATCCCCGCGATCGCCTCGGACGGCAGGTGGAGGTGATCCAGCATGACCGTGACGGTGTCGCTCACGCGGATGCCGACGCCGAAGTAGGTGCTCATGTGCGCGGGCGCCGTCAGGTAGCGAGCCTCGACGACGTAGCCGTCGCTGGGCGCGGTGACGTGGATGTCCGGGACGTCCATGCGCGCGAAGAAGTGGTGGCGCTCCTTCAGATCGCCGCCGCCCCCTGGGCTGCCGAGGCGACTGACGAAGTGGATCTGGGTGAGGTCCACGACGTGGGTTTGCAGCTCGGGCTCGTCGGGGAGTCGGTCCTCGAGGCTCGGCTCGCACCCCGAGAGCGCGAGCAAGAACAGCCAGCGGGACGCGACGCCGCGCCCAGGGCGCAGCCGGATCGAAGGGTGATTGCGCACGAGCCCGTTCCTCCTGCGTCGCCGCCCACGGCGGACGCCGACCATCACCTCTACCCGCGCCGCGCGCCGCGCTCCAGACGGACGGTTGATGGGCCGATGATGGACCGCCGCGCCGACGGCCCTGCCGCGGCGACGGGTCGGGGGACGTCGCGCCGCATCGTGAGCGTCCCGCCCTGGTGAGCCGCCGCGGGAAGAAGCTGGCAGAGCGCTCGCGCGCGCCAGCGCCACGTCCACCTGCCCGCTACGCGGCGACGGCGCGGCGCGCGCCGTCCTGCATGAGCGACGCGACCGCGCCGTAGGCGGCGATCCACGCCGCCTCGATCTCGGGGCTCCAGTCCTCGCCGGCCGCCTCGGCCATCGCCGCGATCAGCGCGTCGCCGACCTGGGCGTACATCGCGTCGGTCACGCCGTAGCCCACGTGGCGAGCGCCCATCGCGCCGAGCGTCTCGGTCAGCCACGCGCCGTCGTCGAGGTGGGCCAACACCGCGGCGAGCGCCTCGCGGAGCATCCGCGCCTGCGCGGGCTTGACGCGACCGCCGAAGAGCGGGCGCAGCGACGGGTAGCGCTCGAACAGGATCTCGTAGAAGCGCTCCGTCAGGTTCGGCGCGCGCTCGAGCACGAGGTCGAAGCTCCGGGTGAGAAGATCTCGATCCAGCGACATGGCTCCCTCCTTGGTGGTGGCAGCAGGCTGCGCGCGCCTCGTGTGAACGAGCGTGGGAATCCCCGAGGGAACGCGCGCGACGCGATCGCGGTGCGCGAGGAGGAGCGCGTCAGCTGGACAGCCGGAGCAGCACCCGCAGCCCGACGCTCTGCCGGCGCACCTCGCCCGCGCGGAGGAGGTTCCTCCGGATCGTCTCGAAGTCCGGCCGCGCGCGCGTGAGCTCGTCCACGATCGGCCCGAGCTCCTCTTCGAGGAGCCGCTCCTCCGGACGGGTCGGCGCCGGTCCGTCCGGCACGAGGTCCGCGAAGACCGGCGAGCGGTGCATGTCGCCCCCGACCGTTCGGAGCGAGCAGGGCAGCGAAGGCTCGCCCTCGAACGTGCGCCGAGCGCGCAGCAGATGGTCCGCCGCGTCGCGAAGCAGCCGCGCCACGGTCTCGGGCGGCGCGTCGGGTGCGATCCCGCGCAGTCGATCCTCGAGCGTCGGCTCGACCCGCATGAGCTCCCAGAGCCGGTGGCGCCCGTCGCCGGTGTCGGCGAGCACGACGACGCGGTCGCGTGACAGGCGCTCTTGGTTGGCCGCGAGCCGGCGAGCGTGGCCGATCAGCGCGCCGCGCCCGTCTTCGACGTGCGCGAACACCGCTTCCGCCGCCGAGCGGCAGCGCCACCCTCGCTGGTCCGCGAACCAGTCGCCCGACGGCCTGCGGTGCGGCGCGAGGTCCAGCCATGCCAGCTCGTGCAAGAGGGTGCGCCCGTCCACCGGCGGCCAGAGCCGTTCCCCCTGTTCTCGCGCCGCACCCTGATCCGCGTCGCCTGCGCCCGCCTGTTCGGGGTCGACGCCGCGACGATCGAGCGACGCTGGCGCGAAGAGACGAGCGCGTGTGGCGGCGGCCTGTACGGCGACGCCGCCGCCGCGTGCACGTACAGCCTGGAGCGGCTCCACGATTTCATCCACACGCCGCCGCCCCCGACGCTCGCCCCGTGACCGCTGGCGTCTCGCCGCCGCCGAGCACGCGCGCGACGTTGCGCGGCTCGGCCCTCGATGGGGCGGAACAGGTCAGCGCGCGGGCAGGTCCATGCGCGTGAGGTAGACGCCGAACAGGAAGCGCTCGTCGGCGTACCGCTCGCTCGGCTGGGCGGCGGCCAGCGCGAGGTGGGCGCTCCTCAGGCGCCCGTGGAGATCGAACGAGAACGCGCGGCGGGGGACGGCGCCGTGGAGGTGGAGCTCGGCGGCGGCGCGGATCAGCGCGAGGCGGACCTCCTCGAACGGGCCGAATCCTCCTCACATCAGCGCGCGCGGCGTCGACGAACCGACGCACGTCGTGTGATCCGAACAGCGAGCCGACTCAGCGTGGCGCCTTCGCGCCGCCCTTGCGCTTGATGCCATAGCCGTAGCGGTAGAGGTCAGGCACGTCGACGCGACCGTCGTCGCGGACCTCCACGACGCCGATCCGCTGCAGCTCCTCGAAGACCGCGCCACCATCCCGACCGAGCCCGTCGTCGCCCCCGATCGGGCCGCGCTCGAGCGCTGCGACGACCTTAGGACGCGCAAGCAACAAGATGTTGCCACGCAGGTGCTCGAGGCGCGCGACCAGAGGGTACTCCTCGCGGAGTTCGTTCACGCGGGCTCGCGACGCGTCCCCGAGCGCGCCGACGAGCGACGTCGGTTCCATCAGCGGCCCCTGCCCGGGTGGGTCGCGCTGCGCGTGCTGGGCCGCGTATCCGAGGAGGCGAAGGAACGAGCGCGGAACGATCCGACCGCCCGCGTCGCGCAGGCGCGCAGGAATCCAGCGGTGTGTGTAACCCTTGCGCGCGCCCTTGCCCATGACCTCCCCCGCGAGCGCCGTCGCGAGCGCGCGCTGCCGCGCTTCGGGCATCGGCCCGGGCAGGACGCCGAAGTCGCGGTGTTCCTCGAGCTCCACGCGGGCCTTCGCCGTGAGCCAATCGCGCATCGTCTCGACGTGCGGTCCACGGTTCGCGAGGTGGCGGACCGCGAGGCGGTACAGGTGCTCGACGCTCCAGTCCAGCGAGACCGCCCGGGGTCGCAGCTTGCTGGCGTCGGGGAAGCTCCGCTCGGCCTCCTCGAACAGGTCGGGGCGCAGGAAGACTTTCGCGCGCAAGCGCCGCAGCCGCGTCGAGGCCGAGAGCCAAAACGCGAGGAGCGCGCGTACCAAGCGCTGGCGGGTGGCGCGATCGGCGGCGAGCAGGCCGAGCCGATCGAGGTGATCGTAGGAGGCGAACACGAAGCGCCGCTGCTGCTCGAGCGCGTCGTCGAGCGCCTCGAGCGCCGCGATCGCCGCGCCTATGTTCCTCTCGGCGACCGGCAACCACGCGGCGAGATCGTGCGGGTGCGCGGCGCGTGCACCTGCGATCGGCTCGGGGACCCGGGCCCCCAAGCCCCCCGCCTGCTCGAGTCGAGTGAGCAGATGTACGACCCAGAACGCTCGGAGCCTCGCGTCGTGGGACGCAGCCAGCCCCGCCACCAGCGCGTCGAGCTCAGCGGGGCTCGGGTGCCCGCGCGCCTCGCTGAACGCATCGACCCACCGCGCCGCGGGGACCGAGGGGTCGTCGAAGAAGGTCGGGACCTCGTCACCGAGGGCGTTGAGCACGTGGAAGAGCGATGTCTTGCCCGCGCCGCGGAGCCCCTCGATCACCACAATCTCGGGCCGCAGCGCGAGCCGGTGGCTCGGCAGCGGGAGGAAGACCCTCCGCGCCTCCTCGACCGCATCCGCATCCGTCGCCAAGCGCGCGAGGTGCTCCAACAGCGCGGGGCGGTCGACCGCCTTTTTCGTCGCCGTCCCGCTCACGGATCCTCCGGTTGGCAGAGCGCGGCGATGCGGTCCTTCACCGCGACGAAGTCCGCGCCCAAGAGCTCCTCGCGGCGTACGGTCAGCGTCGTGAAGCTTACCAGCCGGGGCTGGAACCGTACGACCGTCGGGTAGTGCGCGCTGACGTCGTCGTCGATCTCGGGGAGATCGTCGTCGTCCGCATAGACGTGTTCGACGAACGCGTCGTAGCTTCGCTTGCGGTACTCTGCCGTGATGCGCTTGTACTCCTCCGCGGTGGGGTCGTCGGGCGCCATCGTTTGCACGACGGCGCAGCGCAGGTCGTCCAGTGTCCGGCGGCGACCGAGCGCCATCGCGGTGAGCTCGAGCCCACGGTAGCCCTGGTCCGAGTCGCGCCCGACGAGGACGTCGACGTGCGCCAGGTCGTGGAGCGAGAGCCCGGCGACGTCGTGCAGCCCTGCGCGCGAGTCGAGCAGGATGTAGTCGGGACGCGGCGCCCGGTTCGCGAGCGCAAGGAGCAGCTGCCGGAGCGCCTGTGTCACCGGGGACGCGTCGTCCCCTCCGAGCTGCGCCCCGATGAAGTCGAGGCGCGCCAGCTTCTCGAAGTAGTCCGCGTCGAGGCGACCCGCGCCGATCACCGAGACGCGGCTCGCTTCGTCCCCGAGGGCCGTCGCCGGCGCGAGGAGGCCATCGAGCGACGTCGCGTTCACGGCCGCGTGATCGACGAGGAAGTCGAGCAAACCGCGCTCCGAGACCGCGCCGAGGAGGCTGCTCACGCCGGGCGCCTCGACGTCGAGGTCGACGACGACCACGTTCTTGGCCTCGCGCGCGAGTTGGAGCGCGGTCGACGCGACGAGCGTCGTCCGGCCCACGCCGCCCTTGAACGAGTAGAACGTGACGACGGCGGGCATGGTCCTGCGGAGCTTCCAGGGCAGCTGCGCCTTCCGTGGCGCGACCCAATCGAGCTTCGAGAGGCGCCGCTCGAGGCGGTGCCATCGACCGTCCGGCGGCCTTGTTCGCTCCCCAGCGAGATTGCGGTAGCTCGCGTCCGCCCACGGCGTGTGCTGCTCGAACACGAGCGAGCGGACTCGCCGGAAGTCTGGGGTCGAGCGGTCGCCGAGCACGGGAGGGACGAACCAGGACCCCAACGCCCGCGAGAGATCCGACGTGAGCGCGTCGGCGTCGAGCCTCGCCCCTTGCCCGAGCTCGAGCGCCAGGCGCACACGCCCGCGAACGTCGCGCACGACGGTTGCGCGCGCGACTCCCGCGAAATCGGCTCGTGATTCGCACGTGCGGAGCAGCTCTTCGAGCACCTCGTCGAAGGTCAGCGCCACTCGAACTCCTCGCGGACGCGGCCATCCGCCCAGAGGGCGAAGGCGATCCGGCCGACGATCTGGTGGGCTTCCTCCAGCAGGGGCTCCACGGCTACTGCGCCGTAGGTCCCGGTCCCCTCGTACCGCGCCTGCTCGGTCCACGCCGCCAGCGTCGGGTAGCGCCCACGCCAGTCGACCAGGTCGTAGCGGTGCGCGTGGGCGTCGAGGGCCAGCGCGACGTCGAGCGCCACATCGCTCGCGCGCCCGACTCCGTGGCCGATCGCCTTGTCGTAGATCCGACTTGAGAGCGTGGCCTTGCGCGCGCACTCGGGGCCGAAGCCGGCGAGGTGGTAGGCCTGGTCGAGCGAGACCCCAGGGTGCGAGGGGTCGGTGAGGTGCTCGGCGTCGCGGACGTGCCGCAACGCAGCGGAGAGGAGGCCGAGGTGAGCGTCCATCGCGCGCGGGAGCATACCGCAACGATCGTGCTCGCTGCGCTTCGTCGCGGCGAGCACACATCTTGCGCAGTGCGGGTCATGCGTCGGCGGGTAAGCTGGCGGAATCCGAGCCCGACGGTGGCTCGGGTGGCGCGAGCCGCGTGACGCTGACACGCACGAAGAGCGGGGAGGACAAGCTCGGCGCGAGGGGACGAGGGAGCGGAGAGCACGCCGTGAATCGGCTCAGCGCGCGGGCAGGTCCATCAACGTGAGGTACACGCCGAAGAGGAAGCGCTCGTGCGCGAACCGCTCGCTGGGTTGCGCGGCGGCCAGGGCGAGGTGGGCGTTCTGCAGGCGCGCGTGGAGGTCGAACGCGAACGCGCGGCGCGGGACGCCGCCGTAGAGGTGGAGCTCGGCGGCGGCGCGGATCAGCGCGAGCGAGACCTCCTCGAACGGGGTGCCGGTCGAGGCGCTCCAGGCGTCCCACGCGGCGAGGCCCTCCTCGATGGCGCGGCGCGCGTCGGCCATCGCGCGGCGGCGGTAGGCGACCTCGGCGAGCTGCTGCGAGGTGCGCGCGACCTCGAGCAAGTAGGCGTCGCGTCCGAAGCGGCGGTGTCGCTCGCGGTAGAGCGCGCGGCGCTCGGTGAGCGCCTCGGCGCGGCCCGCGAGGTCGCCGGCGGCGCGGCGGGTCTCGGCGAGCAGGCCGGCGACCAGCGGGCGGTAGTCGTCGCGATCGAAGTGCGAGGCCGCGCGCCGCTCGCGCTCCTCGGTGCGGAAGGGCTCGTCGGCGTCGAGCATCGCGCGGACCTCGACGAGGGTCCGCTCGGCGAGCTCGAGCTGGCCCGCGCCGAGCGCCGCGGCGCCGAGGCCGAGGCGGGCCTTCATGCGCACCGCGAGGGCGGCGCCTTCGGTCGCTTCGATCAGCTCGCGGTAGAGCTCGACGGCGCGCTCGTGCTCGCCCGAGGCGTGGTGGTAGAGGGCGGCGCGATCGAGCACGACGGGGCGGTAGCGCGCGAGCGAGGGCGCCTCGTCGACGAGCACGCGGGCGCGCGCCATCTCCGCGCGCGCGCTCTCGTACGAGGCGACGTGGAAGAGGCTGCGCGCGCGCGCGAGGCGGAACGAGAGCTCGCTCGCCGGCTCGAGGAACGGGAGCCGGTCGCGCTCGGTGAAGTGGCGCAGGGCGATGCGGTGGTTGCCGAGCGCGGCCTGCAAGAGGCCGAGCTCGACGAGGAGGTTCGCGCGCTGCCGTGGGTTGTAGGGCGCGAGGTCGAGGGCGAGGTGGTAGCGGTGGTGCGCGGCGCGGGCGGCCTCACCGTCGCCCGTGCGGTGGTAGTGGCGGTGCGCGAGGTAGGCGTAGAGGTGGTGCACCTCGGGGCTGCGCGGCAACGCCTCGGCGACCGGGCGCAACAGCGCGCGCGCGCGCTCGATCTCGCTGGCGTGGCGGTCGGCGTCGTCGATCTCCGGCAGGCCGCGTCCGGTGAGGTACGCCTCGGCGAAGCGCTCGACCGGATCGTCCTCGGCGAAGCGCTGGCGGTACTCGGCGCGCAGCGCGTCGCGCGTGACGCCGGCGCGCAGCGACGCCTCGAGGTAGCCGACGTGCGCCTCGAGCGAGGCGGTGCGCTCGGTGATCTCGAGGAAGTGGCGGCGCGCGTCGCCGCCGCGGCGGAGCTCGACGTAGGCGCGCTCGAGCATGACCTCGGCGAAGAGCGCCTCGGCGTAGCGGCGCTCGGGGTGCGCGGACGGAACCGCCTCGAGCCAGCGGCGGCCGATGTCGTCGAGGACGCGGCCCCAGTCGTGGTGGGCCGCGCGCTCGATCGCGGCCATCGCCACCGCGCGGTGGCGCGGCAAGCTCGACGCGGCGCGCCGCAGGCGATGGAGCTCGGCGAGCGCGGCGTCCTCACCGATCGCGGCGACGCGCGCGAAGATCACCTCGAGGTCGAGCATGAGCGCGAGCTCCGAGCCGTCGGGCGCGTCGGCGCGGGCGCGCGCGAGCCGGGGCAGCTCCTGCTCCGCGGAGCGGCCGGCGCGCAGCGCCTCGACGAAGGCGCGGGCGTGATAGAGCCGGTCGCGCTCCGAGAGGGCGGGGTGCAGGCTCAGCCGGCGGTGCACCGCGCCCCAGCCGCCGCGGTCGTTCTCCTCGCGCAGGAGACCCTCCGCGAGCGCCGCCCACGCCTGCAGCACGGAGACGTCGCGCTCCTCGCTCACGTCGATCGCGTCGAACATCGTGTGCGCTGCCTCGCGGTCGCCGAGCACGAGGTAGATCTCGGCCTCGGCGAGGCGCGCGAGCCGGCGGACCGAGCCGTGCTCCGAGGAGAAGAGCGCATCGAGCCGACCCAGGCGCGCGCGCTGCGCGTCGACGAACTCCTCGGTGAGGTTGCCGTGGCGCAGGCGCTGCTCTTCGCGGCGGTGGTCGGTGATCTCGCGCTGCACCGCGACCCACCCCTCGAGCGTCGAGCCCGCCTCGGCGAGCCGCGCGAGCGGCGCGAGGTACGCCTCGGCGGAGTCGTACTCGCGCAGGGCGAGGTGCCCCATGACGAGGCGTCGATAGAGCTCGGCGCGCTGCGCGCCGCCGCGCGCGCGCGCGACCCGGCGCTGGAGCAGGAAGAGCTGCTCCCACGGGTCGCGGCTCGCCTCGATCTCGGCCTCGAGGCGGGCGTCCGACCAGTCCGCGGGGACGAGGCCGGTGAGCGGCATCGCGTAGATCTGGAGGTAGCCGGCGCGCACGCAGGTGGCGACGAGCCGGTCGCGCGCGGGCGCGGGGTACTGGCAGTTGGTGCGACCGCTGGTGAGCTGCTCGTACGTCTCGGGGCGCGCGGGGCGCGC
This sequence comes from Sandaracinaceae bacterium, assembly GCA_019637095.1. Classification (GTDB taxonomy): domain Bacteria; phylum Myxococcota_A; class Polyangia; order Polyangiales; family Sandaracinaceae; genus JACKEC01. The sequence goes on along the minus strand of JAHBWG010000015.1, from coordinate 61,640 downwards.
GTCGCGCGTCGCGAAGGGGACGCGGAAGAGGACGCCGTGGTCGTCTCCGTCGAGCGCGCCGTCGAAGTTCGTGTCGTTGAGGTGCTGGGTGAAGTAGAGGTGCGCGCCGTCGAGCCCGAACGCGGGCAGGGCGCTCGTGCCCGGCAGGTTCGGTTCGAACGCGACGGGCGCGCCGCCGTCGAGCGGGTGCAGCACGAGCCCGCGCGACGCGCGCCGCAGCGCGCCGCGCGCGCCGGCCGCCGCCCCCTCGAGCGGCACGTACGCCAGCCAGCGTCCGTCGGGCGAGACGGCGGGCGCGGCCATGTTGCGCTCGACGAGCAGCTCGCCCTCGCCCCGCGCGTCGACCCGGTGGCGCCGGAGCTGATGGATTCCGTCGATCCCTCGGCGCGTGAGCACGCCGACGTGGCGGGAGTCGGGGAACCAGAAGACGTGGAGCGTCGCGGTGTCCGAGCCGGTGACGCAGCGGCGGCCGCCGCCGTCGCGGTTCACGATGCACGCGTCGCCGGCCGCGTCCTCGCGGTACGAGACGTAGAGGACGCGCTCGCCGTCGGGGCTGACGCGCGGCTGGTGCACGTCCGCGCTCTCGTCGACGAGCCGGCGCGGCAGGCCGCGGTCGATGCGCTGCGTGAAGATCTCGATCGTGCTGTCGGCGTTGCCGGCGAACACGACCGACGAGCCGTCCGGGGTGAGCTGGCCCTGGAAGTGATCGTAGCCGCCGGCGGTGAGCTCGCGCCGCGCGAGCAGCGCCGAAGGCACCGGCCCCGCGTCCGCGCGCGCGTGCGACCCCGCCCCGAGGAGCGCGAGCGTGAGCGCGAGCGCGCGCGGCGGCGAGCTCAGCAACCGCGGACCTCCCAGCGGCCGTCGTCGGCCTGCACCTGGCCGCCGCACACGACGACGCGCAGGTGATGGCGCCGCCACGTCGCCCGCACGTCGGCCTCGCTCGCCGCCGGCCGCTGCTCGTGGAGGTAGCGCCAGAGCTGCCGCCGCCCGCGGTTCACCCGCTGGATGATCGCGGTGACGCGGCCCTCTTGCCGGCGCCCCGCGCAGGTGCGCGGGGTCTCGACGAGCAGCCCGCTCAGCGCCTCGCCGACGCAGCGCCGCACGAGCAGGTCGTCGACCGCGTCGGCCTCCGCGCGCAAGAGCCCGTGGATGCGCACGATGCTGCTCAGCGTCCCGCGCGACAGATCCGTCCCCGCCTCGTCGAGCTGCGCGCGAGTGAGCGCGACGCCGCGCGGCACGATCGCCTGTTCGCGCAGATCGTTCTCGAGCGGGTGGAGCTCCCCGCTCGCCTGCTCCTCGAGCACGGTCTTGCCGTCGAGCAGCACGACGTCGGGCGGCCGGATACAGGCGGTCGCGGTGAGCGCGAGCGCGACTGAGAGCGCGCGCAGGTCGGCCGGCATCGATCAGTCCTCCCAAGGCAGGTACGGCGCGACGTGCCGCGTCATGAACGGACCGAGCGCGATCCCACGGATCTCGCCGATCTGAAGGAGCGAGCCGAGCGGTCCGCCGAGCTCGACGTGCATGGACATCAGCCCGCGCGAGAGCCCGAGGCGCACGCGCTCGGGGTAGCCGAAGTCGAGCGTGGTCCGCAACGTGTTGAGCGAGGGGTTCTCGCGGAACGGGTCGAGCATGTCGAGCAGCTCGCGCAGGTGCGCGCCGCCGATGCGGACGATCTGCACGCGCCCGTCGACCTCGAGCCGCGCGGGGTCGAAGACGATCGCCGCGTTCGCGTCGAGCGGATCGTCCGAGCCCTCGGTGCGCAGGCCGGTGACGTTGCCACGGAACTGGAGGCGCTCGGCGCCGGGCAGGTAGTCGACCACGAGCTGCCCGGTGATCAGCGCGGGCCCGCGCTCGACGCGGACGCTGCGCACGATGAAGACGTTGCGGTCGACCTCGAGGCTGCCGGCGATCGGGCCGAGCTCGAGGTCGCGCCAGCGCACGCGGCGGACCTCGACGTGGCTGTCCTCGCGCATGAACGCCTGCACGTCCTGGAAGCGGACGCGCGCGAACGGGTTGCGCTCGGTGTTCGGCACGACGGCGAAGCCGCCCTCCGCCGTCCACTCGAGCGCCTCCTCGACGGGGACGCTCGCGCGCACGCCCTCGACCGCGAGGCCGAGCTCCGGGAGCGCGACGTCCACGTCCTCGAGGCGCACCGTCGCGTGGACCCGGAAGAGCGATCCGTCGCCGGAGTCCGCGGAGAACGGCGCGACGAGGCGCCCGCGCGCGCGGAGCGTCTCGGGCGAGCCGTCGATGCGCGCGAGGTCCTGGACGAGCTGGCCGCGCAGCGAGACGTACTGGCCGCCGCGCACGCGCCGACGCTCGCCCGATGCGCTCTCGGTATCGACCGCGCGCGAGCGCGCGAGCCGCTTCGACAGCTCGAGGCGCGTGCCGCCGCGCGGGTTGTCGAGCACGAGGCGCTCGAGCTCGAGCGAGTCGAGCGCGTCGACACAGAGGCGCGCCTCGAGCGAGACGTCCTCCATGGGGTACGCAGGCAAGAAGTCTTGCTCTACACGCGCGAGGCGCCCGTCCGTCTCGACGACGACGCGCCCGCCGTGCGTCAGCTCGCCCTCGGTGCGCACGTGCAGGCGCTGGAGCCCGTCGTGGACGACGACGTGGTGCGTCGCGTCCTCGTAGTCGAGGCGCGGGACGCGCAGGGTCGCCTCGGCGAAGAGGTGGTCGTCGTCCCCGCTCGAGTCGAGCGTCAGCCGCACCTCGGGGGCCGCGATGGTGAGCCCCTCGGGGTGGTAGCGGACGCCGCGCAGGGTCGCCTCGCCGCGATGCCGGAACGCGCCGTCCCACGCCTGTGACGGGCCGCTCCGGTCCGGCGCGAGGAAGCCGACGAGGGTGCCCTCGCCGGTGACCTCGAGCGCGAGCGCGTCGTGGTCGACCGGGTGGGCGTCGCGGATCCGCGTCGGGATCAGGCCGGCGACGGCGCCGAGGCCCGAGAGCGTCACCCGCTCCGAGATCTGGAGGTCACCGCCCGCGGGCGCGCGCGCGTCGAGCACGAGCTGCCCTCGCAGCGCGCCGGGCCCGCCGAGCGTGGCCTCGACGTGGGCGTCGTGCGCGGCGAGGTCGCCGCGCGCCGTGGCCTCGATCGTGATCGGGCGCGACAGCGTCTCGCCGTCGATCGCGAGCCGATCGAAGCTCGCGCGCAGCTCGAGCCGGTGCGCGTCGCCCGCGCCGTGGTGCGTGACGGTGAGCCCGGCGTGCGGGAGGGCGACCTCGACGCCGGGGTGACGGAGCTCCAGCGCTCGCAGGTCACCTCGCAGCTGGTGGTCGAGCACCGGCGCGTCGGTGTCGAGGCCGCGGTAGGTCCCGCGCAGGGTGAGCTCGAGGCCGCTCCGGTGCAGATCGACGCCGCCGGGCACGCCGCTCGGGCCGAGCAGCGCGGCGAGCAGCGCGTGGAGCGGCGTGGCGCTCGCGTGGACCGAGACCTCGCCCGCGCCGCCGGCCAGCCGCGCCGACGCTTCGAGCGTGAGCGGCGCGAAGCGCCCTCGCGCGCTCAGCGCGACGCGCGAGCGCGCGAGGGCGCGCGCGTCGAGCGCGAGCTCGCTCACCGTCAGCTCGAGGGTGCCGGGCGCGAGCAGGGTCCGCGGCGCGCCGCGGTCCTCGGCGATGCGCACGGCGCCGAGCGGGACCGACGCGGTGAACGACGACGGCTCGCCTCCGCGCCAGCGCCCGCGCACCGTGGCGCCGAGCGAGTCGGTCGCGAGGTGCCGCGGCCCCTCGTGCGCGTCGAGCCTCCGGCCGCCGGCGCGCAGCGCGATGCGCGCGCGGCTCGCGAGGGGATCGTCGAGGTCGAGCTCGACCTCATCGAGCCCGAGCTCGAGCGCGAGCTCGCGCAGCGTCAGCGAGCGCCCCGGCGCGCTCGCGTCGAACGCGCGCGCGCGGACGTCGGCGCGCACGTCGAAGCGCTCGGGGCTGCGCACGGTGGCGCGCACCGTCACGCGCGGCGCGTCGAGCGCGAGCCGCTCGCGCGCCGTCGTCTGCACCTCCAGCCGCGGGGCGCCGAGCTCCGCCTCGACGCGCATCGGCTGCGCGAGGTCGAGGGTCGCGTCGCGCGCGCGCGCGCTGAGCGCGAGCGGGGCGAGCGTCACGCGCGTGGTCGCGTCGAGCGCGGCGTGGACGGCCCCGGTCGTGAGCGTCGCGCTCGGCGTCCAGCGCGCGCGGCCCTCCAAGCTCGCGGCGAGCGCGGCGCGGGCGCCCAGGACCTCGACCGCCATCGCGTCGCCGTCGTCGGCCTGGATCCGCCGGACGTCGAGCGCCGCCTCGATCGCGCCGGTCGCGCGCCACCACGGCCGCCCCGCCAGCGCATCCGCGAGCCCGACGTCGCGTACGTCGAGCGCGAGCGCGACGCCCTCGAGCACCACCGCGCCGGCCTCGGCGCGCGCGCGCACGCGCTCGACCGGCGCCCGCAGGCGCGCCGTCACGCGCTCGGGGTCGAGCTCGGCGTCGAGCGCGAGCGCGAGCCCCGTCAGCTCGATCGCCTCGGCGCCCGTGTCGCGGCGGAGCTCACCCGCGCGAACGCGCAGGGCGAGCCGCGACGCGCCCTCGGGCGCGCCGGCGGGCAGCGGCGCGATCTCGAGGTCGAGGTGCGCGTCGCGCGCGGCGATCCCGAGCACCGACGGAAGGCGCGCCGCGAGCGCGTCGATCCGCACGCTCGCGCCGCCGCCCTCGAGGCGGGGGAGCGCCGCGCCGTCCGGGAGCGCGAGCGCGAGGTGCGCCGCGCCGATCCCGTCGAAGAGGTCGAGCTCCGTCAGCGCGAGCTCGACCTCGCCGCGCTCGGGCACGAAGCGCGCGGTGGCGCCGAGCCGCGCGATCGGGCCGGCGAGCGGCAGCGCCTCCTCGAACGTCTGGCGCGTGAGCGCGACGGCCGCGGACAGCTCGACCTCGCGCGCCTCGCGCACCGCCGCGTCGATCGACACGTCGAGGTCCGCCTCGAGCGCGGTCTCGCCGGCGGTGAAGCGCACGCGCGTGCCCTCCGCGCGCGCGGGCGAGCGCAGCCGCAGCTCCGCGGCGAGCCGGCCGCCCTCGTCGCGGAGCGCGCCGCTCAGCTCGAGGCCCTCGAGGCTCGCGCGCTCCTCGGCGCCGTCGGCGCCGAGCGCCACGTGCTCCACGCGGACCTCGCGCACGCTGAGGGAGTCGACGCGCAGCGCCATCGGGAGCGCGAGCTCGGCGAGCGCGTGGGAGAGCGGCGCCGCGGGCTCCGCCTCGGCGTCGTCGAGGCCCAGGCCCTCGAGCCAGAGCGAGAGCGCGTCCGTCTCTTCGTCGGCGACGAGCAGCAGCGCGACCCCCTCGACGTGCGCGCGCTCGACGTGGAGGCGCCCCGCCGCGAGCGCCGACGGCGACCACGAGAGCTCCACCCGCGCGACCGTCAGCCAGCTCGGCGCGATCGCGGCGAACCGCGCCGGCATCGCGAGCCGCAGCCCATCGAGCGCGAGCCGGCCACCGATCGGCTCGAACGTGAGCCGGTCGTAGTCGAGCTCGACGCCCGCGTCGCGCGCGAGGTCGACGGCGAGGCCGCGCGCGGCGTCCGTCTCGACGAACCAGACGGCGCCGACGAGCAGCAGCGCGAGCCCGCCCAGCCCGGCGAGCGCTCCGCGCGCGAGCCAGCGGAGCCAGCGACGACGCGCGACCGGGCGCTCGCGGACCGCGGGGCCGGTCACCTCCTCCCCGTCGGCTTCCGCTCGTTCACTCATCGCGCCGTGGAGGACCGCGCGGTCCTCGTCCACCGAGCCTAACAAGCGACGCCGCGAAGAAAAACCCACCGAGGGCCTTGACCTATCGAGTGATAGATCCATGTTGCCTATCACCCGATAGGCGATCTGAACCACGAGGAGCCTCCCATGCCCGAGACCACCTGCCCGCGTTGCTCGCACACCGCCCCCGTGACCCGCCGCTCCCGCCTCTGGTGGGTCGCGCTGGCGCTCACCGCGCTGGGCTTCGTGACGCTCGTGCTCGGGGCGGGGATGATCGGCCCGTTCATCCTGTTCGCGATCCCGTTCCTGGCCCTCGTCGGCTTCGCGTTCGGACCGCTGGTGTCGATCCTCCGCGAGGAGCCGACCTGTGCGCGGTGCGGCCGCACCCTGGCGGACGTCGTCGCGGCGCCCGCGCCGGCGCGCGCGGAGCATCTGCTACACCCGAGCCATGGCCAACGAGCGGGCGCGTGAGGCGCCGATCGGCGAGCGGCACGCGGCGGTGCTCCGCGAGGCGCTGCGCCTCTTCGCGGAGCGCGGCTACGCGGGCGCGTCGCTGCGCGAGCTCGCCCGCCGCGTCGGGGTGAAGCAGCCGAGCCTCTACCACTACTTCACGTCCAAGGACGAGCTGGTCGAGCAGCTCATCGAGCACATCCCCACCCTGATCGAGACGAGCGCCGAGATCCCCCCACCGCCGACGCTCGGCGCGGTCCCGCCGCTGCTGTCGCAGCTCGTCCTCTACCTCTACCGCGAGACCGACTGGCGGCTGTTCGTGCGCTTCGTCTTGTCGCTGTCGTTGAGCGAGCCGCGCTTCGCGCCGCAGCTGCGCCGGCTGTTCGTCGAGCGCACCGGCCGCGTCGTCTCGGAGCTCATGGGGCCCTTCATCGCGCGCGGCGAGATCCGCGAGACCGACGCGCGGCTCGTCGTGCACGCCACGATCAACGCGGTGGGGCTCGCGATGATCGAGCAGACGATCCTCTACCCGGGCGAGCCCGCGGGGATCGACGCGGACGAGCTCGCGGCGTACGTCGGCGCGCTCGTCACCCGCGGCCTCGGCGCCGCGTAGGACACCGAGCATCGACGCGGACACGCGAGGCCTGTTCGGTCCGTCCCGGGTTGTGGCATCCTCCGTCGAGAATCGGAGGAGCGCGCGATGGCGGACCGACGACAGGGAGCCGAACCGAGCGCCAGGACGGTGAGCCGGCCTCGACGCCTCGCCTCGCTCGCGGTGCTCTCCGCGCTCTTGTCGGGCGCGTTCTCGACCGCGATGGGGCAGGACCGCGGCGCGCCTCCGTCCGGCCGCGACGAGGCCGCGCTCTTCGATGACGTCGAGGGCGAGGGCGAGGGCGACCAGAACGTCGACTCGCAGCTGCGCACGGAGGGCGGCGAGAAGGTCAAGGTCTACCGGTTCAGCGGGCTCGACCTCGAGGGTCGCCTGAAGTCCCCGCAGCTCCTCTACTTCCTGAACCGCATGCGCGCCGAGTTCGACCGGCCGCGCCTGCCGCATCGTTCGTTCATCCCCGAGCTGTCGCGCTCGGCCCAAGGCAAGGCGCTGCGATGAGGTCGTGCTGACATGGCGAAGGTCCGCGCTCCGGAGCGCCGTCTGCGCGTCGCGCTCGTCTTCGGCGGTACGATCCAGCGCGAGGAGACGCTCGACAAGCCGCGCGACGTGACGCTCGGCTACACCGATCAACACATCTTGCCGCTGCCCGAGGGCGTCACCGAGGACGCCGAGCTCACGCTGCTCTCGTGGGATGGGACGGCCTACACGGTGCGCCTCGCGCCCTCGCTGAGCGGGGCGGTCTGGGTGGGCGGGCAGCGGCGCGAGGTCGCCGCGCTCCGCGCGCTCGGGCAGCCGGTGACGCTCGGGCCCGACGACTACGGCGTCGTGACGATGGGCGGCGCCGCCGTCTTCTTCCAGATGGTCAAGCGCGCGCCCCGCATCGGGATGGGCGCGCCGCAGTTCCTCGCCGAGCCGGCGCGCCTGCTCGCGCTGATGCTCTCGATCTTCTTGCACGCCGCCTTCCTGGCGCTCTTGTTCCTGGCGCTGCGGGACGCGCCGGCGCGCGACGAGCTCGAGCTGCCGACCGATCTGATCCGGCGGTTCATGGTCACGCCGCCGCCCGACGACCTGCTCGACGAGCCGGAGGACGCGGGCGGCACGAACACGGAGGATCCCGGCCTGCAGGACCGCGAGGAGGCGGGCGGCGAGGCGGCGGCCGAAGAGGAGGGCCGCGTCGGCCGCGAGGACGCGACGCAGGAACAGACCGAGATGGAGGGCCCGATCACCGGCGGCGGCGCGGCCGAGCGCGTCTCGCACCTCGGGCTGCTCGGCGCGATCCGCGGCGGCGAGGGGCAGTCGAACGCGCTGACGGAGGCGCTGCAGGGCCCGAGCATCGCGGACCTGCTCGGCGGGCTCGGCTCGTCGCAGACGGTGATGGGGCGCGGCAGCGGGGGCCTCGGCCTGCGCGGCACCGGCTCGGGCGGCGGCGGGACCGGGCGCGGGACGCTCTTCGGAGCAGGCGCCATGGGCACGGGCGTCGGCGCGGGGCGCGGCGCGGGGGGCGGCCGCGGCAGCGGCGGGCCCGGGGCGCGGGGTCGCCCGGCGCAGGAGGTCCGCGTGCAGATGACCACGGCGGCGCCGCGCGTGAGCGGCTACCTGTCGCCCGAGCAGATCATGCGCGTCGTGCGCCGCAACCAGAGCGCGGTCCGCTACTGCTACGAGACGGAGTTCCAGCGCAACCCGAACCTCCGCGGCCGGATCGAGATCCGCTGGCGCATCGCGCGCAACGGAACGGTGTCGAGCGCGAGCCTGGCGAGCTCCACGATGGGCAACGGCCACGTCGAGGGCTGCATCGTGCGTCAGGTGCGGCGCTGGCGGTTCGACGAGCCGGACGGCGGCGAGGTCGACGTCAACTTCCCGTTCATCTTCGGCACCGGCGGGTGAGCTGCTGGACGGGGCGTCGAGCTCGCCGTCGACTACGCGGGCGCGGCGTGCTCGAGCGCGAGCAGGGCGCGCTTGCGCTCGAGGCCCCACCGGTAGCCGCCGAGCGCGCCGTGCGATCGCAAGACGCGGTGACACGGGACGAGCCACGCGACGGGGTTGTCGCCGACCGCCTGACCGACGGCGCGCGCCGCGCCGGGTCGGCCCAGCGCGCGGGCGAGCGCGCCGTAGCTCGTGACCCGCTCGGGCGGGATGGCGAGCAGCGCCGTCCACACGCGGAGCTGGAAGTTCGTGCCGCGCAGGTGGAGCGTGACCGGGCCGCGGTCGCGGGGCGCCTGCGCGAGCGCGTCGACCACCGCGCGGCCGGCGCTGGGATCGCGCTCGATCGTCGCCTCGGGCCAGCGCGCGCGGAGCGCGGCGAGGGGCTCGGACGGAGTGTCGGCGAAGGCGAGCTCGCACACCCCGCGCGGCGTCGTCGCGACGAAGCACGGCCCGAGCGGGCTCGGGTGCACCGCCCACGCGATCGCGGTCCCACCTCCGGCGCGGCGCAGCTCGCCCGGGGTCATCGCGCGCGCCTCGACGATCAGGTCGTGCAGGCGCCCGGGCCCGGACAGCCCCACGCCGTGCGCGGCACCGAGCAGCGGCGCCGCGTCCTCGAGCAGGCGCTCGGCTCGCTCCGCCCGGAGCGCCTGCGTGAAGCGCTTCGGGCTCACCCCGGTCATCCGGCGGAAGATGCGCTGGAAGTGCCCGGGGCTCAGCGCGAGCTCGGCGGCGAGCGCGCCGAGCGGCGGCGGCGCCTCCCAGTGGTGGGACAAGATCTCGATCGCGCGGGCGATGCGGGCGGCGTCGCTGTTCATGCCTCCACGCTGGCGCGCGGGCGGCGGCGCGCCCACCCGGTTCTTGCGCCGATCGTGCGCGTCACTCCTCTTCGCCGTCGTCGTCGTCGTCGTCACCGTGGTGGTGGTGCCCGCCCGGGCCGTGGACGTGGCCGTGCGAGCGCTCCTCGTCCGTCGCGTCCCGGACGGCCCGCACCGTCACGTCGAAGCAGAGCGTCACGCCCGCGAGCGGGTGCTCGGCGCTCACGTAGACCTCGCGCCCCATCACCTTGGTGATCCAGATCGGGAACGGCTGGCCGTCCTGGCCGCGCATGAGGAACTGCGCGCCCTTCTCGACCGGCGCGTCCGGCGGAAAGTGCGATCGCAAGACGCGTTGCGGCTTGGTCTTGCCCTTCTCGCCGTAGCCCTTGCCCGGCGGCACCTCGACGCGCAGCGAGTCGCCGACGGTCTTGCCGTGCAGGGCCTCCTCGAGGCCGGGCACGATGTTGTGGCTGCCGTGGAGGTACGCCATCGGCGTCTCGCCCGAGCGGTCGAGCTCCTCGCCCGACGGATCGGTCAGCACGTACTCGATGGAGACGACCTTGCCGTCCCCGACCACTTCTGCTGCGTCGCTCATCGCGGCGGAGCCTAGAGCACCGATCCACTCGAAACCACCGGAACGCGTCTTGGGGCTTGTCTCGGGCGCGCCGAGCCCCGAACCTCGGGGGATGCGCGGCGACGAGCCCGGGACGATCCTCGCCGGGAAGTACGAGCTGATCGAGAAGGCTGGCAGCGGCGGGATGGCGGTCGTCTGGCGCGCCCGGACGATCGGCGCGGCGGGCTTCACGCGGCCGGTCGCCGTCAAGCGGATCATCCACCACCTGTCGCGCGACCCGGCGTTCGTCGCGATGTTCGTCGAGGAGGCGCGCGTCGTCTCGGAGCTGCAGCACCCGCTCATCACGCAGATCCACGACTTCGGCGTCGACGATCAGGGCTCGTACTTCCTCGTGATGGAGTGGGTAGAGGGGCTCGATCTCGGGCGGCTCGTCGAGGGCTTCGCCGCGGACGGAGGCGTCGTCCCGTGGCCGATCGTGGCGGCGATCGGCATCGAGGTCCTCGGCGCGCTCGGCGCCGCGCACCGGCGCATCGGCGCGGACGGCGTGCCCGTCCCGGTGATCCACCGCGACGTCACCCCGCAGAACATCTTGCTCAGCACGGACGGCTTCGTGAAGCTCACTGACTTCGGGATCGCGCGCGCGATGGACCGCGACTCGATGACGCGGCCGAACGCGATCAAGGGCAAGCTGAGCTACGTCGCTCCCGAGCGGCTGCGCAACGCGCACGCGAGCGCGGCCTCCGATCTGTTCGGCGTCGGCGTGTGCCTGTGGGAGGCGCTCGCCGCGCGCCAGCTCTACGAGGCGCCGAGCGACGTGCAGGTGATGTTCATGGTCGCCGAGGCGCGCATCCCCGACATCCGCGCGATCCGGCCCGACGTGCCGGACGGGCTGTTCGACGTGCTGACGATCGCGCTCGCGAAGGAGCCGGAGCGTCGCTACGGGAGCGCGCACCTGATGGCGCGCAAGCTCGCGGAGCTGCTGCGCCGGACCGACGAGCCGACGGACAGCCGCCGCATCGCCGAGCTCGTGCGCGGCGCCCGCGCCCGGCTCGGCGTGCGCGCACCGGAGCCGAGCGCGACGACGGAGATCCTCGAGGGTCTCGAGGAGATCGTCGAGCCTTGAGGGGGCTCTGGGTGGCGTTCGCGATCGCGTGCTCGATGCCGCCGGAGCCGAGCGAGCGTGGGGCGCGGGCCGAGGTGGTCGCGCCCCGGCCGCCCGAGCCGAGCGAGCGCGCGGAGGCCCCGCGGGCGCCGCTCGATCCAGACTCACCCTGCGGGCGCGCCGAGCGCTGCTGCGCCGCGTTCGCCGCCGTCACGCCGCACGTGCGCGTCGAGGTCGCGTGCGCCGAGCCCGCGGAGGTCGCCGATCTCGCCGACGGCGCCGCGCGCTGCGAGCGCATGGTGATCGGGTGGCGCGCCGCGCTCGAGCGCCACGCGGATCTCGAGGTCCCCGAGGACTGCGCCTCCGCCCGACGCCGCTGAGGCTCGCGCGGGGACGTTGGAACGTGCTCCTCCGCCAACTCACCGCCGGCGGAGCGAGCCCCACGTCGCGAGCGCCCACTCGCGGTCGCCGGCGTCGCGGAACACGAGCGTGCCGACGGCGGCGTGCGGGCCGTGGGCGGCGTGCGCCTCGAGCCGGTAGAGGGGGGCGCCGTCCTCTTCGGTCTCCGAGAGCGCGGCGATGCCGCGGAGCGCGCCGCGCTCGAGCTCGAACAGCTCGTCGCCGTCGAGCGGCGGCATGCCGTGGAGGGTCTCTTCCGAGCTCGGTGGGGGCCCGTCGCCGCGCGCGCTGAACGAGTTGAAGAAGACCGAGCGCCCCTCGTCCCACGCGACCCACGTGCCGCGCTCGTCCCAGCGCTCCGCGAGCTCGCCGCCGATCGTGAGCGACCAGCCGCCGCTCAGCTCGACGTGCACGGCGCGCCGCCGGTACCCGATGCGCGCGGGCCCGATGGACTGCGCCTTGAGGTGCGCGCGCGTCGCGCGCAGCGACGCCTCGTCGAGGAGCGTCAGCAGCTCGGACTGCTCGGCCCACGGCAACGACAGCGCCGGGTCGAGCCCGTGCGCCCGCTCGATCCAGGTCGCGACGCGATCCATGACCGCGCGCTCCTCCTCGGTGATCGGCGGACGCCAGCGGATCGTGCGCCAGAGCTCCACGAGCGCGAGCCCGCGGTAGTAGGCGGCGTCGCGCGCCTCGCCCCACCACGGGAACACGTCGATGCCCGCGCGCGCGTCGGCGCGCGTGGCCTCGAGCCACGCGAAGGAGCGCGGCCCGAGCTGCGTCGCGACCACCTCGTCGTGCTCGTACGCGACGCCCGCGGGCATCGCGAGCGAGAAGCCGCTCGCGCCGCCGGAGGCGAGCTCGAGGATCTGCGCGGCGGTCGCGCCGAGCCAATCGAGGTAGACCTCCTCGAGCGCCTCGGGGTCGCGCGCCTCGCGCCAGCCGGTCGAGTCGCCGCCGGGCGCCCACGCGACGTCGAGCGCCTCCGCGAGGGCGAGCACGTGGCGGTGGTAGCCGGGCCCGGCCGCGCCGGTGCTCGCGCGCAGGCGCACCCCTCGGTCCTCGGCGGTGAGCTCGAGCGGCTCCGCGCCGGGGTGCAGCGTCACCACGCGCGTGCGCTCGTCGAGCCGCTCGACGAGCGGCGCGGGGTCGTCGGCGCGCGCCGCGATCGCGTCGGCGATCGCGTCGACCTCGGCGCCTTCGCCGTCCAGCTCGAGACCGATCCACACGCGCTCGGGCTTAGCACGGGCGGCGCCGCCGTCCGGCGGGCCGGGCGCGCCTCGTCGCGCTTTTCTCGGCGCTCGGCGCGGCTCGGCGCTCTACGATACGGTCATGCGCCGCGCGCTCGTCCTCGGGGTCGCCTGGCTCGCGGCGAGCGCGGCGCTCGCGCAGACGCGCGCGCTGATCCCGGGCGGGAGCCGCGCGCACGCGGGCGTCGTCGAGCTGCTCGGCGACGGCGCGGCGCGCGAGCTGCGCGTGCAGTCGGGCGGCAACCTCGACGTCGCGGCGATGCGCCTCGGTCCCGAGTGCCGCGGCTTCGCGACCGAGCGCCCGGACGCGATCGTGCGCCTCGCCGCGCCGGGGCGGCGCCTCACGTTCTACGTGCGCGCGACGACGGGCGACGTGACGCTCGTCGTGCACACGCCGGACGGGCGCTGGCTCTGCGACGACGACGGCGCGGGCGGGACCAACCCGCGGCTCGAGGTCACGGCTCCGCTCGCCGGGCAGTACGACGTGTGGGTCGGCGGCTGGCGCGCGGACCAAGTCCTCGCCACGCGGCTGCACGTGACGCCGACCCCTTGAGCGGCGGCTACGGGGCCGGCGGCGCCACGTCCGCGGGGCCGAAGAGCGCGGGCGCGGGCAGGGGCCACGGCTCGTCCTCGCCCTGCACCAGCACGCGGCGATGGTCGGTCGCGCGCACCGTGAACTCGAGCACGACGGGGTGCGGGTTTCCGTCCGCGTCGGTGCCTTGCGTCCTGAGCCCGACGCGCACCCCGGTCAGCCCCGCGATCACGTCCGGCATGTAGAGCATCGAGCGCCGGTCGTGCGTGTGCTGGTTCTCGAAGTAGACGATCTGGTTCGGGTTGGGCGCGCCGTTGACGACGGTCGAGAGATCGACCGCGACCTCGTCGAGCTCCTCCTCGCGCACCGTGCCCTGGCGGCGCTCGCCCGGCCCGAGCCGGATGCTGCGCTCCCACTGCGAGAAGTCCGCGACGACCTCGTCGTCGACGATCTGCACGCCAGGGTCGTACTCGTGGAACTCGTTGAACCCGTTCACCGTCACGTCGACCTGCACGGTCGCGTCGGCGAGGTTCGAGAGCGTCCAGTCGAGCTGCAGCCGGACGTCGTCGCGCCGCACGAAGGGCAGGCTCCCCCACGGGACGTTCTGGCCGTCGACCGCGCCCATGCCCGCGAGCTCCTCGTCGGTCGGCATGCGGAAGTCGAGCTCCACGCGCTGCTCGACGAGGTAGACGTTGCCGTCCTCCGACTCGAAGAACGGCGGCGTGTCCGGCTGCATCGCGATCACCCAGGGGCCACCGCCCTCCGGGGTCACGTAGCGCTGCTCGCGGAGGCACCCCGTCGCGAGGGCCATCGTCGCGGCCAGGAGCCCGATGGTGTGCACCGTGCGCATCCTCACCTCCTCGGAACGAGAGTACGTGATCTGCGCCGCGCATGCTATGCGAGCCGGCCCGATGCGCGCGTACGACCTGATCCTGCTCGACTTCGACGGGACGTTCACCGACGTCGACGCGGAGGCGGTCCCGTTCCTCGCGCACTACCGGCGCGGGCTCGCGGAGCTCGCCGGCGCCGGGATCGACGAGGCGTGGGAGGCCGCGGTCGAGGTGGTGCGCGAGGCGCCGGACGCGCACGGGTTCCGGTTCGAGGGGCGCATCGTCGCGCCGTCGCACGCGGACCCGTACATCCTCTCGAGCTGCGTCTCGCAGCTGGTGCTCGAGCAGCTCGGCCTCGAGGTGGGCCCGAGCGCGCTGGAGACCCTGTTCCACGCCTCGTATCGGCACGCGGGCACGGTCTTCCGACCCGACGCGCGCGACGTGATCGAGGCGGTGCTCGCGCTCGGGGTGCCCGTCTACGTCGTGAGCAACTCGCGGACGGACAACGTGCGCGCGAAGCTCGCCTCGCTCGACCCCGCGCTGCTCGAGCGCCTCGAGGTGCGGGGCGACGCGCGCAAGTTCCACCTCGTCGAGCCCGAGGGCGGCGACGCGCGCTTCGATGCGGTGCCGGAGGCGCGCGCGGTCGAGGGGCTCGCGCGCCCGCTCTACCTGCGGCGCGGTCGCTACTTCGACGCGCTCCGCGCGATCTGGGACGCGACGGGCGCGCAGCCGGCGCGCACGCTCGTGTGCGGCGACATCTACGAGCTCGACCTCGCGCTGCCCGCCGCGCTCGGCGCGGCCGTGCACCTCGTCGGCCGGCCGACCACGCCGGCGTGGGAGCGCGACGCCGCGACGAGCGCGCGCGGCGCGTTCAGCACGGCCCTCGCCGGGCTCCTCGACCGCCTGCGCTGACGCTCACGGCTTTCGCAGGCGCTCCTCGAGGAACCCGAAGAGCTTGCCGTAGCCGACGGGCAGCGTGCGTTGCACGGCGTCGATCAAGTAGGCGTCCGGGCCGACGAGCACGCGGTCCTTGCGCGCGGCCATCGCGTCCGTGATGACCTTCGCGGCCTGCTCCGGCGTCGTGCGCGCGATCCGATCGAAGCGCGCCGCGGCCGTCTGCGCGTCGACGCCGTCGGCGTTCGCGCGCATCCGCGCGGAGCGCGCGATGTTCGTCTTGATCCCGCCCGGGTGGACAGAGAGCGAGGTGACGCCGGTCCCGCGCAGCTCCTGGCGCAGCGCCTCGGTGAAGCCGCGCACGGCGAACTTCGTCGCGTTGTACGCGCCCTGGTAGGCCACGCCGATCAGCCCGAACACGCTCGAGACGTTGACGACCCAGCCGTCGCCCTGCGCGAGCAGGTGGGGCAGGTACGCCTTGGTCCCGTAGACCACGCCCCAGAAGTTGATACCCATGATCCACTCGAGGTCCTCGTAGGTGAGGTCCGCGACGGTCTCGCTGACGGCGACGCCCGCGTTGTTGACGATCGCGTCGACGCGGCCTCGCTCGGCGAGCACGCGATCGCGGAAGGCCTCGACCTCCTCGCGGCTCGCCACGTCGACGCGCGCGCAGGTCACGCGCCGGCCGCGTCGCTCGATCAGGCTCGCCGTCTCGGCGAGGGCCGCCTCGTCGATGTCGCAGACGGCGAGGTCGCTCCCGCGCTCGGCGAGCTCGAGCGCGAGCGCTCGCCCGATGCCCGACGCCGCGCCCGTGACCACCGAGACCCGTCCAGAGAAGCTCATCTCGCCGTGATAGCGCGTGACCCGCCGTCGCGCAGGTGCTCGCGCCGGGCCGCCCCTAACCGGCGTCGCGCTCGGCGCGACGCGGCGGCTCGCTCGGCCGCTCGAGCGCCTCGCGCGCGGTGCTCAGCGCCTCGCGGACCTTCTTCGCGTGCGCGATCACGCGCAGCGCGGCGCGCGCCTTCGTCAGCTCGTCGCGCAGGCGCGCGTTGTCCTCGAGGGCGGCCGCGAGCGCCTCCTCGAGCTGCGCGGCGCGGGCACGGAGCGCGTCGTCCGGGTCGCGGTACGGCATCCGACGTCGAGCGTACCGCGCGCGGCGCGCGGCGGCGACGTTCACTCGGTGAGCGCGCGGAAGACGAGCGCGTCCTCCACGTTCTTCACCACCGCCGTGCGCCGCTCGCCGAAGCGCGCGGGCGCGCCGAGCGCGTCGACGAAGGGCTGCATGCACAAGATCTCGCCGCCGGTCGCGAGGCCCTGCAGCCGCGCGGTGTTGTTCATGCCCGAGCTGAACGCGGTGTAGTCGTCGTTGGGGCCGAAGAAGCCGACCGACGCGGGCGCGAGGTGCAGGCCGACCGCGAGGTCGAGCGGCGCGCGCGGATCGAGGCCGAGGTCCGGCTCGTCGGCGAGGGCGCGGGTCAGCGCGCGGATGTCGAGCGCCGCGGCGAGCGCGTCGCGGCACCGCGCCTCGCGCGGGCGGTCGAAGAACGGCGGGCCGAAGAGGCCGATCACGCAGTCGCCGACCATCTTGTCGAACACGCCGCCGTGCCGCCACAGCGCGCTCACCGCGCGTGACGACCAGGTGTTCACCAGCCGGCCGATCGCCTCGGGCGTGCGCAGCACCTGCTCGCAGACGCGCGTGAAGCCGGCGAGGTCCGCGTAGAGGATCGCGATCTCGTGCTCGCGCGGGCGCAGCCACCGCTCGACGTATTCCTCCTCGAGCAGCAGGCGCGAGCACGTCTGCGCGTTGAAGATCGTCGAGAGACGGCGCCACTCGCGGTTGAAGTCGACGATGCGCTGGCGCAGGTAGTCGGCGAAGCGGTCGAGCAGCTCGCGGTCCGCGGTGTGGAACTCGCCGCGCCGGCTGGTCACGAGCATGCGGCCGATCACGCGCGCGCTGCGCACGCCGGTGATCAGCACCTCCTCGCGATAGCGGCGCAGCCCGAAGCGCTCGCGGAACGGGCGGTCGTCACCGTCGAGGAACGCCGCCGCGTGCTCGCGCACGAAGTGGTCGAGCCCCGGGTCGGTCACGTCGCCGCCGCGGTGCGCGAGCTTTCCGTCCCGGTAGATGCGGTAGCGCAGCACCGAGCCCTCGAGGCTCTCCTCGTGCCGGAAGACGAGCACGAGGTCGTCGAAGTCGATCTGGCGCTGCAAGAGCTCGCACGCGCGGCTGAGGCCGCGCGCGAGGACGGGGTCCTTGAGCGCGTCGCTCAACGTGCGGACGACCTCGTACTTGCGCCGGGAGAGCGCGATGGCGGCGAGGTGGTTGTCGAGGATCTCGGCGAAGCGCTCGAGGAGGGACGCCGCGTCGTCGGCCGGAGCGGCGTCGAAGAACGCGATCGCGCGGCCGAACGGTTCGCCCGCGACGTCGAGCGGGTGGACGAGCGCGAACGAGGCCGGCCCGAGCTCGACCCGGCCCTCCGTGCTCAGGAGCGAGGGCTCGAACGCGGCCGCGCCCTGGGTGAACACGCGCTCGCTCAGCGACTCGTCGAGCGTGGCGACGCAGGCGCCGCGCGCGCCCGTGTGGTGCGCGAGCAGGTCGAGGAGCGACGGCATCACCCACTCGAGCGGCTCTTTGTCGCGCAGCGCGAGCTCGAGGCGCTCGTCGAGCGCGTCGCTCAGGGCGCGCTCGCGGCGCAGCCGGTCCACCTCGGCCTCGAGCGCGGCGACGCGATCCATCACCCGCGAGCATACCGCGGGGAGCGAGCGCGGGGGCGCGGACGTACCATGAGGCCGATGCCGATCCCCTGCCTCGCGTGCCGCCAGAACATGAGCGAGCACGCGCTCCTGTGCCCGCACTGCGGGGCGCGGCGCGAGGATCGGTGGGACCCGCCCGCGCCGAGCGAGGGCTCCCCCGACGACGGCGCCTCGAGCGCCGCGCGGATCGAGCGCCGCGACGCGGACGCCCTCGACCTCGCGGTGACGAGCGGTCCGCTCGCGTTCGTCGCGCCGCGCCCGGAGGCGGTCGGGCGCGAGCTCTGGCTCGAGTGGGCGCTCACGCTGCTCGCGGCGCCGGTGCTCGCGCCCGGCCTCGTGTTGGGGCTCACGCGCCTGCGCGCGAGCCGTTGGCTGATGCGCGCGCACGAGCTGCCGCTGACGCTCTCGCTCGGGGTGCTCGGCGGCGCCGGGCTCGTCGCGGTCGGCGCGCTCGCGGGCTGGAGCCAGTCGGCGATCGGCGGCGTCGTCGGCGTCTCGGTCGGCGCGCTCCTGTTCCGGCTCGGGTTGCGCCACCGCGCGCGCCGCGCGGCGATCGACGGACCCTGAGCGCCGCGGCGTCGGACCCGCGGTATCGTCGCGCCATGCGGCTCGCCGGCTTCACCCTCGTCGTCGTCTTTCTTGGGCCGAGCCCGGTCGCGGCGGACGCGGTGCGGACGCCGCCGCCGGTCGACCGGTGCCCCGCCGGCAGCGTCTCCGCGACGACGGGGACCGGTCTCTTCCACGGCGCCTTCTCCTACTGCGCGCCGCGCCTCTGCGCCGCCGCGGGCGCCTGTCCGCCGGGGCTCGAGTGCCGCGAGCTCACCCTGCAAACCCAGTTGCGATCCTACACGGTCGGCGGCGGCCGCGGCGGCCCGCCTCGCCCCCGGCGCGAGGTCACCGAGGTCACGGGGACCTGCGCCGACCCTGCGCCGGGCGTGGTCGTCCCGCCGCCGGATCGCGGCCTCGCGGGGCTGCTCGGCGACGTGAGCGTGGGCGGTGGCTGCCAGCGCATCCAGGTCTGCGCGCCGCGCCGGCTCGGCGATCCGCTCGGGACCACGCCGCCCGTCGAGCCGCCGCCGGTCGAGCCCCCGCCCGAGGAGGCGCCGCCGGCGTCTGTCGAGGCGCCTCCGGCCGAGGTGCGCGCTCCGAACGCCGCGCCCGCGCCGGCGGTGCCCGCGTCGCCGCCCGCCGCGGCCGCGCCCGCGGACTGCGGGTGCCGCGCCGCCGGCGACGGGGGACGCGGGGGCCTCGCGCTCGCCGCGCTGGCGTTCGCGGCGCTCGGATCGCGACGCCGGTGCAGCGCGTGGTCCCGCTGACTCGAGAGGCTGGCCCTGGACGGAGCAAGACGTGCTGCGCGCTGGCAGCTGGCGCGTCGTGTCACATCGTCGGCGCGACGATCTCACCGAAGCGACCGTCGAGACGGAGCGCCCCGTCGATCGCGGTCGCGACCGGCGCGACGGTGCCGAGCACCGTGCCCGCGGTGAGCCCGTAGGGCACGAACTCCGCCGTCGTCTCGACCGACGCGACGGGCAGCGCGGGGCCGCCCTCGTTCATCGCGAACGTCCCGAGGTGGTAGGCGAGCAGGACGAACAGCGCGGTCACCTGCTCGCGATCCGGCCCGCTGAGCGGGGCGTCGGTCGCGACGGCGAGCTGCGTGATCGACACGTCGCCGAACGTCGCGCCGCCGCCGGCGCTGTCCGTCACGCGGCCGGAGACCGTGGCGGCGAAGCGCCCGCGCAGGCCCCGCTCGTAGACGGGCGCGCCGGGGAACGGCGCGATGTCGACCGAGACGCCGCCGAGCTGCACGTCCACCGTTCCGTCCGCCCGGGTGAGCGCGACGGGCGGCAGCGCGGTGTCGAGCTCGAGCATGGTGGGCGCGACGATCATGGTGGGCGCGACGATCATCGTGGGCGCGACGATCATGGTGGGCGCGACGATCATGTTCGGCGCCACGATCCCGCGCAGGCCGCCGGCCTGCCACTCGCGGTGCAGCACGGTGTTGATCACGCCGGCGTGGACGAGGTTGCCGACGCCTGCGGTCGCCGTCGAGGCGCGGAGCGTGGCGCCGTCGAGCGCGACGCCGCGCGTGGCCGGCGCGCCGGCCCTCGGCGCGGCGCCGTAGGCCGACCCGAGCACGAAGGTGAGGCCGCTCGTCGAGGGCGCGACCGCCTCGTAGCGCGCGGCGAACGTGAAGCCGACGGTCCGCCCGTCGAGCGTGGGCACGTCGAACGCCGGCGGCAGGCTGCGCACCGCGATCGTGCGCAGCAGGGTGTCGAGCAGCTCGCCGAGGTTCTCGCCGATGAACTCGCTGATGCTCGCGCGGAGCGACGCGCCGTCGGGGCCGGTGATGTGCGTGGCGACGCCCGTCTCGACCATGTTCCGGAGGTCGTCGTTCACGGGCGGCCCGATCGGTGCGTCGCTGAGCATCGGGAACGAGCTCGTGACCTCGCCGATGCTCACCGAGTTGACGCGCAGCACCTCGGCGGCGAGCTCGCCGGTCGGGCTCGTGAAGATGCGAAGGTCGATGTTCACGCGCACGAACTCGAGGTCGATCGTGCCGTCCGAGGCGATCGGCACCCACGCGCCCGGCGAGAACGGGAACGAGAACGTCGTCGTGGTCAGCCGCTCGCGGCCCGACACGCGCACGTCGAAGCGGATGTTGTCGAAGCGGCCGTCGAAGCGCAGCCCCTCCGCGATCGGTGTCAGCGAGCTCGCGTAGGGGCCCGGCGTGTCGTTCGAGACGTACTCGATCTCGGTCTCGATCATGCAGTCGCTGCTGAGCGGCGTCGCGCGCGCGTCGCAGCTCATCGTCTTGATGTCCGCGCCGCCCGTGGTGAAGCGCGCCTCGAGCAGCTCCGAGATCAGCCCGCGCGCGAGCGCGGTGGAGAACACGTCGTTGAGGCTGTCGAGGCCGTCGTTGGGGTCGCCGTCGTCGATCGCCTCGGGCGTGAGGAACATCGAGAGCGATCCGTCGAGGCGGCGCGTCGGGTCGTGCCACGCGGGTGCGACGAGGTAGCTGCACACCTCCGTCGTCGTGCCGCCCTCGGCGTTCGTGGCCTCGACCACCACCGCGTCGATCCCGAAGCGCGCGGCGCGCTCGACGCGCACGAGGCCGAGGTCGTCCGGCGTCACGCGCTCGCCGTTCACCGTCACGCTCGCGAGCGCGTCGTCGGCGACGAGCAGGTGCACCTCGAGCCGGTCGCCGGCGCTCGCCGTGATCTCCGTGTTCGGCGTGGGCGAGACGCAGCGGACGCGGGGGCCCGCGGGTACCGGTACGCCTCCGTCGGCCTCGACGCTGCCGTCGGCCTCGACGCTGCCATCGAGCGCGCCCGGGCCCGCGTCGCGCCGTGGTGGCGGCGGCGGGGGCGCGCCGCCGTCACAGCCGAGGCCCGCGAGCAGGGTGACCACGAGCACGAGCCTCACTTCGGTGTTCATCGCGAGGAGCAGCTTACCGCGCGCGCGTGGGCGCGAGAATGGCCGCGGAACCCCTCCGTAAGCGGGCTTGGTATCGTGCGCGCGTGGACCGCACGTTCCAGCTCCCGACCTGCAGGCTGCGGGCGTGGCGCGAGACCGACCTCGCCTCGCTCGTGCGCCACGCCGACGACCCGCGCGTCGCCGCGACGGTGCGCGATCACTTCCCGAGCCCGTACACGCGCGAGGACGGACGTCGCTGGCTCGCACACGCGGCCGGGCTCGGGCTCGACACGAGCCTCGCGATCGAGGTCGACGGCGCCGCGGTCGGCGGCGTCGGGATGATCGCTGGCGAGGACGTGCACCGCGTGCGCGCGGAGATCGGCTACTGGCTCGGCCACGCGTACTGGGGTCGCGGGATCATGACCGACGCGGTGCGCGCGTACTCCGAGCACCTCCTGTTCGAGCGCGGCTTCTTGCGCCTCGAGGCGCCCGTCTTCGCGATCAACCCCGCCTCGGCGCGCGTGCTCGAGAAGGCGGGCTTCGAGCGCGAGTCGGTCCAGCGCCGCGCCGCGATCAAGGCGGGCGTCCTGATGGACGTGTGGCTCTTCGTGCGGCTCGCGTAGCCGCGCGTCACGGGCCGTAGACGACGCAGACGACGTCCGGCGCGGGCTCGATCCGGGTGACCGCGCAGATCTCGGCGAGCTCCGCCTCGTCGACGACGCTCGGGCCGCCGGGATCGGCGTAGCGGCACGTCATCCCCGCGCACGGCCCCGTCGGGGTGGCCTCGCACTCGAACACCGAGGAGGCCCCGCGCACGCGCGCCGCCTCCGCGTCGTCGGCGACGCAGACGACGAGGTCGTCGCACAGGACCCCGACCTCGAACGGGCCGCTCGCGAGGTACGCGAAGCGGACGCGCTCGGGCCGACAATCCGGCGCGCCGGCGTCCGTCGCGCCGGCGTCGCTCGCGCCGGCGTCGCTCGCACCCGAGTCCGGTGTGCTGCCGTCCGTCGCGCCCGCGTCGCTCGCGCCCGCGTCATCCGCACCTGCGTCGCTGCCCGCGTCGCTCGTCTCCGCGTCCGTCGCGCTCGCGCCGGCGTCGGTCACGCCCGCGTCGATGTCCGACCCGCCGCCGCAGCCCACGAGCGCGCTCAGCGCCGCCCACATCGCCAGCCATCGCATCCCGCCATCGTCCTCGCTGGCCGTCGCGCCCGCAAGGCGTCGTGCCCGCGGCCCTCCTCGGCGGGAGGCGGCGCGTGTACGCTACGAGCGCGATGGCGACCGCGACGTTCTGCCGGATCTGCGAGGCCGCGTGCGGGCTCGTCTACGAAGACGGGAAGCTGCGCCCGGATCGCGATCACCCGGTCAGCCGCGGCTTCGTCTGCGCGAAGGGCACGCGCTTCGTCGAGGTCGCGCAGCATCCGTCGCGGCTCACCGCGCCTCGGATCCGGCGCCGCGGCGTCGCGCGCGCCGCGGGCTGGGACGAGGCCATCGCGACGACGGCCGCGCTCGTGCGCCCGATCCTCGAGCGCTACGGGCCCCACGCCGTCGGGCTCTACGTGGGCAACCCGCTGGCGTTCGCGGCGCTCGGTCAGCTCGCGGCGGTGTTCTTCGGCCGCGCGCTCGGGACGCGCAACGTCTACACGGCGGGCAGCCAGGACTGCAGCAACAAGTTCGCCGCGGCGGCGCTGATGCACGGCAGCCCGGTGATCCAGCCGATCCCGGACTTCGAGCACGCCCAGCTCGCGGTGCTGTTCGGGACCAACCCGGCGGTGAGCCAGTCGAGCTTCGTGCACCTCGAGGGCGGCGCGTCGATCTTCGACCGGATGAAGGCGCGCGGCGCGCGGATGGTGTGGGTCGACGTCCGCGAGACCGAGAGCGCCAAGCGCTGGGGCGAGCTCGTGCGCGTGCGGCCGGGGACCGACGTGTGGCTCGTGCTCGCGCTCCTCGCGCGGCTCGCGGGCGAGCGCCGGGACGACCCTCGCGTGGAGGGGCTCGAGGCGCTGCTCTCGCTCGCGCGCGAGGTCACGCCCGCGCGTGCGGCGGCGCTCACCGGCCTGCGCGAGGACGCGATCGAGGCGCTCGCGCGCGCCATCGAGCGCTCGCCCCGCACGGCGTTCCACGCCTCGGTCGGCGTCAACCAGGGCCCGTTCGGCACGCTCGCGTACGTCGCGCTGCAGGCGCTGGCGTACGTCACCGGCAACTACGACGCGCGCGGCGGCTCGCTCTTCTCGCCGGTCGCCGTCCACGGCGCGCGCGCGCTGCGGCGGGTCGGGATCTTCACCCGCGAGGACAAGAGCCGGATCGGCGGCTTCCCCACCGTGTTCGACGCGCTGCCCGCCGGCGTGCTCGCCGACGAGATCCTCACCGACGGCCCCGAGCGCGTGCGCGCGATGATCGTGATCGCGGGCGATCCGCTCTCGTCGGTGCCCGGCGCGGCGCGGCTCGAGCGCGCGTTCGCCTCGCTCGACGCGCTGGTCTGTCTCGACCTGTTCGAGAGCCGCACGGGGCGGCTCGCGGACGTGCTCTTGCCCGCCGCGAGCTGGCTCGAGCGCGCCGACTTCGCGCTGCCGAGCCTGCCGCTCCAGACCGGCACGCTGCTGCAGACGACGCCGGCGGTGATGGCGCGCGTCGGCGCGTCGCGGCCGGACCACGAGGTGCTCGCCGCGCTCTCGCTCGCGCTCGGCCGGCCGCTCTTCGGCTCGCGGCTCGCGGCGCGGCTCGTCGCGGCCGAGGGGCTCGGCGAGCGCGTGCTCCCGGCCCTGAGCGAGCTCGCGTGGCGCGCGCTCGACCGCGACCCGGCGCGCCGCGGCCACGGGGTCCCGATCCCCGCGCCGGCGCCCGGCACCTACCTCGGCCGTGGGCCGATGACGCCGGGCCGCCGCGTGCGCTTCTGGCACCCGGCGCTCGAGCCGGAGCGCGCGCGCCTCGCCGCGTGGGCCGGCCGCGACGAGGGGCTCGTGCTCGTCGGGCGCCGCCGCCGCCTCGGCCACAACAGCTGGCTGCACGGCGGCACGCGGGAGGGGCCGGCCGAGGGTGAGGCGTGGATGGCGCGCGCCGACATGCTCGCGCGCGGGATCGAGGACGGCGCGCTCGTCGAGCTCTCGACGGAGGAAGGTTCGTTGCGCCTGCCCGCCCGCGCGAAGGCGGGCGTCGCGGAGGGCACCGTGGTCGTCCCGCACGGCGCCGGCGAGGTGAACGTGAACGCGGTCCTGCCCGCCGGGGCTGCGCACGTCGAACCGCTCGGCGGCATGTGCGTGATGACGGGCGTCCCGGTCGAGGTCGCGCTCGCGGCGCGCGCCGAGCGCGCCGTCGCCGGCGCGTGAGCTCCGCGGCGCGGGCCGCTATGCTCTCTGCCCATGGTCGTGCGCACGCGTGAGGCGCTGCCGCCGCCGCTCGCCGAGATCGTGGCGCGCGTCGGGCTCGCCACCGAGTTCCCGGAGGCGGTGTGGCGCGAGGTCGAGGCGCTCGAGGCGGCGCCCGGGTTCGACGACCCCGCCCTCGAGGACCTCGAGGCGCTGCCCTTCGTCACGATCGACGCGGCGAGCTCGCGTGACCTCGACCAAGCCCTCTACGTCGCGCGCGACGGCGACGGATACGCGGTCGCCTACGCGATCGCCGACGCATCCTACTTCGTGCGCCCGGGCTCCGCGCTCTTCGCGGAGGCGTTGCGCCGCGGCGCGACGTACTACCTGCCCGGCGCGTCGGTGCCGATGCTCCCGCGCGCGCTCTCGGAGGGGATCGTCTCGCTCAACCCCGACGGGCCGCGGCGCGCCCTCGTGTTCCTGCATCGGCTCGACGCGCGCGGCGAGGTGCGCTCGACGCGGCTCGCGCGCGCGCGCGTCCGTTCGCGCGCCAAGCTCTCGTTCGCCGCGGTGCAGGCGCTCGTCGACGGGCGCGACGCCGCGCTCGCGGCCGCGCCCTTCGCCCCGAGCCTGTTCCTCCTGCGCGAGGTCGGCCGCGCGCGGATGCGCCTCGCCGCCGAGCGAGGGCTCGTGCGCTACCGCCGCGACGAGGTCGAGGTGCACCTCGCCGACGGCGGCGCCTCGTTCGCGGTGATCGACGCGGTGCGCGACGAGGTGGAGCTCTGGAACGAGCAGCTGTCCTTGCTGTGCAACGCCGAGGGGGGTCGGCTCCTGCGCGAGCACCCGGAGCCCGCGGTGCAGCCGATCTATCGCGTCCACGCGGGGCCTCCGCCCGAGCGGCTCGAGGCGCTCGCGCGGACCACCGCCCGCCTCGCGGAGGTGCACGGGCTCGACGAGGCGACGTGGCGCTGGCGCCCGGAGGCGCGCTCGCTGGCGGAGTTCCTCGCGGGCTTGCCGGATGCGCCGCCGACCTCGCGCGAAGGCCGCCTCGCGCGCGCCGTCACGCGGCAGGCGATCATGGTCAACCTCCGCAGCGAGTACTCGATGCAGCCGGGGCCGCACGCGGGCGTCGGCGCCGAGCCGTACGCGCGCTTCTCCGCTCCGATGCGCGAGATGATCGGCGTGTTCCTGCACAAGGAGGCGGTCGAGATGATCACGGGCGCGCACCCCGACGTCGCCGAGGACGAGCGGCTGCGCGCCGAGGTGGTCGAGATCGCGAACCGGGCCAAGGCGACGCAGCGCCGCGTGCAGGACCTCGCGAACGAGCGCGTCATCGATCGGGTGTTCACGCCCGAGCTCGCGCGCCCGCCGAGGGAGCGCACGCGCTTCGCGGGCACGGTGATGGGGATGACCTCGAGCAAGCTCCACGTGCGGCTCGACGCGCCGCCGATCGAGGTGAAGCTCTACCTGCGCGAGCTCGCGCGGAGCCTCGCGCGCAAGGGGCCGCCGCCGTGGCTCGAGAGCGAGGACGGAGTCGTGCTCCGCGCGCGCGGAGGCGATCCGATCGCGACCCTCGGCGCCGAGGTCGCCGTCCGCGTGCTCCGCCGCGACGAGGGCCGCCGCCGGTGGGAGCTCGGGCTCGCGCCGCCGTGACGCGGGCGCTTCGCGGCGACTGAAACCGCGCGGTCATCGGCGCCGGCGCGCGCGCGAGCCCGGCGTTCTCGGGCGTTCCCCCGCTCGCGCGCGCGCCCGGCGCCCGCGGGCGCGCGAGGGCACGGGCCTCGGCGGCGCGCCGGAGCTAGAGTGGCCCGCCATGCGACGCTTCGGATGGGGGCTCACCCCGCTCGCGCTCCTCTTCGCCCTGCTCGCCGGCGCCACGGCGCGGGCGCAGCAACCGCCGGGTGACATCGACGAGGACGCCCGCCTGCACTTCGAGCTCGGGCAGCGTGCCTACGACCGCGGCGAGTTCGTCACCGCGGCGGAGGAGTTCGAGATCGCCTACCGCCTCTCGGGGCGGCCGCCGCTCCTCTACAACCGGTACGTCGCCTTGCGGGACGCGCAGATGCGGCCGCAGGCCGCGGAGGCGCTGCGCGCCTACCTGCGCGACGCGGGCGAGATCCCGAACCGCGCGCGGCTCGAGGTGGTGCTCGCGCAGCTCGAGGCCGAGCTCGCCGGCGAGCCGCCCGCGGCGGACCCGGGCCCGCCGAGCCCGACGGTGCGCGCGAGCGTGCGCGCGGCCGCGGCGCCGAGCGCCGGCCTCGACGTGACCGGTCCCGTCGTCGTCACCGCGATCGGCGCGGCCGCGCTCGTCGCGTCGGTGATCACGGGCGCGCTCGCGCTCGACCGCAACGCGGCGCTGTCGGCGGCCTGCCCGGGCGACGTGTGCGCCGACGAGAGCGCGCGCGGCCTGCAGTCCGACGTCGAGACGCTCTCCGTCGTGACCGACGTGCTCTGGCCGGTCGGCGCGGTCGCCGCCGGGGCGGGGCTCGTGTGGCTCGTCGTCGCGCTGGCCTCGGGGGCGAGCGCCGACCGCGCCTCGGTCGACTTCTCGTGCGGCCCGACCGGCTGCGGCCTGACCGCGAGGGGCGCGTTCTGATGCGCCACGTCGCGCTCCTGCTGCCGCTCTCGGCGCTCGCGGGCTGCACGCTCCTGACCGACCCGGGGCGCGTGCGCTTCGGCGATCCCGCGGACGCGGGCCCGTCGCTCGACGCGGGCCCGTCGTTCGACGCGGGCCCGTCGTTCGATGCGGGTCCGTCGCTCGACGCGGGCCCGTCGTTCGACGCGGGCCCGTCGCTCGACGCGGGCCCGTCGTTCGACGCGGGCCCGTCGTTCGACGCGGGCCCGTCGTTCGACGCCGGGCCGCCGCGTGACGCGGGCCCGGTGACGACGTGCGGAGACGGCGTCGTCGAGCCAGGTGAAGCGTGCGACGACGGATTCACGACGGCGTGCGGACCGTGCAACGCGACTTGCACCGGGCCGGGGACCGGCGCGACCTGCGGCGACGGCAGCCTGTGCGCCGACGTCGAGGCGTGCGACGACGGGAACGGCGCGAGCGGCGATGGGTGCAGCGCGTCGTGCGCGGTCGAGCCGAGCTGGATCTGCGTGGGCGCGCCCTCGGTCTGTGGCTACGACGCCGACGACGACGGCCACGCCGCGCCCGCGGACTGCGACGACACCGACCCGACCGTCCACCCCGGCGCGCGCGAGGTGTGCAACGGGAGGGACGACGACTGCGACGGCTTCGCCGACGACGACCTGGTCGGGCTCGCGCCGCGCGCCGTCGGGACCTACGCGCTCCAGGCCTACTCGCTGGCCGTCACGTGGATCCCCGCGCGGGGGATGGGCGCGGTGGTGTGGGCCTCGGAGCGCGGCCCGGGCTCCTACGAGCTGCGTTTCACCCGCATCGACGCGTCGGGAGCTGCGGTCATCGCGGATCGCGGGGTGGCGACGACCACGCACGAGCCGCTGCGCATGGACGTGGCGTGGGACGGGACCGCGTGGGCCATCGTCTACGTCGGCGAAGGCCCCGCCCGGCACGTGCGCGTGAGCGACGCCGGGGACGTCATCACAGCTGCCGAGCCCCTGCCGGGCGTCGGCCACGTCCCTGGCTTCTACTCCGACGTCGCGCAGGGCGACGGCGAGATCGGCGTCGTCGTGCAGGCCTCGGCGTTCGAGACGCGCGGTCTCATCCTGCGGGGCGGAACGCTCGTGAGCAACACGCTGCTCCACACCACGACCTCGGGCCTCAGCGCGAGTCCGGAGGTCGCCCACGTCGGCGGCGGCGTCTACGCGGCGATCTTCGATGAGCGCGGGGAGTCGGGCCTGCGTTACCAACGGTTCGACGCGAGCGGGCTCGTCGGGTCGTCGGTGCGCTTGTTCACTGGCGGCGCGCAGGAGATCGTGTCGGACGCGATCGGCGAGCGCAGCAGCGGCCGGGTGGTAGTGACCCACTACGACCTGAGCAGCGGAGCCGCGGAGGTCTTGCTCCTCGAGCCGTCCGGTTCGCGCTTCGCGTCGCACCCCTACTACGGCGGGCTCGTCTTCCTCGCCGCGGCCGACGACGGCACGGTGCTCGCGCTGCCGCAGGCGAGCATCCCCGGGCTCCGGGTCCGCGTGAGCGACGGCGTCGCCTACCCGCCGGTGCCGGCGCTCGCGGACGCGTGGTACCACCTCGCGGGCCTCGGCGGGACGGCGAACCGCTACGTCGGCGTGTTCGGGAGAGGTGGGATGGTCTACTCGCAGGTGCTGACGTGCTTCTGAGCTCGTGGTGCGCGCGAGCCTTCGCGCTCGCCGTGCCCCTCTGGGCGCTCGCGGGCTGCACGCTCCTGACCAACCCTGGGCGCGTGCGCTTCGACGACGGGGGCGCGGCGCCCGGCATGGACGCGGGGCCTGGCCTGGACGCCGGCCCGGACGCGGAGCCGGCGCCGATCGTCGACGCGGGCCCGGACGCGGCGCGGCCCGACGGCGCCGTCTCCCCGGACGCCGGCCCGCCGCGCGACGGGGGGCCGACGACGATCTGCGGCGACCGCGTGGTCGAGCCCGGCGAGGCGTGCGACGACGGCTTCACCACCGCGTGCGGCCCCTGCAACGCGACTTGCACGGGTCCGGGGACCGGCGCGACGTGTGGCGATCGGGTGATCTGCCCCGACGTCGAGGTGTGCGACGACGGCAACGGCGTCGGCGGCGACGGCTGCGACGCGACGTGCGCGATCGAGCCGGGCTGGTCCTGCGCCGGGACGCCGTCGGTCTGCACGAACACGTGCGGCAACGGCGCGCTCGATGGCTCCGAGCTGTGCGACGACGGGAACAACCGCGCGGGCGACGGCTGCGACGCGTTCTGTCGCCTCGAGCTCGGTTGGGCGTGCAGCGGGACGACCTGTCGGCCCGTCTGTGGCGATGGGCTCGTGGTCGGCGCCGAGACCTGCGACGACGGGAACACGGACGCGTGTGGGACGTGCAACGCGACGTGCTCGGGCCCGGGGACCGTCCCGTGCCCGGAGGGGCAGAGCTGCACGACGGGGCGCGACTGCGTGACCGGTGCCTGCAGAGATGGGAACTGTCGCCCGTGCACGCCCGAGTCGTGCGACCCGACGCTTCCCTACTGCGACTACAACTGCTCCGTGTGCGATCCGGCGACGCACGTCGGGTGCGGCGGCGCGCTCTCCTACTGCACGATCAGGGAGCCGCGGCGCTACCACTGCGTCGAGTGCGTCGAGGGCCGGAACTGCCCGCGCGCCCAGCCCATCTGCGACGCAAACCGCTGCCGCGCGTGCACGACGTCGTCGGAGTGCAGCGACGCGAGGCAGTGCTGCGCGGGCGAGTGCATGTTCTTCGACTCGGTGGAGCACTGCGGCGGCTGCGGCATCCGGTGCGCCGGCGGGCAGGTCTGCACCTTCGGCGTCTGCACCTGAGGGCCGCGCGCGCCCGAGGGGCTACCGCGCGAGGCGCGCGTTGACGTACTCCGCCTCGTCGGTGACCTCGCGCACCACGTAGGGCGCGAGCCAGTCGGGCACGATCACCTCGGCGTCCGGGCTCGCGAGCTCGACCTCGGCGAGCCAGAGGTCGCGGTCGAGGAAGCCGTCGATCTCCCACTCGAGCGCGCCGTCCGCGACGCGGAAGCGCTCCTTGTGGACGCGCCGGCCCTCGGTCAGCGCGTAGAGCGTGGCGAACACGCCCTCGTCGCACGGCTCCTCGACCTCGACGCGCTCGATCCCCGCGCCGAGCTTCACCGTTCGCACGTGCGTCACCCCGCGCGGCCCGTGCGTGCGGCGCACCCGCTCGAGGAGGCGCTCACCGGGCAAGTACCCTTGCTCGATCGCGACCGGGGTCACGCCCTCGCACCGAGGCGGCTTGCCCGAGAGCAGGTACTTGCGCTCCACCTCGACGCCCGGTCGCCGCGCCAGCCGCGAGGCGAGGCGGCGCACCTCCGCGTCGAGATCGTCGAGCTTGCCGCCGGGCGCGAGCCACTCGCCGGTGAGGGAGGCGAACATCGACGCGCGGTCGCGTTGCACGCGCTGGAGCATCGCGATGAGGCCGGGCTCGTGGTCGGTCGCGAGCTCGACGCCGAGCGCGTCGTCGACGCGGCTCGCGAGCTCGCGCAGGCGCCGCGCGCGCTCGACCGACGCCTGCTCGAGCGCCTCGCCGACCGTCGTCGCGAGGTTGTGCAGGTCGTTGAGGTCGCCGAGCAGGTCCTGCAGCGCCTTGCACTTGCGCACCACGACCTTCGCGTGCCCGACCTCGTTGCGGAACGGCTCGAGGAGGTAGCGCAGGCGCTTGCCGTGGATGCGGGCGCGGTGCGCGAGCGCCTCGTCCTCGATCGTCTTCACGCCGGCGAGGTCGGCGCGCAGCTCGACGAGCGTGCGCTCGAGCGCGCGGCCCGCGATCACGCCGAAGCGCGGGCCCTCCGACTCTTCACCGACGACGTGGTGCACCACGTACGACGAGAGCGCCTCGCGCAGGCGACCCTCGAGCTTACCGAACTCGTCGAGCAGCTCCGCGCGCACCAGCGCGTACGCCGCGTCCTTCTCGGCGCGCAGGCGCTCCGCGAGCCAGAGCACGCCGTGTCTCTCGAGCTCGCCCTCCGTGTCACCGACGGTGAGCACCCAGTCGAGCTGCACCTCCGCATCGCGCCCGGGGTTGGTCGCAGCGGCGACGCGCTTGAGCCGGCGCCGCAGGCGCTTGCCGACCTCCGCGCCGAGGACGTCGTCGTACGCGCGCGCGCAGGCCCGCAGGCGCCGCATCCCCACGCGGAAGTCGTGCAGCGCGTTGTCGGCGTCGCTCTCGGCGAGCCGTGTCGCCGCGACCTGCGCGAGGTCGAGGTAACCGAGCGCCACCCGGCGCGCCCCTTCATGCGCCGAGACGTCGAGCAACGAATCCCTCACGCGGCGGCTCTTAGCACCTGGGTGACGCCGCCTCCACGGGCCCGTCACAAATGTCACACGCCTCGAAGCCAACTCACAGCGAGCCGGTGAGCGGGATCAGCACGACGCCGAGCGTGCCTGGCCAGCGCCCGGTCAGCGCGAGGCCGACCGTGCCGTAGTCCGCGCCGCCGACCGTGTGGAAGCCGCCGAACAGCTCGACGCCGATGCCGAGCTCGCCGGCGGCGAGGCCGAGCAGCGGGGGGTTCGCCGCGTCGCTCGCGTGCTCGACGTAGTCGGCCGCCTCGAAGCCGATCGACCACGACGCGCCGCCGCCATCGCCCGGGTAGCTCTGCATCACGAAGTAGTCGGCGCTCCCGCGCAGCACGATGCGCGCGCGCCAGTTGCCGCCGAGCCAGAAGTCCCCGGCGAGCACGCTCAGGCCCAGGTAGGCGCCGTGGCGGTTGCGGTTGTGGCGCCGCTCGTTCGTGAAGACGTGGAACAGGTAGCCCCCGTCGAGCTCGATCGGGCGGCGGTGCTGCTCTGGCCACATCGCCTGCGGCGTCACGCCGATGCGCCCGACCATCACCGGCTCGACCTCGGACAGCGGCGTGCCGTCGAACGGCGAGGGCACCGGGTTGCCGATCGCCGCGCCGAACGCGAGCGCGGCCTTCGCCGGGGGGAGCGCGGCGGGGATGGGGATGCACCCGCTCAGCGCGAGCGCGACGAGCACGCCGTGGCGCGATCGGGACGCTCGCCTCGTGACCTGCGTGCGCACCGACTCACGCGTACCGCGCTTTCGCTCACCGGGCGAGCCGGCTCGACGCTCACCGCTCCGAGAGCGGCACGTAGTCGCGGATCGCGGGGCCCGTGTAGATCTGACGCGGCCGCGAGATCGCCTGCTCCGGGTCGCGCAGCATCTCCTCCCACTGCGCGAGCCAGCCGACCGTGCGCCCGATCGCGAACAGCACGGGGTACATGTCCATCGGCAGCCCGAGCGCCTGGTAGATCAGGCCCGAGTAGAAGTCGACGTTCGGGTAGAGCTTCTTCTGGATGAAGTAGTCGTCCTCGAGGGCGATGCGCTCGAGCTCGACCGCGATGTCGATGAGCGGGTTCTTGCCGAGCGCCTCGAACACGTCGTAGGCGAGCTCCTTGATGACCTTCGCGCGCGGGTCGTAGTTCTTGTAGACGCGGTGGCCGAAGCCCATGAGACGGACGTTCTTGTCCTCCTTCGCGCGCTTCACGAACGAGGGGATGTTGTCCTTGGTGCCGATCTCGTTGAGCATCCGCACGACGGCCTCGTTCGCGCCGCCGTGGAGCGGCCCGTAGAGCGCCGCGCACGCCGCCGCGAGCGCCGAGTAAGGGTCGACGCGCGAGCTGCCGACGCCGCGCATCGCGCTCGTCGAGCAGTTCTGCTCGTGGTCCGCGTGCAGGATGAAGAGGACGTCGAGCGCGCGCTCCGCGGCCGGGTTCGGCACGTAGGTCCGCTCGGTCATCTTGAAGAGCATGTTGAGGAAGTTGCCGGAGTAGCTCAGCTCGTTGTCCGGGTAGACGTACGGCAGGCCGCGGCGGTGGCGGTACGCGTACGCGGCGAGCGTCGGCACCTTGCCGATGAGGCGCACGATCTGGAGCCAGCGGTTCTCCTCGTTCGTGACGTTCTGCGCCTCGGGGTAGAACGTCGAGAGCGCGGCGATGGTGCTGATGAGCATGCCCATCGGGTGCGCGTCGTAGCGGAAGCCGTCGAGCAGCTCGCGCGTGTTCTCGTGCACCAGCGTGTGGTGCGTGACCTCGTGGCGGAAGCGCGCCATCGCGGACGGGCTCGGCAGCTCGCCCTTGAGCAGGAGGTAGGAGCACTCGAGGAAGCTCGACTGCACCGCGAGCTGCTCGATCGGGTAGCCGCGGTAGTGGAGGATGCCCTGGTCGCCGTCGATGTAGGTGATCGCGGAGCGACACGACGCCGTGTTCTTGTAGGCCGGGTCGTAGGCCATCAGCCCGAAGTCGTCGTCCGAGACGCGGATCTTCCTCAGATCCATCGCGTTGATCGTCCCGTCGGTCACCGCCAGCTCGTACGTCTTGCCGGTGCGGTTGTCGGTCACGGTCAGCGTGTCGGCCATGCGCGGGATACTCCTCGGTGGTTCCTCGAGACCCGCCGTCGGGGAGCGACGGGCCGTGGTGGCTGCGCGACGACCCGCATCACAGGCCAATCGCGCGGCGGATTGTGATGAACGGGGGCCCCGCTGTCGAGATCAAATCTGGGGTGCCGCGGCAGCGCGTGCGGTACGCTCGCATGTATGACCCCGGACGAGCGGCGCAAGGTCGCGCAGTTGGTGGCGGGCATCGTCGTCACCGACGACGTGCTCGATCCGGCCGAGGAGCGGTTCGTCGACAAGATGCTCGACGAGCTCGGCATCGCGTCGGACGAGCGCGCGGTGATCTTCCCGATCCTCGACGGGGACGAGGCGGCGGAGGCGCTCGCGCGCATGCCCGCGGCGGTGCACGAAGAGGTGATCGAGCGGCTGGTGCAGGCGGCGGCGGCGGATGGGGTGATCGTCGAGGAGGAGGTCGCCTACCTCGTCGCGGTCGGCCGGGTCGCGGGCGTCGACGAGGGCGCGATCCGCGCGCGCCTCGAGGCCGCCGTCGGCGCGTGACCGAGGCGGTCACGCCGCCCGTCCGGCTCGGCCACAGCGCGGCGCCACGAGGCGGCCCGCGCGCCGGCGCGGGCGCGTGGCACGGGGCTCGCTCTCGCGCCTCCGCGTGACGCGCGCGAACCTCCGGCCCGGCTCGCTCGGGGCCGCGCTCCTGGCGATCGGCCTCTTCGCCGGGTGCGCCGCGCGCTACGAGACCTCGGTCCGGCACGACCTCGCCCGCGCCGCGCCGCGATCGCGCGGAGCGGAGGCCGCGCCCGCCCCGCGCGACGGCCGGCTCGAGAGCTACGTGACCCTCGCGCTCGCCGCGAGCCCCGAGCTGAGGGAGCGTTACGCGCGCTGGCGCGCCGAGACGCTGCGCATCGCGCCCGCCCGCGCGCTGCCCGATCCGATGATCGGCTACGCCTTCTTCGCGCTGCCTCTCGACGTCCAGCGCCACCGCCTGATGGCGAGCCAGAGCTTCCCCTGGCCGACGCGGCTCACCGCGGCGGCGGACGCACAGTCCGCGCGCGCGGCGGCGGCGCAGCTGCGCTTCGAGGCGCGCGCGCTCGACGTCGCCGCCCGCGTCGCCGACGCGTGGTGGCGCCTCTGGCTCGTGGAGCGGGTCGCGCGCGTGTGGCGCGAGCAGCTCGAGCTGCTCGGCGGGCTCGCCGAGTCGCTGCGCGCGCGGCTCGAGGCGAGCGAGGCGACGCTCGCCGAGCTCGCTCGCGTGGAGCTGTCCCGCGCGCGCCTCGCCGACGCGATCGACGGGCTCGACGAGCAGGCGCAGGCGGCGCGCGCCGCGCTGCGCGCCGCCGTCGGCGGCGAGCTGCCCGAGGACGCGCGCGCCGAGGGCGAGCCCGCCCTGGGCCTCCCCGCCGAGTCCGCCGCGGCGCTGGCGGACGCGGTCCGCGCGCACCCGTTCCTGCGCTCGTTCGAGCGGCTCGCCGAGGCCGGCGACGACGCCGCGCGCGCCGCCGAGGGAGCGCGCTTCCCCTCCTTCACCGTCGGCGTCGAGTGGACCGACGGGATGCCGATGCCGGGCAACACCGATCCCATGCTCGGATTGCAAGTCGCGTTGACGATCCCGCTCTGGCAGGAGGCCTACGACGACGCCCAGCGCGCCGCGGAGGCCGACGCCGAGGCCGAGCGCGCCGCCGGGGCGAGCGCGGAGCTCGACGCGCTCGCCGAGCTCGCCGCGGCGCTCTCCGAGGTGCGGGACGCCGACCGGCGCGCCCGCGTCACCGAGCGCACGCTGCTGCCGCAGGCCCAGAGCGCGTTCGAGTCGGTGATCGGCGCCTACACCGTCGGCCGCGCGAGCGTCGCGGACCTCCAGCTCGCGCAGCGCGAGCTGCTCGAGCTCGCCGTCGAGCTCGAGCGCGCGCGGGCCGAGCACGGCCGGGCGTGGGCGCGGCTCGAGCGCGTGGTCGGCCGCCGCGTCGCGCGCGCCGAGTAGCCGTGGGCTCGGCGCTCCGCGCTCGATGCCCGAGCCCGACAGGCCCGACCTCACCTGCCGCCGCCGCCGTCTCCTCCGCCGGGCCGAGTGACCGGCGAGGTCACAGCGCCCGCACTCGGCGGACACAAGGGAGCGCCTCGGGCGCTCGCTCACGCGCGCCCGAGGCGCTGGCACGGGGCTCGCTCCTCTGCGCGCGCCGATGGATCGCGCGCACACGGAGCCCTCGATCGAGCCCGAGACGCCGCGGGCGCTGCGCGCGCTCGGCGTCGGGCTCGGCGTGCTCGCGCTCGTCGCGGCGGGCTTCGGGCTCGGGCGCTGCACGGCCGGCGAGCCGAGCGCGCACGAGGCGCACGGCGAGGCGGCCCCGGCGCGCAACTACACGTGCTCGATGCACCCGCAGGTGCGGCAGACCGAGCCGGGGACGTGCCCGCTCTGCGGGATGGACCTCGTGCCGGTCGGCGAGGGCGCCGGTGAGGCGAGCGAGGCGCGCGTGGTGCTCGACGAGCGCGCGCGCGCGATCGCCGGCGTGCGCACGACGCGCGTGCGGCGCCTGAGCGCGTCCGGCGCGACGGTGCGCCTGCTCGGCCGCGTCGACTACGACGAGACGACCTTCGCGGCGGTCACCGCGTGGATCGGCGGGCGCATCGATCGGCTGCACGTCGACGCGACCGGTGTCGAGGTGCGGCGCGGGCAGGTCGTCGCGACGCTCTACAGCCCCGAGGTGCTCGCGGCCCATCAGGACCTGCTCACTGCGCGGCGCCAGCTCGAGCGCCTCGCCGGCGGGAGCGAGCTGTCGCGCACCGCGGCGAGCGCCGGCCTCGAGGCGGCGCGCCAGCGGCTACGCCTGCTCGGCATCCCCGACGGCGAGCTCGCGCGGATGGAGCGCGCCGAGCGACCGGACCGGCAGGTGTCGATCCGCTCGCCGTTCGCCGGCACGGTGATCGAGCGCGTCGCGACGGAGGGCGCGTACGTCGAGACGGGCGCGACGCTCTACCGCGTCGCCGACCTCACGCGCCTCTGGGCGCAGCTCGACGCGTACGAGAGCGATCTCGCGCACCTCGAGGTCGGGCAGACGGTCGAGCTCGGCGTCGAGGCGCTCCCGGGCGAGACGCTCGAGGGGCGCGTCGCGTTCGTCGACCCGGTGATCGACGCGCGGCGGCGCACCGCGCGGGTGCGCATCGCGCTTTCGAACCCGGACCGGCGGCTGCGGCCGGGCATGTTCGTCGAGGCGAGCGTGCGCGGCCCCGAGGGCGGCGGGGCGCAGCCGCTCGTCGTGCCCGCGTCGGCGCCGCTCTTCACCGGGCGCCGCTCGATCGTCTACGTCGAGGTGCCGGGCGCCGAGCGCCCCACGTACGAGCCGCGCGTCGTGCGGCTCGGCCCGCGCGCGGGCGACGTCTACCCCGTCGTCGCCGGCCTCTCCGAGGGCGAGCGCGTCGTGTCCGAGGGCGCGTTCACGCTCGACGCGGACCTCCAGATCCGCGGCGGGCCGAGCATGATGACGCGCGCCGACGACCGCGAGCGCGGACCGCTCGACGACGCCATCCGCACGCCGGCGGGCTGGGACGCGGGGCTCGCCCCGATCGTCGACGCGTACCTCGCCATGCAGGAGCGCCTCGCGGCGGACGACGAGGCCGGCGCGCGCGAGGCGACGGGCGCGCTCCTCGACGCGCTCGCCGCGTTCCGCCCCGACGCGCCGGCCGACGCCCTGCGCGCGTGGGAGCCGATCGCGCGTCACCTCGCGATGCACGCGCGGCTCGCGCGCGACGCGGCCTCCATCGAGGCGATGCGCGCGCAGTTCGAGCACGTCTCGGAGCAGATCGCGTTGCTGCTGCGCACCTTCGGCAACCCGACCGCGCGGCCGCTCGCGCTCGCCTTCTGCCCGATGGCGTTCGACAACCGCGGCGCCGAGTGGGTGCAGGCGCGGGAGGTCGTCGACAACGCCTACTTCGGCAGCGCGATGCGCACCTGCGGAAGCATCCGCGCGACCGTCGCCCCGGGCGCCCACCTCGCGACCGAAGCGCTCGCCGCGCCGCCGGGCCGCACCGCCGAGCACCGGCATTGACCGAGTCTTCGCCGACGCCCACGGCGTCGCGACCCACCTGCTAGAGTGCTGGCGGTGACCGCTCGCGAGGCAGCGCGCTCGGTGTCGCGTTCCATCCGCCGCTGCGCCGAGCGGGCGAAGGTCCGTTCTTGGGCGCGCCTCGCGTGTGCGCTCGTGCTGTCGATCCTCGGCTGCGGGGGCCCCGAGGCCGCGGATCGGGCGCCGCGCGTGGTCGCCGCGGACGAAGCGCCCTCGCACCCCGCGCAGCTCGCGGACGCGCCGCAGGCCACCGACCCGGACCTCGACGACGCGTGCGTGCTCGATCTCCCGCCGAGCCTCACGGCGTGCGTGAGGCGCCCGGGCGAGACCCAGTGCGCCCCCACCATCGCCTCGCTCGAGGTGCCGGTCACGGGCGCCGTCGCGCGGACGTGTGCACGCATCGAGCGCGAGGCGCGCGCGCGGTTGCCGCGCGACATCCCCGAGGCGTGGCGTGCGCGCGAGGCGCAGATCGCAGACGAAGAGGACGGCGTGCTCGGTGATCCGCCGAGCGCGCGGCTGCGCGTGTTCGCGAGCGCCTTCGGCCGATGCGTGGGCGCGGGCGAGGGCGCCTGGGTCGTCGCGGTCGAGTCGGCGTCCGTCGATCGCGAGGCGCGCGAGCAGCCGCTGCGCGTCCGCGGCCGGCTGACCTACGTCGGCGCAGACGGGACGACGCGGGCCGGCGAGGGGCTCGACTACGAGCTCGACCCGCTCGGCGAGCGCGAGCGGGGCCCGGGCCGCGTTCACCCGATCCACGACTACGACGGGGATGGGCGCGTCGAGGCCTCCCTGAGCACGCACGACACGAACGGCGCGAGCACGCAGGCCCTCTTCACCGCGAGCGTCGAGGGCGTGCGGCCCGTGCCGCTGCCCGAGGGCGTCACGATCGACGGGTGGATCGACGCCGACGCCGATGGGCGACCGGACATCGTGACGCACGCTCCGCTCCGCGTTCCCGAGTGCCACGTGCGCGACGCGTGGGTGCCCGAGCTGATCGTGCACGCGGGCCCGGGCCTCGGCTTCTCGGTCGACGACGAGGTGGCGAGGGCGCACGCCCGCCGCATGTGCCCGTGTCGCCCCACGCGCCTGCTGTCGCGCGACGACGGCCCTCCGCTGTTCTCGAGCCAGACGCTGCTCCGCGTCGCCTGCGCGCGCCTGTACGCCACCGACGCCGAGACGATCGAGCGCCGCTGGCACGACGAGACCCGGGCGCTCGAAGGCGGAGGTCTGTTCGGCGACGCCGACGACGCGTGCGCATACACGCCCTCGAGGCTCCGCGAGCTCGTCCACACGCCGCCTCCCTTCACGCTCGCCCCGTGACGAGCCGGGAGTCCCGACGCATCGCTCGCCCGCGCACGACGGCGTACACTCTCCTGGATGCGGAGCCCCATCCCGTCGGCCCCCAAGCGCCTCTGGGACGATCCGCGCATCGTCTTCCCGGACGAGGCCACGTGGGCGCGGCTCTCGCCGGAGGAGCGCGAGCGGGTGATCGAGGAGATCCTCCTCGTGGAGCACGAGTACCTGGAGGCGATGGCCGAGGGGGTGCGGCACTCCAAGAACAAGACGGGGATCGGCGCCGACCTCGACGGACACTTCCGGCGCGCAGGCCGGCCCGTGTTCCTCGCGACCGAGCTCGCCGTG
The DNA here is from genome assembly GCA_019637095.1 of Sandaracinaceae bacterium. Taxonomy (GTDB): domain Bacteria; phylum Myxococcota_A; class Polyangia; order Polyangiales; family Sandaracinaceae; genus JACKEC01. The sequence goes on along the minus strand of JAHBWG010000015.1, from coordinate 22,440 downwards.
CTCTATCCAGGCGAGCCGATGATCGTGCCGGACGTGCTCGCCGTGGTGGACTGCGACCCGGACATCGAGCCCGACACCTGGGTGGTGCTCGACCAGGGGCGGGGGATCGATCTGGTCATCGAGGTGCGCAACCTCGGCCGCAAGCACAAAGACCTCGTCGAGAACGTGCGCGACTACGCGCGGCTCGGGATCCCGGAGTACTTCAGCTTCGACTGCGTGCACGGGCACCTGCGCGGATGGCGCCTCGGCGCGGCGGGCGGGGGGTACCAGCCGATCGTGCCGCAGGGGGGCTATCTGCGCTCGGTGGTCCTCGGGCTCGAGCTCGCCACGGTGGGCAAGCGGCTGCGCTTCTTCGCGAACGCCTCCATGGTCCCGGACGCCGCGGAGCTCGTCGCGCGCCTGCAGGGGATCGCCGACGACCGCCAGAGCGCCCTCGAAGCGGCGGAGCGGGAGCGCGAAGCGGCGGAGCGGGAGCGCGAAGCGGCGGAGCGGGAGCGCGAAGCGGCGGAGCGGGAGCGCGAAGCGGCAGCGCGCGCGAGAGACCACGCGCTCGAGCGCGAGGCGCGGCTGCGTGCCGCGCTCGCCCGCACGGTCGTCGAGGCGTGCCGCGCGCGGGGCCTCGCGCTCACCGACGCGCAGCGTGCGCGCGTCGAAGCCGAAGCCGACGTCGCCGTCCTGAGCGACTGGGCGTCGCGGGTGTTCGACGTCGCGCGAGCCGACGAGCTGTTCGCGACCGACTGAGCGACACCAACCCGAGCACCTCGGAGCGTGCGTCGCTCATCACGAGGACCGCGTGATCGGCTTCGCGTTCGGGTTGGGGAGCCAGTGACCTCGGGGGTCACAGCGCCCGGTTGGTGCGGCCACACGGACGGTGGCCGCAGGCGCTTCGCGGGCGCGCGCGAGGCTGGCACGGGGCTCGCTCGTGCGCGCGGGCGTGCGCCGCGCCGACGACGATGCCCCCGGGGTCGCTCCCCCGCCGAGCGGGGCGTGGGCGCGCGTGCTCGGCTTCTTCGTCGACGCGAAGGTCGTCGTCGCGGTCCTCGTCGGGCTCCTGCTGCTCGCGGGGCTGCGCGTCGCGCCGTTCGACGCGCTCTCGTTCGACTGGCTCGAGCGCGACCCGATCCCCGTCGACGCGATCCCGGACGTCGGAGAGAACCAGCAGATCGTGTTCACGGAGTGGCCCGGTCGCTCCCCGCGCGACGTCGAGGATCAGGTCACCTACCCGCTGACGACGGCGCTCCTCGGCGTCGCGGGCGTGCGCACGGTGCGCAGCTCGAGCGCGCTCGGGGTCTCGATGATCTACGTGGTCTTCGAGGACGGCGTCGACTTCTACTTCTCGCGCTCGCGCTTGCTCGAGAAGCTCGCGTCGCTCGCGCCGGGGACGCTGCCCGAAGGCGTGTCGCCGACGCTCGGGCCCGACGCGACCGCGCTCGGCCAGGTGTTCTGGTACACGCTCGAGGGGCGCGATCCCGAGGGGCGCACCGTCGGCGGGTGGGACCTGCACGAGCTGCGGAGCATCCAGGACTGGACGGTGCGCTACGCGCTCTCGTCGGTCGCGGGCGTGAGCGAGGTGGCCTCGATCGGCGGGCACGTGCGCGAGTACCAGGTCGACGTGGACCCGGACGCGCTGCGCGCGCACGGCGTCGCGCTCCCGGACGTCGCGCGCGCGGTGCGCGAGTCGAACCTCGACGTCGGCGCGCGCACGATGGAGATCAACCGCGTCGAGTACGTGCTGCGCGGCGTGGGGTTCGTGCGCGCGCTCGCCGACCTCGAGGCGGTGGTGGTCCGAGAGCGCGACAACACGCCGATCCGCGTGCGCGACGTGGCCCACGTGCACCTCGGGCCGGCGCTGCGCGCCGGCGGGCTCGACGACGCGGGCGCCGAGGCCGTGGGCGGCGTGGTGGTCGCGCGCTTCCGCGGCAACCCGCGCGCGGTGATCGACGGCGTGAACGCGCGCATCGCGGAGATCGCGCCCGGCTTGCCCCGCCGCACGCTCGAGGACGGAACCGTCAGCCAGGTGACGATCGTGCCGTTCTACGATCGCGCAGAGCTCATCGACGAGACGGTCGACACGCTCTCGACGGCGCTCTGGCAGCAGCTGCTCATCACGGTGATCGTGGTGCTCGTCCTGCTCGGGAACCTGCGCACGTCGGTGGTCGTCGGCTCGCTGCTGCCGCTCGGCGTGCTCTTCGCGCTCGTGGTGATGCGCTACGCGGGCGTCGACGCGAACCTCATGGCCCTGGGCGGGATCGCGATCGCGATCGGGACGATGGTCGACATCGGGATCGTGCTCGCGGAGAACGTGGTCCAGCACCTCGACGAGGCGGCGCCCGACGCGGACCGCGGCGCCGTCGTGACGGCCGCGGCGGCCGAGGTGGCGCCGGCGGTGCTCACCAGCGTGGCGACGACGGTGGTGAGCTTCCTGCCGGTGTTCGGGCTGACGGCGGCGGAGGCGCGCCTCTTCGCGCCGCTCGCGTACGCCAAGACCTTCGCGATGGGCGGGGCGTTCCTCATCGGGGTGCTCGTGCTGCCCGCGCTCGCGCACGTCGTCTTGCGCCGGCGGCCGGCCGCGCCCGAGGCGTCGCCGGCGGGCGGGCTCGCGCGGGTGATCCGCTCGATCTTCCGCGTCGCGCACGCGCGCGACTGGCTCTTGGTCGCGGCGGGCGCGGCGCTCGCGACGTGGAGCCTCGCGGCGGGCGCGTTCGTGGTGGCGCTCGGGGTCAGCCGGCTCGCGCGCCCGCTGCTGCCGCCGCGCGTCGCGACGTGGATCGAGCGCGCGGAGCTCGCCCTCGCCGCGATCGGCGTCACGCTCGCGCTCGCGACGGACTGGTCGCCGCTCGGGCCGGCGCGCGGCGCGCTGCTCAACGCCGTATTCGTCGGCGGGCTCGTCGCGCTCGTGCTCGGGCCGTTCAAGCTCTTCACGCTCGCGTACCCGCACCTCTTGCGGCTGTTCCTGCGCCACAAGGCCGCCTTCCTCGCGTTCCCCGCCGCGCTCGTCGTGCTCGGGCTGCTCGTGTGGCTCGGCGCGGGGCGTGTCCTCGACGCGCTGCCCGAGGGCGCGCGAGACAGCGCGGCGGCGCAGAAGCTCGCCCGCGCGTTGCCGGGCCTGGGCCGCGAGTACATGCCGCCCTTCGACGAGGGCGCCTACCTCTACATGCCGACCACGATGCCGCACGCCTCGGCCGGCGAGGTGCGCGACGCGCTCGCCCGGATGGACGCGGCGATCGCAGAGGTCCCGGAGGTCGATCGCGTCGTCGGCAAGTGGGGCCGCGCGGCGAGCGCGCTCGATCCGGCGCCGACCTCGATGATCGAGACGATCGTCACCTATCGCCCGGAGTACCGCGTCCTCTCCGACGGAACCCGGGTGCGACAATGGCGCGAGCACATCCGCAGCCCGCGCGACATCTGGGACGAGGTGAGCCGCGCCGCCGGCGCGCCCGGCCTCACCGGCGCGCCGATGCTCATGCCGATCGCCGCGCGCGTCGTGATGCTCCAGAGCGGGATGCGCGCCGCCATGGGGGTGAAGGTGCAGGGCCCCGACCTCGAGACGATCGAGCGCTTCGCCCGCCGCGTCGAGGAGCTGCTCCGCGAGGTCCCCGAGGTCCGGCCCGAGACGGTCTTCGCGGAGCGCGTCGTCGGCAAGCCCTACCTCGAGATCGTCCTCGACCGCGAGGCGATCGCCCGCTACGGGCTGACGATCGTCGCCGTGCAAGACGTGCTGTCGATTGCGCTCGGCGGCGCGCCGCTGACGAGCACGGTCGAGGGCCGCGAGCGCTACCCCGTCCGCGTCCGGTACATGCGCGAGGAACGCGACGGCGTCGAGGCGCTCGAGCGCGTGATGGTGCCGGCGCCCTCGGGCGAGGCGGTCCCGCTCGGACAGCTCGCGCACCTGCGCTACGTGCGCGGGCCGGAGATGATCCGCAGCGAGGACACCTTCTTGACGAGCTACGTGCTCTTCGATCGGCGCGCCGACGTGCCCGACGCCAACGCGGTCGAGGCGGCGCAGCGCTTCCTCGAGGCACAGATCGCGTCGGGCGCGCTCGAGGTGCCCGCGGGCGTGCGCTTCACGTTCGCCGGCACCTACGAGGCGCAGCTGCGGAGCGAGGCGCGCCTGCGTGTCCTCATCCCGCTCGCGCTCGCGCTGGTGTTCCTGCTCCTCTACCTCCAGTTCCGGCGCATCTCGACGACCGTGATCATCGGCAGCGGCGTCGCCGTCGCGGTGAGCGGCGCCTTCCTGCTGCTCTGGCTCTACGCCCAGCCGTGGTTCCTCGACCTCACGGTCTTCGAGACGTCGATGCGCGAGCTCTTCCGCGTCGGCCCGGTGAACCTCTCGGTCGCGGTCTGGGTCGGCGTCATCGCCCTGATCGGCGTCGCGACCGACGACGGCGTGGTGATCAGCACCTACCTCGCGCAGCGCTTCCGCGACGGGCCGGCGGCCTCGATCGCCGACGTGCGCGCGCGGGTGCTCGAGGCCGGGACGCGGCGGCTGCGCCCGTGCCTGATGACGACCGCGACGACGATCCTCGCGCTCGCCCCCGTGGTCACCTCACCGGGCCGCGGCGCGGACGTGATGGTGCCGATGGCGCTCCCGTCGGTCGGTGGGATGGTGATCGAGCTCATGACCCTGTTCGTCGTGCCCGTGCTCTACGCGTGGGTCGAAGAGCGCCGGGTGAAGCGCGCCGGCCACGATCCTCGCGACGACGCACCGGCGCGCGAAGCCGACGAGCCTGACGAGCCCGACGAGTCCGACGAGTCCGACGAACCGAACGACGAAGAAGGAGACGACGACCGATGCCCCGAGCCCTCCGTGCCCTGAGCCTGTCCGCGCTGCTCGCGCTCACCGCCTGCGGCGGTGGAGAGGCGAGCGCGCCCGCCGCCCGTCGCGTCGCGATCGAGGTGAGCGCCAGCGGCTACACCCCGAGCGAAGTGCGCGCGCGCGCGGGTGAGCCGCTCCTGCTCGTGTTCACGCGCACCAGCGAGGAGGGCTGCGGCGAGGTCCTCGCGATCCCGTCGCACGACATCCGCCGCGATCTGCCCTTGAACCAGCCGGTCGAGATCGCGCTCACCCCGAGCGCGGCGGGCTCGCTGCGCTTCACGTGCGGGATGGACATGTACGACGGCGCGATCGTGGTCGAGTGATGGCGTGAGCCACGGCGTGACCGGGGGGTGCTGATGGAGGCGTCGCGATGAGGTCGCTCGGTCGCCGCGACGACGCGATCGGCGCGCAGCTCGTGATCGGCTTCGGCGCGATCGCCGCGCTCGGGGTGTGCTCGTGCGTGGCGCTGATGCTCTTGCTCGCGCGGGTCGGCGGCTCGCTCGACGACGTGCGCGCGGACGCGCAGGCGGCGCGCGAGGCGCTCTCGATCGCGCTCTCGGTGCGCGAGCACTACCAGCACGAGGCGCACACGGTGATCGCGGGCGACGATCACGAGATGCACTCGCACGCGAGCTGGCTCGTGCGCTTGCAGGAGCGCGCGCGGCGGCTGCGGCCGAGCGTGCCGCCCGAGGAGCAGGCCCGGCTCGACGAGCTGGTGCGCGAGAGCGAAGCGCTCGATCGCGCGTTCCGCGAGGAGGTCATGCCCGCGGCGATGGGCGGTGAGCCGGAGCGGCTGCGCGCCGCGCACGCGGGGGCGCAGGCGCACACGCACCGCGCGGTGCGCGCTGCCGACGCCGTCGTCGCGTCGCTCGAGCGCCGCATGGAGGCGCGGCGCGCGCGCGCCGAGGCGGACACCCGCCTCGCGATGGTCGCCGGCAGCGCGGGCGTCGCGGCGCTGTTCGCGCTCGCGATCGCGTTCAGCCTGCGACTGCGTCGCGCGATCCTCACGCCGCTCTCGCGCCTCACCGAGGCGGCGCGGCGGCTCGGCGCGGGCGAGCCGAGCCCACCGGTCGGCGAGGTCGGGGTCGGTGAGCTGCGCATCGTCGGCCGCGCGTTCGACGCCATGGTCGAGCAGCTCCGGGAGCGCGAGCGCGCGCTCGTCCGGCACGAGCGGCTCGCCGCGGTCGGGCAGCTCGCCGCGGGCGTGGCGCACGAGATCAACAACCCCATCGCGGTGATCCGCGGCTACCTCGGGACGATGATCCCGGAGGCCAAGGACGCGGCGCAGGCCGAGGAGCTGCGCATCCTCGACCAGGAGGCGGCCGCGTGCCAACGGATCGTGGAAGACTTGTTGACGGCGGGCCGCGACCCCACGCTCGCGCTCGAGCGCGTCGAGCTCCGCCTGCTACTCCGTGAGACCGCCGCGCGCTTCGCGGCCACCGAGATGGGCGAGCGCGTCGCGCTCACGTGCGAGGCCGACGAGGGGTGGCTCGAGGCCGACCCGGTGCGCCTGCGCCAAGTGCTCGACAACCTCCTCGCGAACGCGGCGCAGCACTCCGAGCCCGGCGCGGCGATCGAGCTCTCGGGCGCGCGCTCCGACGGCGGCTATCGCGTCGAGGTGCGCGACCGCGGCACCGGGGTCGCCGAAGCGGATCGCGAGGCGATCTTCGAGCCGTTCCGCACGAGCCGCCCGGGCGGGACGGGCCTCGGGCTCGCGGTGTGCCGCGTGATCGTGCGCGCGCACGGCGGCGCGATCGCCGCGCTCCCGCGCGAGGGCGGCGGCACGATCGTGCGCGTCGAGCTGACGGGAGAATGACGCCCGACAGGATCGTCCCCGGCGCTGCCCTCGCGCCGGTGCGTTTTCACGGGTTGCGCGCAGGCCGCGTGCGAGGATGCCGAGCGTGAGCGCCAAGCCCACCGTGTTGGTCGTCGACGACCGCCCGAACATGCGGCGGCTGCTCGCCAAGGTGCTCGGCGCGGAGGCGAACGTGCTCAGCGCCGGCGGAGGGCGCGAGGCGCTCGAGGTGCTCGCGCGCGAGCCGGTCGACGTGGTGCTCTCGGACCTGCGGATGCCGGACCTCGACGGCGTCGCGGTGCTGCGCGAGGGCAAGAAGCTGCGGCCGCGCGCGGAGTTCGTGCTGATGACGGCGTACGCGTCGGTCGACAGCGCGGTGGAGGCGATGCGCCTCGGCGCCTACGACTACCTGACCAAGCCGTTCGAGCCGAGCGAGGTGCGCGCCATCGTCGCCCGGGCGCTCGCTCGGGCAGGCGTCCAGCGCGTGGAGGAGGCAGAGGACGGCGTCGAGGTCCTGCCCGGCCTGGTCGCGCGCTCGGTGGTGATGCGCGAGCTCGCGGAGCTCGTCCGCCGCGTCGCCGCGAGCGCCGCGACGGCGCTGTTGCTCGGCGAGACGGGCACCGGCAAGGAGCGCGTCGCGCGCGCCGTGCACCAGCTCTCGCCGCGCGCGGGCGGCCGCTTCGTCGCCGTCAATTGCGCCGCCATCCCGGCGGAGCTCCTCGAGAGCGAGCTCTTCGGCTACCGCCGCGGCGCGTTCAGCGGCGCGGTCACCGATCGCGCCGGCCTGTTCGAGGAGGCCGCGGGCGGGACGCTCTTCCTCGACGAGATCGGCGACATGCGCCTGTCACTGCAAGCGAAGTTGACGCGCGCGCTCGAGGAGAAGGCGATCCGTCGGGTCGGCGAGGCGGAGGAGCGGCGCGTCGACGTGCGCGTGGTGGCCGCCACGCACCGCGACCTCGCGCGCATGGCGGCGACCGGCGCGTTTCGCGAGGACCTCTGGTACCGCCTCAACGTGGCCGCGATCGCGATCCCGCCGCTGCGCGAGCGCGGTGAGGACGTCGCGCTGCTCGCGCGCCACTTCCTCGCGACGTTCGCGGCACAGGGCGGTGAGGCGCGCGAGCTCTCGGACGGCGCGCTCGACGCGCTCCGCGCCTACGCGTGGCCGGGCAACGTGCGCCAGCTCCGCGCGGCCATCGAGCGCGCCGCGATCGTCGCGCGCGGCCCGCGGGTCGAGCTCGGCGATCTGCCGCCGGAGATCGCGGGCCACGCCGGCGCCGCCGATCCGGACGAGGACCTCGCGCACCTCGACTGGGCGAGCGCGCAGGAGGCCGCCAAGCAGCGGTTCGCGCGCCGGTACCTGCGCGCGCTGTTGCGCGCCCACGACGGCCGCGTCGCCGACGCCGCGAGCGCGGCGGGCGTCGAGCGCGAGAGCTTCTACCGCCTCCTGCGCAAGCACGGCGTCAGCGCCGACGACTACCGCGAGGGGTGAGCCCGCGCCTCGAGCGCGCGCGCCCATGCTATCCTGGGCCCGTGTCCAGCGAGCCGAAGCGAACCGGCCGCGGCCCGTTCCGGGTCGATCAGGTGCGCGCCGGAGATCCGTACGAGCTGTCGGACGGACACGCGGTGTGGGTCGCGCCGACCGGCGCGGACGGCGCGCGCGGGACCGGCTACGGGTTCGAGGTCCTCGACAGCGATCCGCTCGTCGAGGAGGCGGGCGTCGACGTCGGCTACGCGATCGAGCCCGGGACGCTGCGCGCGCCGGACGTCGCGGTCGGGCGCGTGCCCGATCGCCCGGGCTGGGTCGCCGGCGCGCCGCCGCTCGCCGTCGAGTACGCGGGGGTCGGTCAGGACGAGGGCGAGCTCCAGACGAAGATCGTGCAGCTCCTCGACGCGGGGACGCGATGGGTGTGGGTCGTGCGGCTCATCGGTCCGCGCCGCGTCGAGGTCTACGAGCCGGGCCAAGCGGTGCGCACCGCCGGTCCCGGTCAGGCGCTCGAAGCACCGGGGGTGCTCTCCCGGCCCGTGCCCGTCGAGGCGCTCTGGGATCGGCGGGTGGCGCACGAGCGCGTGCTCTCGAACCTCCTCGCGCGCGCCGGCTACGCGAGCCTCGACGAGGTCCGCGACGAAGGTCGCGAGGAGGGGCGCGAGGAGGGTCGCGAGGAGGGTCGCGAGGAGGGTCGCGAGGAGGGTCGCGAGGAGGGTCGCGAGGATGGCGCGCTCGCGCAGACGCGTCGCCTCCTCGAGGGCGTCCTCACGCGACGCGGGCTGACGCCGAGCGACTCCGTGCGCGCCCGGCTCGACGCCTGCGGGCTCCCGGAGCTCGAGCGCGTCTTCGAGCGCGCGCTCACCGCGAGCCGCCTCGACGAGCTCTTCGAAGAGGGATGAGCCGAGGCAGGGGTGCTTCGCACCCGTGCCTCGCTGCGGCGGTCTCGATGGCGCGCTCGCAGGGCCTTCGAGCGGACTTCGACGGCCGCTGGCGAGCTGCGCTACGGTGCGCGCGTGGCACCGCCCGCTGCGGGGGAGCTCCTCGACGAGCGCTTCGAGCTGCGCGCGATCGCGGGCCGCGGCGGGATGGGCACGGTCTATCGCGCGCTCGATCGCGCGAGCGGCGCCGAGGTCGCCCTCAAGGTGATGCACGAGCACGCGGGCCTCGGTCGCTTCGCGCGCGAGGCCCGGCTGCTCGCCGAGCTCGATCACCCGGCGATCGTCCGCCTCGTGGCCAGCGGCCATACCGCGGACGGTACGCACTACCTCGCGATGGAGTGGCTCGAGGGCGTCACGCTCTTCGAGCGCCTGCACGATGGCGGTCTGAGCGTGGAGGAGGCGCTCGCGATGGCCCGCCGCGTCGCCGCGGGGCTGAGCGCGGCGCACGAGCGGGGCGTCGTGCACCGCGACATCAAGCCCAGCAACGTGCTGCTCGTGGGGGGAGCCGCCCGAGACTGCCGGATCCTCGACTTCGGCATCGCGCACGCGCGCCTCGACATGCCGCTGACGTATGCGGGCGTGGCGATCGGGACGCCCGGCTACATGGCCCCCGAGCAGGTGCGCGGAGCCACCGACGTCGACGCGCGCGCCGACATCTTCTCGCTCGGCTGTGTGCTCTACGAGTGCCTCGTCGGCGCGCCGCCGTTCGTGGGCAGCGACCCGTACGCGCTCCTGAGCAAGATCCTCCTCGAGGGGATCCCACGCGTGCGCGAGCGGCGGCCCGAGATCGACGAGGACCTCGACGCGCTCGTGGCGGCGATGATGGCGCGCGAGCCCGCGGCGCGCCCGCCGACGCTGCGCGAGGTCGGTGTGCGTCTCGCGCAGCTCACCTCCTCGCGTCTCCCCGCTCCGAGCCGCTACGCCAGCGCGCCGACCGCGCTCAGCGGCGACGAGCGCCACCTCGTGAGCGTCGTGCTCGCGGTGCCGCGCGGCGGCGCCGACGTGCCTCCGCTCGACGCCACGTTCGCGCCGACCGCGCTCTTCGGCGCCGGCGAGCCCGACGTCCAAGCGTTCCGTGTCATCGGCGGCGCGTACGTCGCGTGCGTCCGCGTCGCGGGTGGCGCGGTCGATCAGGCGGTGCGCGCCGCGTCGCACGCGCTGCGGCTGCGCGAGGCGCTCCCGAGCGCGGCGATCGCGCTCGCCACCGGCCCCGGCGTGCTCGACGGACAGCTCGCGTCCGGCGAAGTGCTCGAGCTCGCCGCCGCGCTCGTGCGCGACGCCGGCGACGGCGACGTCCGCGTCGACCCCATCACCGCGGGCCTGCTCGGCTCGCGCTTCCACACGCGCGCGGACCCGGGCGCGGATCGGATCTGGCTCACCGGCGCGGCCGAGGCTGCGGGCGCGGTGCGACCCCTGCTCGGGCGTCGCACCCCGTTCGTCGGGCGGCGGCGCGAGCTCGCGGCGCTCGAGGCTGCCTTCGACGTCTGCGAGGACGAGCCCGGCGCGGTACCGGTGGTGGTGCTCGGCGAGCCGGGGATCGGCAAGACCCGGCTGCGGCTCGAGCTCGAGGCGTACCTCGCGGGGCGCGCGAGGATCCTGCGCGTCCAAGCCGACCCGGCGAGCGTCGGCACGCCGCTCGGCACGATCGCGGCGCTGCTCGGGGTCGCCACGAGCGAGCGGCTCGCGAGCGGGGCGGACCTCGAGGCGGCGCTCCGCGCCGAGCTCGGCGACGCCTCGGGCGAGTCGCTCGTGTTCCTGCTCGACTTCCTCGGCGTCGCCGTCGACGACCCGCGCTTGCGCGCTGCGCGCGCGGACGCCTCCATCATGCGCGACCAGCTCCGCCGGGCCTTCGAGGAGTGGCTCATCGCGCAGGCCGAGCGCCGCCCGATCGCGCTCGTGCTCGACGACCTGCAGTGGAGCGACGCGGCGAGCGTGAGCTTCATCGACTCCGCGCTGCGGCGCGCCGACGACCGCGCCGTCTTCGTCCTGGCCTGCGCGCGCCCGGAGCTGCGCGAGCGCTTCCCCGGTCTGTGGAGCGCGCGCGGCGTGCAGGAGATCACCCTGCGACCGCTCGGATCGCGCGCGGGGGCGGAGCTCGCGCGCAGCGTGCTCGGCGCCCTCGCGCCGCCGGACCTCGAGCGCATCGTCGAGACCAGCGCGGGCAACCCGCTCTACCTCGAGGAGCTCATCCGCGCGGCCGCCGAGGGCGAGGTGGCCGGCACCTCCTCGACCGTGCTCGCGATGATCCACAGTCGCCTCGATCGCCTCGCCGCGTCGGAGCGCCGCGCGCTGCAAGCGGGCTCGGTGTTCGGTGATCCGTTCTGGGTCGGCGGCGTCGCGCACTTGCTCGGCGGCCGCGTGCCCGTCGACGAGCTGCTCCACGCGCTCGATCGGCTCGCGAGCGAAGAGCTCGTCGTCGCGAGCGCGTCGTCACGCTACGCGGGCGAGGCGCAGTACGCGTTCCGCCACGACCTCGTACGCCAGGCGGCGAGCGAGATGCTCGAGCCGCGCGATCGCGCGCTCGGCCACCGCCTCGCCGCGGCTTGGCTGCGCGGTGTCGGCGAGACGGCGCCGCTCGTCCTCGCGCGCCACCTCGAGGCGGGCGAGCGCCCCGGCGAGGCGGCGTCCTTCTTCTGCGAGGCCGCGGAACAGGCGGTCGCGCGCGCCGACCTCGAAGGCGCGCTCGTCCTCGTCGAGCGCGCGACGCGGTGCTTCGCGCGCGCCGGTGATCGAGGCTCCGACGAGCGCGTCCGACTCCACCTCGTCGCGGCCCACGCGCACAACGCCACGGGCGCCATCTCCGAGGGCACGCGCGAGGCATCCGCCGTCGTCTCCCGCGCGCGCCCCGGCTCGCTCCTCTGGTGGCGCGGCGCGGGCGAGCTCGTCGAGGCGCTCGGCCGCCTCGGCGATCGCGACGGCTTGCTCGCGATCGTCGAGCGGATGCGCGAGCCCGCGGAGCGGGACGCCGAGCTCGCCTCCGTCATCGCGATCTGCCGCGCGTGCATCGCCCTGCACTTCCAGGGGCGGCCGGAGGCGGTCGCCGCGCTGCGTGATCGGCTGCGCGGCGCGAGCGTACGGGTGGGCGCGGAGCCGCTCGCGGTGGCCTGGCGCGCGGCGCTCGAGGCCTACCAGGCGCACCTCGACGGCCGGCCCAGTGACTACCTCCTCGAGACCGTGCGCTCGGTGGAGGCGCTCGCCGCGGCCGGCGACCTGCGCGGCCGGTGCCGCCAGCTCTCCAACGTCGGCGCCGCGTACGTGATGCTCGGACGGTACGACGAGGCTCGTGTCGCCTTCCACCGCGCTCGCGACGAGGCCGCGCGCTTCGGCATGCGGCACGTGATCCTGCATGCGACGCTGAGCCTGGGGTTCATCTCTCTCGAGCGCGGCGAGCTCGGCGAGGCCACGCGGCAGTCGCGCGAGGCCGCCGAGGGCTTCGCCGCGAGCGGGGACGCGCGCGCCGGCTCCTACGCGCGCTCCTTCCTCGCGCGCTCGCTCTCGCTCGAGGGCCGCGACGAGGAGGCGGTCGCGGAGGCGCGGCGCGCGGTGCGCGAGGCGGAGAACCACGCGCACATGCACGGCCATTGCCGGGCCGTCCTGGCCGAGGTGCTCCTCTGGGCAGGGAGCGCGGCCGAGGCGCTCGAGCAGGCGGAGCTCGCCTTCGAGGTGCGGCGCGGGCTCGGCCGGCTCGAGGTCGGTGACGGTCGCGTCGACGTCGCCTACGCGGAGGCGCTGCGCGCCAACGGGCAGCACGAGCGCGCCGCCGAGGTCTACGCGGGCGCGCGCGCGCGCCTCCTCGAGGTCGCCGCGCGCATCGACGACGAGACCTCGCGCGCGTCGTTCCTGCACGTCGTCGGCGCGCACGCGCGGATCATGGCCGCCACCGACGATCCCGCGAGCGCGAGCTCGCGGATCGATGCTACGAGGCAGGGGCGATGACCCGCGCCCGCTCCGAGCTCGACGTCTTCGGCTCCGCCCTCGAGCAAGCGCGCGCGATCCGCGAGCGCCGCGTCGGCTCCGAGGAGCTCGTCGCGCACTACCTCGACCGCATCGATCGGCTCGACGGTCAGTACGCGGCCTTCCCGAAGGTGTTCCGCCGGCGGGCGCGCCTCGACGCGCGCGCGAAGGATCGGCGGCGCGCTGCCGAGCTCCCGCCCTTCTTCGGCGTCCCCGTCGGCGTGAAGGACCTGCACTTCCTGCGCGGCGACTTCACGCGCATGGGCTCGCGCGCGTACGAGTGGCTGCTCAGCCCCTACGACGACGTGACGGTGCGGGCGCTCAAGCGCGCGGGCTTCGTCATCGTCGGCAAGACCTCGACGAGCGAGCTCGCGCTCTTGCCGGTCGTCGAGCCCGACATCCACCCGCCGACGCGCAACCCGTGGGATCCGTCGCGCACGAGCGGCGGCTCGAGCGGCGGCGCGGCGGCCGCGGTCGCCGCGGGCATGCTGCCGATCGCGCCGGGCAGCGACGGCGGCGGATCGATCCGCATCCCGGCCGCGGTGTGCGGGCTCTTCGGGCACAAGCCCTCGCGCGGGCTCGTGCCGAACCCGCACGCGCCGATGGACGAGCTCGGCATGACCGCGATCGGCCCGCTCGCGCAGGGCGTCGAGGACGGCGCCGCGCTGCTCGACGTGCTCGCCGGCCGCGCGCCGGGCGCGCCGCAGAGCTTCCTCGCGCTCGCGCGCGCGCGGCCGCCGCGGATGACGGTCGGTGTGCTGGTCGACTCGCCGCTCGGCGAGACGGACGCCGCGCGCGCCGAGGCCGCCGAGGCGGCCGGCCGCGCGCTCGCCGCGCTCGGTCACCGCGTGGTCGCGTGCACCGCGCCGGCGACCGGGCTCGACGACTTCATGCCGATCTACCAGCGCCTGCTCTCGCGCGCGCCGGTGATCTTCGAGTCGCGGCTGCAGCCGCTGACGCGGTGGTTCCGCGCCGAAGGGCGGCGCGTCTCGCGCGAAGACGCGCGCGCGCGGCACGAGCGCCTCAGCGCGATCTGCGCCGAGACCTTCGGTGACGTCGACGTGATGATCACGCCGACGACGCCGATCGCGCCGCCGCGGATCGGCGCGTTCCGCGCGCTGCCGCCCGAGGAGGCGTTCCGCCGCATGGCGCACCTCGGGGCGTTCACCGCCGCGGGCAACCTCACCGGCGCGCCGGGCGCGACGGTGCCGTGGTCGCTCGTCGACGGACTGCCCGCCGGCGTGCAGCTGCTCGGGCGCCCGGGCGAAGACGCGCGCGTGCTCGCGCTCGCGCTCGAGCTCGAGCGACACCGGCCCGATCCGCCGGGCCGAGCGCCGATCGGCTGACGCGGGCGCGCGCGCGCGGCGGTACACTCCGGGGCGCATGCTTCGACGGCGCTCTCACCGCGGCTCCGCCGCGCTCCTCTTCGTGCTCGGCTCGTGCGCCGACGGCGGCGTGGCGCCGGCGGACGGCGGCCTCGGCGACGCGTCGGGCGCGGACGCGGCGCTCGACGCGGGCGCGGACGCGGGCGCGCCGCCGCTGCGCGACGCGGGCGAGACGCTGCCGGAGCGATGCAGCTCCGAGCACATGTTCTTCATGGACGAGTTCGGGCGCGTCGCCTACTGCGTCTACGTCGCCGAGAGCGGGAGCGACGAGGCGGGCGAGGGCACGCCCGAGGCGCCGTACCGTACCCTCGCGCGCGGGCTCGAGGTCGCCGTCGCGCGCGGGGTCGCGACGGGGAACGTGCACGCGGTCGCCGTCTCGCGCGGCACCTACCGCGAGCGGCTCGTGCTCGTGAACGGCGTCTCGATCTACGGCGGCTACGACGCGGCGGACGGCTGGTCGCGCGCCGCGGGCAACACGACGGTCGTGGTGAGCACCGAGGTCATCGACGGACGCATCGAGGGGCTCGTCGCCGCGTCGATCGGCGCGCCGACCGTGGTCGAGCGGCTCACGATCCGCGCGAGCGCGTCCGCGCCCGCGGAGCCGGGCGTCGACGTGTACGGCGCGCGCGTGACCGGATCGACGCCGACGCTGCCCGAGCTCGGCGGGCTCATCCTGCGCGAGCTCGTCGTGGAGGCGAACACCGCGTCGGCGGGCGAGGACGGCGACGCGGGCGACGACGGCGACGACGGCGTGCGCGGCGGCGCGGGGGATCCAGGGACGACGGCGCATGGCAACCCGACGCCGGGCGCGCTCGGGGCGGTGTCGATCTGCGCGACGGTGACGATCGAGCACACGCGCGGCGGTCGCGGCGGCACGGGCGGCGGCGACGGCGCGATGGGCTGCGGGACGTTCGAGGACTCGTCGACGGTCGGCGCGCCGCCGCCTGCGCTGACCACCTGCGCGGGCGGGACGGCGGGCGTGGCGTGCGGGTGCTTCAACAGCGGCAGCGGCGGCGGGACGGGCAACGTCTGCGCGACGGAGGCGGCGAGCGACGGTCGCGCGGCGGCCGCGAGCGCGGTGCGCGGCGCGGTGAGCGGCGGGGTGTGGGTCGGGCGCGCGGGCGACCCGGGCGAGGACGGCGCACGGCGTCGGCTCGGGCGGCAGCGGCACGGCGGCAGCAACTGCAACGCCCGCCGGCTGGGGCCCGACCGGCGGCGCGGGCGGCGGCGGCGGCTCGAGCGGCTGCGGCGGCCTCGGCGGCGCAGGCGGCGGCGCCGAGCGGGCTCGTTCGGCCTGTTCGCCCGAGGTGGACTCGACGTTCACCCGGTCCCGGGCTCGCGCTTCACCGCGGGCGCAGCGGGCGCGGGCGGCGCCGGCGCGCGGCGGCGGAGGGGGCGGCGGCGGTCCGGGCGGCGCCGGCGGCGCGGGCGGCCACTCCGGCGGCGTCGGCGGCGCCAGCCAGCGCGGCGGCGCGGGCGGCGCGGCCGCCGCCGGTCCGAACGCTCAGAGCGTGGGCGCTTCCGCTGCGTGCAGCCGAGGCGGCGGCGCTCGATCTGCCGGCGATCGCGGAGGGGACGGCCGGCGCGGGCGGCGCGCCCGTCGAGGGCGGCGCGGCGGGCCCCGACGGCGTCGCGACCCGCGTCTTCTTCGACTGTCAGCTGTAGCGCGGTCGCGCGCGGGGCGCGCTGCGTCGTACGCTCGGCGCATGTCGATCGCACGCGCGTTACGCGACGCGAGCCGCGCGGAGCTGCGGCGGCGCATCGTCGAGGGCCACCCCGTCGATCCCGCCGCCATCGAGGGCTACGCGTTCCGAGGCACGAGCCTCGGGCTGCCGCGCCTCGTCGTGCTCGCCACCTGGAAGACGTTCCAGAAGACGTTCTGGCGCCACCCCGACGGGCGGCTGATGGGCTGGAACGTGCGCCTGCACCAGGACGGCGTCGACGCGCCGAGCCGCCCCAAGACGCGCCGCGGCGCGCCTTTGATCGAGTGGCCCTACGAGGTGATCGCGCCAGCCGGCGTGCCGATGCCCGAGGGCTTCGATCGCGGGCTCGTGATCGACTACGGCCGCGCGCCCAACCCGCCGCAGCAGCGGCTCGTGAAGGACCCCCTCGTCGCGCTCGCGCCCGGCTCGTCCGACGAGCTGCTCGGCGTGAGCTACGTCGTGATCGGCGGTCGCTGTCTCGAGACGCCGACGTACTTCACGCTCGAGCGCGACCACCGCATCGACTACGTGCCCGAGGTCGTGAAGTGAGCGCGCGCTTCGGCGAGCCGCCGCGTCGCGCCGCGCTCGGCCCGCGCGAGCGCCGCTGGGCCGAGGCGCTCTTCGAAGCGGTCCTCGGTCCCGTCGAGGAGCACGGGCTGCCCGCGTTCGCGCAGATCGACGCGGCTGGCTTCCACGACGCGATCGACCACGCGCCGGGGCCGCTGTTCGCGCCCGGTCTGCGCGCGATGGTGCGGCTCGCGACCTTCGCGCCGCTCGCCGACCCGCGCTTCGGCAAGCCGTTCTACGCCCTCGATCGCGCCGCGCGGCTGCGGTTCGTCGACGCGATGGCGCAGCGCCACGACCTCGTCACGCGGCAGGTGCTCTCGACGCTCAAGATCCTCGCGACCTTCGCGTACTACGAGGATCCGGCGGTGCGCGCGCGCTCGCGCCCCGGACCGCTCGCGCCATCGAGCGCGCCGTCCTCGGGCGGCGAGCCCGTCGAGCTCGTGCACGTCGACGGACGCGAGGTGCGCTCCCATCGCTCGTTCGACGCCGACGTCGTCGTCGTGGGCAGCGGACCCGCCGGCGCGACGGTCGCGCGCGCGCTCGCGGCGCGCGGCCTCGACGTCGTCGTGCTCGAGGAGGGGCTGCACGCGCGCCCCGAGCAGTTCGTGCGCTCGGGCTTGCTGTCGATGGCGCGCCTCTACCGCGAGATGGGCACGTCGATGGCGCTCGGCAACGCGCCGATGCCGTACCTGCAGGGCGTCGCGCTCGGCGGCACGTCCGTGATCAACGGCGCGATCTGCTGGCGCTTCTCCGAGGAGACGCTGCGCGCGTGGATCGCGCGCGACCCGGGGCTGGCGCGCGCGCTCGATCCGGCGCGCGTCGCGGCGCACGAGGACGCGATCTGGGCGCGGCTCGGCATCGCGCCGACCGAGGATCGCGTCGCGGGACCGAAGAACCTCCTGCTCGCGCGGGGTGCCGCCGCGCTCTCGCTCGCGTCGCGCCCGATCGCGCGCAACGTCGAGGGCTGCGTCGGCAGCGGGCGATGTCTGCAGGGCTGCCCGCACGGCGCGAAGCTCTCGATGGATCGCAGCTTCCTCGTCGACGCAGTGCGCGATGGCGCGCGCATCCTCGCGGGCATGCGCGTCGACCGCGTGCTCCACGACGGCCGCCGGGCCATCGGCGTCGCGGGGACGAGCGCGGCCGGCGCGCGCTTCGACGTGGTCGCGCGGCGCGCGGTGGTCCTCGCGGCGAGCGCGATCGGCACGCCCGCGCTCCTGCTCGCGAGCGGCGTCGCGCACGGCCCCGTGGGGCGCCACCTCAGCGCGCACCCCGGCGTCTCCGTCACGGGGCGCTTCGCCGAGGCCGTCGACAACCACCTCGGCGCCACGCAGGGGCACGAGGTGATCGGGCTGCGCGGCGAGGGCCTCAAGATCGAGGCGCTCGGGTTCGATCTCTCGATCCTCGCGAGCCGGGTGCCGGGCTACGGGCGCACGTTCGCGGGGCGGCTCCCGGCGCTCGATCGCTTCGCGGTGTGGGGCGCGGCGCTGCGCGCCGAGGGGGAGGGCCAGGTGCGCCTCGTCGGCGGCCGAGCGCAGGTGCTCTACTGGCTGAAGCGCGCCGACGCGGCGCGCGCGCGCCGCGCGGTGCAGGCGATGGGCGAGCTCATGCTCGAGGCGGGCGCGACGGAGGTCTACCCGGGCGTCGCCGGCTTCGACGCGGTCGCGCGGGATCGCGCGGCGATGGCGCGCTTCGGGCGCGAGGGGCCGCTGTCGCCGGCCGCCTACGCGATGTCGATGACGCACCTCTTCGGGACCGCGCGCATGGGCTCCGATCCGGCGGCGAGCGTCGTCGGCCCCGGCTTCGAGCACCACCGCGTGCGAGGCCTCTTCGTCGCGGACTCGAGCGTGTTCCCGAGCAACCTCGGCGTGAACCCGCAGGTGCCGATCATGACCGTCGCGTCGATCTGCGCGGAGCAGCTCGCCGCCTCGCTCGGTCTCCCGCGCCGCTGACGCGTCAGAGCGCGAGCTCCTCCTCGGCGGCGACCGCCGCGTCGAGGTCGGCGCCGAGCTCGGCGACGAGGGCGTCGACGCCGCGCGCGCGGGCGCTGTCCGCGTTGCGCCCGGCGAGCTCGGTCGCGGTCTCCTCGAGGCGCGCGACCACCGCGGCGAGGCGCGCGCGCACCTCGGCGCGCTTGGTCGACAGCGTCGCGCGCCGCGCGCCCGCCGCCGACGAGGCCATCGCGCGGGTGCGCGCGATCGCGGCCTCGAGCGAGCCGTGGTGGGCGGCGTGCTGCCGCGCGACCTCGACGAGCCGCTCCGCCGACGCGGCGACCGGATCGAAGGCGGGCCCGAGCGCGAGCACCTCGCGGCCGATCGCGGCGCGCGCGGTCGCGGCGCGCCGCACGAGCGCTCGGATCGGGTCCCTGCGGCGTCGCGCCGCCACCGCGCCGAGCCCGAAGAGGAGCAGCACGCCGGCGCCACCGCCGGCCCACGCGAGGGCGGGTACGCCCTCGGCCTCGCGCAGGGCGAGCGTCGCGGCGCTCGGCGGCGGCGGCGGCGGCGCCGGCGGCGCGAGGTGCTCGACCTCGATCGCGCCGACGAGGTGGCCCCGGGCCTCCGAGAGCGTCAAGAGGTGCCGCGTCGCGAGCCGCAGCGCGTCGAAGCGCAAGCTCATGTGCTCGCTTCGGGGCACGTCGAACACGTAGCGGTGGGTCTCCGGGTCCCCCTCGACCAAGACGCTCCCGGGCGGCAACGCCACGAACGGGCCCGCGGTGTCGTCGCGCACGCCCGCGACCGTGCGGCCCATCGCGTCGAGCTCGGAGCCGTCGTAGCCGAACGTGACGGTGCCCGAGAGCCGGACGCGCACGGCGCGCGCCTCGTGCGGGGCGGCGATCGCGTCGAGCGCGATCGGCGTGCCGTCGAGCGGCAGGGCGAAGCGCTCGGTCGCGGTCCACTGGGCCGCCGCGCCGAGCGGCAGCGCCACCGCGAGCGCGAAGGCGAGGCCGGCGCGCGTCACCGCATCCTCCGCTCGCCGTAGAAGTTCATGGCGAGCACCATCGTGCGGCGCGCGCCGCCGTCCCAGCCGTCCCAGGCCGAGCCGATCACGCGCTCGTAGCGCGAGAGCAGGTCCGCGTCGCGCGCGAGCGCGGCGTCGCTCCAGAGCTGCGCGCCCGCCTCGAGCACGCGGCGGCGCTCGGCCAGGAGCGCCTGCGCGCCGGCGACGTCGCCGCGCCCGAGCGCGCTCGACGCCCCGGCGAGCGCGTCGCCCGCGGCGAACGCGAGCACCGTGCGCTTCACCGTGCGGCGCGTGGAGGCGACGGCGGCCTCCGCGTCGCGCGTGCGCTCGGCGCTCACGTCGACGCTCGCGCTCCGGTTCTCGCGGGTCGCGAGGTCCTTGTAGTCGAGCGAGACGCGGGCGATGCGCGACGCGCTCGTCCCCGGCGGGACCTCGAGCTCCATGAGGACCACGTGCTGGTCGCCGCGGCGGAAGGTCGGCAGGTGCATGCGCAGGCCGCGGTCGTTGTCCTGCTGCCGGTCGCGCGCGATCCCGAGCTCGCGGGCGAGGCGGCGATCGGTCGCGATCTCCGTCGCGCGCACCGCCTGCGCCTGCCGCTCGTCGAGCACCTGCGAGCCGTAGACGCGCGTCGCGACGACGCCCTCGCCGAGCTCGACGCGCAGCCGCAGCGCCTGCGCGACCGCCTGCGCGCGCTCCTCGAGCTCGTCGCGCAGGATGTCGCCGATGTCGCCCGCGCGCCGGACGAAGTGGTAGCTGCCGCTGCCCTCGCGCGCGATCGACAGCATCGTCTCCTCGTCGAAGTCCGTGCCGAGCCCGACGCTCGTCGTCAAGACGCCGTGCTCGTCGAACATCGCGCGCGCGATGCTGCCGAGCTCGCCCGCGTTGGTCTGGCCGATGTTCGCGACGCCGTCCGAGACGAGCACGACGAGCAGCACGTCGTTCATCGCGCGGCGCCGCGGCGCGACGCTCGCCGCCGCGCGCAGGGCGGCCTCGATGTTCGTGCCGCCGCCGAGGCGGACCCGATCGATCGCCGCGTGCGCCGCGCGCCGATCCCCGACGCGCGCGGGCGCGAGGTCGACGTTCGCGTCGTCCGAGTAGCTGATGAGCCCGAAGGTGTCGCCCGCCTCGAGCCGATCGACGAGCTGGTGGGCGGCCGCGATCGCGTTCGTCCACTTGTCGCCGTACATCGAGCCCGACCGATCGAGCACGAGCCGCACGTCCATCCGCGGCCGCACCGGCGCCTCGCCCTGGCGCGCCATGAGCGCGATCTGCAGGTGGACGCGCTCGCCCGTCGCGAGCACGCGGCCGCGCTCGAGCTCGGCGTGCAGCCCGACCGCCTCGCGCGCGGGCACCGGGTAGGGGAGGCGGCCGAGGTCGTCGAAGGCCTCGAGGCGCACGTTGCGTCCGTCGACCATCACGCCGCGGTCGAGCAGGTCCTCGAGGCGCGCCTGCGCGCCGCCGCCGGCGACGAAGTTCGACGCGAGCACGCCGCTCGTCGGGAGCGGCGCCGCGGGCTGCGCGGGCAGCGCCGCCGGAGAGGCCGGACGGCGCGCGGGCGCCGCGGCGCTCGCGCGCGTCGCGGGCGGCGACACCGGACGGGGCGTGGGAGTCGCCGTCGGGCTCGGCGGACCTCCGGAGCGCTCCGTGCGCCCGCGGCTGGTCATGCCCAGGCGCATCGGGCGGGGCGTGGCCGCGTGGTCGGGCGCGCCGCCGCCGCCGTAGGCCGCGCCGCTCTGGCCCTGCACGGAGCCGAGCGCGCCGCGCGCCGCGTAGCCGTCGCCGGGCGCGACCACGCTCGGCGCGGGCACCTCGGCGACCTCCTGCTCGCGATCGCTCGCGGCCATGGGCTCCGCCGCGGCCGGCAGATCTTCTGCGAGGCCCGGATCGCCGGGGACCGCCTCGACCGGGGCCGCGTTGAACGAGCGTCCTTCGCTCGGGCTGGTGCAGGCGGCGCATGCCGCGACTGCGAAGATGAACGTGGTCCGCCTCATGGGTGCGCCTCCCTCGTGTGCGCGTTGCGACCCACCCCCTGAGAGGGACCTTGGGGCTCACCGCGCGCGGCGGTCCCAGAGCGCGGGGAGCCCTCCGACGACGGCGACGAAGAGGAGCACGACCGCGAAGTGCCCCGCCATGAGGTGGGCGGGGTCGGTGCGCGGACAGTGCAGCGTCAAGACGAGGTGCCCGGTGAGGCCGGCGGCGCACGAGGCGACGAGCGCGGCGCCGGCGCCGCCGCGGTCGAGGACGCGCAGCACGGCGTAGACGGGGAGCCCCAGGAGGAGCCCGTACGCCGCGCACGGCGTCGCGTGCTCGACGAGGCCCTCGCGGCCGGCGACGGCCCCCGCGGGCGTGAGCAGCGCGAGCGCCGCCGTCGCCGCCAGGCTCACCGCCGCGAGCGCCCCGCGGAGCCCGCGCGGCAGCGGTGGAGCGCACAGCGGGCGGAGCGCCAGCGTGAGGCACACCGCGAGCAGCGCGGCTCCGGCGACGACGCCGACCGCGAGGTAGCCCACCGGCGCCGACGCGAGGTCCGCGCGCAGCCCCACGCTCGCGCCGAGGGCGACCACCGTGGCGGCGGCGCCGAGCGCGATCGCGCGGCGCGCCCCCGTCGCGAGCGAGCGGACGCGGAACAGCCAGCTTCCGTCGGCCTCGCGCAGCGAGCGCTCGACCTCGCCGAGCATCGCGTCGAGCTCGACACCGGCCGGCAGCGCGTCGGCCTCGCGGGCCTCCGCGAGCCGCCGCTCGAGGTCCGGGCGAGGCCCGGCCGGATCGTGCTCGCCCGTCACGCGTCTCCCTTATGCGCGTCGCGCCGCCGCGTTTCACCCGGGTTAGGGGCCGCGTAGGAAT
>JAHBWG010000149.1 GCA_019637095.1 Sandaracinaceae bacterium | reverse complement strand
CCGGCCCCGGAGCGCGCCGGCGCGCGCGCGAGCGTGCGACGGCCGTTCCTCCACTTCCTGGCGGGCCTGAGCCTGCGCAACCGCGACGTGGTGCTGGCGGTCGCGGACGGCCGCCTCCTCCACTCGGTGCCGCTGTACCCCGAGGTGCTCGGCGAGCTGCGCGTGCGGCCGCTGGCGGGCGGCGACGAGCCGCTCCTCGCGGGGCTCGAGGTGCGCGCGCGCGTCGGCTACGCCCTCTTCTTCGAGTCCACCACGCCGAGCGGGCAGGTCATCGGCGGCGCCGCCTGGTCGCTCGAGGGTGACCTCGGCTGGCTCGCCCCCCTCGACGACGCGGGCCTCGTCGAGCTCGGGCCCCGCGTCGGCGGCGGCTTCACGAGCTACGGCCTCGACGACAACGCGTTCGTCCCCACCGTCGAGTACGGCTCCTTCGAAGCGCGCGCGGCGACGCGCATCCGCGCGATGGACGAGCAGCTCGTGATCCGCGCGGAGGCCGGCTATCGCCTCGCGCTCGGCGGCGGCGCGCTCGCGCAGGCTTACGGCTCGCCGACCGGCCACGGTGTCGTGCTCGAGGCCGGGCTCGAGGGCATCGCACCGTTCGACGACTCCATCGGGCTGAGCTGGCTCGTCGCGCTCGAGTGGAGCCACGGCTGGCTCGGGCTCGACGGGCCAGCCTCGCAGGAGCTCGCGCGGAGCGGCGAGGAGCGCTTCTTCCGCGGGCGCGCCGGCGTCGGGCTCGCGTTCCGCTAGCGCGATCTCGCTCGGCGCACGCGCGCGGAGTGGAATCCTCTGCGCAGGCGCGAAATCCGGCCTCGAAAGTGGGCTTCGGCGGCTTGTCGGTGCTTCTCCCGACGCGGGATCGTGATATCCAGTTCGTGCGATGCGCCCTCGACTGTCGTTCGCGATCGCGCTCACGCTCGCCGCGCCGCTCGTCGGCTGCCGCGGGCAGGTCTACGAGGACGGCCCGAACCGGCCCGGACGCGCGCTGCGCTGCGGCGCGGGCGACGCGCTCCCCGCGGCGGCGCCGCTCCGCCGGTTGAGTGAGCGCGAGTACGCCCGCACCGTGCGCGACCTCTTCGCGCCGCTCGAGCTGCCCGAGCTCACCTTCCCCGAGCGGACGGCGCTCGGCCGCTTCGACACCGGCGCCGAGGACCAGGTCGTCTCGCCCGTGTGGGTCGAGCGCAGCCAGTCCAACGCGGAGGCGATCGCCGAGCGCGCGGTCGCCGATCGCGGCTGGATGGAGTGCGGCGCGCGCGACGCGACCGAGTGCGCGCGCGAGGTGCTGCCGGCCCTCTTCTCGCGCGCCTACCGCCGCCCGCTCGACGCGACCGAGCGCGAGGCGATCGCGTCGTTCTACGAGGCCAGCCGCGCGGACTACGGCGAGGCGACGGCGCTGCGCATGGCGCTCGAGGCGCTCCTGATCTCGCCCGACTTCCTCTACCGGCCGGAGCTCGCCGGCGGCGGCGACGCGCCCGAGGGCTTCGTCGCGCTGAGCGACCACGAGCTCGCGGCGCGGCTCTCCTACACGCTCTGGGGCACGATGCCCGACGCCGAGCTGCGGCGCGCCGCGGACGCTGGCGAGCTCGCGGGCGGCGGCCTCGAGGCCCAGGCGCGGCGGATGATCGCGGACCCGCGCGCGCGCGACGTGACGAGCGCCTTCTTCGCGCAGTGGCTCGAGCTCGCGCGGCTCGAGACGGCGCGCTCCGACGCGTTCCCCGAGCTCGACGGCGCCATGCGCCGCGACCTGCGCGAGTCCGTCTTGCGCTTCGCGCAGGACGCCTTCTGGGAGCAGCGCTCGTACGACGCGCTCGTCGCCGGCACGCACGGCTACGTCAACGACCGCATCGCGACGGCGTTCGGCGTCGCGCCGCCCGGCAGCGAGGCGCTCGTGCGCACCGAGCTCGACCCCGAACAGCGCGCCGGCATCCTGACGCAGCCGGGCTGGCTCGCGTCGAGCACCCACGGCGTCGCGCACTCCCCGATCATCCGGGGCCTGTTCGTGATCCGCAACGTGCTCTGCGGCACCATCGAGCCGCCGCCGGCGGACGTGAACACCACGCTCCCGGACGAGATCCCCGCCGAGGTCCGCACCACGCGGCAGCTCTTCGAGCAGACGCACGGGACCCAGGAGTGCGCGACGTGCCACGCGCGCATCGACGGGGCCGGCTTCGCGTTCGAGCGCTACGACGCGATCGGCCGCTTCCGCACGACGGAGAACGGCGTGGAGGTCGACCCGAGCGCCGCGATCCTCGGGGCCGGCGACGCGAACGGCGAGTACACCGACGCGCTCGCCATGATCGATCGCTTCGCGGGCTCCGAGCGCGTGCGCGAGTGCGTGGTCCGGCAGCTCTACCGCTTCACGATGGGGCGCCAAGATCAGAGCGGGGACGCCTGCCAAGTGCGCTCGCTCTCGGACGAGCTGCGCGAGCACCGTGACACGACGGAGCTGCTCGTCGCGATCGCGACGAGCCCGTCCTTCCGTTTCCGGCCGGAGGTGAGCGAATGAGCGGCACGCTCGGACGGCGCGACGTGATCCGCGGGCTCGGCGTCGGCGCGGCGGCGCTCGGGCTCGGGCTCGGTCACACGAGCGCGCGAGGGCAGGCGACCCGCCCGCCCAAGCGCGTGATCTTCTTCTACGGCGGGTCGGGCTCGCGCCCCGGGCTCTGGGAGCCGCAGGGCGGCGAGACCGACTGGGCGCTCAACGACCTGCACCGCCCGCTCGCGGCGCACCGCGACCGGCTCACCTACGTGGGCAACCTCCACATGATGAGCGCGGAGACGGACCGCGTCGCGCCGGCCAACGCGCACATCGACGGCGGTACGCACGCGATGACCGCCGCGCACCGCGTGACCGCGGATCGCGCCGGCGCGCCGTCGATCGACCAGGCGATCGTGCGCGCGATGGAGGCACGCGGCGACGTCACCGCGGTGCCGAGCCTCGAGGTCCAGGCGGCGGACTGGCCGCACGCGGAGGGCTCGCCGGTCTACTCCGGTCCGAACGCGCCGCTGCCGTTCTTGTGGGATCCGCGCGAGGTCTACGCGCGGCTGTTCCCGGACGGGCGGCCCGATCCTTCCAGCATGGACCAGCGGCCCGAGCAGCGCAGCCGGGTGCTCGACTTCGCGCTCGGCCGCTTCGGGCGCCTCGACGACCCGCGGCTCGCCCGCGAGGCGCGCGACAAGCTCGGCGCGCACGCCGACCAGCTCCGCTCGATCCAGCGCCGCCTCTCGCTCGGGCGGGACCGCGCCTTCAACATCCCCGAGCGCAGCACCATCCTCTCGGGCCTGCCGTCGTTCCGGTGGGACACGCCGCCCGAGACCAAGGCGATGTACTGGCAGATCACCACCGAGACCCACACGGAGCTGGTGGTCTCCGCGCTCCACGCCGACGTCACGCGCGTCGTGACCTTCTACTGCCACGACGCGCCCGGCCCCCTCTGCCCGTACGGCGGCGGCTACTACCGCGACGGGGACTTCGGCACGAGCGACATCCACGACCTCACCCACAAGGTGAACGATCCGCGCGACCGGCTCGCGAGCGACCCGAACGCCAGGGAGGTCATCCGTCAACAACACTTGCGGACGACGGAGGTGTTGGCGCGCCTCCTCGACCGGCTCGCGGAGACGATCGAGCCCGACGGCAGCTCGCT
The DNA here is from genome assembly GCA_019637095.1 of Sandaracinaceae bacterium. Classification (GTDB taxonomy): domain Bacteria; phylum Myxococcota_A; class Polyangia; order Polyangiales; family Sandaracinaceae; genus JACKEC01. Next base: position 6,564 of record JAHBWG010000149.1, on the reverse strand, counting down.
CCTCGACCACACCCTCGTCGTCTTCGTCAGCCAGATCGCGGACGGCAGCCACTCGCTGCGCCAGCTGCCGTGGTTCGTCGCCGGCGACTGCCAGGGGGCGATCCGCACCGGCCGCTGGCTCTCGTCGAGCGCGCGGCGCGGGCACGGCGCGCTCTACCGCACCGTCGCGCGCGCCCTCGATCTCGACCTCGGCGGCTTCGGCGCCGACGGCACCGGCCTCATCGACGGCCTGCTCGCCTGAAGCTCTGGCAGGAGCGCCAACGAGCAGAGACGCTCGCGCCCGCGCGCTTCGAGGAGCGCGGCGCGGTTCTCGGCCGGCGGGCGGAGATCTTTGGGTGCCTGGCGACGATCTGCCCCGTGCAGTCGCGGAGCCGCGCCTCTAGGCTCGAAGTACGATGGCTCGTGCGCGCGGGTGGGCGTTGGCGGTGTCGTTGGGGCTGCTCGGCACGAGCTGCTACCTCGCGCACCGCACGCGCGACCGCGACGGGGGCGACGAGCCGGACGCGCGCCGCGCGACGACCGCCTCGGCTTGCTGCGTCGCGCTCGCCTGTCGCGACGAGCCGTGCGCGGACGGCGAGGAGTGCACGCCCCACGGATGCGCGCCGAGCTGCGAAGGGACGCGCTGCGGCGCGCGGTGCTGCGGCGCGAGCGAGCGCTGCGTCGGCGGCGCGTGCGGCGCGCCTGCGACGGCGTGCGTCCGCGACGCCGATTGCGTCGCGCCCGAGCGCTGCGATCCGGTGGGAGGCACCTGCGCGCCGCGAGGCGAGAGCGGCTGCTACGCGGCGCGCCCCTTCGAGCCCGAGCTGGTCTGGGAGGCGCGCTTCGACGCGATCACCGTACCCGTCCTCGCGCAGCTGAACGACGACGACGGCGACGGACGGATCGGGCCCACCGACGTCGCCGACGTGGTCGTCGTCGAGCACGGACACGGCGCGCGCCGGCTCGTCGCGCTCTCGGGCATCGACGGGCGGCCCCTCTGGATCGCCGGCGACGGCTTCACCGGGTTCTGCTCCTTCAGCACGCTCGCGACCGGCGACCTCGACGGCGACGGCGTGGCCGAGGTCGTCGCGCTCGGTCGGCGCATCGAGCCTCACCGCCACGTCGGCGAGGGGGACTGCCGGCGCGTCGGCATGGGGATCGAGTGCCCGCTCTTCCCGCCCGATCGCGGGCCGTTCCACGATCACGGCCTCTCCATCGATTCGCGCGTCCTGCACCGCCACACCGAGCATCAGTGCGCCGACTTCGGCGACAACCCGACCGCGCTGCTCGTCCTCTCGCACCGCGGTGAGCTGATGCGCGTCGTCGAGCTGCCGCTCGGGTTCGCGCGCGAGCGCCGCATCCACACCGTCACGATCGCCGACCTCGACGGCGACGGGGTGCCGGAGATCGTCGCCGGGGGCGCCGTGATCGACCCGGAGGGCGTCCGCTGGGCGGACGAGCGCCTCGCCGGCGTCTCGGTGGTCGCGGCCGACGTCGACGGGGATGGCCGCAGCGAGCTGTTCACGACGCGCCACGCGTTCGACGCCGACGGCCGGCTGCGCTGGACGGACGGCGCGATCGCGATCGACGGCCACGTCGCGATCGCCCGCGTGCTCGAGGGCGCATCGCCGGAGGTGATCGCCGCGGACGGCCGCCGGATCGTGATCCGCGACGCGCGGACGGGTGAGGCCCGGCTCGGGCCGCTGGGCTACGCGGCGGGGATGAGCGCGGGCCCGCCGACGATCGCGGACTTCGACGGAGACGGACGCACAGAGATCGGGATCGCCGCGACGCACGCCTACGTCGTGCTCGACCTCGACCTGCCGCCTCCGCACGTGCGCTGGGAGCTGCGCAGCCGCGACACCACGCCGGGCACGGTGGGGGCGGCGGCGTTCGACTTCGACGGCGACGGCGCGGCGGACGTCGCCTACGCGGACGAGTGCCACCTCGTGATCCTGAGCGGCCGCGACGGCACGCCGCGGTGGGCGCGCTCGAACCCGAGCCTCACCGTGTGGGAGTACCCGATCGTCGCGGACCTCGACGGAGACGGCCGCGCCGAGCTGCTCGCCGTGTCGAACCGGCTGAGCCTCGAGCAGAGCGCGACGCTCGGATGCGGCGCGCGCACGCTTTCGTTCTCGGAGACTCCAGGAGGCATCCGCCTCTTCCGCGACCGGCTCGGGAACTGGGCGGGCACGCGGCCGACGTGGAACCAGCACGGCTACGACCGCAGCGTCGACGAGGCCGGCCACGTCAGCGCGCACCCGGCCCCGTGGGCCAGCCACAACACCGTGCGCGCGAACCCCTGGTCCGGCGCCGCGGACGCAGAGCCTCTGCCCGACCTCCGCCTCGGCGCCCTGCGCCTCGTGGCAGTGGCCTGCGGCGGCGACGACGTCGTGCTCGAGGCCCGCGTCGAGAACCACGGCAACGCCGCGGCCGCGGCCGGCGTGGAGGTCGACCTCGGCGGCGCGGGCGCGGCTCGTACGACGCAAGTGATCTTGCCCGGCATGTCGGCCTGGGTCGCGAGCCCACCCATCGCGCGTCGCCGCCTCGCCGCGGTCCGCCTCGAGGCGCGGCTCGACCCGCGCGAGCGCCGCGCCGAGTGCGACCGCGCGATCGGCCAGCGGCTCGCCGCCGACCTCACCTGCACCCGCTGACGCTCGCCGGCGCCGCGACGGCAGCCGACGGCGCGACTCGAGGTCTGTCGATTGGTCGAGCGCGCGCGCGGCCGACGGCGCCATTCGAGGCCAGCCCCTCGCGCGGCGGCGGGCGTCGGTCGAGGCGACTCAGCTCGGCTCCGTCGCGCGAGGCTTCGGCGGCGCGCCGTAGCGCATGACCGCGTAGCCGACGATCGCGCCGACCAGCGCGCCCGGCAGCATGATCTTCCAGTAGAAGCTCGCGTCGGCGTAGTGCGACGCGTTCATGTACGCGATCGGCAGCGTGACCAGCGCCGCGACGACGCCTCCGACGATCACCGCCACCCGCGTCGACGCCAGCTTGCGGGCGATCACGCCGATGATCACGCCGGCGAGCAGGCCCTTCATCGACGAGCCCAGGACGATGCCGCCGATCTCGCCGCTGAGCTCCGGCGCCGACGCGAGCGCGGTCAGGCCGTCGACCACGCCGAGCACGGCGCCCGCGAGAAGACCGAGGATGGGACGATTCAACACGGGTGCCTCCTTGTCGTTCGTGAGCTCGACACGCCCACACACGTCCTTTCCACGTCCGCTCGGGATCCTTTTCCGGATTCGCGCAGCGCACTACGATTTTCGGCCGTGACCCAGTCGCCGAGCGGCGCCGCGCCCTTCCCGACCACGCGGTGCTCCGCGATCGCGGCCCTGCGGAGCGACGACGCCGAGGAGCGGCGGCGCTCGTGGGACGCGGTGGTCACCGCCTACTGGCGCCCCGTCTACAAGTACGTCCGCACGCGCCGGCGCGCGTCGCGCGAGGACGCCGAAGACCTCGTGCAGGCCTTCTTCGCGCGCGCCCTCGAGAAGGACTTCTTCGACGGCTACGACCCGGAGCGCGCGCGCTTCCGGACGTTCCTGCGCACCTGCGTGGATCGGTTCGCGTCGAACGCGCACAAGGCGGCGCGGCGGCAGAAGCGCGGCGGCGGCGCGGCCGCCCTCTCCCTCGACTTCGACGGCGCGGAGGACGAGCTCGCGCGCGTGGGCGCCGCGACGAGCCAGTCCCCGGAGGACCTCTTCGATCGCGAGTGGCGCCGCGCGCTGTTCACGCTCGCCGTCGAGGCCCTGCGTGCCGAGTGCGACGCCAAGGGCAAGCCGGTGATCTTCACCGCGTTCGAGCGCTACGACCTCGCGGAGCCGTCGGAGCGCCCGACCTACGACGCGCTCGCGAAGGAGCTCGACCTGCCGGCGACGACGATCACCAACCACCTCGCGCTCGCGCGGCGCGAGCTCCGCCGCCTGGTCATCGAGCGGCTCGAGACGATCACCTCGAGCCGCGCCGAGCTGCGCGCGGAGGCGCGCGATCTGCTCGGCGTCGACATCGGCTGATGTACCTGCCGGACGACGTGATCGCGCACGTGCGCGAGGTGAGCGACGAGCCCGACCTGAGCGCGACCAAGTACCGCCTCCTGCGCCCGCTCGGTCGCGGCGGGATGGCGGGCGTCTACGCGGTCGAGGACACCGAGCTCGGCCGCGAGGTCGCCCTCAAGGTCTCGACGGCGACCACCGCCGAGCGCTGCGCCCGCATGCAGCTCGAGGCGAAGGTGATCGCCCGGCTCGAGCACCCGGGGATCGTGCCCGTGCACGACGTCGGGCAGCTCCCCGACGGCCGCGTGTACTACGTGATGAAGCTCGTGCGCGGCGAGCGCCTCGATCGGTGGGCCCGCCGCCCGCTCGAGCGGGGCGCGCGCCTGCGCACGTTCGCGCAGGTGTGCCGCGCGGTCGCGTTCGCGCACGCTCATGGCGTGATCCACCGCGACCTCAAGCCCGAGAACGTGATGGTCGGTCCCTTCGGCGAGGCGCTGGTGATGGACTGGGGGCTCGCGAAGGCCTCCCACGCGCGCGTGGGCACCGACGCCGCAACGGCGACGGAGAGGATCTCCGGGCCCCGCGTCGTGGAGTCGCTGGCCGGCGCGACGCAGGACGGCACGATCCTGGGCACGCCGGCCTACATGCCTCCCGAGCAGGCGCGCGGAGAGATCGACGCGCTCGACGCGCGCGCCGACGTCTACGCGCTCGGCGCGATCCTCTACTTCCTGCTCGCGCGTCGGGCGCCCTTCGAGGGCGAGACGCCCGACGCCGTCCTCGAGCGCGTGCGCGACACACCCCCGCGCGCCTTGCGCGAGCTCGCGCCGCAGCTCCCGCGTGCGCTCGACTCGATCTGCGCCAAGGCGATGTCGCGCGACCGCGAGGCGCGCTACGCCGGCGCGCTCGAGCTCGCCGCCGACGTCGACGCCTTCCTCGACGCGCAGCCGGTGAGCGCGCATCGCGAGGCGGCGTGGGAGCGCGCCGCGCGCTTCGCCTCACGCCACCGCGTGCTCTTGTCGCTCTTCGGCGTGTACCTCGCGGTGCGCGTGCTGCTCGCGCTGCTCGCGTCGTGACGCGGCGCGTGCTCGCCCGGGCCCGGCGCGGGAGAAGCGCGGTAGGCTTCACACCGTGAAGGGGACGACCGGGATCGCGATCCTGCTCGCGGCGTGCGGCGTGGCGCGCGAGCCCGTCGCGGTCGAGCCACGCGCCGACACGAGCCCGAGCCCGGGGGACTTCGTCGTCGTCGGTGCGGTCGTGTTCGACGGGGAGCGCTTCCGCGAAGGCGCCGTGCACGTCGCGCACGGGCGAGTCGTCGGGATCGTCGACGCCCCGCCGCCCGGCGTCGAGATCGTGCGCGTGCCCGGGCACACGCTGCTGCCGGGCCTCATCGACGGGCACGTCCACATCGGCGAGCGGGTCGAGCACCTCGAGCGGGCGCTCTCGTTCGGCATCACGACGATGGTCGATCTGTTCGGTCCGCCCGCGCTGCCAGCGCAGCTGCGCGCGGAGGACCTCGACGCGCCGGGGCTGCGGCGCGCGGCCCTCTTCGGCGTGGGCAACCTCGCGACGGCCCCCGGTGGGCACGGCACCGAGTACGGCATCCCGATCCCGACCTTGGAAGCGCCCCACGAGGCCGAGGCGTTCGTTCGGGCCCGCATCGCGGAGGGATCGAGCGCCCTGAAGATCGTGCTCGACAGCTCGGTCGCCGACGTCGGCGGAGCGCCGAGCCCGATGCCGACGCTGTCGATCGAGACGGTGGGCGCGCTCGTCGCGGCCGCGCGTGCGCGCGAGCTGCCGGTCGTCGTCCACACCGGCGGGTGCGAGGACATCCGGCGGGTCCTGCCGCTGCGACCGGACGTGGTCGCGCACGGGTGCGCCATACCCGAGGGCGATCCGCTCCCGGCGCTGCTCGCGGCGAGCGGCGCCTACTTGAACCCGACGCTCGCGGTGCAACTGCGCCCGTGCGGCATGGAGTACTGGATCGAGCTGGTTCGCGATCCCGAGCTGGCGAGGCGCCTCACCGACGAAGAGCGCGAGCGCCTCGGCGCCGACCGCGGGGACCACGATCGGACGTGCAGCGAAGGCCGCCTGCGCCTCGTCGGTGAGTCCGCGCGCGCCGGCGTCCGGCTGATCGCCGGCCCCGACTCACCGAACCGGCGCCTCCCGATCGGAGCCTCACTCCTCGCGGAGATCGAGCTGCTCCGGCTCGCGGGAGCGACCACGGAGCAAGCCCTCGCAGCCGCCACGTCGAGCCCCGCCGATGCGTTCCGGTTGCTCGACCGCGGTCGCATCGCGCCCGGCCGCCGCGCGGACCTGTTGCTCGTGGAGGGCGACCTGCGCGCGACCCCGAGCGCCATCGCGCGCACACGCGCCGTCTGGAAGGCGGGCCAGCGGGTCGTCGGGCCGTGAGCGGTTCGCGATCGAGCGGCCACGACACGACGATGCAGCGCCGACCGATGGGCCGGCGCCGCATCTCTTCGGTGCTCAGCGCGTGCGCCGGCGGCGCAGCGCGAAGCCGACCACCGCGAGGAGCGCGAGCGAGGCCGGCGGCCCGTCGCTCGGGCCAGGCACCGTGCAGCCGCACCCGCCCTCG
>JAHBWG010000148.1 GCA_019637095.1 Sandaracinaceae bacterium | reverse complement strand
AGTGCTCGAGCTGGCCGCATAGGAGGTGCGCGGCGCAGCTCCGCGGCCGACGAGCACACCCAGTGCCCCGAGTACAAGGTCTCCGCCGTCCGCCTCGAGAAGATGGGGGCCCGCGAAGCGCGCAGGGACGATCACCGTCATCTCGTCATTCTCCGCCTCCGCGGGCGGACGCGGGGCTCTCGGCGAGGGCGAGCCGACGGAAGGCCGCCCGCTCCCCGAGGCCGGGGGCGAACACGCGCGCGAGCCGGCCCAGGTCGGGCAGCGCCTCCCGCGAGGCGTACGCCTCGGCGCGCGCGCGGAGCGGGGCCGGCTCATCGACCCACGCGCTCGCCGCGAGGGCGGCGCACGCGGCGTAGAGGTCGGCGCCCACCTCGTCGCACGCGTCGATCGCCTCGCGGACCGCACGCTCCGCCGTCGGGTCCCCCTCGGCGCGCCGCGCGCCCGCCTCGAGCAGCGCCGCGAGCGCAAGACCGTTTGCGTAGTTGCCGCGCCGCAGTCGCTTCGCCGCGCGCCGCGCGCGCGCGATCGCGCTCCGGTCGCCGCCCGCCGCGTCCGCCAGCGCGAGGCGGCCCTCGAGCCACGCGGAGTCGAGCCCCCACACGACGGTGCGCCGCAGGAGCGAGCGGCGGATCGCGGCGAGCGGCGCCTCGTGCCGGGCGAGCAAGCCCACGTCCCCGCGAGCGAGGTCGAGCTCGGCGCGCGCTCGGAGCACGTACCAGTGCTGAACGTGCAGGCTCTCGCCCATCGAGGTCCAGCGCTCCGGCCGCGCCCACGCCTCGGCCGCCTCGATCGACTCGTACGCCAGCGGCACGACGCCGTAGCCCAGCGTGAGCGTACTGAAGAGGTAGCGATCGCCGCGGCGCTCCGCGTTCGGCAGCCACTCCCCGAGCCGCGCGCGCAGCTCCTGCAGGCGGCCGAGGTTGCGGTGGACGCCGGCGAGCGTCGTCACGATCTGGTTGGTCTGGAGCGCCGCCCCCGCCGCGTCCTTCCAGAGGGTGAGCGCGCTCTCGAGCGTCTCGCGCGCCTCTCGCCACTCGCCGCGGATGTACTGCTGGATGCCGACCGACACGACGAGCCACGCGCGCGCGCCGTCGCTCGCCTCGCCGGCGAGCCGTTGCGCCTGCTCGAGGATCCGCTTCGCGTGCGCGTGCGCGCCGACGTTCGCGCGGTAGCCCGAGAGCGTCGCGAGCGACGGCACGATGCGCTCGGGGTCGCCGATGCGCACCGCGACGAGCGCCTCCTTGATCGCGAAGGTGAAGCCGAGCGCGTGATCCACCGTGGCGAGCCCTCGGCCGAGCGTCGCGAGCACCTCGTGCAGCACGAGCTCCTTCGGCGCGACGTCGTCCCGGTCGCGGCGGCGGATGCGCAGGCCGAAGATCCGCAAACGCAGGAGCGCGCCGAACGCCGACAACAGCACGCCGAGGCGCGTGCGCGGCAGACCCAGCCCGACCTCCGAGAGCACCGTGCGCACGACCTCCCAGCCCCGCTCGAGGTGCCCCGAGATCAGGAGCTCGTAGGCCGCGCGCCGCAGGTGCTCGCGGCGATCGACGCCGCGCAGCTCGCGCGCGAGCACGAGGTAGGCGTCGGCCGCCTCGGCGCCGCGGCCCGCCTTGGCGAGCGCGCTCGCGCGGCGCGCCTCGAGCTCGGCGTCGAACGCGCCCCGGCGCGCCGCGGCGTGCGCGTAGAGCGCGGCGGCGCGCTCGAACGCGAGCGCGGCCTCCGCCTGCTCGGCCGCCTGGATCGCGTACTCGCGCGCGCGCGCGTCGTCGCCCGCGGCGGACCAGTGCTCGAAGAGCAGATCCGGTTCGGGGCGATCCGAGGCCTCGATCGCGCGGGCGAGCGCGCGGTGGTGCGCGCGCACGGCCTCGGCCGACAGCTCCTCGAGGGTCGCCGCGCGCACGCGGTCGTGGAACGGCTCGGCGAGGTCCGTGCTGCGCGCGCCGCCGGTGCGCGCGAGGTTGCCCGCGCTCAGCACCGCGAGCTCGTGCAGCGCCGTGGCGAGGTCGAGCTCCGCCGCGCGCGCGCAGGTGACGAGCGGCAGCGGCCGGCTCGCGAGCGAGAGCACCTCGAGGACGCGGCGGGCGCTCGGGCTCGAGAGCGCGATGCGCTCGCGCAGCACCGCCTCGAGGTGCACCGCGCGGACCTGGGCCGCCTCGACGCTCGTCGCGCGGCGCGCGAGCTCGTCGATGAACAGCGGATGGCCCCCGGCCTCGCGCGCGACGATCATCGCGAGCCGCTGCGTCTCCTCGCCCGGCTCGCGGCCGCGGCGCAGGATCGCGCTCTCCGCGAGGACGATCGCGTCGGCGTCGTGCAGGCGCCCGAGCTCGATCGTGACGGTCTCGCCCGGCAGCTCGAGCGCGACCTCGGGCGAGCTGTCCGAGGTGCGGTAGGTCGCGATCACGAGCGCGCGCGGTCCATCGGGCGGTCGCAAGAGCTCCGAGAGCAGACGTCCGCTGTCCTCGTCCGACCACTGGATGTCGTCGATCGTCACGACCACCGGCTGGCGGTCGCCGAGGCGACACAAGAGCTCGCGGAACGCCGCGAACATCTGCTCGCGCCGCTCCTGCGGATCGATCACGCGAAAGCGCGGGGCGTCGGCGAGGACGTCGACCCGTCGCAACACGGGGAACGTCTCGACGAGCAGCGACGCGCGGCGCGGCGCGAGCGTGGCGGCGTCGCGCGAGGGCATCGACGCGAGGTGCTTGGCGATCGAGTCGACCACGCTGTCGAGGCCCTTGAAGGGCACCGACTCGCGCTCGTAACACTGGCCTCGCAGGATCGCGGGCGGCGCGTCTTCGCTGCGCAGGCTCCGCGTGAACTCTTTGACGAGCGCGGTCTTGCCGAGGCCCGACGGGCCGCGCACGAGCACGGTGAGGGTCTCGCCGCGCACCACCCGCACGTACGCGTCGTGGAGCCGCGCCATCTCCGCCTCGCGCCCGACGAACGAGGGCAGCGCGGAGGGCATCGTGCGATCGCCGCTCTCCGTGGCGCGCCGCGACAGGCGGCGCCGCACGGCGCGCCCGCTCGGCCGCGCCGAAGGATCGATCGCGAGCAGCTCGTGACAGAGCTGATCGAGATCCTCGGTGACGCGCGTGACGAGGGCGCTCGGTCGCGGCGGCGGGATGTGCTGCTTGTCGAGCAGGACCTGCAACACGCGGCCCTCGTGGGGCTCCGAGCCCGTGAGCGCTTCGTAGAGCATCGCGCCCACGCTCCACCAGTCCGCGGCGGCGGTCACCGGCGTGCCCGCGGCCTGCTCGGGCGCCATGTACGCGACGGTGCCGACGACGCCGCTGCCCGAGCCGTCGCTCGAGTCGTGCGACTCGTGCACGAGCCCGAAGTCCAGCAGCGCGACCGAGCCGTCGGGCCGGACGAGCACGTTCGACGGCTTCACGTCGCGGTGGACGCGCCCGTTGTCGTGGAGGTGCCCGAGCCCGGCCGCGAGCTGCGCGAGCGCGCCGCGCAGGCGCGCCTCGTCGAGGGGCGGCGGCTCGGCTCGGGGCGCCGCGCTCGGCTCGGGAGGCTCCGACGCAGGCGCCCGTCCGTCGGGCGTCGGATCGGAGGACGTGCCCGGCGCGCGCCGCGCCCCGGCCCCGCGCACCCACGTGAGGAAGTCGACCCCCTCGACGAGGTCCATGGTGAAGAACCAGAGGCCGTCCTCCTCGAAGAGCCCGCCGAGGGAGACGAGGTTCGGGTGCTGGAGGCCCTGGAGCGCGCGGAACTCGCGCTTGAAGCGCGCGAGCCCCTGCGCGTCGTGGCGCCGCAGCGTCTTGAGCGCGACCCGGGCGTCGAGCTCGGCGTCGTAGGCCTCGTAGACCTCGCCCATCCCGCCCGCGCCGAGGTGTCGAAGGATGCGGAACCGCTCGGAGACGAACGGCGCGTCTCCGGGCCGCGGGACGGTCGGCGCCGATCCGTCGCTCGAGTCTGCGCTCATCGGGCTGCGCTCATCGGGCTGCGCTCATCGGCCGCTAGAGCGTACCAGAGTGAGCCCCCGGCCTTCGATGGCCCGCGGCGCCTCGGACCTCACGCCTCGCGGCGCATCGGCCGCGACGACGCGTAGGCGGCGAGAGCCTCGACGAGGTGGTCGAACACCGCGCGCACGCGCTGCACCGGGCGCAGCTCCTCGTGGGTCACGATCCAGATCCCGAGCGGGAACGCGAGCGAGGGAAGGACGCGCAGGAGGCCGTCGCGCTCGGCGAGCGGCCGCTGGCAGGGGCCGATCCCGACGCCGGCGCGGACGGCGGCGAGCTGCGCGAGGTGGCTGTCGGTGCGCAGCGCGAAGTCGCGCGGGCTCAGGGCGATCCCGACCGCCGCGAGCCCCTCGCGGAGGGAGCGGGCGCGATCGTCGCCGACGAGCGCGTGCCGCGGCAGCTCGGCGGCGCGGCGCGGGGCGCGGCGTGACGCGAGGTACGCCTCGCTCGCGTAGAGGCCCACCTCGACCTCGCCGGCGCGCCGCGCGACGAGCGCGGCCTGCGTCGGCGCCACCATCCGCACCGCGACGTCCGCGTCGCGCCGCAAGAGGTCTTCGTTGCGGTTCGAGAGCACGAGCTCGATCGCGATGGCGGGGTGTCGCGCGCGCAGGCGCGCGAGGATCGGCGGCAGCACCTCGACGCCCACGATCTCGCTCGCGGCGAGCCGCACCGTCCCCGCGCTCGCCGTCATCGGCGCCGACGCGCTCCGCACGAGCGCCCCCGCGCTCGCCGCCATCGTCTCCGCGAGCGGGCGCATCGCCTCCGCGGCCGGCGTCGGCGTCAGCCCGTTCGGCGCCCGCGTGAACAGCACCGCCCCGAGCGCCGCCTCGAGCGCCTCGACGCGGCGGCGCACCGTCGGCTGCGCGACGCCGAGCGAGCGCGACGCCGCCGACAGGCTCCCGCCCCGGATCACCTCGAGGAAGGTCTCGTAGAGCTCCCACGAGGGTTGCGGCTCGCTCATCAGTTCATGATGAGCCGATGAACACCTTTGAACAATGGTGATGAGCGGGCCCCGGGGCCACAGTCCGGGTCGAAGGTCGCGCTACGCGGCCTCGACGAGGAGACCGACGATGACCCCGACCCCCGCCAACCCCCTCGCCCCGAGCATCGAGCCGACCGGCGCCGTCCGCGGCGCGCCGCGGGTGCTGTTGCGCCTCGAGGGCGCGGCCGTGCTGGTCGCGGCGAGCCTCGCGTACGCCGCGCTCGGCGGGAGCTGGGGCTGGTTCGCCGCGCTGTTCCTCGTCCCCGACCTGTCGATGCTCGGCTACCTCGCCGGTCCGCGCGTCGGCGCCGCGCTCTACGACGCCGGCCACAGCACCCTCGGCCCCGCGATCCTCGGCGCGCTCGCGTACGCCACCGGCGCGAGCGCGCTCGGGCTCGTCGCCCTCGTGTGGGTCGCGCACGTCGGCTTCGATCGCGCGCTCGGCTACGGCCTCAAGTACGCGACGAGCTTCGCCGACACACACCTCGGGCGCCTCGGCGTAGGGCGCGCGCGCGCGGCATCGCCCGCGGCGGCGTGAGCCGGCCCGTTGACGCGCCTCGGCGCCGCCCCCACGCTCCCCACGTGCTGCGCCTCCCCACCATCCAGGGCCTGATCCGGCGGCGCCTCCTCGTGAACTTCCGCGTCGAGCCCGACGTGATGCAGGCACAGCTCCCAGCGCGCTTCCGGCCCAAGCTCCACGGGGGCCACGCCATCGCCGGCATCTGTCTCATCCGGCTCGAAGAGGTGCGACCCAAGCACGCGCCGAAGCTGCTCGGGATGACGAGCGAGAACGGAGCGCACCGCATCGCCGTGCGCTGGGTCGAGGACGGGCAGGAGCGCGAGGGGGTGTACATCCCGAGACGCGACACGAGCTCGCTCGGCAACCACCTCGCGGGCGGCCGCGTGTTCCCCGGTGAGCACCACCTCGCGGACTTCGCGATCGAGGACGACGGGGACCGCGTCGAGATCCGGATGCGCGCGCGCGACGACGGCGTGAGCCTTCACGTGAAGGGCCGAGCCGCCGACACGCTGCCGGCGGGCTCCGTCTTCGGCTCGCTCGCGGAGGCGTCGGCGTTCTTCGAGGCGGGCTCGGTCGGCTACTCCGAGACGAGGGACGCGGGGCGGCTCGACGGCATCTCGCTCGTGACGACGGACTGGCGCGTCGGGGCGCTCGCGGTCGACGAGGTGAGCTCGAGCTACTTCGAGGACGCGAGCCGATTTCCGGCGGGGAGCGTGGCGTTCGATTGCGCGCTCGTGATGCGCGACCTCGAGCACGAGTGGCGCTCGGAGTCCGATCTGACGGCGTAGCGGCTCGGCTCCGTCGAGGTCGGGCCCGAGGGCGCGGCGAAGCTCGAGTGAGTGCGCGTTCAGCCGCAGCCGGTGGGCTGGACGTGCGGGACGCCGCCGACCATCTCGCAACGCTGCCACGGCTCGAGCGGCAGGCACGCGCAGCTCGTGCAGTCGGCCGGCAGCGCGACGCAGCGGTGCTCGATGCCGTCGTCGGGGCCGCACTGCTCGCGACAGTACTGGCCCGCGCGGCACTCGCCCGCGCCGCAGCGGACGCCGGGGTGGCAGGCGCAGTCGGCCTCCGGGCCTCGGTTCCAGCGTCCCGCGTCGCAGAAGATCGCGGTCCCGCAGCACGCGTCCCCGCACGACTGGCCTTCGATCGGGCACGCGCGACCGACCGCCGCGCCGGTCACGACCGGGCACTCTTCGTAGACCGGCGGACACACGATCTCGGGACACGCCGCCGGCTGCCACACTCCGTCGACGCACTCGAGCGCGGGCCAGTTCGGGCCGTCGGCCGTCGGGCAGCACTGCCCGCACGTCGGGACGCTGCCGTTGCAGCGGCTCCCGACGGAGGGCTCGCGCTCGCACCAGCACGCGGGATCGGGGTGGGCCACCGCGCAGTCCCACCTCCCCGAGGTGCAGGTGCAGAACAGGCCGGGACCGCAAGAATCCGTGCTCCCTCCAGTGCACGTCGCGCCCTCGACGCGGCACACGCTCGCGGGGTCCATGGGATCCCAGGGGTTGATGCCGTCGGGGCAGATCGGCTCCTCGCACCGCCAGCTCGAGCCGACGCAGACGCAGTTCGGACGCGCAGGCCCCGGGCAACCGGGGGCACAGGTGGTCGGGTCGATGGTCCCGGCACCGCACTGCCACACGCCGCCCAGACACACCGGCGGGACGAGGCCGTCGCTGCCGCACGCGGTCACGCAGCCGAACGGCGGAGGAGCGAGGCCGCACGGACCCGCGTCCGCGAAGGGGCCTCCGTCGGCGTCCATCCGGTGGGTCTCGGCGCAGGCGACGAGCGCGAGGGCGCCGAGCACGCAGGGCAGGGTCTTGTGCATACGCGCGCGCAGCGCACCCCGCGTGCCACGAGAGACTCCGGGCGCGGAGGCCGCGTGGGTGCGCCAACCTGTGTCGCGTACGCGCGGGAAGGCCGACGCGGCGGACGGCACGCGCAGGGGCGACCTGTTACATTGCGCGCCATGCCCACCGCCGACGACGACCTCGAGCTCGACGACGCCCTCGCGGAGCTCGACGCGCGCAAGAAGAGCAAGGGCGCGGAAGGCGGCGGCAAGAAGCCCGGCGCTGCGGAGAAGAAGCCCGAGGCGAAGGCGAGCCCTGCGGGTACGCCGCACATCGCCTTGCGGATCGTGCTCGGCGTCGCGGGGCTCCTGCTGCTCGTCGGCTTCTTCCTCGACTGGCTGAAGATCGAGGGGCCGCAGGGCACCGAGACGGTCTCCGGCCTGGGCCTCGTGATGGCCGATCACCCGGTGATCCGCGGCCTGATCGGCCAAGGCGGGCAGCGCTACGCGCTGCTCGCGATCCCGGCGTTCGGCGCGGCGCTGAGCGCGGTCGGGTTCCTCGGCGTGCGCTACTCGGGCCAGATCGCCGCCGCGCTCGGCGTGCTGATCGTCGGCTACGGCGTCGTCACCGTGCTCGTCTTCTTCTTCCAGAAGACGGGCGTCGGGCTCTGGCTCGTGCTCGGCGGCGCGTTCGTCGCGATCGCCGCTGGCTTCTTGACCTACGCGCGCTCGCGCGGCGGCGCCGCGAAGAAGCCCGCCGACTGATGGGCCTCTACGACGTCCACGCGCACGTCACGCACCCCAAGCTCGCCCCCCGCGCCGCCGAGATCCTCGACAACGCGCGGCGCGCCGGCCTGACGAGCGTGCTCGCGAACGGGCTCAACCCGCACGACAACGAGGCCGTTCGCGCGCTCGCCGCGCGCGACCCGCTCGTCAAGGCGTGTTACGGGCTCTACCCGGTCGACGCGGTGCTGACCGAGATGGAGGCGATGGGCGTCGGCTACCCGCGCGACCCGGGCCCACCCTTCACGACGGACGAGGCGATCGCCTGGGTGCGCGACCACGCCGAGGAGGCGTTCGCGATCGGCGAGATCGGCCTCGACGGCTACTGGGTGCCCGAGGCGCTGTGGGATCTGCAGGAGCGAGCGTTCCGCGCGCTCGTCGCGGTCGCGATGGAGGCGGACAAGCCGATCATCATCCACACGCGCAAGCGCGAGCGCCGCGCGCTCGAGGTGCTCGACGAGCTCGGCGCGACGCGCGTCGACTGGCACTGCTTCGGCGGCAGGGTGAAGCTCGCGCGCCAGATCGCCGAGCGCGGCCACTGGCTCAGCATCCCCGCGAACGCGCGCCGCAACGAGGCGTTCACGCGGATGCTCGAGACGCTGCCGCGCGACAAGATCTTGCTCGAGACCGACTGCCCGTACCTCGGCCCGGCCCCCGACGCCGACAACGAGCCGGCGAACGTCGCGGTCACGCTCGAGTACGCGGCCGAGCTCTGGGGGTGCACGCCCGAGGCCGCCCAGGCGCAGCTCGAGGCGAACTTCGAGGCCCTGTTCGGCGTCGCGCCGTGAGTCGTTCGGCGCTACCCTGGTCGGCAGAGGCGTAGTGGAGATCAAGCTCGGCGCCGGCGCCAAGGCCGTCATGATGCTGGCCGGCATCACCGCCGTCGTCTGGGGCCTCCACGCGGCGCGCCCGTTCGTGCTGCCGCTGATCACCGCGGCCTTCATCACCGTCGTGTCGCTGCCGGTCGTCGGGTGGCTCACCGACCGCGGCACGCCGCGCTGGCTCGCGATCCTGCTCGCGGTGCTGCTCGACCTCGGCGTGCTGCTCGGCTTCGGCGGGCTCGTCGGCGGGAGCCTCAACGAGTTCTACGAGCGCGTGCCCACCTACCAGGCGCGGCTGAGCGAGCTGACCGTGGCGGCGGCCGCGTGGGCGGAGCAGCAAGGGCTCGACGTCGACCCGGACACCGCGAGCCGCACCGTCGCGCAGGTCGGCGTGATGGACCTCGTGGCCGACCTCTTCCAGCGCGTCTGGGCGTTCGGGCAGAACGCGCTGCTCGTCGGGCTGCTCGTGCTGTTCATGCTGTTCGAAGCAGGTCCGTGGCGCATCAAGCTCGCGTACGTGATGCGCAGCCCGACCGCCGACCTGCCGCGCTTCGCGAACGCGGCGCGCGAGATCCAGACCTACCTCGTGGTCAAGAGCGGCATGAGCGTGGCGACCGGCGCGCTCTGCGGCGTGTGGGTGGCGATCTGCGGCGTGGACTTCCCGCTGTTGTGGGCGCTGCTCGCGTTCTTCCTCAACTACATCCCGACGCTCGGGATGTTCATCGCGACGATCCCGCCCGTGGTGGTGGCGCTGATCCAGTTCGGCCCGGCGAGCGCGCTGCTCGTCTTGTGCGGCTACCTCGTGATCAACTTCGTGCTCGGCAACTTCGTCGAGCCGCGCGTGATGGGGCGCGCGCTCGGGCTCTCGCCGCTCGTGGTGTTCCTGTCGATGGTGTTCTGGGGCCTGCTCTGGGGGCCGCTCGGCGCGCTGCTCGCGGTGCCGCTGACGATGGTGATCAAGATCCTGCTCGCGAGCACCGAGGACCTGCGCTGGGCCGCGGTGCTGCTCGGCTCGCGCGAGTGGCTCGAGGCCAAGCGGCGCGAGTGGGAGGACCCGTTCGAGGCGGAGCGGCGGCGCTCGCTCTTGCCGGAGTACCTCGACGACCCGGATCGGAGCGAGCCGCCGCTCCCCGCGCCCGCGGCGACGCCGCGCGAGGAAGCCCGCGAGGACAACCCGCCGCTCCACGAGGAGGACCCGGAGGACGAGCAGCGCAGCGGGCTGCGGCCCAAGCCGGAGGGCAGCCAGGCAGAAGCGGGCTGAGCGGGCCGAGCGCTCGCGACCTCGAGCGAGGGGGCATCGATCGGGCGGGCCTCTGTGGATCGCTCCGAGAATGACGAAATGACGAGGATCGTCCCCGCGATTGTGGCTACTCCGGATCGCTCGCCGGCTCATCCGGCGCGAGCGGGGGCTCGTGCGCGCGCGGAGGTTCGGGCGACGGACCCGGCGAAACGGACGGCGGCTCGTTCGACACCCGCGGCGGCGCCGCCACGAGCGGCGGTTCGTTCGACCCGCGCGGCGGCTGCGACACCAGCGGCGGCTGGCTCGACACCCGCGGCGGCGCGGGCGACGCGAGCGCAGGCTCGCTCGACACCAACGGCGGCGCGGGCGACGCGAGCGGCGGCGCGGGCGACGCGAGCGGCGGCTCGCTCGACACCAACGGCGGCGCGGGCGACGCGAGCGGCGGCGCGGGCGACGCGAGCGCAGGCTCGCTCGACACCAACGGCGGCGCGGGCGACGCGAGCGGCGGCGCGGGCGACGCGAGCGCAGGCT
>JAHBWG010000147.1 GCA_019637095.1 Sandaracinaceae bacterium | reverse complement strand
ACGCGCGCGGCGGCGCCACGAGCCGCAGGTGTGCGCCCGGCGACGGCGCGGGGTCGGTCGCGTCGCTCCACTCGGCGCGCGCGGGCGCGAGCCCGGGGGGGCGGGGGCGGACGCCGCTGTCACTCGGCGGGAGCGGCGCCAGGGCGAGGTCGGTGTCGGACTTGGAGGACGGCATGCCCAACGGCTTGGGCAAACGCCGTTCCACACGGGCTCAGGGCCGATCCCGCGCGGGCGGCGCGTGGAGTGTCTCCTCGGTGAGCTCGCCCGAGAACCGCGCGCGCTCCGGCGCGCCGCCCTCGCGCGTCAGCGCGCGCGCCAGACCAGCCACGACAGATACGGCAGCCGCGCGTCCGTCGCGGCCACGATCGCGGCCCCGTCGGCGCTCACCACGCCGAGCCCGAAGCGCCCGAGCTCCCCCTCCTCGACCTCCGCCCCGTCGAGCAGCCGCGTCTCGAGGCCCCCGAGGACGTAGAGATCGACCTCGGCGCCCGCGGCGAGGCCGGCGGTGTTGGGGATCGAGACCGCCGCGCCGCCGCGGATCGGCGCCTCCGGATCGAACGCGTAGGCGCCGTCGGGCGCGAGCGCGCCGCGGAAGCACTCCGTCGCGGAGACGTCGACGAGCGCGCCCGCGAGCGCGGCGTACTCGTCGGCGCTCGGGAGCGCGCTCGGCACGAGCGTGAGGACGACGCCGTCGGAGAACACGACGTCGCGCTCCGCGTCCGCGTCCCCGCGCGGCGGCGCCGCCGCGGCGGTCACCGGCGGCAGGCGGTAAGGCGACGCGACCTCGACGAGCGGGCCCGCGCTCGCGTCGAGCGCGACGGGGCAGTACGTCGTCGCGAGCCCGCGCCCGGGCGCGATCGCCCGCATCGCCGCGCGGCTCTGGCAGCGCGCCTCGCGCGGCACGACGATCGCGAACGCGCCGCTCGCGTCGGCGACGGGCGGCGGCAAGCAGATCAAGACCTCGCTCGGGTGCACGCGCACGCAGAGCTGCGCGCGCGCGCCGTCGACCGGCGCGCCGAGCGTGGTCTCGACGCGCCCGGTCACGCCGACCACCCAGCGCGCGCCGCACGCCGGGTCCGGCGTGAGGTCCTCGCACGCGAACGGCTCGCCCGGAGGCGGGGTGCAGCCCGCGTCGGAGGCGGCCGCGTCGAGGAGCGCGCCGCCGTCCGCGGGCGCCACCTCTCCACCACACGCGACGAGGAGCGAGCCGAACAGCGCGGTCGAGCGGAGCATCGCCCGATGGTAGTACCGATCCCGCCCGCGCGTGTGCGAGCCTCGGCGCATGAGCGAAGATCGCCCCCGCGTGCGCGTCGAGCGCGACGGCGCCCTGCACCTCGTCTCGCTCGATCGCGCGGCCAAGCGCAACGCGTTCGACCTGCGCATGCTGCGCGAGCTCGCCGAGGCGTACACCGCCTACGAGGACGATGAGGACGCGCGCGTCCTCGTCGTCACCGCGGACGGAGCGCACTTCACCGCCGGCCTCGACCTCGCCGAGGTCGGCCCCGCCGTCGCCCGTGGCGCGCCGCTCTTCCCGGCGGACGCGGTCGACCCGCTCGGCCTCCACGGGCGGCGCCGCGAGAAGCCCGTGGTGATGGCGGTCTCCGGCTGGTGCCTCACGATCGGCATCGAGCTCCTGCTCGCGGCGGACGTGCGCATCGCCGCGGCGGACACGCGCTTCGGCCAGATCGAGATCAACCGCGGCATCTTCCCGTTCGGCGGCGCCACGATCCGCCTCCCCGAGGTCGCGGGCTGGGGCAACGCCATGCGCTGGCTCCTCACCGGCGACGTGTTCGGCGCCGAGGAGGCGCACCGGATCGGGCTCGTGCAGGAGGTGGTCGATCCGACCGCGCACCGCGAGCGCGCCATCGCGATCGCGCGCACCATCGCGTCGCGCGCGCCGCTCGGCGTGCGCGCGACGCTCGCGTCGGCGCGCGCCGCGGCCGAGGACGGCCCCGACGCGGCGGCCGCGCAGCTCCTCGCGCACGCGCGCGCGCTCATGGAGTCCGAGGACGCGGCCGAGGGCCTGCGCTCGTTCGTCGAGCGGCGCGAGGCGGTGTTCAAGGGGCGCTGAGGCCGTCCGCGCCGCCCGAGCGGCCGTACCCGCGCGGCAGGTGCATCAGGTCGACGAGCACCTCGACGTCGGGATCGTCGTCGCTGATGATCACGCGGCCCGCCTCGAGATCGAAGAACATCCGCGGGTCGCCGTCGCGCCGCGTGCCCTCGTGGTCGTGCGCGAAGACGAACCGATCGCCGGCCTCGCGGCAGTTGTTGAAGCCCGCGCCGGAGAGGCCGTACACGAGGTCGTCGTTGCAGCGGATGCGGATGCGGCAGTTGAGGTACGCGCCGTCCGCGCGCTGCACCTCGATCTCGCAGCGCCCCCCGCCGCGCGCCATCGTCGGCCCGCGCGCCGCGACCACGCGCCCCGCGTAGAGCGTGGGCTCCCCGACGGGCTCGACGGGCGGCAGCGTCCCGCCGCAGGCGAAGAGAGCGAGCGCGGCGAGCGCGAACGACATCGAGCGGACGGACACGGGGCAGGCCTCTGGCGCCCCGCAGTATGCCTCCGAATCGAAGGCGGGGCAGCGCCGTCTCGAGCCCGAGCGGGGGCGCGCGCTCACTCGATGGCGCGCAGGTCGGCGCGGTCGGTGTCGCGGGAGAAGACGGGCGGGCGGCCGATCGGCGCGTCGACCTCGGCGCGCGCGCCGCCCTCGAACCGCGCGCCGGTCCACACGTCGAACCACGCGGCGCCGGCGGGGAAGTACACCGAGCGGCGCGTCGCGCCCTCGCGCACGACGGGGGCGACGAGGAGCGCGTCGCCGAGCAGGTACTGGTCGTGGACGTCCCACGCCGCGCGGTCGGCGGGGAACTCGAGCATCAGGTGCCGCACGAGCGGGATGGACGTCGCCTGCGCCTGCGCGCTACCGCGCTCGAGCTCGCCCCGCAAGGCGTCGTGCACACGTACGAAGCGGCGGAAGTGCGCGACCGTCTCGGCGTCCGCGTTCCAGTCGTGGTTCACGTCGCGCCGGTTGCCCTCGTGCGTGCGCATGATCGGGCTGAACGCGCCGAGCTCGGTCCAGCGCATGAAGAGCTCGCGCGTGCTCGGTCCGCCCGAGAAGCCGGCGATGTCGTGCGTCGCGTACGGCACGCCCGCGAGGCCGAGCGTGATCATCGCGGGCACCACCGTGGGCAAGCCGTCGTGCTCGGACCACGTCGCCTCCTGATCGCCGACCCAGTGCATCATCGAGTGGCGCTGCACGCCGGTCCAGCCGGAGCGCGCGATGGTCACCCAGTCTCCGTCGGGCCGCGCCGCGTCCATCGCCTCGCGGTTCACGCGGTGCCACTCGACCGGGAAGCGGTTGTGGAAGGCGCGCGGATCCGAGCCGTCGCTCACCACCGCGTCGAGCGGCGTCCACTCGCCGAAGTCCGCCATCCAGCCGTCGATGCCGAGCTCCTCGACCATCTCGCGCAGCTCGCCGCGGACGTAGTCGCGCGCCGCCTCGCGCGTGAGGTCGGGGTGCCCGCTCCGCCCGTTCGGCGCGGTGAACTCGTACGGCCCGCCGCCGGGCGCGCGCACGAGCCCGTCGATGGCGCGCAGGTCCTCGAAGTGGTCGGGCAGCGCCGGATCCACGAACGGGTTGGCGTACGCGAGGAACCGGATCCCGCGCGCGCGCAGCGACGCGATCATCGCGCCGAGCTCGGGGTAGTGCGCGGGATCGGCGTTCCATCGGTATTGCACGCCGAAGCCGCCGCCGATGTTCATGCGCACGCCCGTCCAGTCCTGCGACCAGATCGCCGCGACGGGGATCTCCGCGGCCTCGAGCTCGTCGGCGGCGGCGAGGACGGCCTCGCGCCCGCCCTGGCGGCTGATCCACACGCCCCACGCCCACGCGGGCGGCGGCGCGGGGCGGCCGACCTCCTCGCCGAGCTGCGCGATCACGTCGCGCGGGGTGGGCCCGTGGAAGACGACGAGCTCGATCGGCGCGCCGTCGATCACCTCGGTCCACATCACGTCCGGGTCCGCCGCGCACACGTCGACGTGGACGCGGTGGTCGGTGCGCGCGAGCACGCCGAAGCCGCGGGCGTCGAGGTAGTAGGGCATCGGGAAGTAGGTCGTGTGCGCGTCACCGAGCACGTCGCGGATCGCGCCCGGCTCGCGGCCGATCCCTTGCTCGCTCACGATCAGATCGAACGCGGCGCCCGTCTGCTCGGTGCGGTGGTACTGCTCGCCGAACCCGTGGAAGGAGCCGGCCGGGTCGCAGCGCGCGGGGATCGCGAGGGAGCTCGCGTCCAGCCCCGTCACCTCGAGGCGCACCACCGTGGTGCCGGGTCGCTCGCCCGGCGCGACCCGTAACGTCGCCGTGCCCACCACGCCGTCCGCGTCGATCGCGTGCTCGACGAGCACCGCGCCGCCCTCCTCGCGCCAGCCGGTGAAGCGGTCGTAGGGGAACGCGCGCTCCCCCAAGCGCGTGAACGTCCAGATCGCGAGCTCGCCGCGCACGCGCTCGGTGAACGTGCGCGCCGTCGGGGGCGCGCCCTCGGGCATCGCCCAGAGCGGGCGATCACCGTCGAACAGCGCGACGGCGCCGCTCCCGTCGGCCACGCGCACGCGGACGCCGTGGGCGAGCGTCACCTCGCCGCCCTCGACGGGGAGCGGCACGCCGGGCGCGCCGTCGCAGGCGGCGAGGGTCGTGAGGGCGAACGTGAGGCACAGCGCGCGCATGACCTGGCTCCGGGCAGAGGACGAGGACCGCATCGTGGACGCGGTCGGCGCCGCGCGCACGCTACTCGTTCGCCGGGCCGCCGCGGCGCTCGGGCACGAGGCGCAGCCCACCGCGCGGCGAGAGGGTGACCCGCGGCGAGAGCTCCACGTGGGCGCCGGTCGAGCGCAAGCGCCAGCGCGAGGAGAGCGTCGCGAGCGAGAGCACGCCCTCCATCTGCGCGAACACCTTGCCGATGCACGCGCGCGCGCCGGCACCGAACGGCGCGTACGCGAGCCGCGGCCGGCCCGCGTCCGCCCCCGGCGCGAAGCGATCCGGACGAAACGCCCATGGCTCGTCCCAGAACCGCGGGTCGCGGTGCGCGTGCCAGATCCAGAGGGCGAGCTCGCTGCCGCGAGGGATCGACCAGCCACCGATCTGCACGTCCTCGCGCGCGCGCCGCGAGACGACGTAGACCGGCGGGTAGAGGCGCATCGCCTCGGTGAACACGCGGTCGGTGTAGACGAGGCGCGGCAGGTCGGCCGCCGTCGGGAGGCGGCCGCCGAGCACCTCGTCGAGCTCGGCGAAGAGGCGCGCCTCCTCCTCGGGGTGCTCGGCGAGGAGGTGGAGCGTCCACGTGAGCGCGTTGGAGGTGGTCTCGTGCCCGGCGAGGAACAGCGTCACGAGCTGGTCGCGCACCTCCTCGCGCGTCAGGGTCGAGCCGTCCTCGTCGACCGCGTCGACGAGGCGCTGGAGCAGGTCGTCGTGCGGCTCGCGCGGGCGGCGCGCGTCGATGAGGCCGTAGATGATGCGATCGAGCTCGGCGCGCGCGCGCTTCATCCGCCGCGCCTGCGGCGAGAGGAACGAGGGCAGCGGCAGCGCGAGCGCGACGCCGGTGAGCGAGCTCTGCAGCGCGGCGAGCGAGCGGCGCACCGGCTCGGCGTCGCCGCTCGAGTCGTAGCCGAACAGCGTCCGGCACACGATGCGCAGCGTCATCTCCATCATCGCGCGCGAGACGTCGAGGGGCTCGCCCGCGCGGACGCGGCGCGCCTCCGCGTCGGCCTCGGCGACCATCTGCGCCGCGTAGCCCTCGAGCCGCTGCTTGCTGAACGCGGGCTGCACCAGGCGCCGCTGCCGGCGCCAGACCTCGTCGTCCGTCGTCAGCAGCCCGTGGCCGAGCAGCTCGCTCAGGAGCTCGAAGGCGCTGTGCCCCTTGTCGAAGCTGCGCGCCTTGTCGACGAGCACCTCCTCGAAGTGCGCCGGGTGGCGCAGCACGTAGAGGCCCGGCTGCGCGCCCCCCTCCGCGTCGACGAAGTAGACGTCGCCGTAGCGCTGGAAGCGCCCCCCGACGAAGCCGAAGGGATCGAGCAGGAAGTTCAGCCCGTAGCGCAGGCGCCCGAGCGCGCCCGCGGCGCGCGGCGGAGGTCCGGGCGGACGGCGCGCGGCTTCGGCGCGAGGGCGCGGCGATTCGAGCGTGGGTGAGGTCACGGGCCCATCATGCGCCGGATCGCTTCGGATGGCCCACGGCCTCGAATGTTGGCAGAGTGCAGCATGATGAGCGCGCTCGCCGGGGAGGGCCCCGAGGCGAACGACGTGCCCCGAGGCACGGCGGGCGTCATCGCGCACGTCGAGGCCTTCCGCGCCGCCCTCGCCGCGCGCGACGTCGAGCGCGTGCAGGCGCTGCGCTGGCTCGCCCCGCGCCCGGCCGGCGAGCGCGATCTGTTGAGCGACATGGCCGCCGCCGAGGGCATCGCGCACGCGATCGACGCGCTCTCGCGGTTCTGGCGGCGCGCCGAGGTCGCGCTCGAGCGCGTGCGGCTCGTCGACGACCTCGAGGCGGAGGTCTACGAGCGCCTCTCGCTGCCTGCGGAGAGCCTGCCGATCGTCACGGTGCTGCGGCGCGAGAGCGCGGACGCGCCGTGGAAGATCGTCTGCACCAACGAGGCGTACGACGAGCGCTACGTCCTGTGGGTGCCGGTCGCCGCCGACGCGGTGGACGAGCTGGCGCTCACGAGCGCCCTGCCCGACGGGAGCGAGCTGTTGATGGACGGCGACGCGGGGGTGCTCGCGCACGACGCGTGGCTCGTCCACGTGCGCGGGCCGCAGGTGCCGCCCGAGTGGCCGGCCGATCTGCCGGGCCAGACGCCGCGCGTGATCGAGCTCGCGACCGCGCTCGCGGCGGACCCGACGGAGCGGCGCGAGCAGCTCCGCTGGCTCCTGGGCTGCGCGCGCGCGCTCCTCGGGGTGGTCGGCGGTCACGCGCTCCACCTCCGGCGCGAGCGCCGCGTGCTGATGCCGCAAGCGATCGACGCGATCCTCGCCGGCACCGCGACGCCGGCCCAGGCGGTGCGCTTCTGGGCCCGGATCGATCGCGCCGAGGGCTTCGTGCTCACCGACGGGCTGCGCCTGCTGGGCCTGCCCGAGATCGAGGCGCGCGAGGACCTGCTCGCGACGCCGGCCGCGACGCAGGCGCTCATCGCGTGGCTCGCGGAGCGCGTGACCAAGGCCGAGCACGTCGCCGTCCTCGGGACGGAGATCGCGGTCGGCGAGCGCTGCCTGCTCGTGACGGGCGGCCGCCGCGGCCCGCGGCGCGGGCGCTCCTACGGTCGCTGCGGCGCGCTCCGGCTCCTCGACACGGAGGGCACCGTGCGGCGCGGGAGCCGCAGCCGCATGCGCGCCCCGGACGACCTCGGGGGTTGAGCGCCTACTTGCTCAGCTTGGCGCGCAAGAGGTCGCCGAGCGTGCCCATCGAGCCCTTGGGCGCCTGCTCCTGCCGGTACGAGTCGAACACCGCGCGCTCGGCGTCGTCGTGCGCCGCGCGGATCGACAGGCGCGTCCGACCCTCCGTCGCGTCGACCACCTTCGCGCTCACCACCGTGCCGATCGGCAGCTCCTTGCGCGCGTCCGCGCCCCGCGCGATGCCGAGCTCGGACGTCGGGATCAGCGCGCGGCCCGCGCGCCCGCGCGTCCCCTCGATCTGCGCGAAGACGCCGAAGTTCTCGTGCTTCTCCACCGTCGCGCGCACCACCGCGCCGTAGACGGGCCCACGCGCGCCGCCCGCCGCGCCGACCTGCGCGCCCGGCGGCGCGAGCGCGAGCGAGATGCGGCGCTTGGCCGGATCGATCGAACGCGCGACGACGAGCACCTGCTGGCCGACCTCCGCGCCCTCGGAGGCGTGCGTCATGCGCGCGCCGAGCTCCGAGACGTGAAGGAGCCCCTCGACCCCCGGGCCGAGGCGCACGAACGCGCCGAACTCCGTGATCCGCGTGACCTGCCCGGCGAGCACCTGCCCGATCGGCGCGACCGCCTCGATGCCCTCCCACGGATCGGCGGCGAGCGCCTTGAGCGAGAGCGAGATCTTGAGCCGATCGCCGTCGGGCTCGACCTTGGTGATCTTCGCCGAGACGACGTCGCCGACCGCGAGCACGTCCCGCGCGCTCTCGACGCGGTCGTGGCTCAGCTCGCGCATGGGGACGAGGCCCTCGACGCCGCCGAGGTCGACGAACGCACCGAACTCGCGGATCTGCGTCACGCGACCGCTCATCGTCACGCCGACCTGGAGCTTGCCGTAGAGCGCCTCGCGCGCCTGCCTGGCCTCGCGCTCGAGGAGCTGCCGCCGCGAGAGCACGACGTCGCGGTCCTTGAGCTCGGTCACGAGGAACGAGTACGAGCGGCCGACGTACGAGGCCGGATCCTCGACGTAGCGGCGGTCGAGCTGCGAGAGCGGGCAGAACCCGCGCGCCCCGGCGACCTCGACCTCGGCGCCGCCCTTGTTGATCGCGAGCACCTTGCCCTCGACCGGCACGCCTTGCTCGAACGCGAGCTGCAGCTCGGCGCGCCCCGCGTCCTTGCCGAAGCCCTTGGCGAGCTTCACGCCCGCGTCCTCGATCGCGATCACGCGCCCCTTCACGCGATCGCCGACGGCGACCTCGCCGAGCTCGATGCGGTCGAACCAGCCCTGCTGCTTGGCGTCGAGGTCGACGAAGACGGCGTCGCTCGAGACGTGCCCGACGAGGCCCTCGACCTCGTCGCCGATCGCGTAGCGGCGCGCCCGGGCCTTGGGCATCTCGGAGCGAGCGAACAGCGCGGCGAAGCCCTCGGGATCCTGTTTGGCCATGGCCGCTCGATCTACCATGACGGCCGATGACCGGCCCCCCGATCGTGTTCTCCTTCGACTTCATCTCACCGTACGCGTACCTCGCGTGGACGCAGATCCACGCGCTCGCGGCGCGCCACGGCCGCGCCGTCACGCCGCGGCCCATCCTGTTCGCGGCGCTGTTGAACGCGCACGGGACCAAGGGGCCGGCGGAGATCGCGCCCAAGCGCGTCTACGTCTTCAAGGACGCGCTGCGGCGCGCGGCGCGCTACGGCGTGCCCTTCGCGCCGCCGCCCTCGCACCCCTTCAACCCGCTGCTCGCGCTGCGCGCCGTGCACGCGTCGGGGATGCACCGCGGCCTGATCGACGCGCTCTTCGCCGCGACCTGGGGCGAGGCCGAGCACCGAGGGGTCGAGCATCCCGACGTCGTCGCGGCGTGCGCCGACGCGGTCGGGCTCGACGGCGTCGCCCTCGTCGAGCGCGCCGGGGCGGCGGACGTGAAGGACGCCGTGCGCGCGGCGACCGACGCGGCGCTCGCCGAGGGCGTCTTCGGCGTGCCCACGATGACGGTCGGCGACGAGCCGTTCTGGGGCACCGACAGCCTCCCGCTCCTCGAGCAGCACCTGCGCGGCGAGGACCCCGTGACGCCGGCCCTGCTCGAGCGCGTGCGCGCGATCCGCGCGTCGGCATCCCGCCGCTAGTACCCCCGGCCCAAGGTTCGATCCGGGTTTCGTGAATATCTCGGCCGCGTGCTCGATCGGATCGTCGTGGCACGTGGCCCCGCGCCCGAGCCGCTGCGCATGTCGCGGCGGATGTATCGCGAGTTGAAGAAGCTCGTGCGGCGTCATCGTGCGCCGGCCGCGGTGGTCCAGAGAGCTCGGGCGTTGCTGCTGGCGCGGTCGGGTCATGGGACCGTGGAGATCGCGCGCCGCCTCGGGTGCTCGAGCCGGAACGTGCGGAAGTGGAAGGCGCGCTTCCGCGCGAGCCCGACGCTCGCAGCCCTCGATGACGCACCGCGGTGCGGTCGGCCGGCGTCCGTGCCGAGGTGGGTCCGGTGCACGCTCGTGCAGCTCGCCTGCGACCGTCCGGAGGGGATTTTCACGCCGTTCCGCGAGGTCTGGACTCGGCAGTCGCTCGCCGACGAGCTCGCGCGCGTGACCGGCCACCGGCTCAGCGTCAGCGAGGTCGGGCGCATCCTGCGCAACGCCGAGCTTCGACCCCACCGCTTGCGGCAGTGGTTGCACAGCCCCGACCCGGACTTCGAGGCCAAGGCGAAGCGGGTGTGCGAGCTGTACCTGAACCCTCCGCCGGGCGCCGTCGTCCTCTGCATCGACGAGAAGCCGATGCAGGTGCTCGAGCGCATCCACCCCACCCATGTCGACCCGCTGACCGGCCGGGTCCGTTTCGAGTTCGAGTACAAGCGGCACGGTGTGCAGCACCTGCTCGCGGCCTTCGACATCCGCACGGGGCGCGTGGTGGCGCGCATCGTGGCCAAGCGCACCGCCGAGGCGACGGTGTCGTTCATGAACGAGGTCGCACGTCGCTACCGCGGGCGCGAGGTCTACGTCGTCTGGGACAACCTCAACACGCACTGCGACGGCAAGACCGTGCAGCGGTGGCAGGACTTCAACGAGCGCCACGGCGGGCGGTTCCACTTCGTGTACACGCCCAAGCACGCGTCGTGGATGAACCAGGTCGAGATCTGGTTCTCCATCCTGCACCGCAGAGTGCTCCAGCACGGCGACTTCGCGACGAAGCAGCGCCAGCGCCTGCAGGTCGAAGCCTTCGTCCGGCACTGGAACCGTGTCGAGCGACACCCGTTCCGATGGACGTGGAGAGTCCCCGAGCGGCAAGATCGGCGCGCCGCCTGAGCGCGCCATGCCCAAACAGCACGCCGAAACCTGGGACGTCTCCGCCGTCGAGAAGCGCCTCCACGACCGCGGCCTGACGCACCTGCGCGTCCGCAAGCACGGCGCCGCGGTCATCGTCGAGTCGGGCCCCGCCGACAACCCCTGGAAGCACTTCCGGCTACGCCGCGACACCGTCCACCTCTGGTGGCTCGACATGGCCAGCCGAGGCTCGCGGTGGGACCGGACGCCGTTCCGCGACCTGCGCGACAACCTCATCGACATGGTCATCGAGCAATTCCCGTGGACGCTCACCGACGTCCTCGGAAACCCGGAACGGACTTAGGATCGGGGGTACTAG
>JAHBWG010000146.1 GCA_019637095.1 Sandaracinaceae bacterium | reverse complement strand
GCTCGACACCCGCGGCGGCGCGGGCGACGCGAGCGCAGGCTCGCTCGACACCCGCGGCGGCGCGGGCGACGCGAGCGGCTGCGCGCTGGGCGCAGGCCCGACGGCCGAGGGCGCCGAGGGGGTCGCGAGCGTGCGATCGACCGCGCGCTCGCCGAGCTCCGACAGCACCACGAGATCGACGCGCTCGACGTCGCTCGGCGCGACGCCGGCGAGCTCGAGCTGCACGTGGTAGCCGTCGGTCCGCACCCGCATCGGCGGGACGAGGACGCCGAGCTCGCCGAGCGCCTCGTCCATCCGACGGAGCTGCTCGTCCCACCGCGCGGCGGCGAGGTCCGTCGCGCCCGCCGCGCTCGGCGACAGCTCGTCCGGCGCCCACCACTCCTCCACCTCGAAGGAACGGACCTCCATCGCGCCGTGCGCGTGGTGCAGGGTGAGCCGGTCGTACTCGAGGTGCGCGACGCGCGCGCCGGCGCCGAGCGCGAGCGCGCGCGCGAGCCGGCCGATCCCGTCGCCGGGCGCCTCGAGCTCCGTGACGTCGGGGACGCTCCAGCGCGACGCGGGCTCGACCACGAGCGGCACGATCGTCCACGCGAGCCCCTTCAGCCGGAAGGCGAAGAGGAGCCGCGCAGCGTCCGCGACGGCGCGGGCGGCCACGTCCGCCTCGCGCCGCGGCGAGCGGACGAGCCTCGCGAGCTCGCGCGCCGCCACCTTGACCTCGCCCTCGAGCAGCAGCACGTCGAGCCACTGCGTCGCGCCGAGCGACTCGCGCAGCGCGCGCATCCCGCGGTCGGATCGCAAGACGTATTGTCGGGCGAGCGGCGCGGTCGTGAGGCCGGGAGCGCGGCCCGGGGCGCGCGACGCCGCGTCACGCGCGGCGCGGAGGACCGCGTCGAAGACCGCCCGCCCGCTCGGCGCGCGCTCCGCGCCGAGGTGCGCCGTCCACACGAGCGACGCTCCGTCCTCGCGCACGGCGAGCGGCGACTCGCCGGCCGCGAGCCTTCGCTCGACCTCCGCCAGATCTCCACGCGCGACCGCGTCGTGGAACTCGGTCACGCTCGCCCTGCCGCGCTCGCTCGCATGAGCGCACGTATCGCACGGCGCGCGCGCACCGAGAAGCCCGCGCGCGCGTCAGCGCGTGCAGAAGTAGCCGACGCGGTCGTTCACGTAGTCGCAGCGCAGGCCCGACGCGCGGCAGTCGCGCGTGCGCAACATCCCCTCCGCGCACCAGACCGCGGTGCTCCCGTCGCAGCGGCCGAGGTAGTCGACGCCGTCGCACGGATCGGCGCCGCAGTAGTAGCCGCCGAGCTCCTCCGAGCGGACGCAGGTCTCGCCGCACGCGCCGCAGTCGCGCCGTCGCACCACGCCGCGATCGCACCACTCGGCGGCGCCGCCGGCGCAGCGGCCCTCCGCGCTCACGCCCCCGCACGGATCGCTCGCCACGCAGCGGTACCCGCCCGCCGTCGCGTCCCAGCCGCAGCTCGCGCCGTCGCCGCACGCCGCGGACGCGAGCGTGCCCTCGTCGCACCACACCGCCGTCGCGCCGCGGCAGTCGCCCTCGGGCGTGATGCGGCCGCACGGCGCGCCGTCCACCACGGTCGGCCCGGTGTGGCTCTCGATCCACTCGACCACGACGTCCGCGCGCGTGTAGCGGTCGCGACCGACGCAGCTCGGGTCGCCCCAGCTCAGCACGCCGACCACGCGCACCGTCGAGTCGCTCGCGAGCACCATCAGCGGGCCGCCGCTGTCGCCGAAGCAGACGCCGCGCTCGCCCATCCCGTTGATCACGACCTGCTGGCCGCCGCTGCGGTCGCGCTCGAAGCCGTCGATCGGCTGCGCGGTGAACTCGCGCTCGCCGCTGCGCCCCGTCTCCTGGCGCCCGTAGCCCGCCGCCTCGGCGATGCGGCCGATCCAGGACTCGTCGATGCGCTCGGTCATGATCGGCACCGGGCGCAGCTCCGGGAGCCGGCTCGACGCCGGCACCTCCACGCGCGCCAGGGTGATGTCGAAGCCGCTCGGGTGGTCGACGACCTGCGCGACGCGGAAGCACACGTTCGCGTTGGCCGGGTCCGGCCCGACGCACGCCTGGCGCCCGACGCGGATCCCGCAGTGCGCCGCCGTCAGGATCCACTCGTCGGTGACGAACGCGCCCGAGCAGCCGTCCCAGTCGACCATCGCGAGCACCTGCCCGTCGGTCAGGGGCATCGCGGTCGGCTCGGGCGTGCCGTAGTAGACGAGCCGGCGCGCGCGGACGTCCCCGCACTCGTCGCCGCTCAGCGGGCCCGCGGCGTCCGCGCCACCGGCGTCGTCGACGAGCACCGACGCGTCGCGGCCGCCACCGCCCGCGTCGGTGCCCGGCGACGCATCGCCCCCGCACCCCGCGCCGAGCGCGAGGAGCAGGCACACCACGAAGAAGAAGGTCGGTGGGCCCACCCATGCCGCCATCGCGGGTGGGCCCACCACATTCGCGCCCAGGAAGAGCTCCGACCACCGGCGCTTCATGCTCGCGTCGGGACCATGAGCAACAGGGGTGCCAGCCGGACGGCTCACCGAGATCACGGGGCTTTTGGCCGATCTCGGCGCGCGTCACCGCCCGATGACGCCCATGGGTTAGTCATGTGACGATCGGATCGTCAGGCCTCGATCGCCTCGCGCACGGCCGGGCAGGCCGTGACCGCGCCGACCGTGGCGCGTCTCGGCTCAGAGGTCGATCGACTCGACGTCGAGCCCCTCGACCGGCTCGCCGAGGAAGCGCGCCGCCTGCTCGGCGAAGCGGGCCGGCAGGTCGGTGACCATGAGGCGCAGGGTCCCCTCGCCCGTCCGCGCCAGCGCCCGCTGCGCGAGCAGCTCGGTGAGCTCGCGCGCCGTCGCCTCCGCGCTGTCGACGACCGCGACGGGCTCCGGCGCGCTCGCCGCGAGCCGCTCGCGGATCACGTCGGCCAAGAGCGGGTAGTGCGTGCAGCCCAGGACGAGCGCGTCGACGCCCTCCGCGATCAGGGGCTCGAGGTAGCGGTCGACCACGAGCCGCGGCACCTCGCCCTCGACCCAGCCCTCCTCGACGAGCGGGACCAAGAGCGGCGCCGCGCGCTGGAAGACCTCCGTCCGGCTCGACACGGCGGCGACCGCGCGCGGGTAGGCCCCCGAGGCGACGGTGCCCGCGGTCGCGATGACGCCGATCCGGTGGCGGCGCGTGGCCGCGACGCCGGCCCGCGCGCCGGGGCCGATCACGCCGAGCACCGGCACGTCGAGCTCGACCGAGAGCATCGGCAGCGCGACCGCGCTGACCGTGTTGCAGGCGACGACGAGCAGCTTGACGCCGTGCCTCTGGAGGTGGCGCGCGCAGCTGCGCGCGTAGCGCAAGACGGTGTGCGCGCTGCGGGTCCCGTACGGCACGCGCGCCGTGTCGCCGAGGTAGACGAGCCGCTCCTCGGGCAGCGCCGCGCGGATCGCGCGCGCCACCGTCAGGCCGCCGAGGCCCGAGTCGAACACGCCGATGGGATCGTCCGCTCTCACTCGCTCGCCTCCTCAGGTGCAGCTGGTCAGACACGCGCCGAACCCGCCGAGGTCGCAGCAGCGCCCGACCGCGCAGTCCTCGTCGGCGCTGCACCGCGCGCCGAGGCCGCGGCGGCGCGTGCAGACGCGGGCCGCGGTCGCGGTCGGCGCGCAGCGGTACTCGCTGACGCTCCCGCCCGTGCCGTCGGCGCACTCCTCGTCGGTGGTGCAGAAGCGCAGGCACACGTGGGCCCGCGCCTCCTGGCCGATCCCGACCTCCGCGCACGCGACGCCGGCGACGCACTCGAGCTGCCGGTCGCAGAGCGAGAGCAGCTCGTAGCGCGGCACGCACGTCTCGACGCCGCGCACGTCCTCGCACCGCATGCGGCTCGCGACGCCGAACATCTCGCCGACCTGCTCGAGCGCGCGGCAGCCGCCGACCAGCGCCTCGGCCTCCGCGCACGTCTCGGTGCACGCGCGCCCGTTCGGACCGACGGGGAGGCAGCGCCCGATCAGGCAGTGCGTGTCGTCCTCGCAGGGCAGGCCCCAGAACCCGGGCAAGCACGGCGGCGTGCCCGGCAGGCCGACCAGCTCGCCGAACCCGCGGAAGCACGTCGTGGCGGGCGGACAGAACGGCCCGTCCGGGCCGAGCGCGCAGGGCGGGAAGCAGACGTTCTGCGTGCGGCCGACGTCGTCGGAGAGCTGGAAGCTCAGGTAGCCGGTCGGACAGCGGCCCTCCGAGTCGGGTGCAGCAGTGCAATACAGGTTGTCGAAGCGGATCGTCTCGTTGACGGTCGTCGCGGGCAGGCCGAGCGCCTCGTTGAGGCAGAGCTGCGGGACCGGCCCGTCGAGCGGGCAGTCGGCGCTGCGGCTGCATCCGTCGACGGGGAAGCACACGCCCTCGTGGCGCAGCGCGTCGATGCGCACGCAGGTGAACTCGGGGCTCCGGCAGCCCGAGGCGACGCCGTCGTCGCCGATCGCGCACGCCTCGAGGCAGGCGCCGCGCACGGTGCACACCCCGCCGGGGCACGTGCTCGGGTCGTCCCGGTCGCACGCGGGGCGGCAGAAGTCGGGGCTGTACACGTTGCCCTCCGCGCAGCCCTGGCCCGGCCCGCAGTCCGCGGGGGTCGTGCACGCGAAGAGCCCGTCGTCGAGCGCGGGCGGCGCGCTCACCGCGCAGCCCGCGAACAAGGCGAGCGCGAGCGCGGCGCGCATCAGAACCGCCCTCGCAGCGCGAGGCCGCCGGGCCCGACGTCGAGCGCGACCGGCCCGCTCGCGCGGCGCCGCTCGGGGAAGAACAGCGCGACGATCGCGCCGACCGCGGCGACGCCCGCGACGGCGAAGAGCACGTTCGCCGCGATCGCCTCGTGCTCGCGCGCGGCGTAGAAGTCGAGGACGTCCGCGCGCCGCACCTCGCCGCTGCGGCGCTGCGCGTAGGTGAGCTCGAGGCTCGACTGCGAGTGCACGCCGAGCGCGAGCCCGACGCCGAAGGCGACGGCGGCCAGGCCGGCGCTCGCGAACAGGAGCGGGCTCACCGCCTCCTCGTACGCCTCCTCGAGGTGCACCGCGATCGCGACCTCGCGCGCCGCGGCGAGGCGCACTCGCCGGCGCCAGACGCGGTAGCCGGGCGCGCCGACGCGCACCTCGAACGCGCCCGGGGGCAGCTCGTGGGTGAGGCCGCCGTCGCGCGTGTGGCCGACGAGCGCGCCGTCGACGGTGACCTCGGCTCCGTCCACCGGCGTGCGCAGCGACAGCCGCGCCGGGCTCGGGTCGACCGGCGCCGGCGGCACCTGCTCGGGCGCGGGCGCCGCGTACAGCTCCGGGATCGCCGCGTGGAGCGCGTCGGCGACCGCGCCGAGGTCTCCCTCCACCTCGCGGAACACCCGGCCGACGATCTCGCCGCGCGGCACGTCGACGCGGTTCAGGTTGAAGGTCCAGCGCGCGTCGCGCCGCGCGAGGGTGCCCGCGATCACCTCGACCACGTCGAGCTGCACGCCGACGCGCCCGAGGCACGCCATCGAGCCGACGCACTCGAGCGTGCCCTCCTCGCTCTGCGCGAGCTGCGCCTGCAGCTCCTCCTTGCCGATGATCGTCACGCCGCCGCGCGCGGCGACCGCGCCGACGAGCAGCTCGCCGAGCCCGTCCGCCATCTCGGGCGCGACCTCGGCGCTCGCCGCGACGATGAGCACGGCCACGCGGCGCCGGGCCGGCTCCGCGACGCCCTCGGGCGCGTCGGCCGGCTGCGCCTGCGCGCGCCCGACGCCGATCCCGGCCATCCCGGCGAGCACGCCGGGCAGGACGAGACGGTAGACGAGGGGCAGCTGCATCGACCTGGCCGCGCGATGATAGTGGCCGGCCCGCCGCCGAGCCAGCCGGGGAACCCTCGCACGAGGAGGGGGGAGCGCCGGAATTCTGCTATGTTGACGCTCGGTGACACCTCGGGGAACACCGCTGCCCGGTCGACCGCGGACGCTCTTGATCGTCGACCCGGACGAGGGCCGGCGTGCGCGGGCGCGCGCGCTCCTCGACCGCGCGGGGTTCGTGACGGTCGGCGCGCTCGACTGGGAGCAGGCGCGCGAGCGGCTCGCCGCCCTGCCCTGCTCGGCGATCCTGCTCTCCGACGAGTTCGCCTTCGACGCGATCGAGTGGGTGCGCACGCACTACGAGGGCGTGCAGCCCGCCATCATCGTGCGCGGCGAGCCGACGGAGGACTCGGTCGCCCGCGCCTACGAGGCCGGCGCCGACGACTACGTCACCGTCGCCGCGTCCGAGTCGGAGCTCGTCGGCCGGCTGCGCGGCCTGCTGCGCAACCGCGACTACCTCGACCGCATCGCGCAGAAGCAGCGCGACGCGCAGGCGATGCTCGAGCTCACCCAGGCGCTCGCCTCCTCGCTCGACTTCGCGGAGATCCTCCATACGGTCGTGCGGCGCATCGCCGAGGTGGTCAACGTCGACCGCGCCTCGATCGTGCTCGCGCCCGACGTCGCGGAGGCGCCCTCGGTCGGCTACGTCGTCGCGACGAGCGACGACCGCGAGATCGCGAACCTCCCGATCGGCCTCGAGAAGTACCCGGAGATCCTCGAGGTGCTGCGCACGCGCCAGCCGCTGACGATCGCGGACACCGCCACGCACCCGGTGCTCGACGGCGTGCGCGAGAGCGTCCCGGACCACGCGGTCGGCGCGCTCACGCTGTTGCCGATCGTCTGGCAGGAGGAGGCGATGGGCGTCCTGTTCCTGCGCTCGGCGCTCAAGGGCTCGCTCACCGCGCGCGAGATGGACTTCTGCAGCATCGTCGCGAACGCGACGGCGATCGCGCTGCGCAACGCGCGCGTGATGCAGTCGCTGCGCGATCAGACGCAGAAGGTGAACTACGCGCGCTTCGAGGCGGAGCGCCGGCTGCGCGCGCTCAAGCGCTACGCCAACCTCTTCACGAGCGCGGCCGACGGCCTCGCCGCCGTCGACCAGGACGGCAAGATGCTGTTCGCGAACCCGCGCGCCTACGAGATCGCCGGCATCGCCGACGAGGAGGCGCGCGGGCAGAGCCTGCGGCGCCGGATCCACCCCGACGACCACGAGCGGATGTTCGAGCTCTGGCGCCGCGTCCGCGGCGGCGAGTATCCGCGCGACGTGGACCTGCGCATGGTCCGCCCCGACGGCGGCGTGCGCGTGGTGAGCTGCGCGTTCAGCGCGCTGAGCGACAGCGAGGGCGCGATCCTCGTCTCGTTCCGCGACGTGACGAAGGAGCGCGAGATCGCCGCCGAGCTCGGCGAGACCAAGGAGTTCCTGGAGTCGCTGATCGACGCGAGCGTCGACGCGATCATCGCGGCGAGCCTCGACGGCGAGATCCTCCTCTTCAACAAGGGGGCCGAGCGCATCTACGGCTACACGGCCGAGGAGGTCCTCGGCAAGCTGCACGTCACGCAGCTCTATCCCGAGGGCCGCGCGCGCGACGTGATGCGCATGCTGCGCTCGCCGCAGCACGGGGGTCTCGGCAAGGTCGGCGGCCTGCGCTTCGAGGCGATCGACCGCGACGGACAGGTCATCCCGATCATGCTGAGCGCCGCGATGATCTACGACGCGGACGGCGTGCCCACCGCGACGGTCGGCATCTTCACGGACCTGCGCGAGAAGCTGCGCACCGAGGAGCGGCTCGCGCAAGCGCAAGAGAAGTTGGCGGTCACCGAGAAGCAGGCGCTCATCGCCGAGCTCGCGGGCACCGCCGCGCACGAGCTCAACCAGCCGCTGACGAGCGTGATCGGCTACGGCGAGCTGCTCCAGCGCAAGCTCCCGGCGGACACGCCCGAGCACCACGCGGCCGACGTGATCGTGCGCGAGGCCGAGCGCATGGCGGACATCGTCCGCAAGATCGGCAAGATCACGCGCTACGAGACGAAGAGCTACGTGGGCACGCAGCGCATCCTCGACCTCGACAAGTCCTCGAGCGAGGGCGACGCAGAGACGGGAGGCCGCCCGTGAGCCAGCGCGACGACGATCGCGGCGCGGCCGCCCGCGCGCCGATGAGCGAGCCGCCGGTGCGGGACTCGCAGATCACGGCCAAGGCGGCGCCGGGCGAGACCGGCAAGCGGCAGCGCTACGAGGTGATGGCCGCGCGGCGCGCCGCGGCGGCGGACCAGGGCACGCTCGAGGCCCCGTCCTCCGAGGAGCTGCTCTACAAGACGCTCGAGCTCAACCGGACCGTGAACGTCGAGATGCAGGACGAGGCGATCGTCCACGTCTACGTCGCGGCGCTGCGCGATCTGTTCCCGCGCCGACGCGTCGCGGTCCGGCTCGTCGCGGCCGAGAGCGGCGAGCTCGCGATCG
This sequence comes from Sandaracinaceae bacterium, assembly GCA_019637095.1. GTDB lineage: Bacteria > Myxococcota_A > Polyangia > Polyangiales > Sandaracinaceae > JACKEC01. The sequence goes on along the minus strand of JAHBWG010000146.1, from coordinate 2,851 downwards.
TCTACGCGACGGGGCGGCTCGACGAGCGCTCGCGCGAGGGCGTCGTCTTGAGCCGCGACGCGATGGAGCGGCACGAGCTGACCGTCGCGGAGGCGGCGCGCGCCGGCGCGGACGTCGGCGCCGACTACGCGCCCGTCTTCGCGGAGCCGGGCGCGGGCTTCGACATCCCGCTCATCCAGGCGGGGCACCTCATGGGGGTGATGAACGTCGAGCTCGACCCGGGGCTCGACGAGCCCGCGTACGACCGCTCGCTGATCGTGCCGCTCGCGGTGCAGCTCGGCGCCGCGCTCCGCAACGCGCGCCTGCTGCGCGAGTCGCGCTACCTGCGCGACAACCTCGAGAAGCTGCTCGACCACGCGAACGCTCCCATCCTCGTGATCGGGCGTGACCGCGAGCTGCGCGTGGTCAACCGCGCCTTCCTCGCCGTCACCGGCGCGAGCCGCGACGCGCTCCTCGGGCGCGACTTCCTCTCGCTGTTGCCCGAGACGGAGCGCGGCCGGATCCTGCCCGTCTTCATCCGCGCGCTGCGGGGCGAGCCGACGAGCAACTTCGAGGTGCGCCTGCCGCGCTCGCGCGGCGGCTACTCGCGGATCGTCATCAACACCGCCTCGGTGCTCGCGCCGGACGGCGAGATCGACGCGGTGATCGCGATCGGGCGCGACCTGACGGAGCTGCGAGAGCTCGAGAACCAGATGATCCAGGCCGAGAAGCTCGTGACGCTCGGGCAGCTCGCGGCGGGCGTGGTCCACGAGCTGAACAACCCGCTGACGAGCATCTCCGTCTACGGCGAGTACCTGCTGCGCAAGGGCGAACGCTCCGGAAACGACCCCGCCGACCTCGAGAAGATGCGGCGCATCGTCGAGAGCGCGGACCGCATCCTCAAGTTCACGCGCGATCTCGTGACCTACGCGCGTCCGTCGACGGAGGAGCCGGCGTTCGTGCGTGTGCGCGACGTGGTCGAGCAGTCGCTGCTCTTCTGCGATCACGTGGTGTCGGAGGTCGGTGCGAACGTGGTGCGCCGCTTCGCGTGCGGCGACGCGCGCGTCTACGGCGTGAAGGGCCAGCTCCACCAGGTGTTCATCAACCTGATCACCAACGCGTGCCACGCGATGCCGGCCGGCCAGGGCGAGCTGGTGGTCGCGATCGACGCCGACGACGACGACCACCTCGCGATCCGCATCGCGGACAACGGCGTGGGCATCCCGACCGCGCAGCGGGAGAAGATCTTCGAGCCGTTCTTCAGCACCAAGGGCGAAGGGCAGGGCACCGGGCTCGGGCTCTCGATCGTGAAGAACATCGTCGCGCAGCACGGCGGGACGATCCGCGTCGAGCCGAACGGCGACGTGGGGACGGTCTTCGTCGTGCGTCTCCCCGGCCGCCCGAGCTGAGCTGGCTCGAGGGGTACCGTCTCGTCCCGCCGCTACCGCCCGTTACGGCCGTGCTCTGCGCGACCGAGCCGCGCGCGGTGGCGCTCCCGGGCGTCACCGCCGTCTTCGCCGGTGCGGTCCACACCTGCGCGCTCGCCGGAGGGGACGTCTGGTGCTGGGGCGCCGCGACCCACGGCCAGTCGGGGGTGGCTGCCGGCGATGCGACGGTGTGCATGCGCTTCATCCTCGACGGCCCGGTGCCCTCTCGCCCGCTGCCGGAGCGCGTCGCGTCGCTCCGCGACACCGTCACCCTCGCGTTGGGTGCGCAGCGCTCCTGCGCGCTGGACTCGGCGGGGGAGATCCGGTGCTGGGGCGGCAACGAGGTGGGACAGCTCGGCCAGGGTACGAGCGGGCCGCCCACCATCGCGCCGATGCGCGTCCGGCTGCCGTGATGTGGATGCAGCAGCACGACTCTGGACGCTGCGCAGAGCCGGTTGGCTTGGCGTGGTCCCGGGTGACGAACCCTGGGAAACGTCGCTCGATCGACGATCTTCGAGCTCTCGAAGGCTCGCACGTCGGGGTCGTCGAGGTGCGCACGCAGGCGGCGCGCGCCACCGCCGTGGCGGCGCCGCGGCGCGGCGGTCAACGCCCGATGAGGATCTCGACGGCGCGACCGCGCGCCGCCACGCGATAGGGAGGCGTGCGACCGGTGACGAAGCGCACCGTCAAGACGGCGTGATCGCCACGGTTGATGATCGTCGCGCGCTCGACGGAAGGATTGGTCGCCGCGATCGGGCCCGCGCGGTCGAGCGCGAGGGCGCCGGGGACGGTGACGGTGAAGCCTGAGTCGGTCGTCTGCCCGCGCAGGGTCTCGACCGGCTGGCTCATGCGGATCGTGACCGAGCGGCCGTCGGGCACCGACGCGGCGCCGAACGAGACGCCCTCGGTGACGCGCGCGGAGGAGGGGTCGACGTCGCGCAGCGACGGGAAGCTCGGAGCGCCGAGCTGGCCACCCTCGGGCTCCGAGGGCGCGGCCGGCGCGGCGACGCGGGCGGCGCCGCCGGCCCCGCCGGCCCCGACGGCTTCCGCGGCCTCGGCGGTCTCGGGGTCGATGGCGCCGAGATCGCTCGCCGCCTCGTGGGACAGCGGGGCGATCGGCGGCAGCGCCGGCGGCGCGCTCGCGGCGGGCAGCTCGGTCGTCGCGGCGGGTCCGGGCTCGCCCGCGCCGCCGAGGAAGAAGTACGCGAGGGCGCTCGCGCCCGCGATCGCGAGCGCCGACACGACGACGAGCCGGCGCCGGTTGCGCGGCGCGGGCGCGACCTCCTCGGCCACCTGCCCGCGCCGGCGCGGGGTGCCCGCGACGCGCTTGGGCGGCGGCGCGGCGGTCGTCCGGCGCTTGGCCTTCTTCGGCTTGAGCTTCGCCGCGAGGCCGCCGAGGCGCGCGAGCGCGGCGCTGGCGCGCGGGCCCGCCTTGGCCGCGACGA
>JAHBWG010000145.1 GCA_019637095.1 Sandaracinaceae bacterium | reverse complement strand
GCTGCACGAGCGCCTCGCCCTCCTCGAGGGGCGCCTCGGTGGCCTCGCGGCTCGCCTCGGCGGCCGCCGCGAGGGCCTCGCTCACGCGCCCCGCGGCGAGGAGCGCGCGCGCCCGCGCCGCCTTCGCGACGGCGCGGAAGCCCGGCACTCCGTCGAGGCGCGCGACCGCGCGCGTGGCGTCGTCGAGCGCGCCCGCGGGATCGTCGCGCGCCTCGGCCTGGTAGATCAGGCAGCCCGCCTCGAGGACGGCGTCGTCGAGGGCGCGCGCGATCTCGAGCGCCCGCGCCTCGGCCTCGCGCGCCTCGGCGGCGCGGCCGGCGCGGCTCAGCGCGTGGCCGAGGTTCTGGAGCGCGTAGCCCTCGACGACGCGGAGCCCCATGCGGCGCGCGGCGGCGAGGGCCTCCGAGAGGACGTCGACCGCGCGCGCGGGCTCTCCGAGCCCGACGTAGCCGTTGCCGAGCCGCACCTTCTGGTTGCACGCGTTGCGCAGGTCGCCGCTCGCCTCGTACGCGCGCACCGCGTCCTCGGTCCCGTCGACGAACGCGCCGTGGTCGCCCGCGCGCAGCGCCGCCGACGCGCGCAAGGTCGCGATCCACGCCCGCGCGATCGGGTCGTGGTGCGCGCGCTCGCGCTCGGTCTGCTCCGCGAGGGCCATCGTCGCTTCGTAGCGAGCCGTCTCGCCGCGCGCGAGCGCGAGGGTCGCCGCGCGGCAGAGCGCGACGACGCGCGCCGCCGCGGCGTCGGGCGCGGGCTCGGTGTCGACGACGCGGCCGCGCCACGCCTCCGCGTCGTCGTGGCGGCCGAGCGGCCCGGCCGCGGCGAACAGCACGCCGACCGCGCGCAGCCACGCGCGCGAGCCCGGCTCGAGCGCGCGCGCCGCCTCCTGTGCCCGCGTGAACGCGGCGGCGTACTCGCCCCGCCAGCGGTGCGCGTCCGCGAGCGTGACCAGCACCTGGCCACGCGCGTCGCCCTCGAGCGCGCCGAGCGCGCGCGTCGCGTGGAGGACCGCGTCCGCGAGCTCGTCCGCCTCGAGCGCCTGCTCCGCGGCGCGGCCCCAGTGCGCCGCGGCGCCGGCGTCGTCGCCACCGCGGGCATGGTGCTCGGCGAGCACGAGCGCGTCGGTCTCGCCCGCCGCCTCGAGCCACGCGCCCGCGAGCCGGTGGCCCAGCCGGCGGTCCTCGGCCGTCAACATGGCGTGCGATGCTTCACGCGTCAGCGCGCTGGTGAACGCGAGCTCGAGCTCCCCCTCGAAGCGCGACGTCTCGACGCGCGCGACCAGATCGCGACGCTCGAGGACGTCGAGGTGCGCGTCGGTCTCGCCCGCGCGGGCCGCGCCGCCGAGCAGCGCCGCGACGCCTCCGCGCCAGAACCGCGGGCCGAAGACGCTCGCCGCCCGCAGCACGCGCCGCGTCGACGGATCGAGCACCGCGAGCCGCGCCTCGACCATCCCGAGCACGGTCGCGGGCAGGCTCTCGGTGTCGCCGCCGTCCGCGAGCGCGCGCACGATCTCTTCGAGGAAGAACGGGCTTCCGTCCGCGCGCTCGACGAGGTCGGTGACCCGCCCGGCGTCGACCTCGCCCAGCCCGTGGCGCACCAGCTCCTCGGCGGCGCGCGGCGCGAGACGCGCGAGGCGGATCGTCTGCGCGTCGCGCTCGCTCCAGAGCTCGCCGAAGCGCTCGGTGATCTCGGGGCGGCCGGCGCCGAGCACGAAGAGCGGGGCGCGCCCGAGCTCACGCAGCGCCGCGTCGAGGAACGCGAGGCTCGGGCGATCTCCCCACTGCAGGTCGTCGACGAACAGGGCGAGCGGCTCGCGCCGCGTGGTGGCGTCGAGCCACGTCAGGAACGCGTCGCGCATCGCGTCGCCCCGCAGCTTCGGATCGTCGGGCGCGAGCGAATCGGCAAGCTCCGCGGTCGGGATGCGCGCGAGCTCGCCGAGGTGGTGCGCGACCCGCTGCCCGGTGGGCCCGGCGAGCGACGCGCCGACGCTCGCGTAGAGCTTGGCGCGGCGCACGTCGAGCGGCTCGCCCGCGCGCGCGCCGCACGCGGAGCGGATCAGCTGCCCGACGAGGCCGAAGGGGGAGCCGGGGGCGACCGGGTCGCCGCGCGCGAGCCACACCATCGGCGGCTCGCTCGTGTGCGCGAGGCGCTCGAGCAGCTCCGCGACGAGGCGGCTCTTGCCGATCCCCGCGGGTCCGGTGACGAGCGCCGCGCGCGCGACGCGCTCCTCCGCGCACTCGGCGTAGAGCGCCTCGAGCGTCGCGAGCTCGCGCCGCCGCCCGACGCACGGGATGCGGCGCCCGTGGAGGCGTCGCGCGGTCGTCGGCTCGCTGAGCTCGTCGCCGAGCTCGTGGCCGTGCGGCCCGACGACGACGGCGAAGCGTCCCTCGAGCAGGCTCGCCATCGTCTCGTCGAGCCGCACCGGCAGGGCGGGCGTCGCGCTCGCCGCGCCGCCGAGCTCGCCGTGCGGCAGCGTGCGTGCGCCCGCGACCGCGCGGCTCAGGAGCACCGCGCCGCGCTCGATCACCTCGCCGACCGGGATCGAGCCCAGGAAGTGGCCGCGGCCCGCGACGACGGCGAGCGGGAGGCCGGGCGCGAGCGTGCGCAGCGCCTGCGCGCAGCGCGCGGCGTGGACCGCCTGATCGGAGGGCGCCCCCGCGGCGTCCATCCGCGCGACGAAGGATCCGTCGGCGAGCAGCTCGAGCACGCCGCCGTGCGCCTCGACCGCGCGCCGGAGCCGGGCGAGGCGGTCCGTCTCGCCGGTCGCGAGCGTCGCGGCGACGGGCAGCGCCTCGCTCGCGCTCGCGCCGAGCACGAGGCACGAGACGCGCTGCTCGCGCTCGGTCAGCGCGGGCGGCCCGACCGAGGTGATCCGCGGCGCGGCGTCGCGCGCGAGCGCGTCGATGCGGGCGGCGAGCGCGGCGCCGTCCGCGGGGCGATGGGCGGGATCCTTCGCGAGCAGCTCGAGGATCAGCTCGGCGACCGCGTCGGGGAGGCCGCGCTCGGGCGCGCGCCCGCGCACGTCGAGCGGCGCCTCGAGCAGGATCGCGGCGAGCACCGCCATGAGGCTCTCGCTGACGAAGGGCGGGCGGCCGCACGAGAGCTCGTAGAGGACGGCGCCGAGCGCGTAGACGTCCGACGCCGGGCCGACTCCGCCGCGCGCGCGCGCCTGCTCGGGCGCCATGTAGAACGGCGTGCCGACGATGGCGCCGCTCTGGGTGAGCGTGTGGCCGGCCGACACGTCGCGCGCGATGCCGAAGTCGATGACCTTCACACGCTCCGGGTCGCGCTCGACGAGGAAGAGGTTCGCCGGCTTGACGTCGCGGTGGACGATCCCGCGCGCGTGCGCCGCGCCGAGGCCGCGCGCGGCGCCCCCGACGATCGCGAGCGACTCGGCGACGGAGGGCGCGCGGCCACGCAGCCACGCGTCGAGCGGCGCGCCCTCGAGCCACTCCATCGCGAGGTACGCGCGCCCGTCGCTCGCGACGCCGTGATCGACGTAGCGCACGACGTTGGGGTGGACGAGCCCGTCGAGCACGCGCGCCTCGCGCTCGAACCGCGCCGCGTCGACGCTGGCCGTTCCGTCGAGCAGCTTGAGGGCGACGCGCCCGCCCGCGGCGAGGTCCTCGGCGAGGTACACCGTGCCCATGCCGCCGCGCCCCGCGAGGCGGCCCAGCACGAAGCGTTCGGCGATCGTCTCTCCGACGGCCACGCGCGGAGTATCGCACGTCGACGGGGCGGGCTCGGGCGCGCCGCGCTACGCTGGCGCGATGCGGACTCGTGGATGGGTGCTCTGGCTCGGCCTCGCGGCGCTCGGGTGTGATGGCGGGGGCGGGGCGGACGCGGGGATCGACGCGGCGGCGAGCGACGCCGGAGGCGACGACGCCGGAGGCGCTGACGCGGGGGGGCTCGACGCGGCGGCGAGCGATGCGGCGGCGGGCGACGCGGGCGACGTCTGCGCGGGCGCGACGCTCGACGAGCCCTGCACCGCCGAGGGCGCGTACTGCGGCGGGCCGTGCACCGACCCGTGCTCGTTCTGCAACATCATCACGTGCAGCGGCGGGACCTGGACGCGCCTCGAGGTGTTCCCTGCGCCGTGCTTCGACTGCGGGGATGCGCGGCGCTGCGTCACGGGGGAGCAACATTGCGTGAGGCAGTACAGCGACATCGGCGGGGAGCCGGACACGTTCGACTGCGCGGACAACCCGATGAGCTGCCGCGGCGCCGACGCGACCTGCCCGTGCCTCGAGGCGACGCTCACGTTCGACGAGTGCGTCGCGCCGAACGCGGGCGAGGTCGAGATCCGCTACTTCGGCGGGTGACGCGTGCGCGCGCCGGTCGCCGTCGTGCTCGGGATCGCGCTCGCCGCCTGCGGCGCCGGCGACGCGTCGAGCGGTGTGCCCGACGCGGTCCGCTCGATCGCGCGCCACGAGGACGTCGAGCGGTTCGAGGGGTGGTCGGTCCCGGGGCTCACCCTCTTCCGGCTCAGCTTCGCGGCGGCCGACCTCTCTCGCTCGACCATCGTCGGCTACGACCCGGCGAGCCGCGAGGTCGTGCGGGGCGCGGCGCTCATGCGGCGAGTCGGGCCGGCGGCGCCCGACGTGCTCGCCCGGCGCGTGTTCGACGTCCTGCTCGGGCAACGGGGCGCCCACCCGCTCACGCTCGAGGACCGGCACGCGCTCGGCACGGACGCGGAGTGGGCGCGCGTTCGACCGGCGGTGATGGAGGGCGACGTGCTCGTCTTCTTCGCGTGGCGAGGCGAGATGTCGCCGCAGCTCGTCGAGCACCGCGTCGACACGGGCACGTGGGAGGTCGCGACGCGGTCGGTGGTCGAGGTGATCGTCGCCGACGGAGGGCGCGCGGCGGTCGGGGGCGTGCGCTGCGCGCCGCGCAGCGTGTGCGGCTGCTGGGACGGCTGCGCGGCGTTCCAGAGCGTGCGCGTGCCCGAGCGCGATCCGGATCGCGTGTGGCTCGTGCTCGTCGGTGAGCCGGACGGGCCCCTCTACACGCCGCGGCGCGAGTGCGCGTCGGTCGGGGGCGTCGAGCGGTGCGCCCGCGTCTGCCGCGCGGACTCCCCGACCGCGGACTGCGACGACCCGATCCTCCCGGAGGAGCCCGAGGAGTGCGGGGAGGCGTGCCCGCCGAGCGAGTCGTTCTACCACTGCGTCCTCTACGAGCACGGCGGGTGCGGGCGCGTCGAGCATCCGCGGCGCCGCGCGGCCGCGGGCCGATGAGCGCGGGGGAGCCGCCGTGGCTCGCCGCGGTCGCGCCGCCCGCCCGCGCGCTCCCGGAGTGGCTCGCGCGCGTGCCGCCGCCCTCGACCCGCGGCGGCGTCCCGCTCTCCGAGGCCGCGCGCGCGCGGCTCTGCGGCGCGATGGTCGGCGGCGGCGAGGCGCGCGCGCGCTTCGAGGCGTGGGTCGATCCCGGCGCGCTCGAGGCGCACGCCTTCGCGCTCGCCACGGCGTGGCTCGCGCACGGTGCGCTGGCGCGTGACGGATGGGCGCTCGCGGCGCTCGACGCGGTGAGTGACGACGCGCTCGAGGAGCGCCTCTTGCCGCAGGCGCCTCCGCGCGACGCGGTGCCGCGGATCGTCGAGGCGCAGCGCGCGCGCTTCGAGCGCGCGCTCTCGAGCGGGCGAGACCTCGCGCTCGCGCAGGTGCGCGAGCTCGCCGCGCGCACCTACCTCGCCGCGCTCGTGGGCGGGATCGTGTGGGCGGCGCGCGAGCCCGACGGCGCGCTCGGGGTGAGCTTCCTCGTCGAGCCCGGCGGCGCGCTCGTGGACGTCGCGCGCGACGAAGTGCTCCTCGCGGCAGAGGCGCGGGTGGCGATCGCGCACCCGATCGAGCTCGGCCCCGCGCGCCTCGCCGCGTGGGGCGAGCGGCTGGCCGACGACGAGGTCGTGCAGCCCTTCGCGCAGCTCGCGCGGCCGGTGTGTCGGGACCGCGAGCGAGCGGGCGACACGATCGTCGCGCCGGGCGCGTTACACGAAGCGCGGGCGCTCGCGGCGGCCCTCGGCGCGCGGGGCTGGGTGCGCGGCGAGCCGGACGCGCGCGTCCGCGTCCGCCACTTCCACAAGGCCTTCGCGCGCGCGGGCGTCCACGCGGTCGTCACGCTCGCGCCGGGCCTCGGCCGCGACGGCGCGCCCCAGGCGCTCGGCGACGCCTTCTTTCTCGCGCGCCGTCCGGGCGGCGTCGGGTTCGAGCGCGCCCCGCGCGTCCCGCTCGCGGAGGTCGACGCGATCGTGTGGAGCGAGGTCCTCCACGATCTCGGCGCTCTCGGGTGATGGTTCAGGGCGCTGGCTCGCTCGGCTCCTCGCGACGGCGCGCGCGCGCGGCGCGGCCGCCGTTGCCGAGCAGCCCGAGGTCGATGAGCAGCGCGACCACGGTCAGCAACCAACCGAACGCCGTGACGTCTCCGCGCGCGCCGATCGAGTTGCTCGCGTACGCGAACGCGAGCGTCGTCGTCGGCAGGAGCAGAAAGCCCGCGATCGGGAACGCGACGTGAGGGTACGGCTCGCTCAGGTAGCCGACCGGACCGAGCAGCCACACGAGCACGAGCGCGACGCGCGGGAACGCGAGCGCGAGGCAGCCGATGGCGCAACCCATGAGGGGTGGTGTACGCGCCCTCGCGCTCCTGTCCACTCCCCCAAGAGGGTTGGAGAGCCCCTCCCGCCAGCTCGATGTCTGTCCGAGCCGCGAAGACGACGCGGGGACGATCCTCTGATTTCGTCATTCGCGCCGAGTCGCGAAGACGACGCGGGGACGATCCTCTGATCTCGTCATCCGCGCTGCCGGCGTGAGAATGACGAATGACGAGGATCGTCCCCTCGAGCCAGCTCAGCCGGCCTCCAGCGCGAGCCGGACGCGGAGCGAGGCGTCGAGCCACGCGGCGGCGAGGGCGCGGGGGTCGTCTCGCGCGGTGAGGGCGTCCGCGAGGGCCTGCGTGCGCGCGGCACAGGTCGTCAAGGAGGCTTGCGAGAGTCGAGCGGCGGCGCCGGCGAGCTCGCCGGCGAGCGCGCGGCTCGCGTGCGCGAGGCCGGCGTGGGCGAGCCGATCCAAGAGGGCGCGGGCCTCGTCGAGGCGCGCGTGGAGCGGGTCGAGCGGGGGCGGCTCCGAGGCGCGCCGGAGCGTGAGCAGAGGGCCGGGCGGCTCGAGGTCGGGGACGATGACGCGGTCGGTCACGACGGCGAGCGGCGTGATGACGAGCGCCTCGCCCTCGCGGTGGATCTCGCCGCTGACGAAGCGGACGGGGCCCGCGAGGGCGCGCGCGAGGGCGTCGAGCGCGTGAGGCGCGGCGGCAGAGCGCGGGGCGCGCAGGCGCGCGGTGCCGCCCTCGGGGTCGTGGAGCCTCGCGTGGAGCACCTCTGCGCCAGGGTCGTAGGCGAGCTCGCTCGCAGCGCTGACCGCGAGCGCGTGGACGCGCGCGCCACGCCGCCGCGGCGCGAGCAGCGCCGGCGGGGCGTCGCGCAGCGCGCGCGCGAGGGCGGCGACGCGCGGAACGAAGCGCGGCGTGGCGAGGCGGTCCCAGTCGCCGCGCTGCGGGGTCACGCTGCTGTGCGCCAGGCCGCGGCGCGCCGCGGCGAGGTGGAGCGCGTGGTCGGCGCGCCGGCGCGCGCCGCGCGCGACGAGCTGTCCGCTCGCGAGCGCGCCCAGGGCGAGGCCCGCGCAGACGTGGTGCGCCGCCGGCGCCGCGCCCGAGGCGGCGAGCGCGTGCGACAGGACGAGCACCGCGCCGGTGTCGGGGTCGGCGAGGAAGACGTCGGCGCGGACGCGGGCATCGTCGGGCGCCTGCGCGAGGCGCGCGCCGAGCGCCACGAGCCGCACGGGCTCGAGCGCGACCTCGTCCGGCTCGCCGGCGCCGAGCACGGCGCGGGCGGGCAGGGCACCGGGGCGCGCCGCGGCGCGCGCGCGCGCGAGGAGCTCCGTCAGCAGCGCGGCGGCGCGCGACGCGTCGAACGCGGCGTCGCGGGCCGCGTAGGCGCTCAGGTTCGCCTCGAGCTCGGCGCAGACCGCGAGGGGCCAGCACCAGCCGGCGGCCTCGAGCGGCGCGCGCGCCCGCGCGACGCGCGAGGCGAGCGCGGCGTCCGCGGCGCGGATCCCCTCCGAGAGGAGCTCCCGCGCGAGCGCGAGGGCGGGCTCGAGCGGGCCGAGGTCCAGCGCCGCGCGCGGACCGACCTCGACGCTCGCGCGCGGCGCGTCGGGCGCGACCGCGTCGGCGGCAGTGAACGCCCACACGGCGAGCGCGACGTGCTCGCAGTCGCCCCGCGCCGCGCAGTCGCAGCGGGCGTGCTCGAGCGCGGCCGGGACGAGGAAGCGCACCGTGGACGCGGTGAGCTCGACGCTCGGGAGCGCGCCGCGGGTGACGTGCGCGAGGTAGCCGGCGCTCCGGCGCTCGCGCGCGCGCCGCCAGGCCGCCGCGCCGAGGCGCGCCTCGAGCGCCGCGTCGTCGAACGCCGCGGGGCTCCACGGTGCGACCTCGATCCTGCCCTCACGCGCGCGGTACGCGAGCACCGCGAGCACGCGGTGGTGGCAGACGCGCGCCGCGCCGCACGAGCACTCGGTCGCCGCGAGCGCGCGCCCCGGCGCGAGCCGCGTCGTCACGCCGTCGGTGAGCGCGACGACGGTTCCGTCGCCGAGCTCCTCGAGCGCTGGCGTCCGACCCGCCGCGAGCTCGCGCGCGGCGCGGCGCACGTCCCCCCGCGTCGCGAGCTCCGCGAGCCGCGCCTCGTCGAGCGCGCGGAGATCGGCCCGGCTCATCGGGCGATCGCCTCGGCGACGAACGCGGCGAGCTCGCCGGGGGTCATCGCGCCGACGGTCGCGCCGCGCCGCGCGCACTCGCGGGCGATCTCGCGGTCGAAGACGGGCTCCGCGCGCGCGTCGAGCGCGCCGAGGCCCAGCACGGTGGCGCCCGACTCCACGAGCCGCTCGATCGCGCGGTAGAGCGCGGCGGGATCGCCCCCCTCGAAGAAGTCGGTGACCACGACGACGATCGCACGGCGCGGGTGCCGCAGGATCTGGCCGGCGTAGCGGAGCGCGCGCGCGATGTCGGTCCCGCCCCCGAGCTGCACGCGCATCAAGAGCTCGACCGGATCGGTGACGTCGCGGGTAACGTCGGCGACGTCGCGGTCGAACAGGACGAGATGCGGGTCGAGCCCCGGCACGCCGTGCAAGCACGCGGCGGTGACCGCGGCGTGGAGCGCGGAGTCGAGCATCGAGCGCGACTGATCGACGAGCAAGACGACTTGCCATCGCTCGGAGTGCCGGCGCGTGTGCGCGAAGAAGTGCGCCCGCGTGACGAGGAGCTTCTGGCGCGCGGGGTCCCAGTGGCGCAGGTTCGCCCGCACCGTGCGCGCGAGATCGAGGTTGCGCGCCGAGCGGAGGGGCGAGCGCCGCCGACGGTCGCGCGCGCCGCCGAACGAGCGGCGCACGTCGGCGCGCAGGCGCTCCGTCAGCTCGCGCACCACGCGGGCGACGAGGCGGCGCGCGAGGGCGAGCCGGTCGGCGTCGAGGAGGTGCTTGGTCGACAGGACGAGCGCGGCGAGCGCGGGGCTCGGCGTGACGCGCTCGAGGACCTCGGGCCGCGCGACGAGCGCCTCGGCGCCGAGCCGCTCGACCGCGTCCTGCTCGATGCGCTCGATCGCCTCCTTCGGGAAGAGCGCGTGCACCTCGTCGAGCCAGGCCGGCACCGCGAGCGCGCGCGGGCCGCCGCGTCCCGCCCGCGCGCCGGCGCGGATCCCGCGGCCCTCCACGTCGCCCTCGCGCTCGTAGAGGAACGCGAGCGCGTCGTCGTAGCGCGCGAGCCCGTCGTGCGCGCCGAGCGCGCCTTCGGCCGCCTCGCCGAGCACCAGGCGCCAGCGCCCGAGCGGACCGCGCGGGTCGTCGATCATCGCGCGCCTCGCCGATCGTCGATCCTCGCGCGCTCGCGGTGCGTCGGCGCTCGCGCGCTCGCAGCTCGCCGGTCACCGCGCGCTCCGCGGATCGTCGATCCTCGCGGACCCGCGCGGCGCAGGCGCGCCGGCTCGCCGGACGCGCGGTGTCGGTCTTCGGTCACGGCGTGAGCCCGTAGCGCGCCTCGAGCGCGTCGAGGTGTCGCTCGAGCGCGTCGGCGCGGCTGAGGCTGCTCGGCGCGAGCGCGAGGCGGCGCAGGCGCTCCGGCTCGTCGTCGGCGGCGCCGTGCAACGCGAGCACGCGCCGCGCGATGGCGTCGCGCTCGCGCGGCGGGAACCAGCCGAACGCGGCGCGCAGGGCGGGGAGGGCCGCGAGGAAGTCGTCCCACGGGCGCTCCGCGAGGTGCGCGTCGATCGCGCGGAGCAGGCCCGGGGACTCGGCGGTCGCCTCTCGCGCGAGGGCGAAGAGGCCGCCGAGCAGCGCGCCGAGCGCCTCCGCGCGGCTCGTGCGGGCGAGCGCGTCGAGCGCGCGCCGCTCGGCGACGGCGGGCTCGAGCGCGCCCTCGGCCCAGAGGTAGCCGAGGGCGGCGCCGCGCAGCGCGGGCGGCGCGTGCGGATCGGCGGCGCGGCGCGTCATCACCTCGCGCACGATCTCGGCGTCGACGTCGAGCCCGTCGAGCCGCGCGGCGTCGCGGATGGCGAGCACCGCGTGGAGCTCGTCGGCCGAGGTCGCCCTGCCGGCGCGCCCCTCGAGCAGCCAGAGCGCGCGGGCGACGCTCGCCTCGATCACGCGCGCGAGCGCGGGCGCCGAGGCGCCGCCGAGCGTGTGGTCGTGCCGCCAGATCGCGATCAGCGGCCCGAGGGCGCGGCCGAGGCGATCGAGCCGCGGCTCGCGCGCGGCGAGCGCGGCGGCCCTCGCGATCGCGCGCTCGGTGAGCGCGTCGACGCCGACGAAGAGCGCCTCGGCGAGGACCGCGGCGAGCGCCTCGAGGTCGGCGGCCGAGAGGCGCTCCTCGAGCGCGCCCGCCGCGGCCGCCGCGAGCGTCGGCCCGAGCGCGCTCGCCTCGACGAGCGCCGCCTCCGCGTCGAGCGCGGCCGCGATCTCCCAGGTCTCCTCGAGCACGGGATCGGTCGCGCGCGCCGGGCCCGAGAGCCGTGTGAAGCCGGGCACGCGCAGCACGCGCAGGCGATGGAGCGCGCGCGAGGCGGCGCGCTGCGCTGCGTCGGTGAGCGCGAGCGTGACCTCCCGCGGCGCGCGCGGATCGGGCGCGAGCCCGTGCGCGGACAGCGCGGCGCGCGCGTCGGAGACCAGCGGCGGGCGCGG